>NZ_JALIGC010000036.1:0-394704 GCF_024764775.1 Scandinavium manionii | reverse complement strand
TGCCTGGCGGCAACAGCGCGGTGGTCCCACCTGACCCCATGCCGAACTCAGAAGTGAAACGCCGTAGCGCCGATGGTAGTGTGGGGTCTCCCCATGCGAGAGTAGGGAACTGCCAGGCATCAAATTAAGTGTGCTGATATGGCTCAGTTGGTAGAGCGCACCCTTGGTAAGGGTGAGGTCCCCAGTTCGACTCTGGGTATCAGCACCAGTTTTAACGGTTAAGTTCGGCAGATAAAAGAATTTGTCTGGCGGCAACAGCGCGGTGGTCCCACCTGACCCCATGCCGAACTCAGAAGTGAAACGCCGTAGCGCCGATGGTAGTGTGGGGTCTCCCCATGCGAGAGTAGGGAACTGCCAGACATCAATTAAGCAAAAAGCCCAGTCTTATGACTGGGCTTTTTGCTTTTCTGCGATCTGAAATGGAAAAATCCTCCCCATTTGGGGAGGAAAAGGCTCAGTGGATGACCTGCGAGAGAAACGCGCGGGTACGTTCAGATTTTGGATTTGCAAAGAACTGTTCCGGAGGTGCCTGTTCGACGATTTCACCTCTGTCCATAAAGATAACCCGGTCGGCGACGGTTCTGGCAAAACCCATTTCATGCGTTACGCATAGCATCGTCATCCCGGATTGGGCCAAGCCAATCATGGTGTCGAGCACCTCCTTCACCATTTCCGGATCGAGCGCGGATGTCGGCTCATCAAACAGCATAATTTTGGGTTTCATACACAGTGAGCGCGCTATCGCGACGCGCTGTTGCTGGCCGCCTGAAATCTGGCCGGGAAACTTATGAGCGTGTTCCGCGATCCTAACCCGCTCCAGATAGTGCATCGCCAGGGCTTCTGCTTCTTTCTTTGGTAGTTTTCGCACCCATATTGGAGCCAGAGTACAGTTTTGCAACACGGTCAGATGAGGGAACAAATTGAAGTGCTGGAATACCATTCCCACTTCCTGACGCACTCGCTCGATATTGCGAATATCCTCATTGAGCTCGATGCCATCAACGACGATCCGGCCCTGCTGATGTTCTTCCAGATGATTAATGCAACGGATCGTAGTTGATTTCCCTGAGCCTGAAGGCCCGCATAAAACAATACGCTCACCCTGTTTCACGTTCAGATTAATGTCCTTCAGAACGTGAAACTGTCCGTACCATTTATTGACGTTTTCCAGCGTAATCATCGCATCCGCCGGTTGTAGTAATGTTTGACTCATAGTTTCCTCAATGCGGTGTACGCCCGGTGTTAAAGCGCTTTTCCAGATGCTGGCTGTAGCGCGACATGCTAAAACAGAAGATCCAGTAGATCAGTGCGGCAAAGACATAGCCTTCCGTCGACATCCCGAGCCATGCCGGATCGACGGTCGCTTGTTGGACGCTGCTGAACAGATCGAACAGGCCAATGATGATCACCAGACTGGTGTCTTTAAACAGCGCGATAATGGTATTGACCAGGCCAGGGATCACTAACTTCAGCGCCTGGGGAAGAATGACCAGCACCTGTGTTTTCCAGTAGCCCAGGGCCAGCGAACTCGCGGCTTCATATTGCCCTTTTGGGAGAGCCTGCAAGCCTCCGCGCACCACTTCTGCCACGTAGGCCGACTGGAACAACACCACACCGACTAGCGCGCGGATAAGTTTGTCGATGCTTGTACCTTCGGACATAAACAACGGTAGCATCACCGACGACATAAACAGTACGGTTATCAGGGGCACGCCGCGCCAGAATTCGATGAAAATAACCGAAAGAACGCGTACCACCGGCATGGTCGAACGGCGTCCAAGCGCCAGCAGAATGCCGAGCGGTAATGCCCCAGCAACCCCGACCGACGCGATAATCAGCGTTAACGTCAGGCCACCCCATTGCCGCGTCTCTACTCTCTCCAGGCCAAAGAAACTGCCATACAGCAGAAACCACACCACAATGGGATAAATGACCGCCCAACAGGCAATGTAACGACCACGGCGTGGCATCGCATTCCAGAACATCGGTACGATCGACAGCAGGCCGATAATCAGCGCAGTATTAATGCGCCAGCGCTGGTCATGGGGGTAAAGCCCATACATAAACTGGCCGAAGCGCTGATGAATGAACACCCAGCAGGCACCCGCCTTAGTACAGTCAGCGCGAGTCGTTCCCACCCAGTTCGCCTGTAAAAAAGCCCAGTTCAGCAATGGCGGAATGAGTTCCCACATCAGCCACAGCGCAAAGAGCGTCAACAGGCAGTTAGACCAGCTGGAGAACAAATTCTTGCGCATCCACGTCAGAGACTGATTACGCTTTGCACCGTCCGGCCGCGCAGCGTGAGACAGAAGTGCTTTTGTCATCATGACCCCTTAGCGCTCAATCAGTGCCTTACGGCGGTTATAGATATTCATCAACAGTGAAATGCTCAGACTGATAATGAGGTACACCGACATGGTGATAGCGATTGTTTCAATTGCCTGACCGGTCTGGTTTAACACCGTACCGGCAAACAGCGAAACCATATCGGGATAACCAATGGCCGCGGCCAGCGATGAGTTTTTGACAATATTCAGATACTGACTGGTGAGTGGTGGGATAACCACGCGGAGCGCCTGGGGAATAATGACCTGGCGCAGCGTCACAGGATTGGGCAGCCCAAGCGACCGGGCCGCTTCATGCTGCCCAAAAGGCACCGCCTGGATACCAGAACGGATGATCTCGGCAATAAATGCGGAGGTATAAACCGAGAGTGCGAGCGTTAAAGCCGCCAGTTCGGGGATCAGTACCATACCGCCGCGGAAGTTAAACCCTTGAAGTGCAGGAATATCCCAATGCAGTGCAGCGCCAAAGGTCCAGTGAGCGAGCAACGGTAGCGCGATAACCAGCGCCAGGGCCGTCGGCCAGGTGCGTCGCAGTTGGCCTGTTTTTATCTGATGGGTTTTGTTATAGCGAAAAAGCCCGACGCTCAGCAGCCCGGCAATGACGAGCGCGGCAGTACAAGCCAGCACTCCTTCACCCCATTGCGGGGAAGGAATATAGAGTCCGCGATTGCTGAGGAACACCAGTTCGAAGGCGTTCACCGCCTGTCGCGGTCCAGGTAAATTACGTAGTACGGCAAAATACCAGAAGAAGATTTGCAGCAGCGGCGGAATATTACGGAACGTCTCGATATAGACCGTCGACAGCTTACGCAGCAGCCAGTTTTCGGAGAGTCTCGCTAGCCCCAAAAAGAAGCCAAGGAAGGAAGCAAAGATAATACACAGCGCAGAAACCAGCAGAGTGTTCAGTAAACCGACCAGGAAAACCCGGCCATAGGTATCACCTTGCTGATAATCAACTAAGTGTTGAACGATGCCAAAGCCCGCGCTTCTGTCGAGAAAAGCAAACCCAGAGGTAATGCCCCGCTTGTCCAGATTGGTAATGGTGTTGTGTATCAAATAGATAGCAATAGCGACGACCGCCACTACCGCAAGGATTTGAAACAGCCAGGCGCGAACCGTGGGGTTGGAAAAGGAGAGCGATCCTTTTACGGTCAGGCGGCGTTGGGACATAGTAAACCTCAATGACCAGAACATCAGGTTGGGCACCGCCGAAGCGATGCCCGTCACAGCGTAAAACTTAACGAACCGGCGGCGCGTACTGTATCCCACCGTTATTCCAGAGGTTGTTCTGGCCACGTTTGATCTTCAGTGCACTGCCTTCGCCGACGTTGCGGTCAAAGATTTCAGCGTAGTTCCCGACCTGTTTAACAATGTTATAGGCCCACTTGTTATCCAGCTTCAGATCCTTGCCGAAATCACCCTCTTTCCCGAGCAGATGCGACATATCTGGGGTTGATGGGCTGGCAAATTTCTCATCAACGTTTTTAGAGTTAATCCCCATTTCTTCTGCGTTCAGCATGGCGAACAGCGTCCATCGCACAATGGAGAACCACTCGTCGTCGCCACGGCGAACCACTGGGCCCAGCGGCTCTTTGGAAATCACCTCTGGCAGAACAATCCAGTCACCCGGTTTGCTCAGTTTGATACGCAGCGCATACAGCTGCGACTGGTCAGAGGCCAGGGTATCGCAGCGTCCGGACTCCAGAGCTTTTGCTGATTCGTCAGAACGGTCGAAGGTCACCGGGGTGTACTTCATGTTGTTGGCTTTGAAGTAATCTGCCACGTTCAGCTCGGTATCGGTACCGGCCTGGATGCAGACGGTCGCGCCATCCAGCTCTTTTGCACTTTTCAGCCCGGCTTTATCGTGAGTCAGGAAGCCGATGCCGTCGTAATAAGTTACGCCGGTAAAGGAGAGGCCCATGCCCGCATCGCGGGAAGAGGTCCAGGTGGTGTTACGGGACAGCAAATCCACTTCGCCTGATTGAAGGGCGGTGAAACGTTCCTTCGCGGTCAGTGGGGTATATTTCACTTTGCTGGCATCACCAAATACCGCTGCGGCCACGCCACGGCAGACATCCACATCAATACCGGTAAATTTTCCGTCAGCATCTGCATAAGAGAAGCCCGGCAATCCATCACTGATCCCGCACTGAACGAAGCCTTTCTTTTTAACGGCGTCAAAAGTGGTACCTGCATGTGCCTGATTTGAAATTGCAAACAGTACGCCCGCCGCTGTGAGGCTGGCGATCATCATCTTTTTCATAAAGCATCCTGTGTGGCGAAGATTTATCGTTATTAATTAGACGTCCGGGGGAACGCCGAAACCTGTCTGTGGCCATGGCCATTTCCTGTAAAGCAAAGGGAATGCCAGAATTGCAACCGCCTGATATTGAGCCTTGGGGAAGCAATAAAGTGAGTGTAGACAGGAAAGAAAAAAACAAGCGCCCTGAGATGGTGCAAAATTACAACCTGTGCCACAAATCAGAGCGAAAAAGTTTCAGGATTGAGACGAGAAAGAGAAATGATTTCGGGGGTTAATATTGATGTGAGAATGAATGGCAATAATATGTGAAATCGCTCACGCCAATTCACAGGCATAATCATTTTAAATTATGGATGCGCGATTAAAAACACGGAATTGTTTTTATGAAGGGCAGAAACAAGGCGATTTTTTTACTTTCGAACGCGGTTTTGCACCCCCATGAAGCAAAAGCGCGGGGGCCCGCGCTTACGTTTAATTATTTAGTGAGGGCTACGATGCCGAGCGTCAAACCTGCCAGTGCAGCTGCGCCACCGGCGATAGCACCCGCCGTTTCCCAGTTATCTTGCGTCGTGCCCTTCATACAGGTATTGGTATGAACCAGCCGCCCCTGATCGTCATAAACCGGCACGCAAGGTGAGTCGTGTGCGCAGCCTGCGAGCAAAGCGGTCAGCAATGCAACTGAAATCAATCTTTTCATGATATTACCTCGATTAAACCGCGGCGGTTATAAAACACCTGCCGTGCGGAATTACGACGATTTTATCATTGGAGTCTGACTGGATGAGAGCTGCAAATAATCTCAATTTATTTGCTCTGTAAACATCGTGGAGGTTTTGGCGGATATCCCGCTAATTATGTAGAAAATATGCAGAATAAAATGTTGGTTTTTTAAGGGGCGATGATGTTCACATCTCTACAGTAAATAAAAAAGGCGCTTAAAGCACCTTTTTTATTTTAGTTATCATTTACTTCGACTAAATCTTCCTCGGACAACCACAAAGAATACAGGAACGAAAAAGATAGCCAGTAATGTTGCGGTTAACATGCCACCCATTACACCAGTACCCACCGCATTTTGCGCTCCGCTGCCAGCACCCGAACTGATAACCAGCGGCATTACGCCGAGGATGAATGCCAGTGACGTCATCAGAATCGGTCGCAGACGCATGCGCGACGCTTCAAGAGTGGCTTCAATCAGCCCTCTGCCCTCTTTATCCATCAGATCTTTGGCAAACTCGACAATCAAAATGGCGTTTTTGGCCGAAAGACCGATTGTGGTCAACAGACCCACCTGGAAGTACACATCGTTGTTCATTCCGCGAAGCGAAGCCGCCAGAAGCGCACCCACCACGCCGAGTGGGACAACGAGCATCACCGAGAACGGGATAGACCAGCTTTCGTACAGTGCGGCAAGGCAAAGGAATACGACGATTAGTGAGATCGCATATAAGGCGGGAGCCTGGTTACCGGAGAGTCGTTCCTGGTATGACATGCCCGTCCAGTCGTGACCGATTCCGCTTGGCAGTTTTGATGCCAGGCTTTCCATCAGCGCCATCGCTTCCCCGGTACTTCTGCCTGGCGCCGCTTCGCCCAGCAACTCCATTGAAGGCGTACCGTTGTAGCGTTCCAGACGTGGCGAGCCGTAAATCCAGCGTGCTGAACTGAAGGTTGAGAAGGGAACCATTTCGCCATTTGCGCTGCGCACATAGAAATTATTGATGTCGCTGGGCAACATACGGAACGGGGCATCCGCCTGTACGTATACTTTTTTGACGCGACCGTGATCGATAAAATCGTTCACATATGTGCCGCCCAGAGCGGTGGAAATTGTCTGGTTGATATCCGACAGACTAACACCCAGCGCCTGCGCTTTTTCCTGGTCGATATCCAGTTTGAATTGAGGTGTATCTTCTAATCCATTAGGTCGCACGCGCACCAGCAAGTCAGGATGTTCTCTCACCATACCCAGTAACTGATTTCGCGCTTTGGTGAGTTCTTCATGACCGAGGTTGGCCTTGTCAATTAGCTCAAAGTCGAAGCCAGTTGCGGTGCCCAACTCAAGAATAGCGGGCAGGTTGAATGGGAATACAAGACCATCTTTGATTTGACTGAATTCTTTAGTTGCCCGTGAGACGATCGCCCCCACGCTATTTTCTTTGCCAGGACGTTCTTCCCATGGTTTCAGGCTAATAAAGACCATACCGGAGTTTTGTCCCTGGCCGCTAAAGCTAAAGCCATTAACGGTAAATACTGATTTAACGTTGGCTTTTTCCTGGCTCAGATAATAATTTTCAATTTGTTCCATCACTTGCTGCGTACGTGTCTGCGTCGCGCCGGCAGGTAGCTGGACCATCGTCATGAATACCCCCTGGTCCTCTTTCGGCAGGAAGGAGGTTGGCAGACGCAGGAACAAGACCGCCATCCCGCCGACAATAAGGACATACAGCAGCAAATAACGCCCGGTCTTGCGTAAAATCCCGCCAACGCTGTTACTGTAATGGTCGACGCTTTTGTCAAACAGCGCGTTGAACCAGCCAAAGAAGCCGCCTTTCTTTTCGTGATGCTCGGCAGACACAGGCTTAAGCAGCGTGGCGCATAACGCTGGTGTCAGAATGAGCGCGACAAGAACCGAAAGCACCATCGCTGAAACAATCGTCAGTGAGAATTGACGATAAATCGCACCTGTCGATCCGCCGAAGAAAGCCATCGGTACAAACACGGCGGAGAGTACCATTGCGATACCGACCAGAGCGCCCTGTATCTGAGCCATTGATTTCAGCGTCGCTTCTTTAGGCGGCAGTTTTTCTTCCGCCATCACACGTTCAACGTTCTCTACTACGACGATGGCGTCATCGACCAGTAAGCCGATGGCGAGCACCATCCCAAACATCGTTAATGTATTGATAGAGAAGCCGAATGCCGCCAGTATGGCGAATGTGCCCAGCAGTACGACAGGCACTGCAATGGTAGGTATCAGTGTTGCGCGTAGATTCTGCAGGAAAAGATACATCACCAGAAAGACAAGGATGATGGCTTCAAACAGCGTTTTCACCACTTCGCGAATAGATATTTCCACAAACGGCGTGGTGTCGTACGGGTAGACCACCCTCAACCCTTGCGGGAAGAACGGCTGTAGCTCTGTAAGCTTAGTTTTGATGGCAGTGGCGGTATCCAGCGCATTAGCGCCGGTCGCCAGCTTAATGCCCAAGCCTGTTGCGGGCTGGCCATTAATTTTCGTCACCATATTGTAGTTTTCGCCGCCAAGTTCGATACGGGCCACATCAGTGAGACGGACCATCGAACCATCCGGGTTCACTTTCAGCGTGACGCGGCCAAACTCCTCAGGTGTTTTCAGACGCGTCTGGGCAATGATGGAGGCATTAAGCTGTTGACCCTGAATGGACGGCGTTCCCCCTAGTTGACCTGCGGCAATCTGGTTGTTTTGTGTTTTCAGTTGATTAATGACGTCCAGGGGCGTCAACTGATATTTGTTCAGCGCATTGCTGTCAAGCCAGATACGCATCGCATACTGCGCGCCAAAAAGCTGAACATCCCCAACACCCGATGTACGACTGATGGTGTCCTTCACATTAGAGGCGACATAGTCGGAAATATCATCCTGTGTCAGGCTCTTATTATCGGAAACAAAACCCGCAACCATAAGGAAGTTGCTGCTTGATTTCTCGACGCCGATACCTTGTTGCTGTACTTCCTGAGGCAGCAATGGCATCGCCAGTTGCAGCTTGTTCTGTACCTGAACCTGCGCGATATCAGGATCGGTGCCGGACTCGAATGTCAGCGTGATCGTCACGCTACCAGCGGAGTCGCTGGTGGAGGACATGTACATCAGGTTATCGATACCGTTCATGTTTTGTTCGATAACCTGGGTGACGGTATCCTGCACGGTTTGGGCATCAGCCCCCGGATAGGTTGCCGTAATGGCCACAGCCGGTGGCGCGATGGTCGGGTACTGTGCGACAGGCAATTGCATGATCGCAAGCCCGCCCGCCATCATCATAATGATCGCCAGCACCCAGGCGAAAATCGGGCGCTGAATAAAGAATTTGGACATAGTGGCCCCTGATTATTTGGCAGACGAAGTGGCAGTGTCTGGCTCTGTGCTCACCGAAACGCCAGGACGTACTTTCTGCAATCCGCTGACAATCACTTTGTCACCCGCATTGAGGCCGTTGGTGACAAGCCATTGCCTGCCGATGGCCTGAGAGGCCGTGACGTTGCGGACTTCAACCTGATTTTTCGCATCGACTACAAGCACTGTGGCATCGCCTCGCGGAGTGCGGGTGACGCCTTCCTGTGGCACCAGAATGGCGTTTGGCTGCACGCCTTCATCAATGCGCGCCCGCACAAACATACCTGGCAGCAACGTATGCTGAGGGTTAGGGAAAAGGGCGCGCAGGGTGATGGAGCCGGTACTTTCGTCCACGGTGACATCAGAGAATTGCAGGGTGCCTTTTAGTGAATACGGTTGTCCGTTCTCCATCACCAGCTCGACGCTTTTGGTGTCGCTCCCATGCTCAAGGCTTTGCTGTTTGAGGCGCATAAAGTCGCTGCTGGACTGGGTGACATCGACATAAATCGGGTCCAGCTGTTGTACCGTTGCCAGCGCCTGGGACTGACCGTTAGTGACCAGTGCCCCTTCCGTTACGCTGGATTTGCCGATACGCCCGCTAATAGGCGAAGTGACTTTGGTGTAGGCTACATTGATGCGCGCGGTTTCCACCGCGGCTTTGGCGGCCATTACGCTGGCGTCGGCCTGCTGGGCGTTAGCCACAGCCTGATCGTAATCCTGGCGGCTGACATATTGTGTGCCGAGCAGAGGCAGATAACGTTTTACGGTCAAATGCGCAATCGTGGCCGCAGCAGCGGCTTTGGCTTCATCGCCTTTGGCGCTGTTCCATGCAGCCTGATAGGTGGCAGGATCTATCTGATAGAGAGACTCGCCCGCCTGAATATCGCTGCCCTCAATGAAATTACGGTGCAGGATGATACCGTTGACCTGGGGACGAACTTCGGCAATGCGAAATGCCGTGGTTCTGCCCGGCAGTTCGGTTGTCACGGACAGAGGAGCGCGCGTGATGACATGAACCGTAACGTGTGGTGTCTGTGGTTGTTGCGGCCGATCCCCGGCGTTATCGCAGCTGCAAAGAAGCAGAGTTGATGCGAGTAAACTGGATAAAATCGAAATCCTGGCGTGAATCTTCATTGCAAGTCCTTAATTACAGATATAGCAAATTCTCCGGAAACCGGTGAAAAAATAAAAAATGCGCACGCCATAGTACAAATAAAAACGTTGAAATGTTAGCCATTGGGATTGAGAAATGATAAGGGAAAGCACGCATACATAAAGGAAAAGTGATGTGTGAATTTTATGGCTGGGGGATAAAGGGTGGGAATTATATTTATTATCAATACATCAAGCGGAAGTATTTGTGATTATTATTGAATGCGGGTAGGAAGTGAGAGCCAATCCAGTATTAATGCATAAAGTGCTATGTGGAAAAATAGATTGCCAATACATTAATGGTTTTTCAGGATGGTATTTGGGTTCGCTATGGCCAGAAAAACAAAAGAAGATGCGCTGATTACCCGACAGCAGCTGCTTGATGCTGCTATCGAACAGTTCTCACTGCGCGGGGTTTCGTGCACTACACTGACCGACATCGCTGATGCAGCAGGTGTGACACGCGGGGCCGTCTACTGGCATTTCAACAATAAAGTCGAACTGTTTAATGAAATATGGCGAGAGCAAATTCCATTGCGCGATATAATCCGCGATCGTTTAACTATTAATGAAAACGATAATCCGCTGATGTATCTACGTGAAATGTTTGTTGTTGGTTTGCAACATATTGCTCAATCTGTAAAACTTCGTGCACTGATGCAAATTTTGTATCACAAATGTGAATTCACAAAAGAGATGATGCTTGAATCGGAAATTCGTCAGCGTATCTGTTTTGGCTATGAAATGCCGCGGCGGGTATTAACACAATGTGTTCGTAATGGCAGTCTTCCGGCCGATACGAATATTGAATTAGCCCTGACAATGTTTCACTGTTTCTTTTCAGGCGTATTAAAAAACTGGTTACTCTTTCCTGAATATTTCAATTTGTATCAGCAAGCGCCAGAGCTGGTGGATAATATAATGGCAACGTTACCTCATCACCCTGCGACATTGCCGATACCGATGGATAACGTTGCAGCGTATCACCAACAGGTGCTGTAATCAGCTTGGGCGCTGATGCCTGGAAGCGATGGCCTCGGCGCTCACCGGTTTGCCCAACAGATAGCCTTGCAAGGTGTTGCAGCCGAGTTGTGTCAGAAACTCGCGCTGCGCCTGGGTTTCGACGCCTTCCGCCACCACGCGTAAATTCAACGTTCGCGCCACTCGCTTAGCTGACGACAGGTGTCGTTAGTGACCCAATTCCCCATCGGAATGATGATTCCAGTAGTGGCAGGAAAATATTGGCGCCAACAGTCCAGTAGCGCTTCAAAGCCCATGATTTCGCCTGTCGACGCGCTCGTCGACTTTTCCTACATTCTTCACTCGAGGTCGGAGCAGTTTACAAGCTTGAGCGGGTTGACAGAATTCATGTTGCGGCACTTCTCGCTTTCAGTGGATAAAATCTCAATCCACTGCATCAATAAACCTTCGAACACAAACATAAACAAGGCAAAGACAATCAGCCATCCGTACTTGCGAAGCATAACTGCACCTGAGAATTGATTGGGTGAATGGCAGGCAATATACACGAAAAGGGATGTCAGGAAAGAGGGAAGAAAATCGCCGGATTTCAGGCAATAAAAAAGGCGCTTCCCCATGCCGAAGAGCGCCTTTTTACCGTCATGAACGAACTTAGTTCATGCCGTATTTTTTCAGTTTCTTACGCAGAGTACCACGGTTGATGCCCATCATCAGAGCAGCGCGGGTTTGGTTACCACGCGTGTATTGCATAACCATGTCCAACAGGGGCTGTTCTACTTCAGCCAGTACCAGCTCATACAGGTCATTAACATCCTGACCATTCAGTTGAGCAAAATAGTTCTTCAGTGCCTGTTTAACCGAGTCACGGAGAGGTTTCTGAGTCACCTGATCCTGAGAGTTAACGGTAGAAACGGTCAGTACGTCAGAATTTACGCGTTGTTCGAACATAGTTCTGTCAGCTCTTTATTTCTGTTTACGCAAAATTTTCGAAGTATGCCTCCAACGCCTCCAGCTGTACGCTGGCATCCTCAATGGCGTTGAATGTGCGCCGAAACTGGTCATCTGGAGCGTGTTCCTGTAAATACCAGGATACGTGTTTGCGCGCTATTCGGTACCCTTTTGTATGACCGTAAAAATCATGCAATTCCCGAACATGTGCACAAAGTAAGCGCTTCACCTCTGCCAGAGGCAGTGGAGGTAGCAGCTCCCCAGTGTCCAGATAATGCTGGATTTCCCGAAAGATCCAGGGTCTTCCCTGAGCTGCACGTCCTATCATCAGGGCATCAGCCCCCGTATAGTCGAGCACAGCTCTGGCTTTAAGCGGGTCAGTAATGTCACCATTCGCGATAATCGGAATGGAAACTTTCTGCTTAACTGCCCGAATACTGTTGTATTCAGCGTCTCCGTTAAACAAGCAGGCGCGAGTGCGTCCGTGAATAGTCAGAGCCTGAATGCCACAATCTTCAGCCAGTTGGGCAATCTCTACACAGTTACGGTGGTCCGGCGCCCAGCCAGTGCGAATCTTGAGAGTAACAGGAACGTCCACTGCCTTTACCACCTCGGTCAGGATAGACTTCACCAAACCTGGATGCTGCAAAAGGGCTGAACCTGCAAGCTTGCGATTCACTTTTTTAGCCGGGCAACCCATATTGATATCAATAATTTGGGCGCCACTTTCAACGTTAATACGTGCGGCTTCCGCCATTTCTTCAGGACAGCTACCGGCAATTTGCACGGTGCGGATCCCGGGCTCGTCAATGTGCACCATCCGTAAACGGGATTTGTCGCTCTCCCAGACCTGCGGGTTGGAGGACATCATCTCGGAAACGGTTAAACCTGCTCCCATCTCGTAGCACAGCGTCCGGAATGGTCTGTCAGTAATGCCAGCCATGGGCGCTGCGATCAGGCGATTTCTAAGCTGGTGGTGTCCGATGCGCATGAGTTAAGAAATGACCATACTGTGACTGCAAGGCGGCGTATATTACGCATTTTTTTCCTGAGATGAAAGGCCAAACTTTGAGCAATCCTCTGTTATAGATCAAGGAATCGCCAGTCACCCCCGAGGCGAAAATTTAATAATCAAACAAATCATTATGTTATATCAATAAGGTGAATTTTTGAACAGATGCAATTTTGCGTAACTTATCGTTTTTTCCTGCTCAAAAGGGAGCAGAAAAGAGATAACCTGCTGGTTTTATCAGCAGATTATCCCGATTATTGCGGGCTGGATCCCATTTCATTGCTGCAGGTAATCGACACTTTTGCACACTTACTCGAACAAAATGTGAACGTAACCGGGAGACCACGCACCTGTTTTATCCGTTCTTACGACCGGTAATGCGACACCACTCTTCTTTCTCAACCACTGGGTCGAGCGCGAATTGAGAGGTATAGGCTTCACAGACGCTGTCGGCCTGGCTCGCAAGAATCCCGGAAAGGCCCAATAAACCGCCCTCAACAGGCAGGACGCTGATTAGCGGGGCCAGTTCGCGTAATGGGCCAGCCAGGATATTAGCGACTACTACGTCGGCTTTCATGGCGTCTGGCTGGTCCTGTGGTAAATAAAGTTCCAGCTTATCGGACACGCCATTGCGCAGCGCGTTATCGCGGCTGGCCTGAATCGCCTGCGGATCAATGTCGATCCCGATCGCTTTAGCCGCGCCCAGTTTCAGCGCCGCAATGGCGAGGATCCCTGATCCACAGCCAAAATCGATCACCGTTTTACCGTTCAGATCGAGTCCGTCGAGCCACTGCAGGCACAGCGACGTGGTTGGGTGGGTGCCGGTACCAAACGCCAGACCCGGATCGAGCATCACGTTAACCGCGTTTTCGTCCGGCACATCGCGCCAGCTTGGGCAAATCCACAGCCGCTCGCCGAAACGCATCGGGTGGAAGTTATCCATCCATTCGCGCTCCCAGTCTTTATCTTCCAGTTGCTCAATCTTGTGAACAAAACCCGCACCCAGCAGCGGCTGATGTTCCAGAATGGCGACCACTTCCTTCATGTCGGTTTCGGCATCGAACAGGCCAATTACATCGGTATCACCCCAAAGTCGGGTTTCGCCCGGTAAAGGCTCAAACACCGGCGTGTCGTGGGTGTCCTGGAAGGTGATAGAGACGGCACCCACTTCCATCAGCGCATCGCTCAGTTCTTCCGCGTTGGCACCGGTGGTGTTCAGTTTCAGTTGGATCCATGGCATGGCAAAACTCTTTTAATGATTAACAGTGATATTAGGGGCTTGCGTGGCAGGCTGACCAAAACGGTTACCGACGACAAAAGCCAGAAGACTGAGCAGTAGCGAGGGAACAATCGGGTGAAAGCCCAGGTACTGAATTTTCAGAGTAGCAAGCAGGGCGTATAGCACGCCGCCGACAATCATGGCGCTCAGCGCCCCGGCGGCGTTCGCGCGTTCCCAGTAAAGGCCCAGCACCAGCGGCCACAGGAACACGGCTTCCAGCCCGCCAAACGCCAGCAGGTTCAACCAGATGATCATCTCCGGCGGTCGCCAGGCAGCCAACAGCAACAGCGCACCCAATATCAGGGTGATCAGCGCTGACATACGCTTCAGCCGCTTTTCGTTCTGTACCTGCTCCGGGCGGAAATTCAGATACAGATCTTTGATGATCGTAGCGGAACTCTGCAATAACTGCGCGTTGATCGTCGACATGATTGCCGCCATCGGTGCGGCGAGGAAGATCCCCGCAGCCACTGGCGGCAATACTTTAACCATCAGCGTGGGGATAACTAAATCCGGGACGTCGAGATCCGGAATAACGGCGCGACCCAGTGCACCAGCCAGATGCATCCCGAACATCAGGACAGCCACGACAATCGTGCCGATAATCATACCTCGGTGTACTGCCTTGCTGTCTTTGTACGAGATGCAACGTACTGCCGTGTGCGGCAGGCCAATCACCCCAAAACAGACCAGTACCCAGAAAGAGGTCATAAAGCTCGGCGATAAAATATCGTCAGCCCCCTGCGGAGAGACCAGTTTTGGGTCGATGTGTTCCAGTGTTTGCACCGCGTGGCTCAGGCCGCCCGCCGCGTGAACGACACCAATCAGCAGTACGATGGTGCCAATCAGCATCACCATGCCTTGCATGGCATCATTGAGCACGCTGGCGCGGAAGCCGCCGAAAGCGGTGTACAGCGCGATACTGATCCCGAAAATCAGCAAGCCCGTTTCGTAAGGAATACCGGCTGCGGTTTCCAGCAAGCGTGCACCGCCGATGAACTGTACGGTCATCGCGCCGACAAACGCGACCAGCAGGCTAAGACTCGCCAGCCATACCAGCAGACGGCTCTGATAGCGGGCAAACAGCATATCGTTGAGCGTCACCGCGTTGTAACGCCGGGCAAGGATGGCGAATTTTTTCCCCAGAACGCCTAGCGATAGCCACACGGCAGGTAGCTGGATCATCGCCAGCAAAACCCAACCCAGCCCGTATTTATAGGCCGCACCCGGGCCGCCGATAAACGAACTGGCGCTGATGTAGGTGGCGGTGAGAGTCATCGCCAGTACAAAGCCGCCCATCGAACGACTGCCGAGGAAATATTCGTTGAGGAACGTGCCGGTGGCGCGCTTTCGCATCGCGTAAATCGACAGGCCAAACACCACCAATAAATAGGCGACAAGCGGCAGAATGACTTCAGGCTGCATCATCGTCCTCCAGTGGAATTTCGCGATAGATGAATTTCACCATGGCCCAGCACAGTAAAATGAAGATCAGCGGAATCAGCAGGCAGGCCATTTCAAACCATCGTGGCAGGCCGGTGAAGCCCTGTATTGAACTAGGTATGTAAGCACTCGCTAACCATGCGGCGAGATAGAGGAGGGTAAGCCACAACGCCCAGCGGGCTTCTTTGTGGGCCTGAACAAAACGCGCGTCCATAAGGCTCCCAGGGGCAATTTAAAGCGGGGATTGTACCTTAAGGGGCTGGGAAGGGGAGAGAAAAAGAAAAAAGGCCGGAAGATCCGGCCTTTTGCTAAACGTTCAGGATTATTTTTCCTGAAGTCCGAGTTTTTTCTCCAGATAGTGGATGTTGGTTCCACCATGCTGGAAGTTCTCGTCACTCATGATGCGCATCTGCAGTTCAACGTTGGTTTTGATACCGTCGATGATCAGTTCCTGCAGGGCGTTCTTCATGCGAGAAATCGCCACGTCACGGGTTTCGCCGTAACAGATGAGCTTACCAATCATTGAGTCATAGTACGGCGGTACAGTGTAACCGGCGTAGATATGAGATTCCCAACGCACACCAAAACCGCCAGGTGCGTGGAAACGGGTAATTTTACCCGGGCTCGGCAGGAAGGTGTTCGGGTCTTCGGCGTTGATACGGCATTCCACCGCATGGCCGCGAACGTGCACTTCTTCCTGTTTGATTGACAGCGGCTGACCGGCAGCGATACGCAGCTGCTCTTTGATCAGGTCAACGCCAGTGATCATCTCGGTAACCGGGTGCTCTACCTGAATACGGGTGTTCATTTCGATGAAATAGAACTCGCCGTTTTCAAACAGGAATTCGAAAGTACCCGCGCCACGGTAGCCGATATCCACGCAGGCTTTCGCACAACGCTCGCCGATGTAGCGACGCAGTTCCGGCGTGATGCCTGGTGCTGGTGCTTCTTCGACAACTTTCTGGTGACGACGCTGCATAGAGCAGTCACGTTCTGCCAGATAGATAGCGTTGCCCTGGCCGTCAGCCAGTACCTGAATCTCGATGTGACGAGGATTTTCCAGGTATTTTTCCATGTACACCATGTCATTGCTGAAAGCGGCTTTCGCTTCAGCTTTGGTCATGGAGATGGACTGGGACAGTTCAGCGTCGCTGCGCACGACGCGCATACCGCGACCGCCGCCGCCACCGGAGGCTTTGATGATAACCGGATAGCCAATGCGTTTCGCATGGGCACGGTTAGCATCCATGTCGTCGCCCAGCGGGCCGTCAGAGCCTGGTACAGTAGGAACGCCTGCTTTTTTCATCGCGTTGATTGCAGACACTTTGTCGCCCATCAGGCGGATAGTGTCAGCTTTCGGGCCGATGAAGATAAAGCCGGAACGTTCAACCTGCTCAGCAAAGTTGGCGTTTTCGGACAGGAAGCCATAACCCGGATGGATTGCCACCGCGCCGGTGATTTCAGCGGCGCTAATGATAGCCGGGATATTCAGATAGCTTTTTACGGACGGAGCCGGGCCGATACAGACCGTCTCATCCGCTAACAGTACGTGTTTTAAATCGCGATCCGCAGTGGAGTGTACGGCGACGGTCTTGATGCCCAGTTCTTTACAGGCACGAAGAATGCGCAGTGCAATCTCGCCACGGTTTGCGATGACAATTTTATCCAGCATGTTCGCCTCGTTACTCGATGACGACCAGCGGCTCGTCAAATTCTACCGGTTGACCACTTTCGACCAGGATAGCCTTCACGGTACCCGACTTGTCGGCTTCGATCTGGTTCATCATTTTCATGGCTTCAACGATGCACAGGGTATCACCCGCGTTCACCTTCTGGCCCACTTCGATGAATGCTTTCGCGTCCGGGCTTGGGGTGCGGTAGAAGGTACCAACCATCGGGGAGCGTACGATGTGGCCACTGATTTCAGCTTTAGCCGGGGCTTCAGCAGCAGCTACCGGTGCAGCAGCGGCCGGAGCCATCTGTGGTTGCATCATCGGCGCAGCATAAGCCTGTTGCATAACCGGGAAGCCCGCATTGGCCGAAGCGCGGCTGATGCGTACAGACTCTTCGCCTTCAGAAATTTCCAGTTCGGAGATGCCTGATTCTTCAACCAGCTCGATCAGTTTTTTAATCTTACGAATATCCATGAGTGGGTTCCGTACTCTTTGTTTAGTGTGATTGTGACAGGCGTTTAACCGCCGTCTGTAATGCGTATGAATAGCCGTCAGCGCCTAATCCGCAGATGACGCCGGCAGCGATATCAGAGAGATATGAGTGATGGCGGAACGGCTCGCGAGCGTGCACGTTACTCAGATGTATCTCGATAAACGGGATACTGACCGCCAATAGCGCATCACGAATCGCCACGCTGGTGTGCGTGAATGCGGCCGGATTGATCAGGATATAGTCAATGTTGTCTTTAGCCTGATGAATTCGGTCGATAATCGCGAACTCCGCGTTGGACTGCAAATGGTCCAGCGACACATTCAGAGCCTCAGCTTCCGTCGTTAAACGGTTTACAATTTCCGCTAACGTCTGGGAGCCATACTTCTCTGGCTCACGGGTGCCGAGCATGTTCAGGTTCGGTCCGTTTAAAAGCAAAATGCGTAACTTGTCGGCCATCGTGCTGCTATCTCCTGCAATTCTCCGGTAAAAAACAAAATATACCTTCGATGCGCGCTTGTCACCTTTTCAGAGGCCAAAAACCCCTGTCAGGAAAACCAAAGTCGCACATTATAACGATTTCGTAGCAATTGGCAGCTAAATACTGGTCTTATCAGGGAAGATTATCAACCTCAAACCCGAAAAAGCCTGACGTAGTGCGGGAGTTCTGCGGGAAACTGCACATTATCGTGAATTAACGCCACCACCGGCGGAACTTCTTAAAACGCCACGCTAAAAGCGCAAAAGCGGCGATTGCGTACAGGATCGGCTGTGGTGAGAGGATCTTCACCGACCACAGATAATGGATGGGGGCAAGGATCGCTACCAGATAGACGAAGTTATGTAGTTTTTGCCAGCGCGCGCCTAGTTTTCGTTGCACACGCTGAAACGAGGTGGCCGCCAGCGCCAGCAAAATCAGCCAGCTCACCAGGCCCAACGTTAAATAAGGGCGCGTGACCACTTCCTGCCCTAATAAACCCAGATTGTTAATCCCGAGCTCTAATAGCGCGTAGCTGGTGAGGTGTAACGTCGCCCAGGCAAAACACCATAGCCCTAAAAGGCGGCGAGTTCGTATCAATAAAGGCTGTTTAGCGTAGCGCGCCAGCGGGGAGACCAGCAAGGTGGCGAGCAGTAGTTTCAGAGCCATCCTACCGGTAAAGTGTTGAATATCTTTGGCAGGGTCAGCGCTGAAGTAGCCCTGGTCGCCCGCCCAGAACAACCACACCAGAGGTAAAAAGGCGGCCAGATGCAGCATTACCTTGAGCCAGACAATCTGTTTAGCCGTTAAGCGCACTCAGAAATTCTCCCGTAAATTCAGGCCGTGATAGAGCGACGCCACCTGATCGGCATAGCCGTTAAACAACAGCGTCGGTTGGCGTTTGACGTCCAGTACGCCGCCCGAGCCGATAAAGCGCTCGGTGGCCTGCGACCAGCGTGGATGGTCAACATGCGGATTCACGTTGGCGAAAAAACCATATTCATCAGGGGCCGCCAGATTCCACGTGCAGGGCGGACGTTCGCGAGTCAGTTTAATACTGACAATAGATTTAATGCCTTTAAAGCCGTATTTCCACGGGACGGTCAGGCGGATGGGCGCACCGTTTTGCGGCGGTAACGCTTTGCCATACACGCCGGTAGTAAGCAGCGTCAGCGGATGCATCGCCTCATCGAGACGCAGGCCTTCGACGTAGGGATATGAAAGACCGCCGCCAATAAAGCGGTCCTTCTGACCGGGCATCTGCTCAGGAGAGAAAATGGTTTTAAAGGCGACGTATTTGGCATCGCTGGTGGGCTCAACCAGCGCCAGCAGCTTATGCAGCGGAAAACCAATCCACGGCACGACCATCGACCAGGCTTCCACGCAGCGCATCCGGTAGATTCGCTGTTCGAGCGGGAAACGTTTGGTCAGCGCGTCGTGATCGAGCGTTAGCGGTTTAGCAACTTCACCATCGATGGTCAGCGTCCACGGATCGGTTATCAGGCTCCCGGCGTTTGCCGCTGGGTCGGCTTTATCCAGCCCGAATTCATAATAATTGTTGTAGCGAGTGACTTTATCCTCCGGCGTGAGCGCCAGCTGGCTCTGCCATTCGGCAGGGCGAGAGAATTCGAGCGGTTTTCCGGACGGGGCAGGTGGCCTGTCGTTGCCCTTAAACCAGCTGAGCAAATCGGCCTGGGCGGTGGGCGCGAGCGTCATTGCGGTGGCGCTTATGCCTAACATTTTCAGCACCTGGCGGCGCTGGAGCATAAAAACGGATTCCGCCGTTACATCAGCTTCCGTTAGTTTTTTCGACTTCATGGCTTCCTCCGTCATGCTTTTTCCTAAGCATGACGGAGGTGACTGATTAACGCGAATATGTCACGAAAATTTGAAGATTAGGCAATCTTAACCAGCGTGCGGCCCTGAATCTGATTGTTCATGATTTTTTCGGCAAACTCCGGTGCCTGAGCAAGGGTGATTTCCGTTGCGCTCTGGCTATAGAAGGAAGACGGTAAATCCAGAACCAGACGTTTCCAGGCCTGTGCGCGGCGTGCGGCAGGTGTCATGACGGAATCGACGCCCTGCAAACGGACGTTACGCAGAATGAACGGCATCACCGTGGTCGGCAGTGCAAAACCTCCCGCCAGACCACATGCGGCCACACATCCGCCGTAGTTCATTTGCGCCAGCACTTTGGCCAGCACTTTATCGCCGACGGTATCGACCGCACCGGCCCACAGCTGTTTTTCCAACGGACGGGATTCGGCGAATTCATCACGGCCAATAATACGGTTTGCGCCGAGGCTGCGCAGATAGTCATGCGTGCTTTCGCGACCGGAAACGGCAGCAACCTGATAACCCAGCTTGTGCAGCAGCGCAATCGCCGTACTACCCACGCCGCCGCTGGCACCGGTCACGACAATTTCGCCGTCCTGAGGTTTGATGCCAGCGTCTTCCAGCGCCATCACGCAGAGCATGGCGGTAAAGCCAGCGGTGCCGATGATCATCGCCTGGCGCGCATCCATTCCCTGCGGTTGAGCGACCAGCCAGTCACCCTTCACGCGGGCTTGCTGAGAAAGTCCACCCCAATGGTTTTCACCTACGCCCCAACCAGTCAGTAGCACCTGCTGGCCCACGTGAAAACGCGGGTCTTCGCTGTGATGAACCACGCCCGCAAAATCGATACCTGGCACCATCGGAAAGTTACGGATGATTTTACCTTTACCGGTAATGGCGAGGGCATCCTTGTAGTTGAGGCTTGACCACTGGATATCGACTGTGACATCACCTTGTGGCAGCTGACTTTCCTCGATGGCCTGTACCGAGGCGAGAGTTTTACCGTCGTGCTGTTCTAAGATTAATGCCTGCATAATCGTTCCTCAGTTGCTCTATGATTGGAAAATAATTATCGAAGACTATACTCGGTAACTGAAACACGATGCCGATTCAACGCAATAAATTGCCAGATTCACTAACTCTGGTAGTATGCAGGGTCCTTTTGGCATGCTAGTTAGTGCTTACTAATTTTTTGCGGGCCAGCGTGGGTGTCCGGTCAACAGCCGGGCTGTTTTTCATTAACGGAGTTAATACAGGGATGCGATTAACGACGAAATTCTCAGCTTTTGTCGCGCTTTTAACGGGCCTGACCATCTTTGTCACCCTCATTGGTTGTTCACTGAGTTTCTATAACGGTATTCAATATAAAGTGGATTATCGCGCCCGGGCTGTGGCGACGGTTATCGATTCCCGCCTGGTCAGTACCCCTTTTGATCAGTTCGACAACCAACTGGACGAAATTCTGGTCCCTGTCGACATCGTGCGCATTGATTTCATCGTTAATGATAGGACTATTTTTAGCCACTCACGTGTCAGCAGTTATCGCCCGATGGGCAGCAGTATTCAGTACCGCGAACTGGACGTAGAATCGGTGAAGCACCCGGGGATGACCATTCATCTGGTGTATCAGGATCCGATGGTGAATTATTTCCACTCTCTGCTGACCACCGCGCCTCTCACCATTGCCATTGGTTTTATGGTATTGATTATCTTCTTTTCGGTACGCTGGCTACGCAATCAGCTGTCGGGCCAGGAATTGTTAGAGCTGCGCTCCACGCGGATCCTCAACGGTGAACGCGGGCAGCAAGTGCGCGGTTCGGTGCATGAATGGCCCGCGCGAACCAGCAGCGCCCTCGATACGCTGCTGTCGGAAATTCAGTTTGCCGGCGAACAGCGCAGTCGCATGGATACGCTTATCCGCTCCTACGCGGCGCAGGACACCAAAACCGGCCTCAGCAACCGGATGTTTTTCGATAACCAGCTCGCAACGCTGCTCGACGATCAGGAAAAAGTTGGGGCACATGGTATTGTGATGCTGATTCGCCTACCGGAATTCGATTTGGTTCGCGACCAGTGGGGGCGTATGGCGGCGGAAGAGCACTTCTTTATGCTCATCAATATGCTTTCCACTTTCATGATGCGTTATCCTGGTGCGTTATTGGCACGTTATTACCGCAGTGATTTTGCCGTGCTGCTGCCACACCGCACGTTGAAAGAAGCCGACAGCATCGCCGGGCAGCTGTTAAAAGCGCTGGACTCGTTGCCGTCGACCAAAATTCTCGATCAGGATGACATGATGCACATCGGCATCTGTACCTGGCGCAGTGGGCAAACCACAGAGCAAGTGATGGAGCACGCCGATGCGGCGGTGCGTAACGCGGTGCTTCAGGGCAGTAACAGCTGGGCAGTGTATGATGACTCTCTGCCAGAAAAAGGGCGCGGTAACGTGCGCTGGCGAACCCTCATCGAACAAATGCTCAGTCGCGGAGGCCCGCGCTTCTACCAAAAACCGGCGGTGCATTACGACGGCCGTGTTCACCATCGTGAATTGATGTGCCGTATTTATGACGGTAAAGAAGAAGTGATCGCCGCTGAATATATGCCGATGGTAATGGAGTTCGGTCTGGCGGAAGAGTACGACCGTTTACAAATCACCCGTTTACTGCCTTTCCTCTCGTTTTGGCCTGAGGAAAATCTGGCTTTGCAGGTGACGGTTGAGTCGCTCATCCGGCCCCGGTTCCAGCGCTGGCTACGTGATACGTTGATGCAGTGTGAAAAAACACAGAGAAAACGGATTATTTTTGAACTTGCAGAGGCAGATGTCTGTCAACATATCAGCCGCTTACAGCCTGTGATGCGTTTGATTCACGCGTTAGGGGTCCGAGTAGTGGTGATTCAGGCTGGTTTAACGCTGGTCAGCACCAGTTGGATTAAAGAATTGTCGGTGGAAATCGTCAAACTGCACCCGGGCCTGGTGCGTAACATAGAGAAACGCAGTGAAAACCAGTTGCTGGTGCAGAGTCTGGTCGAAGCCAGTAAAGGGACATCGACCCAGGTTTTCGCTACCGGATTGAGAAGTCGCAGCGAGTGGCAGGTGTTAAGAGAGTGCGGTGTGCTGGGTGGTCAGGGCGATTTTTTTGCCACGTCACAACCACTTGACACTAGCGTAAAAAAATATTCGCAAAGATACTCTGTTTGATCTGCCGTTTGTCGTGTTTTCACGTAGAATAACGCGCGCTGTTTCTCCGCGGGTGTTATTGAGTGCCTGCCGACAAGTGATACAGAACATGCCAGTGATCGTCCTTTGACAGGTTGCAATGTAAGCGAGGAGCGCTGCGGCTCTGACAGTGTCAGGTCGAAATTGTAACAAAGGAAACGAACTGCACTAATTTTCACCGTTGCAGATGATTTTTGCGCCTTGTCGCTGCTGCGTGTGGTTGGTAAAGTAAGCGGATTTTGTTTCCGCCCCAGCTTTCAGGATTATCCCTTAGTATGTTGAAAAAATTTCGTGGCATGTTTTCCAATGACCTGTCCATTGACCTGGGTACCGCGAATACCCTGATTTACGTAAAAGGACAAGGCATCGTACTGAATGAGCCTTCCGTTGTCGCCATTCGCCAGGATCGTGCCGGTTCACCGAAAAGTGTGGCTGCCGTCGGTCATGAAGCTAAGCAGATGCTCGGCCGTACGCCGGGCAACATCGCAGCTATTCGTCCAATGAAAGACGGCGTTATCGCTGACTTCTTCGTGACTGAAAAAATGCTGCAGCACTTCATCAAACAGGTTCACAGCAACAGCTTTATGCGCCCGAGCCCGCGAGTTCTGGTGTGTGTGCCGGTAGGTGCAACCCAGGTTGAACGCCGTGCAATCCGTGAATCTGCTCAGGGCGCTGGCGCCCGTGAAGTATTCCTGATTGAAGAGCCAATGGCTGCTGCTATCGGTGCGGGTCTGCCTGTTTCTGAAGCAACCGGTTCAATGGTTGTGGATATCGGTGGTGGTACCACAGAAGTGGCCGTTATCTCCCTGAACGGTGTGGTTTATTCCTCTTCCGTTCGTATCGGTGGTGACCGTTTCGACGAAGCCATTATTAATTATGTGCGCCGTAACTACGGCTCTCTGATCGGTGAAGCCACCGCAGAGCGCATCAAGCACGAAATCGGTTCTGCTTACCCAGGCGACGAAGTTCTTGAAATTGAAGTACGCGGTCGTAATCTGGCAGAAGGCGTTCCACGCGGCTTTACTCTGAACTCCAATGAAATCCTCGAAGCGCTGCAAGAGCCGTTGACCGGTATCGTGAGTGCGGTGATGGTTGCCCTGGAACAGTGTCCGCCGGAACTGGCTTCCGACATCTCAGAGCGTGGTATGGTTCTGACTGGTGGTGGTGCGCTGCTGCGTAACCTCGACCGCCTGTTAATGGAAGAGACAGGAATTCCTGTCGTAGTTGCAGAAGATCCACTGACCTGTGTTGCCCGTGGCGGCGGCAAGGCACTGGAAATGATCGACATGCACGGCGGCGACTTGTTCAGCGAAGAGTAGTCAGCCAGAAGTCTGGGGTAGCGTTTGTGCTGCCCCTTGATTTCTTCACTGACACGAGAATACGCATAGCCTATGAAGCCCATTTTTAGCCGTGGCCCATCGCTACAGTTTCGCCTAATTCTGGCGGTGCTAGTGGCGCTTGGCATCATTATTGCCGACAGCCGCCTTGGTGCGTTCAGTCAAATCCGAACGTACATGGATACTGCTGTTAGCCCTTTCTATTTTGTTTCCAACGGTCCTCGTGAATTACTCGACGGTATTTCGCAAACTCTGGCTTCCCGCGATCAGCTTGAGCTGGAAAACCGTGCCCTGCGTCAGGAGCTGCTGTTAAAAAACAGCGATCTGCTGATGATGGGTCAGTACAAGCAGGAAAACGCCCGTCTGCGTGAGTTGTTAGGTTCACCGCTGCGTCAGGATGAGCAGAAAATGGTGACCCAGGTTATCTCTACCGTTAACGATCCGTATAGCGATCAGGTGGTTATCGACAAAGGTAGCGTCAACGGCGTCTACGAAGGTCAGCCTATTATCAGTGATAAAGGCGTGGTCGGTCAGGTTGTGGCCGTCGCGAAGCTGACCAGCCGAGTGCTTCTGATTTGTGATGCGACCCATGCACTGCCGATTCAGGTACTGCGTAACGATATCCGCGTGATTGCCGCCGGTAACGGCTGTACTGACGATTTGCAGCTGGAACATCTGCCTGCCAATACTGATATCCGTGTGGGTGACGTGCTGGTGACATCCGGTCTCGGCGGTCGTTTCCCTGAAGGGTATCCGGTTGCGGTTGTGTCGTCAGTTAAGCTGGATACGCAGCGTGCGTATACGGTGATTCAGGCGCGCCCAACTGCCGGTCTGCAGCGTCTGCGTTATCTGCTGCTGCTGTGGGGTGCCGATCGTAACGGTGCAAACCCGATGACGCCTGAAGAGGTACATCGTGTAGCCAACGAACGTCTGATGCAGATGATGCCGCAGGTTCTGCCTGCTGCCGATTCCATGGGGCCGCCAGCACCCGTTCCGCCGCCTGCGACGGGAATCACTCAGCCTGCACCGGCTGCTGCGCCTTCACCAGGAGGGCAGTAGTGGCAAGCTACCGAAGCCAGGGACGTTGGGTTATCTGGCTCTCGTTTTTGATAGCCCTTCTGTTACAAGTCATGCCCTGGCCGGACAACCTGTTGGTATACCGGCCAAACTGGGTTCTGCTGATCCTGCTCTACTGGATCCTCGCTTTACCGCACCGGGTCAATGTTGGCACAGGTTTCATTATGGGTGCCATACTGGATCTGATTAGCGGTTCAACGCTCGGCGTACGTGCGTTGTCCCTCAGTATCATTGCCTATCTGGTGGCACTGAAATATCAGCTGTTCCGTAATCTGGCGCTCTGGCAACAAGCGCTGGTGGTTATGATGCTGTCGCTGGCGGTGGATATCGTTGTTTTCTGGTCAGAATTTTTAGTGATCAACGTCTCTTTCCGACCGGAAGTGTTCTGGAGTAGCGTCGTTAACGGTGTACTCTGGCCATGGCTGTTCCTGCTGATGCGTAAAGTGCGCCAGCAATTCGCGGTACAATAAAGGTTTCTATGACAATGCTTTATCTTGCTTCCGGCTCCCCGCGTCGTCAGGAGCTGTTAACTCAATTGGGTGTGAGCTTCGAACGTCTGGTACCGGGCATCGAGGAGCAACGTCAGCCGCAGGAAAGCGCGCAGCATTATGTTGCGCGACTGGCTCGGGAAAAAGCGCAGGCGGGCGTCACGCTTGCCGCGCAGGACTTACCGGTGCTGGGTGCCGATACCATTGTGGTTCTGAACGGTGAAGTGCTGGAAAAACCACGGGACGCTGAACACGCGGCAGTCATGTTGCGCCAGCTTTCCGGGCATACGCATCAGGTGATGACCGCCGTCGCGTTAGCGGACAGCAAATACACCATTGACTGCCTGGTGACCACGGAAGTCACGTTCAGAGCCTTAACAGATGACGATATCCTCGGTTACGTCGCGAGCGGCGAACCGATGGATAAAGCAGGTGCATACGGTATTCAGGGGCTGGGTGGCTGTTTTGTCAGGAAGATAAATGGCAGCTATCACGCCGTAGTCGGCTTACCGCTGGTGGAAACGTATGAGTTGCTGAGCAATTTTAACTCACTGCGTGAGAAAAGGGATAAACATGACGGCTGAATTATTGGTTAACGTAACGCCATCGGAAACCCGCGTGGCGTACATTGATGGCGGTATTCTTCAGGAAATTCATATAGAGCGTGAAGCGCGACGCGGAATCGTAGGCAATATCTACAAAGGTCGTGTCAGTCGTGTACTCCCAGGGATGCAGGCGGCATTTGTAGATATTGGCCTGGATAAGGCCGCGTTTCTTCACGCTTCTGACATTATGCCCCACACCGAATGCGTGGCCGGGGAAGAGCAGAAGCAGTTCACCGTTCGCGACATTTCCGAACTGGTGCGTCAGGGCCAGGACCTGATGGTGCAAGTGGTCAAAGATCCGCTGGGCACCAAAGGCGCGCGTCTGACGACTGATATCACCATTCCTTCTCGTTACCTCGTGTTCATGCCGGGCGCTTCTCACGTGGGCGTGTCCCAGCGTATTGAAAGCGAAGCCGAGCGCGACCGCCTGAAAAACGTGGTGACAACATACTGCGACGAGCAGGGCGGATTCATCATCCGAACCGCGGCGGAAGGCGTTTGCGAAGAGGATTTATCCTCCGATGCCGCGTACCTCAAACGCGTGTGGACTAAGGTGATGGAGCGTAAAAAACGCCCGCAGACTCGTTATCAGATGTACGGCGAACTGGCGTTAGCCCAACGCGTACTGCGCGATTTTGCAGACGCACAGCTTGACCGCATCCGCGTCGATTCTCGTCTGACCTTCGAATCGCTGATGGAATTCACCGCCGAGTACATGCCGGAGATGACCAACAAGCTCGAACATTACAGTGGTCGCCAGCCGATTTTCGATCTCTTCGATGTCGAAAATGAAATTCAGCGAGCGCTGGAGCGGAAGGTGGAACTGAAGTCGGGCGGCTATCTGGTTATTGATCAGACCGAAGCGATGACCACTGTCGATATCAACACCGGTGCCTTTGTCGGCCACCGTAATCTTGACGACACCATTTTCAATACTAATATCGAAGCGACGCAAGCCATTGCGCGTCAGCTGCGCCTGCGTAATCTGGGCGGGATTATCATCATCGATTTCATCGATATGAGTAATGAAGACCACCGCCGTCGGGTGCTGCATTCTCTGGAACAGGCCCTGAGCAAAGACCGCGTTAAAACCAGCATCAACGGCTTCTCGCAGCTCGGTTTGGTGGAAATGACCCGCAAGCGCACGCGCGAAAGCGTGGAGCACGTGCTGTGCCACCAGTGCCCAACCTGTCATGGACGCGGGACGGTGAAAACGGTCGAAACGGTATGCTACGAAATCATGCGTGAAATTGTCCGTGTGCATCATGCCTATGATTCCGATCGCTTCCTGGTCTACGCTTCAGCCGCCGTGGCCGAAACCCTGAAAGGGGAAGAGTCTCATGCGCTGGCGGAAGTGGAAATCTTCGTTGGCAAGCAGGTAAAAGTCCAGATAGAACCGCTCTACAATCAGGAGCAATTCGACGTGGTGATGATGTAGTTTGCGGGCAGTTACAAGGAGAGATGCGTGAGGCGTTTGCCTGGAATCTTACTGATCACGGTGGCAACATTAATTGTTATCGTCGCGCTGCTGGTCAGTGGCTTGCGTCTCGTTTTGCCGCAGCTGGATAAATGGCGTCCGCAGCTGCTGGAGAAAATCGCGGAGTCTACCGGACATCCCATCGAAGCGTCACAGCTTAAAGCCAGCTGGGAAGACTACGGCCCGACGCTGGAAGTCCGCGATATCAAAGCCGGGATGAAAAACGGTGGTCAGATGTCCGTTAAACGCGTGACGCTGGCACTCGACGTCTGGCAAAGCCTGCTGCATTTTCGCTGGCAGTTCCGCGAGCTGACCTTCTGGCAGCTGCAAATTCGCACCAACACCCCTCTGCAACACAATAACAGCAGTGGGCAGTTGAAAACGGACCGCATCGGCGATCTGTTCCTGCGCCAGTTCGATCAGTTCACTCTGCGCGACAGTCATTTAAGCTTCCTCACTCTTTCCGGCCAGCGCGCCGAACTCGCTATCCCGCAACTGACCTGGATGAACGGTAAAAATCGCCATCGTGCCGAAGGTGAACTGAGCCTGTCGAGTCTTAACGGCCAGCACGGGGTGATGAAAGTGCGCATGGACTTGCGCGATGAGAACGGTCTGCTGAATGAAGGTCGGCTGTGGGTGCAGGCTGATGACATCGACGTTAAGCCGTGGCTTGGCCGCTGGATGCAGGACAACATCGCGCTGACGTCGGCTCGGTTTAGCCTCGAAGGCTGGATAGACCTTGATAAGGGCGACATCTCAAGTGGTGACGTCTGGCTGAAGAAAGGCGGCGCGAGCTGGAAGGGCGATAAGCAACCCCATGACCTGTCCGTCGATAATCTGACGGCACACATCACCCGTGAAAATGCGGGCTGGGCATTTCATGTCCCTGATACCCGCATCGCCATAGACGGCAAACGTTGGCCGCAAGGTGCGCTGGCGCTGGCGTGGATCCCCGGTCAGGACGTCGGCGGAAAAAATAACGTGCGCAGCGACGAGCTGCGTATCCGTGCCAGCAATCTCGAACTGAGCGGCCTTTCTGGCCTGCTGCCAATTGCAGATAAACTCTCGCCGTCGTTAGGTGAAATTTGGGAAACCACGCAGCCTGCCGGTCAGATTGACGCCCTGGCGCTGGATATTCCGTTGCAGGCGACTGAGAAAACCCGTTTCCAGGCGGCCTGGAGCAATCTGGGGTGGAAGCAGTGGAAGCTGCTGCCCGGCGCCGAGCATTTCTCTGGTCGGGCAGAAGGTAGCGTCGAGCATGGCTCGGTGAATATCAGCATGGAAGACGCAAAAATGCCGTATGAGACGGTGTTCCGTGCGCCGCTTGAGATTGCCAAAGGTGTGGCCAATCTGTCATGGGTGAACAACGAAAAAGGTTTCATGCTCGACGGCCGTGATATCGACGTGCAGGCGAAAGCGGTTCACGCCCGTGGCGGCTTCCGCTGGTTACAGCCGGAAGGCGATGAACCGTGGCTCGGTATTCTGGCCGGGATCAGCACTGATGACGGCGGTCAGGCGTGGCGCTATTTCCCGGAAAACCTGATGGGCAAAGAGCTGGTCGATTACCTCAGCTCGGCCATCAAAGGCGGCCAGTCGGATAACGCCACGCTGGTCTACGGCGGCAACCCGCACCTGTTCCCATACAAGCACAACGAAGGTCAGTTCCAGGTGTGGGTGCCTTTGCACAACGCGACCTTTGCGTTCCAGCCTGACTGGCCTGCGCTGACCAATCTGAATATCGACCTCAACTTCCTGAACGACGGCTTGTGGATGCAGGCGGATAAAGTCGCGCTTGGCGGCGTGACGGCGCACAACCTGAATGCGGCTATCCCGGACTATTCGAAAGAGAAGCTGATTATTGATTCGCAGATTGCCGGTCCGGGCAAAGCGGTCGGGCCGTATTTCAAAGAGACGCCGCTGAAGGATTCCCTTGGTGCTACCCTCGATGAGCTGCAGCTGGATGGTGATGTGAATGCTCGCTTACATCTCGATATCCCGCTCGACGGCAAACAGGTGTTGGCGAAAGGTGACGTGCGTCTGGCTAACAACAGCCTGTTTATCAAACCGCTCAATAGCACCCTGAAAAACCTCAGCGGTGGATTCACCTTTGAAAATGGTGATTTGAAAAGCGGGCCAATGACCGCCAACTGGTTTAATCAGCCGCTGAACGTGAATTTCTCAACCACCGAAGGGCCAAAAGCCTATCAGGTAGCGGTGAATATGGATGCCAACTGGCAGCCGAGCCGCACCGGAATGTTGCCTCAACAGATTAACGATGCGATAAGCGGTAGCGTGCCGTGGCAGGGTAAAGTCGCGATTGAATTACCTTACAAAGGCAGCGCCAGCTATAAGGTCGATATGGCAGGCGACCTGAAGAATGTGAGTAGTCGCTTACCTGCACCGGTAAACAAGAAAGCCGGTGAGCCGTTACCGGTGAAACTGAACGTTGAAGGTGGTCTGAGCCGCTTCGATTTGACCGGCAGCGTAGGTTCGACGGACCATCTCAACAGCCGCTGGCTGCTGAATAAAAAGCTGACACTCGACCGGGCCATTTGGGCGTCTGACAGCCGCAGCGTACCGCCGTTGCCGGATTCCTCCGGCGTCGAGCTGAATTTACCGCCGATGGACGGCGCGCAGTGGATGGCGTTGTTCCGTAAGGGCGCCGCCGACGGCGTGGGTAACGCAGCGGCCTTCCCGGAACGCGTGACGCTGCGAACCCCGGCGCTCACCATGGCGGGCCAGCGCTGGAATAATCTGAGTATTGTTTCACAACCGTCAGCAGACGGCACCCGCGTTGAAGCGCAGGGGCGTGAAATCAACGGCACGCTGACGCTGCGCGACAATGCGCCGTGGCAGGCTGCGATTCGTTATCTCTATTACAACCCGTCCTCGAAAACCACCACCGGTGAATCTCTGGGTCAGGGGATAATGAGCAATAACCGCATTGATTTCCAGAATTGGCCAGACCTGCAGCTGCGCTGTGCGGAATGCTGGCTGTGGGGTCAGAAATATGGCCGCATTGATGGGGATTTCGCGATTAAGGGCAACACCTTGTCGCTGGCTAACGGCCTGATGGATACCGGGTTTGCACGCCTGACCGTAGACGGAGAGTGGGTGAACGCGCCGGGTAATGAGCGCACCTCACTGAAAGGCAAACTTCGCGGCCAGAAACTGGATGCGGCAGTGAATTTCTTCGGTGCCTCCACGCCAATTCGTGATTCGTCATTCAATCTGGATTATGACCTGCACTGGCGCGATGAGCCGTGGACGCCGGACGTAGCATCGTTGAACGGCATTCTGAAAGCGCATTTGGGCAAAGGCGAGTTCACGGACATCAGCACCGGCCATGCGGGCCAGCTGCTGCGTCTGCTGAGTGTGGATGCGCTGCTGCGTAAGCTACGTTTCGACTTTAGTGACACCTTCAACGAAGGGTTCTATTTTGATTCCATTCGCAGCACCGCCTGGATTAAAGACGGCACGCTGCATACCGACGACACGCTGGTGGATGGCCTCGAAGCAGATATCGCGATGAAAGGCTCAGTCAACCTGGTGCGCCGTGAGCTGGATATGGAAGCCGTGGTCGCGCCGGAAATCTCTGCCACCGTAGGGGTCGCTACCGCGTTTGTCATCAACCCGATTGTCGGTGCCGCTGTGTTTGCCGCCAGTAAAGTGCTGGGGCCGCTGTGGAGCAAAGTGTCGATTCTGCGTTACCACATCAGCGGGCCTATCGATCAGCCTCAAATCAATGAAGTGCTGCGCCAGGCGCGCGGCGATAAAAAGCAATGATTTGACGGGCGTTACAAATTACCTCACTCTCAATAGATATACCGCGATCTTCGCGACAACCAATGAGTAGCAAAACGATGAGTCTGAACCTGGTAAGTGAACATCTGCTGTCGGCGAACGGCCTGAGTCATCAGGACCTGTTTGCCATACTTGGCCAACTTGCCGAGCGCCGCCTCGACTACGGCGATCTCTATTTCCAGTCGAGCTACCATGAGTCCTGGGTGTTAGAGGACAGCATCATCAAAGACGGGTCGTACAATATCGATCAGGGCGTTGGCGTCCGTGCCGTCAGCGGCGAGAAAACCGGCTTTGCGTATGCCGATCAGATTAGCCTGTTGGCGCTGCAACAGAGCGCTCAGGCCGCGCGGACTATCGTGCGTGATACCGGCGACGGTAAAGTCCACGCTCTTGGCGCGAAAGAGTATTCTCCGCTGTATACCAGTCTCGATCCGCTGCAAAGCATGAGTCGTGAAGAGAAGCTCGACATTTTGCGCCGCGTTGACAAAGCCGCGCGTGCGGCAGACAAACGTGTGCAGGAAGTTTCTGCCAGCCTGACCGGCGTGTACGAACTCATTCTGGTCGCGGCCACTGATGGCACCCTGGCGGCGGACGTTCGTCCCCTGGTGCGTCTGTCGGTGAGCGTACTGGTCGAAGACGACGGTAAACGCGAGCGCGGTTCCAGCGGGGGCGGCGGTCGTTTCGGCTACGATTATTTCCTCGGTGACGTCGACGGCGAAGTCCGGGCCGATGCATGGGCCCGTGAAGCGGTTCGCATGGCGATGATTAATCTCAATGCCGTTGCCGCGCCTGCGGGCACGATGCCGGTCGTTCTGGGCGCGGGCTGGCCGGGCGTGCTGCTGCACGAAGCGGTGGGGCACGGTCTGGAAGGTGACTTCAACCGTCGCGGCACGTCCGTGTTCAGCGGGCAAATGGGGCAACTCGTCGCGTCCGAACTGTGCACCGTCGTCGATGACGGTACCATGACTGACCGTCGTGGCTCCGTGTCCATCGATGATGAAGGTACGCCGGGTCAGTACAATGTTCTTATCGAAAATGGCGTGCTGAAAGGCTACATGCAGGACAAACTGAATGCGCGCCTGATGGGCGTGAAGCCAACGGGTAACGGTCGCCGTGAATCGTATGCGCATTTACCGATGCCGCGTATGACCAACACCTACATGCTGGCGGGCAAATCGACCCCGCAGGAAATCATCGAGTCTGTCGACTACGGGATTTACGCGCCGAACTTTGGCGGCGGTCAGGTGGATATCACCTCCGGTAAATTTGTGTTCTCGACTTCAGAGGCGTATCTGATCGAGAAAGGTAAAGTGACCAAAGCAGTGAAAGGCGCGACCCTGATTGGCTCTGGCATCGAAGCCATGCAGCAAATCTCGATGGTGGGTAACGACCTGAAGCTGGATAACGGCGTAGGTGTCTGCGGTAAAGAAGGGCAAAGCCTGCCGGTTGGTGTGGGTCAGCCAACGCTGAAAGTCGATAATTTGACGGTCGGTGGCACCGCATAATTTCTGTGCCCGCTTCGTGCGGGCATATAGTTGCGATTAAAGAAGGAAAAAGCGTGGTTTTTCCTTCTTTAGATTAGCAGCCGAAAATCAATTAATTGATTTTCCTTATTGATTGTTTCAATGACGGAGACCACTGATGAAGGTCGCTCGCCATCAGCACATTGTCACTCTTCTCGCCCAATCCCACAGCCTGACCACCGATGAACTGGCCGCCGTACTCGGCGTCAGCAAAGAAACGGTGCGTCGTGATTTAAGTGAACTCCAGCAGCAGGGACACATTCAGCGCAGCCACGGGCGCGCGCGAGCTATTCGCCGTAATCACCAGGACAACGAAGCGCCTTTCCACGCCCGACTGAAAAGCCACTATGCCCACAAATCTGATATCGCCCGGCACGCGCTGGCCTGGATAGACGAAGGTATGACGATTGCGCTGGACGCCAGTTCGACCTGTTGGCTGTTGGCGCGCCAGCTGCCGGACATTCCGCTGACGGTGTTTACCAATAGTCATCCAGTCTGTATGGAACTCGGCAAACGCGAGCGGATCCGGTTGATCAGTTCCGGCGGAGAGCTTCAGCGCCAGTATGGTTATTACGTCAATCCGGCGTTGATATCTCAGCTGAAAACGCTGGAGATCGATCTGTTTATTTTCTCTTGCGAAGGGGTCGATCGCAGCGGCGTGATGTGGGACCCGAGCGGACACAACGCCAGCTTTAAATCGCTACTACTCAAAAGAGCTTCGCAGTCTTTGCTGCTGATGGACAAAAGTAAGTTCAACCGTTCGAGCGAAGTCCGGATTGGCCCCCTTAGCGACGTCACACATCTCATATCGGACGCCGAGCCTGAGCAGGTACCTTAGTTTTTCCCCCGCCCTTTGATGCCCTGAAAACGATTGGCCACATCGACAAAATAATCGGTCAGGTAGTTAATACACACCTGCACCTTCAGCGGCAGTTTGTCTTTTTCTGTGTAGACGGCATACACCGGACGTGGATCGGATTGGTAGCGCGGCAGCAAGATCTCCAGCTCGCCATGGTTGATCTCGTTGATCACCCACATCAGCGGCACGAAGGCGATCCCGGCGCCGGCGGTAAGCCAACGGTTCAGCGTCATCGGATCGTTGGTGACAAAGCGTCCCTGCGGGATAAGCTTGGTGGATAAGCCTTCCGGGGCGATCAGTTCAAATTCATTGTAGGGACGGATGCTGTATTCCAGCCAGGAATGACTGGCGAGATCTGCGGGTTTCTCGGGCGTGCCTGCCTGCTGTAAGTAGCTTTTGGCTGCGCACAATACCATGGGCATCGAGCCGAGACGGCGGGAGAAAAGGCCAGAATCCTGCAATGCGCCAACGCGGATCACCAGATCCAGACCATCCGCAATGAGGTCCGGAGCCGGAATACCCGTTACCAGATTTACTGACAGATCCGGGTACTCTTTGAGCATCTCAGAGGTGATCATGGCGAGGACATTTTGTGCCATAGTTGAAGAACAGCCCACGCGCAGTGTACCAATCGGTGTGTTGTTAAAGGCGTAAAGCTGTTCGTGTACGTCCTGGGCTTCGTGCAGCATTCGCCGACAGCCCTGATAGTAGATTTTCCCGGCTTCTGTCAGCCCAATGCTGCGGGTACTGCGGTTCAGCAGCTTTACCTGCAGTTCGTTTTCCAGCTTTGAGACGGTCTGACTTATCGACGATACGCTCATTTCGAGCTGTCTCGCCGCAGCCGTAAAGGAACCCAGTTCCACGACTTTGGCGAAAACCGACATGCGTTTTAATCGTTCCATTGTTCACTCTGACTTAAAAGTGATTTGTATCACATAATATAGATCGGGATATATAAGTTACGTTAATATACTGTTAGCTAAATAAGTAAAGCTCGTTACTCTCACCTGCACTCTCTTAATCAAGGTCAACATGAGTCTGTTTCCCGTCATCGTGATTTTCGGCCTCTCATTCCCGCCGATCTTCGTCGAGCTGCTGTTGTCGCTGGCCATATTCTGGCTGTTGCGTCGGGTGCTGGTCCCCACTGGGATCTATGACTTCGTCTGGCATCCCGCGCTTTTTAATACCGCGCTGTATTGCTGTTTGTTCTACCTGATATCGCGTTTGTTCGTCTGAGGTCGCTGTGAAAACACTAACAAGAAAAATATCCCGTACCGCTATCACGTTGATTTTGGTGGTGCTGGCATTTATCGCAATTTTCCGTGCGTGGGTTTATTACACCGAATCGCCGTGGACGCGTGATGCACGCTTCAGCGCCGATGTTGTGGCCATTGCGCCGGACGTGGCAGGGCTTATCACGGATGTGAATGTGAAGGATAACCAACTGGTTCGCAAAAATCAGGTACTGTTCACTATCGATCAGCCGCGTTACCAAAAAGCGCTCGAAGAAGCCGACGCCGACGTGGCGTACTATCAGGTGCTGGCGTCAGAAAAACGTCGTGAAGCCGGACGCCGTAACCAGTTAGGCACCATGGCCATGTCTCGCGAAGAGATTGACCAGGCCAACAACCTCTTACAAACCGTTCAACATCAGTTAGCGAAAGCGCAGGCCACCCGCGATTTGGCCCGTCTTGACCTCGAACGTACCGTCATTCGCGCTCCGGCCGATGGCTGGGTGACTAACCTGAACGTGTACAGCGGTGAATTTATTACCCGCGGGTCGACCGCTGTGGCGCTGGTGAAAAAAGAAAGCTTCTACGTTATGGCCTATATGGAAGAGACCAAACTGGAAGGCGTGCGCCCAGGCTATCGCGCGGAAATTACCCCGTTAGGCAGCACCAAAGTTATCAAAGGCACCGTCGACAGCATTGCAGCAGGTGTGACTAACGCCAGCAGCAGCAGCGATGTAAAAGGAATGGCGACCATCGATTCCAACCTTGAATGGGTGCGACTGGCGCAGCGTGTGCCGGTGCGTATTCGCCTCGACCAACAGCAGGGCAACCTATGGCCTGCGGGCACCACTGCCACGGTAATCATCACCGGTGCGAAAGACAGAGACACGCAGAAGGCCTCCTTCTTCCAGAAGTTAGGTATGCGTCTGCGTGAGTTCGGTTAATCGCTATGGGCATTTTCTCTATTGCCGATCAACACCTGCGTTTTGCTATCAAACTGGCCTGCGCGATTGTGCTGGCCCTGTTTATCGGCTTTCACTTTCAGCTTGAAACCCCGCGCTGGGCGGTACTGACAGCCGCAATTGTAGCGGCGGGTCCGGCGTTTGCCGCCGGGGGCGAACCTTATTCTGGAGCAATCCGTTACCGCGGAATGCTACGTATTTGCGGAACGTTTATCGGCTGTATCGCCGCGCTGGTGATGATCATCGGCATGATCCGCGCCCCGTTAGTGATGGTGATGGTGTGCTGTCTGTGGGCGGGTTTCTGTACCTGGGTGTCTTCACTGGTGAAAGTGGAGAACTCCTATGCCTGGGGCCTGGCGGGCTACACGGCGTTGATCATTATCATCACCATTCAGAACGAACCGCTGCTGTCGCCGCAGTTTGCCGTCGAGCGTTGCAGCGAGATTGTGATCGGGATTGTCTGTGCGATCGTCGCCGATCTGCTGTTTTCCCCACGGTCGATTAAACAAGAGATCGACCGGGAGCTTGATGCATTATTGGTTGCTCAATATCAGTTGATGCAGCTTTGTATTCGCCACGGTGACAGCGAAGAAGTTGACGCCGCCTGGGGCGGACTGGTGCGCCGGACGCAGGCTCTGGAAGGAATGCGTAGTAACCTGCACATGGAATCTTCCCGCTGGGTGCGCGCCAATCGACGTCTGAAAGCGCTGAATACGCTCTCTTTGACGCTGATAACTCAGGCCTGTGAAACCTATCTGATTCAAAACTTCCGCCCAGATTTAATCACGCCCGCCTGGCGCGAAATGTTCGACCAGCCTGTCGAAACGGTGCAGGACGTGCATAAGCAACTGAAACGCATGCGCCGCATTCTTTCCTGGACTGGTGAGCACGACACACCGATTACCTTATACAGCTGGATTGGCGCCGCGACACGTTATCAGCTGCTTAAACGTGGCGTAGTGGGTAACGCAAAAATCAGCGCCCGGGAAGAAGAGATTTTGCAGGGCGAAGTGGTGGTGAAGGTGGAATCCGCGGAGCGCCACCATGCGATGGTCAACTTCTGGCGTACCACGCTTTCCTGTGCGCTGGGCACGGTGTTCTGGCTGTGGACCGGCTGGACATCCGGCAGCGGTGCCATGGTGATGATTGCCGTGGTGACCTCGCTGGCAATGCGTCTGCCTAACCCTAAAATGGCGGGGATCGACTTCCTGTACGGCACCATTGCCGCGCTGCCGATTGGCGCGTTTTACTTCCTGGTCGTCCTGCCGTCGACCCAACAAAGTATGCTGTTGTTGTGTATCAGCCTCGCTGTGCTGGCGTTCTTTATTGGGATTGAAGTGCAGAAACGGCGGCTGGGCTCGCTCGGTACGCTGGCGTCCACCATCAACATTCTGGTGCTGGATAACCCGATGACTTTCCATTTCAGCCAGTTCCTCGACAGCGCGCTTGGCCAGCTGGTGGGCTGCTTCCTGGCGTTGATGATTATCTTACTGGTGCGTGATAACTCCCAGGCTCGGACCGGACGCGTGCTGCTGAATCAGTTTGTATCGGCCGCCGTATCCTCCCTGACGACCAACACCGCCCGCCGCAATGAGAACCATCTGCCCGCCCTGTACCAGCAGCTGTTTTTACTGCTGAACAAATACCCGGGCGATCTTGCCAAATTCCGCCTGGCCTTGACGCTGATTATTGCGCACCAGCGCCTGCGTGACGCGCCAGTACCGGTTAACGACGACCTTTCGGCATTCCACCGCCAGCTGCGTCGTACGGCGGATAAGCTCATTTCAGCCAGCAACGATGATAAACGGCGCCGTTACTTTGACCGCTTGCTGGAAGAACTGGATGTGTACCAGGAAAAACTGGTTATCTGGCAGGCGTCGCCTCAGGTCACCGAACCGGTCAATCGGCTGGTGGGGATGCTGAGGAAATATCAGCATGCGCTCACGGTGAGTTAACCCAGAAACCGACGCAAAAGCGTCGGTTTTTTTATGGCTATACTTAACTGTTATCACAGGACATCACCGTCAGGGGACAACTATGACCATGCAGACACTTCAGGATAACGAACTTTTTCAGACCGGATATCTGGTCGACGGAATATGGAAAACGCTTGAAACCACCTTCGACGTGGTAAACCCGGCAACCGGCGAAACGATCGCCAGGGTCGCGAAAGCCGGGAAGCAGGAAACCGAAGCCGCCATCGCGGCGGCGAGCAAAGCCTTCCCGCTCTGGCGTGCGAAAACCGCCAAAGAGCGCTCAGAAATTCTGTATCGCTGGTATCAGCTGATCATCGAAAACAAAGCCTGGCTCGGCAGACTGATGACCACCGAGCAGGGCAAGCCGCTAAAAGAGGCCGAAGGTGAAGTGGAATATGCGGCGAGCTTCATTCAGTGGTTCGCTGAACAAGGTAAACGTGCCAACGGCGAAATTATCCCTCCCGCCAAACCGGGGTCACGCATTCTGGCCACCCGCGAACCGATCGGCGTCGTGGCGGCAATTACTCCGTGGAACTTCCCAATGGCGATGCTGACCCGCAAACTCGGTCCGGCGCTGGCGGCGGGCTGTACCGGTGTCATCAAACCCGCGAATAACACGCCACTCAGCGCCTTTGCGTTGCTCCAGCTGGCGAAGAAAGCGGGCGTGCCTGATGGCGTGCTGAATGCGGTCGCAGGGACGACTCAGGAAATCAGCGACGCGATTATGGCGAGCCACGAAGTGCGTAAAATCTCCTTCACCGGCTCAACGGCGGTCGGTAAAACGTTGATGCGCAATGCCGCAGAAACCATGAAAAAAGTGTCGATGGAGCTTGGTGGTAACGCGCCCTATATCGTTTTTGACGATGCGGATATCGACGCAGCGGTAAAAGGGGCGATAGCCAATAAATTCCGCAACGCCGGGCAGGTGTGCGTCAGCGTTAATCGCTTCTATATTCATGAAAAGGTCTATAACGATTTCACCCACAGGCTTACCGAGGCGGTCAATGCGCTTAAGGTCGGAAACGGCATGGACGACGGCATAGTCGTCGGGCCGATGATTGAACCTTCCGCCGTGAAAAAAGTACGCGAGCACGTGGAAGATGCGGTCGCGAAAGGGGCCAGCGTGCTGGCGGGGGGAAAACTGCATGCGCTCGGCGGCAACTTCTGGCAGCCAACGGTACTGGGTGATTGCAGCGACAATATGCAGCTTGCGCAGGAAGAGACGTTTGGGCCGGTAGCAGCCTGCTTCCGATTCACCAGCGAAGAGGAAGTGATTCAGCGGGCGAACAATACCCCGTTTGGTCTGGCGGCTTACTTCTATACTCAAAATCTGCAGCGCGTGTTCCGCGTATCGCAGGCACTGGAAAGCGGCATGATCGGGATTAACGAATGCGCTGTATCGACAGAATTAGGGCCGTTTGGCGGCGTTAAAGAGTCCGGGCTGGGCCGTGAAGGTTCGGTCCTGGGGCTGGAAGAGTTTCTGGAAGTGAAAACCCTGCATCTGGGGGGATTGTAAGCCGGAGCCCGGGTGGCGATTGTCGCCCGGGCAGGAAAGAGGCGGGGGAATGCATGAAAACCTATACCTTTGATTTTAATGAAATAGGTACTCAGAACGATTTCTATCGTGAGTTTACCCGCACTTTTGCGCTGAGCGGTACGGCCATTCGCGATTTGGACTCTCTCTGGGAAGTGGTCACCGGCAGTCAGCTGCCCTTGCCGTTGGAAATTGAATTTGTTCATCTGGAAGAGAAGCAGCGTCGGCGCTACGGGGCATTAATTCTGTTGTTTGATGAGGCGGAGGAAGAGCTGGAAGGGATGCTGCGATTCAATGTACGTCATCAATAAAAAAGCCCCCGACAGGCGGGGGCAAGTCGTCAATTAAGACGACGAGGGTTTATTTGTACAGCTCGGCAGTGGCATGCCAGGTGTCGCCGCTACGGGCTTCGATAATGCGGTAGCTGCTGGCGCCTTCTTTCTCGGCTTTCGCTGCCAGTTCATGACGCATATCCATTGGGGCGCTGCCTACCTGTGAAACAGAAACGGTACCCAGGGATTGCATGCTCTGTGCCTGCTCTGCACTAATCTGATGTACTGCTGCGCCTGCGCTAAAGGAAAGAACCGATGCCAGGCCCAGTGTTGCGATAATCATTGCGCTTTTCATAATCTTTACTCCTGATTCATAGACTGCGCGGCGAGAAGGTTTGAACTGCTTTTTTTATGCCTGGTGCCGCGTTGTGACATGTTTGTTTCGTACCGACTCTCAATAAAACTTATTTGTACAGCTCAGCCGTTGCGTGCCAATGGTCGCCGCTACGTGCTTCGATTACGCGGTAAGAGGATGCCCCTTTTTCCTGCGCTTTCTGATTCAGCATGTCGTGCATGTCCATTGGGGAAGAACCGACTGCGCCGACGGAAACGGTGCCGATAGCTTCGCGATTTGCTGCCTGATCCGCATTGATCGAATCAGCGGCGAAAGCGCCAAAAGAAAGAACAGAAAGAATGGTCAGTGCACTCACAGTGGTTTTGATTTTCATAATTTTCACCTCGTCGAATTTTTTAGCAGGGCCTCTGTTTCGTGACCCTCATCACAAAATCAAGTATACACTAATCGCCGAAGAAATTAATACCAGGCTAATGGTTTCTCATGTAATCAAATGTCAAAAACCGTCATTTTTATAACAGAAACGCATTAAAAAAGTCAGAATGAGACGCAGACTGGCATCTATTACTAAGAAAATCATATGGATAGAATGAATTGATAATTTGTGCGCTTTTGATAACAACATTCACTGGCTGATAACATCCAGGCAGTGAAACGCACTTAATGTTAAATAAAAGGGGGGGTTATGTAGCGATCGCAGGTGTGCAGGGGAGATAAGACGCTCTCCGGCCGGATGCCGGAGAGAGGCAGATTAAAGCTCTTGTTCGAACAGCACCAGAATGGCTTCGTACAGGTCTTTAACGGTAAATCCACGCGCTGGCGTGGTGAAGATGGTGTCATCACCGGCAATGCTGCCGAGGATCCCTTCCGCTTTACCCAGGGAGTCGAGCAGGCGGGCAATCAACTGTGCGGCACCGGGACTGGTATGAATGACCACTACCGAATCGTTGTAGTCGATATCCAGCACCAGGTTTTTCAGCGGGCTGGATGTGGTCGGCACGCCCAGTTCTGCTGGCAGGCAATAGACCATTTCCATTTTGGCGTTGCGGGTACGTACCGCGCCAAACTTAGTCAGCATACGGGAGACTTTGGACTGGTTGATATTTTCGAAGCCCTCCTCCTGTAATGCCTGAACAATCTCACCTTGGGAGCTGAACTTTTCTTCTTTTAGTAGCGCTTTAAACGCTTTGATTAATTCTTCTTGCTTAGCGGAGCTTCGCATAAGTCACCCATATCATGGCGGTAAAAACAACATTATTATGCATATAGATGAATTTTTATGCAAATGATCTGCCGTGAATAAGGCTGAAATAATGTTATGAAAGGGAAGGATTTTATCAAAAATCGTTATCAAGAAACATGCTTTCGTCACGTGTCGAAAATAACGTCAAAAGTAAATCAAATGTTATAAAATTGATGTTGTTTTGCTTGTCTGGCTGGGTGTATTGTAACCAGCAGTCGACTGGTTACGCCGTCGCGGGTCTCTTGTCACAGGCGGTAAAGTGAGCAATGACACCGCAATGCTGCGGGGAATGCCGCATTCTTCAATGACGTTTGTTGTCATTATTTACCTTGTGAATTAAGGTTGCCGCAACGGAGTTTCGGTAGATGAAACTAACCATAATAAGGAGTTTAGGATGAAAGTCGCAGTCCTCGGCGCAGCTGGCGGTATTGGCCAGGCGCTTGCCCTACTACTTAAGACCCAACTGCCTTCAGGCTCAGAACTCTCCCTGTATGACATCGCGCCGGTAACCCCTGGCGTGGCAGTGGATCTCAGTCATATCCCAACCGCGGTGAAAATCAAAGGCTTCTCCGGCGAAGACGCAACCCCAGCACTGGAAGGCGCTGATGTGGTGCTGATTTCTGCTGGCGTCGCACGTAAGCCGGGTATGGATCGTTCCGATCTGTTCAACGTCAACGCGGGCATCGTGAAGAATCTGGTGCAGCAGGTGGCAAAAACCTGTCCTAAAGCCTGCATTGGCATCATCACTAACCCGGTCAACACCACTGTGGCGATTGCCGCTGAAGTGTTGAAGAAAGCGGGTGTATACGACAAAAACAAACTGTTCGGCGTCACCACGCTGGACATCATCCGCTCGAATACCTTCGTGGCGGAGCTGAAAGGCAAGCAGCCGAATGACATTGAGGTACCGGTGATTGGTGGGCACTCAGGCGTGACCATTCTCCCACTGCTGTCGCAAATTCCTGGCGTGAGCTTCTCCGAGCAGGAAGCGGCTGACCTGACCAAACGCATTCAGAATGCGGGCACCGAAGTCGTGGAAGCGAAAGCCGGTGGCGGCTCTGCAACGCTGTCTATGGGTCAGGCTGCGGCACGTTTCGGTCTGTCTCTGGTACGTGCGCTTCAGGGCGAAAAAGGGGTGGTGGAATGCGCTTACGTTGAAGGCGACGGTGAATATGCGCGTTTCTTCTCTCAACCGCTGCTGCTGGGTAAAAACGGTGTGGAAGAGCGCCAGTCTATCGGCAAACTGAGCGCCTGGGAGCAGCAATCGCTGGAAGGCATGCTGGACACGCTGAAGAAAGATATCGTTCTGGGCGAAGAGTTCGTTAAATAAGCCTGACGTCAGAATGAAAAACCGGAGCCATCGCTCCGGTTTTTTTATGCCTGTCAGTTGGTGGCTGGGTATTCCTGGATGGTGACATCAAGCGACAGCTTTTTATCATCACGCATCACCACCACCGGGATAACTGAACCTGGGCGAATTTCCGCTACCTGGTCCATGGTTTCCAGCGCGGAGACCGCAGGTTTGTTGTTCACGGAGACAATCACGTCGTTGACCTGAATACCGGCTTCTGCTGCCGGGCCACCCGACGCCACTTCATTGACCACAATTCCCTGAATCTGATCCATCGGGCCGCCCTGAGCATGCAGCGGTGCAATTTCACGGCCGCTAATGCCGATGTAGCCACGAATAACCCGTCCATCACGGATCAGCTTATCCATAATTTTGGTCGCTAGCTGGAACGGAATGGCGAAGCCAATGCCTTCCGGCGTTTCGCCATCATTACTTTTATCAAAGGAAAGGGTGTTAATCCCCATCAGTTCGCCTAGCGAGTTCACCAGCGCACCGCCGGAGTTACCGTGGTTGATCGAGGCGTCCGTTTGCAGGAAATTCTGACGGCCTGACGGATTGAGGCCGATACGACCGGTGGCGCTGATAATCCCTTGGGTGATGGTCTGCCCCAGGTTGTAAGGATTACCAATCGCCAGTACTACGTCGCCAATGTGCGGCGTGCGTTTAGGGTTGATAGGAATCACCGGGAGCCCGCCGTTAGCGTTGATTTTCAATACCGCGAGGTCGGTCAGGCTATCGGAGCCGACGATCAGCGCTTCAAATACGCGGCCATCCTGTAGCGCGACGATGATTTGGTCGGCATCGTTAATCACGTGCTTGTTGGTAATGATGTACCCACGCTCGTCCATGATGACCCCGGAACCTAGCGTCAGCATGTTATGGCTGGAATTGTTGTTCAGTGCGCGGTTGTAGACGTTCACCACCGCAGGTGCAGCGCGTTTTACCGCCTGGTTATAGCTGACAGGCGATTCATCAGCACTGTCATAAGGCGCTGATGTTAGCGGGTTAAATTGCCGCAATGACGGCATAACGGCCAGCAGAATGCCACTGACGATACATCCGATTGCGACTGAGCGTAAGAGCTTTGCAAGCATGGTGCGATTATCACAGGTAAGGAAACAGGCGAAGCATATCACGAGTTATGCGGACATCACACGCAGGCGATGTCCGCAGCGTTTTCGCTTAATGCAGCAGCAGATAAATACTTTCATTATTGCGCATGATGTTCAGCGCAATGATGGCCGGTTTGGTTTCCAGCACTTTACGCATCTCGGCGATGGACTGTACGCGCTGGCGGTTGATACCGATAATCACGTCACCTTTATGCAGCCCCACCATTGCGGCCGCGCTGCCTTTATCAACGTCATCGAGCATGATGCCTTTGGTACCGTCCTTCATCTGGCCGTCGCTCAGCGATGCGCCTTGCAGTGCAGGGGTGATCAGTTCTGCGCTGGCGGTAGTCGAGGTGCTTTTATCCAGCGTCACTTCTACGCTCAGCGGTTTGCCTTCACGCAGCAGGCCAAGTTTGACCTTGGTGCCCGGTTCTGTGGTGGCGATACGCGAGCGCAAATCGGCAAAGCTGCTGAGCGGTTTGTCATTCAGGCTCACGATAATATCGCCTGCTTTAATGCCCGCTTTCGCAGAGCCAGAGCCAGGCAACACTTCGCTGATAAACGCCCCGCGTTGAATATCCAGATTAAACGCTTTGGCGATGTCAGCGGTCATCTCCATACCTTTAATACCGAGCAGGCCACGTTTGATTTCACCAAACTGAATCAGCTGCTTGGCGAGCGTAATCGCCATGTTGCTCGGAATGGCAAAGCCAATCCCGATGCTGCCGCCGCTTGGGGCAAGAATGGCGGTGTTGATCCCGACCAGTTCACCGTTGAGATTCAACAGCGCGCCGCCTGAGTTACCGCGGTTAATGGAGGCGTCGGTCTGAATAAAGTTTTCCAGACCTTCGAGATTCAGACCGCTGCGTCCAAGGGCAGAAATGATGCCTGACGTCGCGGTTTGTCCGAGGCCGAACGGGTTGCCGACGGCGACGGCAAAATCACCGACGCGCAGTTTATCGGAGTCGGCAATCGCGATTTGCGTCAGATGATCGGCCTTTTGCAATTGCAGTAGTGCGATATCGCTTTGGTCGTCGCTGCCCACCAGTTTGGCTTCAAACTCGCGGCCATCGTTCAACTGCACGCTGATTTTCTGCGCCTGGCTGATGACGTGATTGTTGGTCAGGACGTAACCCTTCGCAGCATCAATGATGACACCCGAGCCAAGTCCTTCAAACGGCTGTGGCTGTTCATTCGGCGCATCGTCACCTAAATATTTTTTCAGCTCTTCAGGAACCTGTCCCACTTGAGCAGGCGTGGCCGTGCCTGAAACCTTCACGCTCACCACCGCAGGCAGCACTTTCTCCAGCATTGGCGCCAGGCTTGGGATCTGAGTCTGACCCGGTATCTGGGCAGGCAGAGAAGCAGAAACCGGCGCTGCGACGCCAAGAGATAACCCAACACTTAACGCTAACGCACTTAATAATAAGGTTTGTTTCTTCATTGATGCTGGCTCTCATAACCTGAGGAATGTGAGGAAAATACGCCCTTAAACAGTCCGATGTTATTGAATTTTCGAACGTCTAACAATGAGGTGAATGATTAAATAATAGCTGGGTCAGGCAGGAAGTGACGGGCGCAGTGGCTGCGCCCGTAAATAAAGAGGATTAATCGCGTTTAGCCGCGCTGCGAAGCAGGCCAGAAGCACCGTCAGAATAGTCGCGTGGCATCTGTACCGGCGCTTGATCGTTGCTGGCTTCAGACTCAGCCAGACGATTACGGAACGGATTATCTTCAGCACTCATTTCTGGCAGCAGGCTGCTGGAGCTCTTCGCCATGTGCTGATAGAGCTGACGATAGTCATGCGCCATATTGTCGAGTAGCTCAGCGCTGTGAGCAAAGTGGCTGACCAGTTCTTCACGATACTCGTCCAGCTCTGCTTTATTTTTTTCCAGTTCGTACTGCAGGGCCTGCTGTTGACGTAATTTGCGGTTCCCAAATCGCATAGCGACGGCGCCAATGATGAGACCGACGACTAAACCAATTAGCGCATATTCCCAGGTCATGAACTTCTCCCGTTGTTTTGTGGTTCCGTTAGGGTGGCAAAAAGGCTGCTCGCCCGCGCCCGATATTGCCACTATAACCGCTATTTCCTTAGAAGTGGAATCCTGGCGTGTCATCGCGTACTGTAGAACGGCCTTTTTTTCGACAACCGTGAACTGCTGCACGTTGCTTTTCAGGAAATAACAACAACTTATGCAAAGCATGACCCCCACATCGCGATATCTTCAGGCCCTTAACGAGGGCAGTCATCAGCCCGATGACGTTCAGCATGAGGCCGTCTCCCGGCTGGACACTATCTATCAGGAACTGATTCACCTTCCGGCGACAGCGGCTCCCGCCAGCGGCGGCCTGCGGGCAAAGTTCGGCAAACTGCTGGGTAAGCGTGAATCGACGACAAACGCACCGGTTCGCGGCTTATATATGTGGGGCGGCGTGGGGCGAGGGAAAACCTGGCTGATGGATATGTTCTATCAGAGTCTGCCGGGTGAGCGGAAACAGCGCCTGCATTTCCATCGCTTTATGCTGCGAGTGCATGAAGAATTGACGGCGTTGCAGGGCCACAGCGATCCGCTGGAAATTGTCGCGGACCGCTTTAAATCCGAAACTGACGTGCTGTGCTTTGACGAGTTCTTCGTTTCAGACATTACCGATGCGATGCTGCTCGGCGGCCTGATGAAAGCGCTATTCGCTCGCGGAATTACGCTGGTGGCCACGTCCAACATCCCGCCTGACGACCTGTACCGCAATGGCTTGCAGCGCGCGCGTTTCCTCCCGGCCATCGATGCTATTAAAGAACATTGCGACATCATGAATGTCGACGCCGGTATTGATTACCGCCTGCGTACGCTGACTCAGGCGCATCTGTGGCTGTCGCCGCTGAATGATGATACCCGCCAGCAAATGGACAAACTGTGGCTGGCGCTGGCCGGTGTGAAGCGTGAGCAGATGCCGGTGCTGGAAATCAACCATCGCCCGCTGCCGACGCTTGGCGCCGAAAACCAGACTCTGGCGGTGTCGTTTGCGACGCTGTGCGTGGATGCCCGCAGCCAGCACGACTACATCGCGCTTTCGCGTCTGTTCCATACGGTGATGCTGTTTGACGTGCCAGTGATGACGGCGCTGATGGAAAGCGAGGCGCGTCGTTTTATTGCGTTGGTGGACGAATTTTACGAACGCCACGTCAAGCTGGTGGTAAGCGCGCAGGTGCCGTTGTATGACATCTATAAAGGAGAGCGCCTGAAGTTTGAATTCCAGCGCTGCCTTTCCCGTTTGCAAGAGATGCAAAGCGAAGAGTACCTCAAGCGCGAGCATCTGGCGGGCTAAAAACCGTTTCTAATCACAAAAAGGGGTCGACCTTTGAAGTCGACTTCTCTATAATCCTGCGACCCCACGTTACAACTAAAGTTTTTTTCCCAAAACTTTTGTCGTGCCGGCATAGGCTATTCGAAGGGGTAGGTTTGCTGGACAATGTCGTGTGAACCTCAACTTTTAAACGTTTGGGTGTTCACCAACGTGTAACTATTTATTGGGTAAGCTTTTAATGAAAACTTTTACAGCTAAACCAGAAACCGTACAGCGCGACTGGTATGTTGTTGACGCGACCGGTAAGACTCTGGGTCGTCTGGCTTCCGAACTGGCTCGTCGCCTGCGCGGTAAGCACAAAGCGGAATACACTCCGCACGTGGATACCGGTGACTACATCATCGTTCTGAACGCAGAAAAAGTTGCTGTAACCGGCAACAAGCGTGAAGACAAGGTGTATTACCATCACACCGGCCACATCGGCGGTATTAAAGAAGCGACCTTTGAAGAGATGATTGCCCGCCGTCCTGAGCGTGTAATTGAAATCGCGGTTAAAGGCATGCTGCCAAAAGGCCCGCTGGGTCGTGCTATGTACCGTAAACTGAAAGTTTACGCGGGTAACGAGCACAACCACGCGGCACAGCAACCGCAAGTTCTGGACATCTAATCGGGATTATGGCAATGGCTGAAAATCAATACTACGGCACTGGTCGCCGCAAAAGTTCCGCAGCTCGCGTGTTTATCAAACCGGGCAGCGGCAAAATCGTTATCAACCAACGTTCTCTGGAACAGTACTTCGGTCGTGAAACTGCCCGCATGGTAGTTCGTCAGCCGCTGGAACTGGTCGACATGGTTGAGAAACTGGATCTGTACATCACTGTTAAAGGTGGTGGTATCTCTGGTCAGGCTGGTGCGATCCGTCACGGTATCACCCGCGCTCTGATGGAGTACGACGAGTCCCTGCGTGGCGAACTGCGTAAAGCAGGCTTCGTTACTCGTGATGCTCGTAAAGTTGAACGTAAGAAAGTCGGCCTGCGTAAAGCACGTCGTCGTCCTCAGTTCTCCAAGCGTTAATTGTTTTTCTGCTTCGCGCAGAACAATTGGCGAAAAAACCCGCTTCGGCGGGTTTTTTTATGGATAAAATGGGCGTTATCCACAATCCCTCTCTCTCTTTTCAGCCTTTTTCAGCATTTCCAGCATAGCCTCACCACAAGGTCTGCAAAATCTGGTAAACTATCTTCCAATTTTCTGCCCAAATGCGGGCGATTGTTCATTTTTTGTTTGTTTCGTTTGTGAACAGGAATGTCGTTCGACGCTTACGGGGCTTTACCACTGGCCGGTCACATGTCGTGGCAGGTAGCAGTAAAAAAATTCTGAATATACCTGGAGGTTTTCATGGCTGTCGCTGCCAACAAACGTTCGGTAATGACGCTGTTTTCTGGTCCTACTGACATCTATAGCCATCAGGTCCGCATTGTGCTGGCTGAAAAGGGTGTCAGTTTTGAAATTGAGCTCGTGGAAAAGGACAATCCACCTCAGGATCTGATTGACCTCAACCCGAATCAAAGCGTTCCGACACTGGTAGATCGCGAGCTGACCCTTTGGGAATCTCGCATCATTATGGAATATCTTGATGAGCGTTTCCCTCATCCGCCGCTGATGCCGGTTTACCCGGTTGCTCGCGGTGAAAGCCGTCTGTACATGCAACGTATCGAGAAAGACTGGTATACGCTTCTGCATACTGTCCAGAACGGTTCGGCAGCACAGGCTGATGCAGCGCGTAAGCAGCTGCGCGAAGAACTGCTGGCAATCGCGCCAGTATTCACTCAGAAGCCATACTTCCTGAGCGATGAGTTCAGCCTGGTCGATTGCTATCTGGCTCCGCTGCTCTGGCGTTTGCCAGTCATGGGCATCGAGCTGGTTGGTGCAGGTTCTAAAGAGATGAAAGCGTACATGACTCGCGTATTCGAACGTGATTCATTCCTCGCTTCCTTAACTGAACCCGAGCGTGAAATGCGTCTCGGTCGAGGCTAATTGAATGGATGTGTCACAGCTGACTCCACGTCGTCCTTATCTGCTGCGGGCATTCTATGAATGGCTGCTGGATAACCAGCTGACGCCACATCTGGTGGTGGACGTGACGTTGCCGGGTGTGCGTGTTCCGATGGAATACGCGCGCGACGGACAAATCGTTTTGAATATTGCCCCGCGTGCGGTGGGTAATCTGGAGCTGTCAAACGACGACGTGAGCTTTAATGCGCGCTTCGGCGGAGTACCGCGTCAGGTTGAAGTACCACTGGCAGCAGTGCTGGCTATCTACGCGCGTGAAAACGGCGCAGGTACCATGTTCGAACCGGAAGCGGCGTACGACGAAGACGTGACTCACGTCAACGACGACGCAGGCATCGGTGCGGAAAACGAAACGGTGATGTCGGTTATCGACGGTGACAAGCCTGACAGCGATGACGACAACGACCCAGACGATACGCCGCCTCCGCGCGGTGGCCGTCCAGCGCTTCGCGTTGTGAAGTAAATCCATAATTCAACAGGTCCTTCGGGGCCTGTTTTGTTATCAGCCCCACTTTCGCCAGCCTGAAAATCCTGTGTTACTCTATGGACTCGATGTCACATACTGTCACCTGGCCCCGATAACCGCTATGAACGCATTTGATCCTCAGGAAGAAGAAACTTCAGAAACCATTGGTCGCAGCCTGGGCCGTCGTCCGCTGGCGCGCAAAAAGCTGTCGGAAATGGTAGAAGAAGAGCTGGAGCAAATGATCCGCCGTCGCGAGTTTGCGGAAGGCGAGCACCTGCCCTCTGAGCGTGAGCTGATGACCTTCTTCAACGTTGGCCGTCCTTCCGTACGTGAAGCGCTGGCTGCGCTAAAGCGAAAAGGTCTGGTGCAAATCAACAACGGCGAACGCGCCCGCGTGTCACGTCCTTCCGCCGATACCATCATCAGCGAACTTTCCGGCATGGCGAAAGATTTCCTCGCTCATCCCGGCGGCATCGCGCATTTCGAACAACTTCGCCTATTTTTTGAATCAAGCCTGGTGCGCTACGCGGCTGAAAACGCCAGCGATGAGCAGGTCGAACGGCTGGCAAAAGCGCTGGAAATTAACAGCCAGTCGCTGGATGACAACACGCTGTTTATTCGCTCAGACGTGGATTTTCACCGCGTGCTGGCTGAAATTCCCGGCAACCCGATTTTCATGGCGATCCACGTTGCATTGCTGGACTGGCTGATTGCCGCCCGCCCGAAAGTGGCCGACAGCGAGCTACATCATCACAATAATGTCAGCTACCAGGAACACATCGCGATCGTCGACGCGATTCGTCGCCGCGATCCTGAAGATGCCGATCGCGCGCTTCAGACCCATCTGAACAGCGTTTCCGCCACCTGGCACGCCTTCGGGCAGATCAAAAAGCAAAAATAACCCTCTGATCCTGACGATCGTTTAGTGAAGCAGATCGCAAGATAAGCTTTCCGTATTTGGCTGACGCAGAAATGAACTGGTATAACAGGTATAAAGGTATATCGTTAATGTTACATCATTCATCAGAGAGGTTTGTATGTCAGCCAATTTACGTGGAGTCATGGCCGCGTTGTTAACCCCGTTTACTCGCCAGCAACAGCTGGATGAGCAAAGCCTGCGCCGTCTGGTGCGCTTTAATATTCAACAGGGGATCGATGGGCTCTATGTGGGCGGATCCACCGGGGAAGCGTTTGTGCAATCCGGGGCCGAACGTCAGCAGGTGCTGGAGATGGTGGCGGACGAGGCGAAAGGTCAGATCAAACTGATTGCGCACGTGGGCTGTATCAGTACCGTAGAAAGTCAGCAGCTGGCGCAGGCGGCGAAGCGTTCTGGTTATGATGCCGTCTCGGCAGTCACGCCGTTCTATTACCCGTTCAGCTTCGAAGAGCACTGCGATCATTACCGCGCGATCATTGATTCAGCGGACGGCCTGCCGATGGTGGTCTACAACATTCCTGCGCTGAGCGGCGTGAAGTTAAGTCTCGAACAGATCAACACCCTGGTAACGCTGCCGGGCGTGGGGGCGCTGAAACAGACTTCCGGCGATCTGTATCAAATGGAGCAGATCCGCCGGGCGCACCCGAGTCTGGTGCTCTACAACGGCTATGATGAGATCTTTGCCTCGGGCCTGTTAGCCGGTGCTGATGGCGGGATCGGCAGCACGTACAACATCATGGGCTGGCGCTACCAGAATATCGTCAGCGCGCTGAAATCGGGTGATATGGCACGGGCGCAGCAGCTGCAAAGTGAATGCAACAAGGTTATCGATTTGCTTATTCAAACCGGCGTTTTCCGTGGCCTGAAGACGGTACTGCACTACATGGACGTGGTGGATGTGCCGCTGTGCCGCAAGCCGTTTGCCCCGGTGGATGAGAAGTTCCTGCCTGCGCTGAAGGCGCTGGCCAGCCAGCTGCAGCAGGAAATGGCTCAGCAGCGCTGACATGTTGCCCGGCTTGCCGGGTAACACCCCAATGAATACAGCGTGGGCGAAGCCCAATGCGGGAGAGTGACATGAGTATGACTACCCAAAACATCCCGTGGTACCGCCATCTCGACAGGGCGCAGTGGCGGGCATTCTTCGCCGCCTGGCTCGGCTATTTGTTGGATGGTTTTGATTTTGTGTTGATGGCGCTGGTGCTCACCGAAGTGCAAAGTGAGTTTGGCCTGAGCACCGTGCAGGCCGCGAGCCTGATCTCTGCCGCGTTCATCTCGCGCTGGTTTGGCGGTCTGATGCTCGGCGCAATGGGCGACCGCTACGGGCGTCGTCTGGCGATGGTCACCAGTATCATCCTGTTCTCGGTCGGGACGCTGGCCTGTGGTTTAGCCCCAGGTTTCACCACGCTGTTTATCGCCCGCCTGGTTATCGGTATGGGCATGGCAGGCGAATACGGCTCCAGTGCCACTTACGTGATTGAGAGCTGGCCGAAGCAAATGCGTAACAAGGCCAGCGGCTTTTTGATCTCCGGCTTCTCGGTGGGCGCAGTGGTTGCCGCGCAGGTCTACAGTCTGGTGGTTCCTGTGTGGGGCTGGCGCGCGCTGTTTTTGCTCGGTATTTTCCCGATTGTGTTCGCTCTGTGGCTGCGTAAAAACATTCCTGAAGCGGAAGACTGGAAGCAGAAACACGCCGGAAAAGCGCCGGTGCGCACCATGGTCGATATTCTGTATCGTGGCGATCACCGCAACATCAACTATTTTCTCACTGCCGTGGCGGCCACCTCGCTGTGGTTCTGTTTTTCCGGCGAATTGCGAAACGCAGGTATGATCCTGCTGCTGGGCTTAATCAGCGCCATCATTTTTATCAGCTTTATGGTTCAGAGCAGCGGTAAGCGTTGGCCTACCGGTGTGACGCTCATGGTGGTGGTGCTGTTCGCCTTTCTGTACTCCTGGCCGATTCAGGCGTTGTTGCCAACCTACCTGAAAACCGAATTGGCATATGATCATTCCACCGTGGCCCGCGTCCTGTTCTTTAGCGGATTTGGTGCGGCGGTTGGCTGCTGCGTCGGCGGTTTTCTCGGTGACTGGCTTGGGACCCGTAAAGCCTACGTTTGTAGTCTGCTGGCCTCACAAGTGCTGATAATTCCCGTGTTTGCGATCGGCGGCACCAACGTGTGGGTGCTTGGCCTGTTACTCTTTTTCCAGCAGATGCTGGGTCAGGGGATCTCGGGGATCTTGCCGAAACTGATCGGTGGCTACTTCGATACCGATCAACGCGCGGCGGGATTGGGCTTTACCTACAACGTCGGTGCGATGGGTGGGGCGATAGCGCCGGTAATCGGCGCTCTGATCGCGCAGAAGCTGGATCTGGGCACCGCGCTGGGATCGTTATCGTTTGGCCTGACCTTCGTCGTCATTTTGTTGATTGGCCTGGATATGCCGACGCGCGTACAGCGCTGGATCCGTCCGGAAGCGTTACGCACTCATGATGCCATCGATGGCAAGCCTTTTAGCGGCGCAGTGCCTTTGCGCGGCGGTAAAAGCAGTTTGATTAAACACCATGGAGATTAGGATGTCGTTACTTGCACAAATTGAGTCTACGATCGGTAAAAACGGCGGGCTGATTGTCTCCTGCCAGCCGGTGCCGGGAAGCCCAATGGATAAGCCAGAGATTGTCGCTGCTATGGCGCTGGCGGCAGAACAGGCGGGTGCTGTGGCACTGCGTATCGAAGGCGTCGACAACCTGCGCGCCACGCGTGCGCGGGTGACAATCCCAATCATTGGCATCATTAAACGCGACCTATCCGATTCACCGGTGCGGATCACGCCCTTTCTTGAGGATGTCGACGCGCTGGCTGAAGCTGGGGCCAGCATCATTGCTTTCGACGGAACGGATCGCGTCCGGCCCGTGCAAGTTAGCGCAATCCTGGCGCGAATACACCATCACAATTTACTGGCGATGGCTGATTGTTCATCGTTGGAAGACGGGGTGAAATGCCATCGTGAAGGCGCAGAGATTATCGGATCGACGTTATCAGGCTACCTCGGTGGCCCGGTGCCGGATGAACCGGATCTGGCGTTGGTGAGTGCGCTCGCTAAAGCAGGCTGTCGGGTTATTGGCGAGGGACGTTACAACTCTCCCGCGCTGGCCGCCCAGGCGATGCAGCATGGCGCATGGGCCGTAACGGTGGGCTCTGCCATAACCCGGTTGGAGCACATCTGCCAGTGGTATCGCGATGCGTTAATAGAGGCGCAGCAATGACCCTGCTGGCGGTGGATATTGGCGGCACCAAACTGGCGGCGGCGCTGATCGATGGCAGCTTTCAAATTGTGGAACGTCACGAATGCCCCACGCCTGCCAGCAAAACACCTCAGGCGCTTACCGCGAGCCTGGAAACGTTACTTTCCCCGTTGGCGCAGCGGGCGAAATGTGTGGCGGTGGCTTGCACGGGAATCATTCACCAGGGGATTTTAACGGCCATTAATCCGGGGAATCTCGGTGGGCTGCTGCATTTTCCCTTACAGGAGACGGTTGCGCGCATCACCGGTTTACCTTGTTTGGCTCTGAATGATGCGCAGGCTGCGGCCTGGGCCGAATTTCAGGCTCTGGGCGAGTCTATTGAAGAGATGGCGTTTATCACCGTGTCGACCGGTGTGGGCGGCGGGATCGTCAGTCGTGGAAAGCTGTTGATGGGCTGCGGTGGTCTGGCAGGACATCTGGGCCACACGCTAGCGGACCCTAATGGACCGCGCTGTGGCTGCGGGCGTATCGGCTGCGTCGAAGCAATCGCCTCCGGGCGCGGAATTGCCGCCGCGGCGCAAGGCCATCTGGCCGGGCTGGATGCAAAAGCGATATTTGCCAAGGCGCGTGAAGGAGATGCACAAGCGCAGAGCCTGATGCACCGCTCCGCTCGGGCGCTGGCGAGGCTGATTGCCGATGTCAAAGCCGTGACCGATTGTCAGCGTGTCGTGATGGGCGGTAGCGTCGGCCTGGCCGATGGTTACTTAGCGCTGGTTGCTGACTACCTTTCACAAGAACCATCGGTATATCAGGTAAAGCTGCAAGCCGCACATTACCGGCATGATGCCGGATTGCTGGGTGCAGCGATGCTGGCACAGTCATAAAAAAACCCGGAAGCTTGCGCTCACCGGGCTTTTATTTCATCCGTCATTACTCTGGCGGATTACACTTCCAGGTAGTTCATAATGCCGTCAGCCGCTTTGCGACCTTCTGCAATGGCGGTCACCACCAGGTCAGAACCACGCACGATATCACCACCGGCGAAGATTTTCGGGTTGCTGGTCTGGAAGGCGTTTTCGTTGCCTTCTGGCGCGATCACGCGGCCCTGCGAATCCAGTTCGACGCTGTGTTTCGCCAGCCATTCCATGCTGTGAGGACGGAACCCGAACGCCATCACCACCGCATCGGCAGGCACAATGTGCTCGGAACCGGCCACGATTTCTGCGCGACGACGGCCTTTGGCATCTGGCGCACCCATTTCAGTACGCGCCATTTTCACGCCGCTAACTTTACCGTTGGCGTTCACTTCCACGCCCAACGGTTGCACATTGAACTGGAATTCCACACCTTCTTCACGCGCATTTTTCACTTCACGACGTGAGCCTGGCATGTTTTCTTCGTCACGACGATAAGCACAGGTGACGTGCGTTGCGCCCTGACGAATAGAGGTGCGCACGCAGTCCATCGCGGTATCACCCCCGCCCAGAACCACCACGCGTTTGCCTTCCATATTCACGTACGGCTCTTCCGCCGACTCGCCGAAGCCCATCATCTGTTTGGTATTGGCAATCAGGAATGGCAAGGCGTCAAACACGCCATTCGCATCCTCATTCTCCAGCCCACCGCGCATTGACTGATAGGTGCCGACGCCGAGGAACACCGCATCGTAATCTTTCAGCAGATCGTCGATTTGTACGTCACGGCCCACTTCGATATTGAGTTTGAACTCAATGCCCATGTCGGTGAAGATTTTACGACGACGGGTCATGACTTCTTTTTCCAGCTTGAAGGCCGGAATACCGAAAGTCAGCAGGCCGCCGATTTCTGGATGACGGTCGAAGACCACCGCTTTCACGCCATTACGGGTCAGGACGTCGGCACAGGCCAGGCCTGCCGGTCCCGCACCGATAATCGCCACGCGTTTGTCGGTTTGCTTCACACCGGTCATGTCCGGACGCCAGCCCATTTCGAACGCTTTATCGTTGATATAGCGCTCGATGTTGCCGATGGTCACCGCGCCGAACTCGTCGTTCAGCGTACAGGAACCTTCACACAGACGATCCTGCGGGCACACGCGACCGCACACTTCCGGCAGGGTATTGGTTTGATGCGACAGTTCTGCCGCTTCAAAAATACGCCCTTCGTTGGCGAGCTTCAGCCAGTTCGGGATGTAGTTGTGGACCGGACATTTCCACTCACAGTAAGGGTTGCCGCAGGACAGGCAGCGGTCTGCCTGTGCTTTAGCCTGGCCTTCGGAGAACGTCTCGTAGATCTCAACAAATTCAATTTTACGGATCTTCAGCGGTTTCTTTGGCGGATCAACGCGCTGCAAGTCGATAAACTGATAAACATTCTGACTCATCGATTTTCCTTACTGCGCCTGCACGCGCAATTCTGCGGCGCTACGACTACGGTGACCCAACAGTGCTTTGACATCGCTGGACTTCGGTTTAACCAGGGCGAATTTCGCTGAGAACGCAGGCCAGTTAGCCAGAATTTCTTCGCCGCGCTGGGAGCCGGTGAGCTGTACATGTTCGGTAATCAGCCCGCGCAGATGCTCTTCGTGAATAGCGAGAGAGTCTACGTCCAGCACTTCGACCAGTTCCGGGTTCACGCGTTTGCGGAAATCACCGTCTTCATCCAGTACATAGGCGAAACCGCCGGTCATGCCTGCGCCAAAGTTGACGCCGGTTTTACCCAGCACGCAGACGATGCCGCCGGTCATGTATTCACAACCGTTATCGCCGATGCCTTCAACCACGGTGATAGCCCCGGAGTTACGCACGGCGAAACGTTCACCCGCACGGCCCGCAGCATACAGACGACCGCCGGTCGCACCGTACAGACAGGTGTTGCCGATGATGCTGGCTTCGTGGCTGCGGAAGGCGGAACCGACCGGAGGACGAATGGCCAGCAGGCCGCCTGCCATGCCTTTGCCGACGTAGTCGTTGGCATCGCCGGTCAGGTACAGTTCAACGCCGCCTGCGTTCCACACGCCGAAGCTCTGGCCTGCGGTGCCGCTGAAGTGCGCTTTAATCGGATCGGAAGCCAGACCCTGGTCGCCGTGCGTCTGCGCAATGTAGCCCGACAGCGTAGCGCCCACGGAACGATCGGTGTTGCGAATATCAAACCAGAACGTTTTGCTCTGCTTCTCATCGACAAACGGCTTCGCCTGCTGCAACAGCTGCGCGTTCAGTACGCCGTTATCAAACGGTGGGTTGTGCTCAGTGCAGTACAGCGCTTTGCCCGGATGCGGCTCGGCGGTTTCCAGCAGTTTCGACAGGTCCAGCTTCTGCTGTTTGGCGGTGAAGCCCTCCAGCTCTTTGAGCAAGTCGGTACGACCAATCAGGTCTACCAGACGCTTCACGCCCAGCTGCGCCATCAGCTCGCGGGTTTCGCGGGCGATGAATTCAAAGTAGTTGGTCACTTTGAACGGCAGGCCGTGATAGTGGTTCTTACGCAGTTTTTCATCCTGAGTTGCCACGCCTGTTGCGCAGTTGTTCAGGTGACAAATTCGCAGGTATTTACAGCCCAGCGCCACCATCGGACCGGTGCCGAAGCCGAAGCTTTCCGCGCCGAGGATAGCCGCTTTGATGATGTCGAGGCCGGTCTTCAGACCGCCATCCACCTGCAAACGAATTTTATGACGCAGGCCGTTAGCGACCAGTGCCTGTTGAGTTTCCACCAGGCCCAGCTCCCACGGACAACCCGCGTATTTCACTGAGGAAAGTGGGCTGGCGCCGGTACCACCGTCGTAACCGGCGATGGTAATCAGGTCAGCATAGGCTTTCGCGACTCCGGTGGCGATGGTGCCCACGCCCGGCTCGGAAACCAGCTTCACGGAAATCATCGCTTTCGGGTTGACCTGTTTCAGGTCGAAAATCAGCTGTGCCAAATCCTCGATAGAGTAGATATCGTGGTGCGGCGGTGGGGAAATCAGGGTCACACCCGGCACGGAATAACGCAGTTTGGCGATGTACGGCGTGACTTTATCGCCCGGTAACTGACCGCCTTCACCCGGTTTTGCGCCCTGTGCAACTTTAATCTGAATCACATCGGCGTTAACCAGATAGGCTGGCGTGACGCCGAAACGACCGGAAGCCACCTGCTTGATGCGAGACACTTTGTTGGTGCCATAACGCGCAGGATCTTCGCCGCCTTCACCGGAGTTGGAATTGCCGCCGATGCTGTTCATGGCTTCCGCCAGTGCTTCGTGGGCTTCCGGGCTCAGTGCGCCGATGGACATTGCCGCGGTGTCGAAACGTTTGAACAGTTCGGTCGCAGGTTCAACGTCGTTGATGCTAACAGCGTCAGTCCCTGGATTTACCGCCAGCAGATCGCGCAGCGTTGCCGCCGGGCGCTCATTTACCAGCTTAGAATACTGCTGATAATCGCTGTAATCACCGGTCTGTACCGCCTGTTGCAGGGTGCGAACCACATCCGGGTTATAGGCGTGATATTCGCCACCGTGAACGTATTTCAGCAAACCACCCTGATCGAGCGGCTTGCGCGCCAGCCAGGCACGTTTGGACAGGTTCAGCAGGTCCTGCTGGAAGTCCTCAAAGCCTGCGCCGCCGATACGACTGACCACGCCCTGGAAGCAGAGGTCTGACACGTCATCGTGCAGGCCAACGGCCTCAAACAGTTTCGAACAGCGGTAAGAGGCGATGGTCGAAATGCCCATTTTGGACATAATTTTGTACAGACCTTTGTTGATGCCGTTACGATAGTTCAGCATCACATGGCGGTAATCTTTTTCGATAGCTTTGCTGTCGACCAGCTTCGCCAGTGTTTCATAGGCGAGATACGGGTAAACCGCTGTCGCGCCGAAGCCTAACAACACGGCAAAGTGGTGCGGGTCGCGGGCGCTTGCGGTTTCTACGATGATGTTGGCATCGCAACGCAGGCTCTTATCAACCAGGCGAGTCTGAATCGCGCCTACGGCCATCGGTGCCGGAACCGGCAGACGGTTTTTAGCGATGTTACGGTCGGACAGCACCAGCAGCACGGTGCCGTTGCGCACCATCTGCTCAGCTTTGTCGCACAGCGCGTTGACGGTTGCTTCCAGGTTGGTTTCGGTCACGTCGTACGTGATGTCCAGCGTGTCGGCCCGGTAGTGATCTTCCGTCAGTGTGGTCAGCTGTTTGAAATCGGAGTACAGCAGAATCGGCGATTTGAAGCTCAGACGGTGTGCCTGGCCTTCCGCTTCGCAGAAGACGTTCATTTCACGGCCGATGCTGGTGGCGAGCGACATCACGTGCGCTTCACGCAGCGGATCGATTGGCGGGTTGGTCACCTGCGCAAACTGCTGGCGGAAATAGTCGTAAATGATGCGTGGCTGGCTGGAGAGCACGGCAAACGGGGTATCGTCACCCATTGATCCGACCGCTTCCTGACCGTTTTCACCCAGCACGCGGATAACCGAGTCCAGCTCTTCCGCGCTGTAGTTAAACTGTTTCTGGTAGCTGGCGAGCATATCGTCGTCCAGCTCGCGGCTGCCGACGTCAGAGTCTGGCATATCTTCAAACGGCACCAGACGGCGGACGTTTTTCTCCATCCACTCTTTGTACGGATGACGGATTTTCAGGTCGTGATCGGTTTCCGCGGAGTGCAGAATGCGGCCCGCACGGGTGTCGATAACCATCAGCTCGCCAGGCCCAACGCGGCCTTTTTCTACCACTTCGTCCGGCTGGTAATCCCAGATCCCGACTTCAGAGGCGCAAGTGATGAGCTTGTCTTTGGTGATGACATAGCGCGCCGGGCGCAGACCGTTACGGTCGAGGTTACAGGCTGCGTAGCGACCATCAGACATGACGATGCCCGCCGGGCCGTCCCACGGCTCCATGTGCATGGAGTTGAAGTCGAAGAACGCACGCAGATCCGGGTCCATATCCGGGTTGTTCTGCCAGGCAGGCGGAACAAGCAGACGCATGGCGCGCACGATATCCATCCCGCCGGCCAGCAGCAGTTCAAGCATGTTGTCCATCGAGCTGGAGTCAGAGCCGGTTTCGTTCACGAACGGCGCGGCATCATGCAAATCGGGGATCAGCGGGGTCTGGAATTTATAAGTACGGGCGCGTGCCCACTGGCGGTTACCGGTAATGGTATTGATTTCGCCGTTGTGCGCCAGATAGCGGAACGGCTGTGCCAGCGGCCAGCGCGGCACGGTGTTGGTGGAGAAGCGCTGGTGGAACAGGCAAATGGCCGATTCCAGACGCAGGTCCGCCAGGTCCAGGTAGAAGCGCGGCAAATCCGCCGGCATACACAGACCTTTATAGATGTTGACCAGGTTTGACAGGCTACAGATGTAGAAGTCTTTGTCTTCCTGAAGACGCTTTTCAATACGGCGACGGGCGATGAACAGACGGCGTTCCATATCACGCGGACGCCAGCCAGCCGGCGCGTTAACAAAAATTTGTTCGATACGAGGCAGCGAGGAGAGGGCGATTTCACCGAGCACCCCTTCGTTGGTTGGCACGTCGCGCCAGCCGACAATGGACAGGGTTTCACGCTGAAGTTCTTCTTCAACCACTCGACGCGAAGCTGCAGCGAGCTCGGCGTCTTTATTCAGGAACAGCATACCGACCGCGTAGTTTTTAGCTAAGCGCCAGCCGCGCTCTTCGGCCACGAGGCGGAAGAAGCGATCAGGTTTTTGCAGCAGCAGGCCACAACCGTCACCGGTTTTACCATCGGCGAGGATCGCACCACGGTGCTGCATGCGGGCCAGTGCGTGAATGGCGGTACGCACTACCTTGTGGCTAGGTTCGCCTTCTATGTGGGCGATCAGGCCGAAACCACAGTTATCCCTCTCAAGGGATTTATCGTACAACATATCAGTGAACCTCCCCAGGCTCTACGAGACACACTCTGGACCGTTGCGCGCAGGCGTAGAAAGAGCAAGGCGGCGGGGCACAGGCCACGCATTCGCCCTCTCAAAATCCTTTCGCATCGGTAAACAAGTATTGCGGACTTGCTTCAGAGGGAATCTCAATTACTGCATAAATATGATGAGCAGACTGCTCATCGAGAAAGCTTCCAGCGGATCCTCAAGTTATCGGGAATCCGCACACAGGTCAAATGGCAATCTTATTTATGCAAAAATGTGCTATAGGTAGGTTAACTATATGATTGTTATTGGAATTTGTGCTTTTTAACAATGCATTTACCCTCAGCGAACCGGCTGCTGAATGTGATCTCTCTCACTATATGAAAGCGCAATTATGGCGGTTCTGTGCTGAGTGGCTTTTTTATCGCAGAATAATGTTCTGCCGTGGTGGCTAAATCCCCCTGATGACACTGTTTTTCATCTGGCACGGTAATAGTGAAAAATCGAGGGTCAACATAAGGAAAAGTAATCACCGGAGTGGTGAATGAAATTGCAGTTATCTTGAGTGGTTATGCAATGGATGTGGCATGTCCGGAGCGTTTGATCCAGGTCAGCGCCGAAAGAGACTAAAAATGGCAGGCTTTGCACCTCTTCGAAAGGTGCGGTCTATCAGATTATGCAGTTACAGAAATTAGTCAATATGTTTGGTGGGGATCTTATGCGTCGCCATGGCGAAAAGGTGCATAAGCTGACCCTGCATGGCGGTTTTAGCTGCCCAAATCGCGATGGCACCATTGGCCGCGGCGGCTGCACTTTCTGTAATGTGGCGTCGTTTGCCGATGAGGCGCAGCAGCACCGCTCCATTGCGGATCAGCTGGCGCATCAGGCGCATTTGGTGAACCGCGCGAAACGTTATCTCGCGTATTTTCAGGCTTATACCAGCACTTTTGCGGAAGTGCAGGTGCTACGGTCGATGTATCAGCAGGCGGTCAGTCAGGCGAATATCGTCGGATTATGCGTGGGCACGCGTCCGGATTGCGTGCCCGAGGCGGTGCTGGATTTACTCTGTGAATATAAAGATATGGGCTACGAAGTGTGGCTTGAGCTCGGTTTGCAGAGCGCACAGGATAAAACCCTGCATCGCATCAATCGTGGGCATGATTTTGCCTGTTACCAGGCCACTACGCGTCTGGCACGCGAACGTGGGCTTAAAGTGTGTACGCATTTGATTGTCGGACTGCCGGGCGAAGGGCAGGCGGAGTGTATGCAGACGCTGGAAAACGTGGTCGAGACCGGCGTCGATGGCATTAAGCTGCATCCATTACACATCGTGACCGGCAGTATCATGGCGAAAGCCTGGCAAGCGGGTAGGCTGAAAGGCATTGAGCTGGATGAATACACCCAGACCGCAGGCGAAATGATACGCCACACGCCGCCGGACGTTGTCTATCACCGCATTTCCGCTAACGCACGTCGCCCGACGCTGCTTGCCCCGCTGTGGTGTGAGAACCGCTGGACCGGAATGCTGGAGCTGGACCGCTATCTTAACGAACATGGCGTGCAGGGCTCCGCGCTTGGCAAGCCTTTTATCCCTTTCCCCGACGCATAACCCCAATTCTCACCGCATTTTTCGCACAACCTTCAACGCGTTGCTCAGAATTGGGTATTATTGAGCGACGTTGTGGTGAAGGAAATTCCTATGAAGCAAATCCGAATGCTTGCGCAGTACTATGTCGACCTGATGATGAAGCTCGGCCTGGTACGCTTCTCGCTGCTGTTGGCGCTGGCTCTGGTGGTGTTAGCCATCGTGGTACAGATGGCGGTGACCATGGTGCTGCACGGCCAGGTTGAGAGTATTGATGTTATCCGCTCCATTTTCTTTGGGCTGTTGATCACGCCCTGGGCGGTTTATTTTCTCTCAGTGGTGGTCGAGCAACTGGAAGAATCTCGCCAGCGTCTTACGCGTTTGGTCGAAAAGCTGGAAGAGATGCGTGACCGCGACCTGAAGCTGAATGTGCAGTTGAAAGACAATATTGCGCAGCTTAATCAGGAAATCACCGATCGCGAAAAGGCGGAAGCTGAGCGTCAGACCACGCTGGAACAGCTGAAAATCGAAATGAAAGAGCGCGAACAGACGCAAATTCAGCTCGAGCAACAGTCGTCTTTCCTGCGTTCGTTCCTTGATGCCTCGCCGGACCTGGTGTTTTACCGCAATGAAGATAAAGAATTTTCTGGCTGTAACCGGGCGATGGAGTTGTTGACCGGGAAAAGCGAAAAGCAGCTGGTAAACCTCAAACCTCTTGACGTGTATTCCCCGGAAGCTGCAGCCAAAGTCATTGAAACCGATGAGAAAGTATTCCGCCACAATGTTTCGCTGACCTACGAACAGTGGCTGGATTATCCCGATGGCCGCAAAGCCTGCTTCGAAATTCGCAAAGTGCCGTATTACGACCGCGTCGGGAAGCGCCACGGTCTGATGGGCTTTGGGCGCGATATAACGGAACGTAAGCGCTATCAGGATGCCCTTGAACGCGCCAGCCGTGATAAGACCACCTTTATTTCTACCATCAGCCACGAACTGCGTACGCCGCTCAACGGCATCGTCGGCCTGAGCCGTATTCTGCTGGATACCGAATTGACATCTGAGCAGGAAAAATACCTGAAAACCATCCACGTTTCAGCGGTCACGCTGGGTAATATCTTCAACGATATTATCGATATGGATAAGATGGAACGGCGTAAAGTTCAGCTGGATAACCAGCCTATTGATTTCACCGGTTTCCTGGCTGACCTGGAAAACCTCTCGGGCTTGCAGGCGCAGCAAAAAGGACTGCGTTTCGTGATGGATCCCACGCTGCCATTGCCGCATAAAGTGATAACCGATGGCACCCGCCTGCGGCAGATCCTATGGAATCTGATCAGCAACGCGGTCAAATTTACCCAGCAGGGTAACGTGTCGGTTCGCGTGCGTTACGATGCAGGCGACATGCTGCGCTTCGAAGTGGAAGACTCCGGGATTGGCATCCCACAGGAAGAGCAGGACAAAATTTTCGCGATGTATTACCAGGTGAAAGACAGCCAGGGCGGAAAACCGGCAACGGGCACCGGGATTGGTCTGGCCGTTTCGCGTCGTCTGGCGAAGAGCATGGGCGGCGATATCACTGTTTCCAGCCAGCCAGGCAGCGGCTCAACCTTTACGCTAACCGTTCACGCGCCTGCAATCGCGGAAGAAGTGGAAGACACCCTTACCGACGATGATATGCCGTTACCCGCCCTGCATGTACTGCTGGTGGAAGACATTGAGCTGAACGTGATTGTGGCGCGTTCGGTGCTGGAAAAACTCGGTAACAGCGTAGATGTCGCGATGACGGGCAAAACCGCGCTGGAGATGTTCTCGCCTTCCGAATACGACCTGGTGTTACTGGATATTCAACTGCCGGACATGACCGGCCTGGATATCTCCCGCGAGCTGAAACAACGTTATCACGCCGACGAGCTGCCGCCGCTGGTGGCGCTGACAGCCAACGTGCTGAAGGACAAAAAAGAGTATCTGGATGCGGGAATGGACGACGTGCTGAGCAAGCCGCTGGCCGTTCCGGCATTGACCGCGATTATCCAAAAATTCTGGGATACCCCTGACGACGAGGAAAGCAGCGTGACCACGACCGACAGCAACAAATCAAGCAGCGTACTGGACACCGACATGCTCCAGCAGTACATCGATCTGGTGGGCCCGCAGCTCATCACCGACGGTCTGGCGGTGTTCGAGAAGATGATGCCGGGATATCTGGCGGTGCTGGAATCAAACCTGACCGCGCGCGACCAGAAAGGCATTGTTGAAGAAGGGCATAAAATCAAAGGCGCCGCGGGTTCGATTGGTTTACGCCATATTCAGCAGCTTGGGCAGCAGATTCAGTCTCCGGATCTTCCAGCCTGGTGGGATAACGTGGGTGAATGGGTCGAAGAGATGAAAACGGAATGGCAGCAGGATATCGCTACCCTGAAAGCATGGGTCGCAAGCCGATAAAAAATGACCCCGGTCAAGCCGGGGTGCGCGAATACTGCGCCAACACCAGGGAAAACGTGGCTGCGCCTCGATAGTTTTAAGAGTGTTGAACAGACGCGGCCTGAGAATTTGGGCTGCACGTTCATTAAGATAGCAAAACTTAAATTATTTGTTACGTAAATCAGTAAAATGTGTGAAGCATGGCGGTTAAATCAAAATAACTGATGGGCTTCATGCGGTTGCAAAAAGGAACGCAGGATGAAAAAAATTGGCGTAGTGCTGAGCGGTTGTGGCGTATATGACGGCAGCGAAATTCATGAAGCGGTCATCACGCTGTTGGCTATTGCTCGAAATGGCGCGCAGGCGGTCTGTTTTGCGCCAGATAAAAGCCAGTCTGATGTGATAAACCATTTAGATGGTGAATCAATGGCGGGTGAACGTAACGTTCTGCTGGAAGCGGCGCGGATCACGCGCGGTGACATTCAGCCGCTGGCGAGTGCGCGTGCCGATGAGCTTGATGCGCTGATTGTGCCCGGCGGATTTGGCGCGGCTAAAAACCTGAGTAACTTTGCTTCCCAGGGCAATGAGTGCGTGGTGGATGTGGATTTAAAAGCGCTGACACTGGCTCTGCATCAGGCGGGTAAGCCGCTCGGCTTTATGTGCATTGCCCCGGCGATGTTGCCGAAGATTTTTGATTTCCCTCTGCGCATTACCATCGGCACCGATATCGATACCGCCGAGGTGCTGGAAGCAATGGGTGCCGAACATGTGCCGTGCCCGGTAGACGATATCGTGGTGGATGAAGAGCACAAAGTCGTCACCACTCCGGCCTATATGCTGGCGCAGAATATAGCTGACGCGGCAACTGGCATTGAGAAGCTGGTGGCCCGCGTGATGGTGCTGTGCGAATGAGTCAGCGCCGTTCGCCGTTGGCCTGGATAAAGCGCATTCTGCTGCGGGTGATAATCACGCTCGCCGTTTTTTGGGGCGGGGGCATCGCGATTTTCAGCGTGCTACCGGTGCCATTTTCAGCAGTGATGGTGGAGCGCCAGCTCGGGGAAATGTTTAGCGGTAACTTTCACTATCTGGCTCATTCTGACTGGGTAAGCATGGATGAAATGACGCCGTGGATGGGACTCGCCGTCATCGCTGCGGAAGACCAGAAATTCCCGGACCATTGGGGATTTGATGTGTCTGCCATTGAGAAAGCGCTGGCCCATAACGAGCAGAATGAAAACCGCATTCGTGGCGCATCCACATTGTCGCAGCAGACCGCGAAAAATCTGTTCCTGTGGGATGGCAGAAGCTGGCTGCGTAAAGGGCTGGAAGCGGGTTTGACGGTGGGCATCGAAACCGTCTGGAGCAAAAAACGCATCCTGACCGTTTACCTGAATATTGCCGAATTTGGTGATGGGGTATTTGGCGTCGAAGCGGCTGCGCAGCGCTATTTCCATAAACCTGCCAGCAAATTGACGATGTCGGAAGCGGCGTTGCTTGCGGCGGTTCTGCCAAACCCTATTCGTTTTCGTGCTGATGCGCCATCAGGGTATGTTCGTAGCCGTCAGGCGTGGATCTTACGCCAGATGCGTCAGCTCGGTGGGGAAGGGTTTATGCGGGAAAATAAACTGTATTAAAGATTTTGCCCTCTCCTGCGGGAGAGGGCGTCAGACAGTCAGCGTAAACGCGGACTAATCTTCATCGAAACCGGCGTTAAACAGTGCGATCACCGCCGCCAGGGCTTCAGTTTCTTGCGGCCCGCTGGCTTCGATTTCAATCTGTCGGCCTTTGGCAGAATCCAGCATCAATAACGCGATAACGCTGCTGGCTTCGGCTTCGGTGCCTTCGTCATTGCGCAGCCACACTTCGGCATCATAATTCTGTACCAGCTCAAACAGCTTCATCGCCGGGCGGGCGTGCATCCCCAGCTTATTCGTGATTTCAACCGTGTGCTTTACGCTCATGTTTTCCGTTTTTCCAGCGTCCGATGACGAGACTGAACGTTCTTCCCGCGTGAGCGGAAGTAGTCAGCCAGCTGTTCGGCAATGTACACCGAACGATGTTTACCGCCGGTACAACCAATCGCGACCGTCAGATAGCTGCGGTTGTTGGTTTCCAGCATAGGTAACCATAGCTCAAGATAGCTGCGGGTCTGATAGATAAAATTGTGAACTTCTGTGTGACGATCGAGGAACGCGGCAACCGGTTTATCGAGGCCGGTCATAGGACGCAGTTTCGGGTCCCAGTGCGGGTTTGGCAGGAAACGCACGTCGAACACGTAATCGGCATCGATAGGGATCCCGTGCTTAAAGCCGAAGGATTCAAACACCATCGTCAGTTCGCGTTCACGCTTGCCAAGCAGGCGCGTACGCAGCATTTCAGCCAGTTCATGCACCGACATTTCTGACGTGTCGACAATCAGGTCAGCACGGGAACGCAGCGGTTCCAGTAAATCGCTTTCCTTATCGATTGCGCTTTCCAGCGACAGATTTTTGCTGGAAAGAGGGTGCAGACGGCGTGTATCGCTATAGCGGCGGATCAGCGTGTTGCGATCGGCATCAAGGAACAACAGTTGCGGAGAGAATGCATCAGGCAAATTGTCCATTGCCTGTTCAAAAATCTCCGGAGATTCCGGCATGTTACGCACATCAATGCTGACCGCGGCAGAAATTTGTCGGTCAGCAAGGCTTTTCGCCAGTTCGGGCAACAGCACGACGGGCAGGTTATCCACACAGTAAAAGCCCATGTCTTCCAGCGCACGCAGGGCGACAGATTTACCTGAGCCCGAGCGACCGCTGACAATCATCAGTACCATCAGTCGTTTCTCCTTAAGACAACCGAGTTACCGTTAGGCATCTTCATCACCGTTATCGTCGCTGGTGATAATTTCATACAGTTCCTGATCGCTCTGTGCGCTACGCAACCGGCGGCAGATGGCTTTGTCTGCCAGACGCTTCGCCACCAGTGAAAGGGTGTGCAAATGCGTTTTGGTCTGATCGGCAGGCACCAGCAGGGCGAACAGCAGATCAACCGGCTGGTTATCAATCGCATCAAAGGCGATCGGTGTTTCGAGCTGCACGAAAACGCCGACGGCACGCAGAGTATCTTCTTCCAGCTTGCCGTGAGGAATGGCGATGCCGTTGCCGATACCGGTACTGCCCATCTTTTCACGGGTCAGAATAGCTTCGAATACCACCTGTGACGGTAAGCCAAGCTGTTTTGCGGCCAGTTCGCTGATGATTTCCAGCGCACGCTTTTTACTCTGGCAGTGAACTGCACTGCGGGTACATTCCTGGTTAAGGACATTGCTCAATTGCAGAGCGGAATCATTGTTCATCATAATTTCACCTGCGTGCCGCCCAACCCGAACAACCGGGTCAGGCGTACGCCCGGACAATTAGTGTTGTTTCAGTTTATCTTTATGTTTGGTCAGCTGTCTTGCCAGCTTATCGATAAGACCGTCTATTGCGGCATACATATCCTGCCCTTCCGCACTGGCATGAATTTCGCCCCCGTTAACATGCAGGGTGGCATCCGAGATATGAGTCACCTTTTCCACTTTTAACACAATATAGACTTGATTGATCCGTTCGAAAAACTGCTCAAGCTTCGCGAATTTGGTGTTCAAAAATTCACGCAGTGCGTCAGTGATTTCGACATTGTGTCCTGTGATATTGAGCTGCATAGTGTCTTCCTTATCGGTTGTGTCAGACCAGCTGTTTACGCTGGTTTGACGGCGGAATGGATAAAGACTCTCGGTACTTTGCAACGGTGCGGCGTGCCACCATGATACCCTGTTCGGACAGCATGGTAGTCAGCTTACTGTCACTCAGTGGTTTCGCGGGATTTTCCGCGGCAATTAACTTCCTCACCAGTGCGCGAATGGCCGTGGACGACGCTTCGCCGCCGCCTTCGGTATTCACATGGCTGGAGAAGAAATACTTAAGCTCAAAAATGCCCCGTGGGCTGTGCAGATACTTTTGCGTGGTAACGCGTGAAATCGTTGATTCATGCATTTCGACGGCCTGGGCAATATCAGCCAGCACCATCGGTTTCATGAACTCTTCGCCCTGATCAAAGAACGCCTGCTGCTGTTCGACGATGCAGCGGCTCACCCGCAGTAGCGTGTCATTGCGGCTTTCCAGGCTTTTAATCAGCCATTTGGCTTCCTGTAGGTTGCTGCGAATAAATTGGCTGTCGGCGTCGTTGCGCGTGGTGCTGCACATGCCAGCGTAATGCTGATTGATTTGCAGGCGCGGGATACTGTCGGAATTGAGTTCAACTGCCCAACGGCCGCTGATTTTACGCACCAGCACATCGGGGATGACGTATTCTGGTTCGCCGGTCTGAATCGACTGACCCGGACGCGGATCCAGAGACTGAATCAACGACACGGCTTCTTTCAGCACATCCTCTTTGAGGCGAGTGACGCGCATCAGGGAACGGAAGTCATGGTTGGCCAGCAGGGGGAGATGATCGCTGATAATCGTTTTGGCTTCCGTTAGCCACGGCGTCTCTTTGGCAAACTGGGAGAGCTGGATCAACAGGCAGTCGCGAAGATCTTTTGCGGCCACGCCGATCGGATCAAAGCGCTGGATGCGTTTCAGCACCGCTTCGACTTCATCGAGATCGAGCTCTTCGTCGCCGATGCTTTCGAGGATCTCTTCCAGCGATGCGGTGAGGTAGCCGGTGTCGTCAACCGCGTTCACGATCGACGTGGCTATCGCGCGGTCGGTATCGGAAAACGGCGTCAGCCCAACCTGCCACATCAGATAGTCCTGAAGTGACTGCGTCGTTTCGCCCTGGTAGACCGGCAGTTCGTCATCCTGATAATCGGTGCCGGTACCGGACGGCGTGCCTGCGGTATAGATTTCATCCCAGCTGGCGTCGAGCGGAAGCTCATCGGGCATTTCTTTCTGCTCGAGGGCATCAACCGTATCAAATGTGTCGTTATCGGTTTCTTCTTGTGAATCGACTTCCTCGTGAAGGTCGGTTTGCTCAAGCAGGGGATTACTCTCCAGCGCTTGCTGAAGTTCCTGTTGCAGCTCGAGCGTAGAAAGCTGTAACAGACGAATAGCCTGTTGCAGTTGCGGCGTCATGGCGAGCTGTTGGCTGAGCCTTAATTGCAAACCTTGCTTCATAATCAGGGCAAATTTCTCCGGCCAGAATGTCTGTATTCACTACCCTATCAGAGTCTGAAGTCTTCCCCAAGATACACGCGCTTAACATGCTCGTCCTGGAGGATTTGTTCCGGCGTACCGTGAGCAATCAGATGCCCCTGGCTCACGATGTAAGCGCGTTCGCAGACTGCTAACGTTTCGCGAACGTTATGGTCAGTAATCAGCACGCCGAGGCCGCTGTCGCGCAGGTGTTCGATAATACGCTTGATGTCGATAACCGAAATGGGGTCAACGCCCGCAAAAGGTTCATCCAGCAGAATAAATTTAGGATTAGCTGCAAGCGCGCGGGCGATTTCTACACGACGGCGTTCACCGCCTGAGAGCGCCTGACCGAGGTTGTCGCGCAGATGCTCAATGTGAAACTCTTCCATCAGCTCGTTTGCACGGTCAACGCGCTGCTCGTTGCTCAAATCGTCACGGATTTGCAGCACCGCCATCAGGTTATCAAACACGCTCAGACGGCGGAAAATGGAGGCTTCCTGCGGCAGATAGCCAATACCCCGACGGGCACGGGCATGCAGTGGCAGCATACTGATATCGTCATCATCAATGATGATGTTACCCGCATCGCGGGACACAATGCCGACCACCATGTAGAACGTGGTGGTTTTACCCGCCCCGTTCGGGCCCAGCAGGCCGACGATTTCGCCGGAATTCACCGTCAGGCTAACGTCTTCAACGACCCGACGTCCCTTATAGGCTTTCGCAAGATTCTTTGCTGTTAAAGTTGCCATAACGTATTAGTTACTCTTTTTAGGCTGAGCCGGTGTGGTGTTGTTGCTCTTATCTTGCAACTGCGATGGCACCAGAACCGTCGTCACGCGTTTACCTTTTTCGCTATACGCCTGCATTTTCTGCTCTTTCACCAGATAGGTAATCTTGTCGCCTTTAATGTTGCTGTCGACCTGCTCGAGATACGCGTTGCCAGTCAGCACGACAAGATCATTAGCCACTTCGTAGTGCATTTTCGACGCATGGCCGTTAACTGGTTTGCCGTTGTCCTGCATCTGGTAAAACGTAGCCGGGTTACCGTAGCCATCCATCGTCTCTTTGCCTTTAACACCGGCTGGGCGAGTGACCACCACTTTGTCGGCATTAATTTTGATGGTGCCCTGGGTGACGATAACGTTGCCGGTGAACGTCGCAACGTTACCCTGCATGTCCAGAGACTGTTGATCGGATTCAATGTGGATCGGCTGATCGGTATCACCCGTTAAGGCCAGCGCAGGCAGGCTGGATGCCAGCAACACGCTGGCAAGGGCAAGCTTAAAGCTGAATTTATTATTTCTGAATTTCATAGGAGGTTCTCACCTTTTCAATCAGCTCGGCGTTTTTGCTGCGTAAGTTGCCGCGCATTTTGAGGCCGCTGGAATTAAATGTTGTACCGTACAACGTCACCAAATCGTCCGAACTCACGTCCTGAGTCACCAGATTCACAATGGCGTTATCCGTCGTAACTTTGCGCAGTTGAGAGTCGTCCGTCAGGGCGTTGATCTCAACGTGACCGTACAGATACAGCATACGGTCATTGGTCAGTTTGGCCTTGTCAGCCTTGATAGACCAGGTCGGCACTTTATTTACATCAAAAGTGGTCAGAACCGGTCGGGTAAACCACGAAACGGCCTGCTCGGAGAAATACTCGACATGTTCTGAAATCAACCGGTAGGTCAACGCCCCTTCTGGGTTGTAGACCACGGAGTCGGTATGCTCGCTTTTATAAGTCGGGTCGTTATTGTTGACGACCGCCGGACCTGTGTCGTCTTTGTCCACCAGATTGAAGCCGATAAGCACCAGCGCCAGCAGCGAAAGCAGAATGATAACCCAACGTCTGGTTTTACTCATATTGATTGCCCTTTGGCTTCATCCAGCTTGCCCTGAGCCAGCAGCAACAAATCGCACACTTCACGGACGGCACCACGGCCTCCGGCGATACGCGTGACATAATCCGCGCGCGGTGGCAGCAGGGGATGTGCGTCTGAAACCGCAACGCTCAGCCCCACCTCGGCCATCACCGGCCAGTCGATTAGGTCATCACCGACGTAGGCGACTTCATCCGGACGCAGGGACAGGGTTTCCAGTAATTCACGATACGCAATCAGCTTATCGGACTGTCCTTGCCACAGATGTGTAATTCCCAGCGTTTTGCAGCGGTCTTCTACCAGTTTAGCTTTTCGTCCGGTGATGATTGCAACTTCTATGCCTGACGTCAGCGCACAGCGAATGCCGTAGCCGTCGCGCACGTTAAAGGCTTTCAGTTCTTCGCCGTTATTGCCCATGTATATCAGCCCATCAGACAGCACGCCGTCTACATCAAGGATCAGCAGACGAATTTTCTGCGCTTTCTCCATGACCTCTGAACTGACTGGTCCATAGCAGGTCGTTACCGACGCGCCAGCATTACTCATTGTTTTTTCCTTACTTACACTACGCCAGCGCGCAGGAGATCATGCATATGTATCACACCCAGCAGATGGTCGCCATCGGCAACCATGACGCAGGTGATATGACGAGACTGCATTAGATTCAGTGCATCAACGGCCAGAATCCCTGGTCGGACACGAATGCCGCCACGGGTCATCACATCCGCGATGTTCATATCGCGAACGTCAACGCCCATATCAAACACCCGACGCAAGTCACCATCGGTGAAAATGCCTTCGATTTTCATCTGATCGTCGCAGATAACCGTCAGACCGAGATTTTTGCGTGTGATTTCCAGCAGCGCGTCGCGCAGGGAAGCATCAGGGCTGACGTGCGGAATTTCATCGCCGGTGTGCATGATGTCGTTTACGCGCAGCAGTAACTTACGGCCCAGCGCGCCACCCGGATGTGAAAGGGCAAAATCTTCGGCGGTAAAGCCGCGTGCTTTGAGCAGCGCAACCGCCAGCGCATCACCCATGACCAGGGCCGCGGTGGTGCTCGACGTTGGCGCGAGGCCCAGCGGACAGGCTTCTTTCGGTACGCTGACGCACAAATGGATATCCGCAGCCTTGCCCATGCTACTTTCCGGGCGGCTGGTCATGCAGATAAGCGGCACATGCAGGCGTTTGAGCACCGGGATCAGCGCCAGAATTTCGTTGGACTCACCGGAGTTGGATAACGCGATGACGACATCCTGCGGCGAGACCATACCGAGGTCGCCGTGAGCGGCTTCACCAGGATGAACAAAGAACGACGGCGTGCCGGTGCTGGCAAATGTTGCCGCCAATTTACGACCAATATGCCCGGACTTACCCATGCCCATCACCACGACTTTACCGCCGCAGTAGGCTATTTTTTCGCAGGCGAGGGCGAAATCCTGATTGATAAACTGATCGAGCTGCGCCAGACCTTCACGTTCAATCTCCAGCACGTCGAGGCCTGCCTGCTGAAAGTCAAAACCCGGCTGCAAATCTATTTGCGACATAATGTTATCCCGATTCACTCTGCGAAAAACGGCGTGCCCCACCAAAGGAACGCCAGCCAAACAAGAAAGCACCCGGTCAGTATTGCCCCGGCACCTTTGCCAATTTGTGGTTTACGGCGCCAGCACAGTAGGGCAAAAATCATGCTGGCCAGCACCATCACACCGTAATCACGACTAAACGCCAGCGGATTAAACGGCCCCGGCGCGACCAGCGCAGGAATACCCATCACGATGGCGATATTGAAAATATTGGAGCCTATGATATTGCCAATGGCGATATCGTCCTCTCCTTTACGTGCCCCGGCGATGGCAGTGGCAAGCTCTGGCAGACTGGTGCCAATGGCAATCACCGTCAGACCGATGGTCAGCTCGCTCATCGCGAAGTAGTTCGCCAACACGGTGGCGTTATCCACCACCATGCGCGTGGCCATTGGCATAATGATTAAGGCAACACCGAGCCATAAGCAGGCGACGGGCAGCGTCCCTTCGCGGGGCAATTCTGCCAATTGTTCACGCGTCAGGCTGTCATTTCCCTGCCGTTCCGCCAGGCGGGCGATTTTAACAATATAAAACAGCCACAGCACAGCCAATGCGAACAGAAATAAGCCATCTATCCTTGTTAACTGCCCATCATACAGCACAAAACCCGCTAACAGGCTTACGACTAACATTAGCGGCAATTCCCGACGCAGGATATCGGAATGGACGGTAAACGAATGCAGCAACGCGGCCAGGCCAAGGATCAGCAAAATGTTAATGATGTTTGAGCCGATCGCGGTGCCAATAGCGAGATCAATTTGTCCGTGAAAAGATGCGGTTACGGATACGATTATCTCTGGAAGCGAGGTGCCAACGCTAACGACCGTCATGCCGATAATCAGCGGCGGGATGTTCATGCTGCGGCATAGAATCGAGGCGGCAAAAACGAGACGATCGGCACTGTAGACCACCAGAAGTAAACCAATTATTAACAGAGCCGTCGCTAAAAGCATCTAAAGTCCTTTCTTCAGGTATAATCGTCAGCCGCTTTGCACCACCTGCATGGCGCGGACGAATTCTTAATTTTGACTTTATGCGTTGAAAAAGTAAAACAAATGCCTGCTTTCGCTAACTGTGGCAGGTAAGATTCTGTAAAAATGATGGGTTAGGGGCGTCAAATCGCGCCATGCTTAACCCGAAGAGGTTTTTCCAGGGATAAACCTATGACCCAGACACTGGATAATTTAGTCGAAGTTCGCGGCGTGAGCTTCACGCGTAGCTCCCGAAGTATCTTCGACAACATCTCGCTGTCGGTGCCTCGCGGTAAAATTACGGCCATCATGGGACCGTCAGGGATCGGTAAGACCACGCTGCTGCGTTTGATTGGCGGACAGATACCGCCTGACAGCGGTGAGATTCTGTTCGATGGCGAAGATGTGCCAAAAATGTCTCGCTCACGACTGTACGCCGTGCGTAAGCGCATGAGCATGCTGTTCCAGTCGGGTGCGCTGTTCACCGACCTGAACGTTTTCGATAACGTTGCCTACCCGCTGCGTGAACACACGCGCCTGCCTGCACCGCTGCTGAAAAGCACGGTGATGATGAAACTGGAAGCTGTGGGGTTGCGCGGGGCTGCTAAACTGATGCCTTCTGAGCTGTCCGGCGGGATGGCGCGCCGCGCCGCACTGGCGCGAGCCATTGCCCTCGAGCCGGATTTGATCATGTTTGATGAGCCCTTCGTGGGCCAGGATCCGATCACCATGGGTGTACTGGTCAAGCTGATTTCTGAGCTCAACAGTTCGCTGGGTGTCACCTGCGTCGTGGTTTCCCACGACGTCCCGGAAGTGCTGAGTATCGCCGACTACGCCTATATCGTGGCGGACCGAAAAATTGTCGCTCACGGCAGCGCACAGTCGCTACAGGAAAACAGCGATCCGCGCGTGCGCCAGTTCCTGGATGGCATTGCTGATGGCCCGGTGCCATTCCGCTATCCGGCGGGCGATTATCATCACGATTTATTCGGAACAGGGAGTTAGTTGCTCATGCTGTTAAATGCACTGGCTGCGCTCGGGCATCGGGGGATTAAGACAATCTCGACTTTCGGACGTGCCGGGTTAATGTTGTTCAATGCGGTGGTTGGCAAGCCTGAGCTCCGTAAACATGCCCCTTTATTAGTACGCCAGCTTTATAGCGTGGGCGTGCTGTCGATGCTGATAATCATCGTCTCGGGCGTGTTTATTGGAATGGTGCTGGGTTTACAAGGTTATCTGGTGCTAACCACCTACAGTGCAGAAACCAGTCTCGGTATGCTGGTGGCGTTATCGCTGCTGCGTGAACTGGGGCCGGTCGTAGCCGCACTGCTCTTTGCCGGGCGCGCCGGTTCTGCGCTGACCGCCGAAATTGGCCTGATGCGCGCGACTGAACAGCTTTCCAGTATGGAAATGATGGCGGTCGACCCGCTGCGACGCGTAATTGCTCCACGCTTCTGGGCGGGCGTAATTTCGCTGCCGCTGCTGACGATTATTTTTGTCGCCGTCGGTATTTGGGGCGGATCGCTGGTTGGCGTGAGCTGGAAAGGGATCGATGCGGGCTTCTTCTGGTCGGCGATGCAAAACGCCGTTGACTGGCGTACGGACCTGGTGAACTGCGTGATTAAAAGCGTGGTATTTGCCATTACGGTGACGTGGATTGCATTGTTCAACGGTTACGATGCGATCCCCACTTCCGCAGGGATCAGCCGCGCAACGACGCGCACCGTGGTGCATTCGTCGTTAGCGGTACTGGGGCTGGATTTTGTGCTGACTGCACTGATGTTTGGGAATTGAGTTCATGCAAACGAAAAAAAGTGAAATCTGGGTAGGTATTTTTATTCTGGTGGCTTTTCTGGCGGCGCTGTTCGTATGCCTGAAAGCAGCGGACGTGACCTCTTTACGCACGGAACCGACCTATCAGGTTTATGCCACCTTCGATAATATCGGCGGCCTGAAAGCCCGCTCTCCGGTCCGTATCGGCGGGGTGGTGATTGGTCGTGTGGCTGATATTTCGCTGGACCCGAAGACCTATCTTCCACGTGTTACGCTGGATATCGAAGAACAGTACAACCAGATCCCGGATACCAGTTCGCTGGCTATCCGTACCTCCGGTCTGCTGGGCGAGCAGTATCTCGCGCTGAATGTCGGTTTTGATGATCCGGAAATGGGCACGTCGATGCTTAAAGAAGGCAGCACGATTCAGGATACGAAATCTGCGCTGGTACTGGAGGACCTGATTGGTCAGTTCCTCTATAGCAACAAAGGCGGAGAAAATAAGAATTCAGACGAAGCGCAAAACCCGGCGGAAGACCATACTGACGCTACGGCGCCTGCTGCAACGACGCACTAATCTCAGGAGAATTAACCCATGTTTAAACGCTTACTTATGGTTGCCATGCTGGTCATTGCCCCACTGACGGCGGCCACGGCGGCGGATCAATCCAACCCGTATACTCTGATGAACGAGGCGGCTCAGAAAACCTTTACCCGCCTCAAAAATGAACAGTCTCAGATTCGTTCCAATCCTGACTATTTGCGTCAGATTGTTGATCAGGAATTGCTGCCGTATGTGCAGGTGAAATACGCGGGTGCGCTGGTTTTAGGCCGCTACTACCGTGATGCAACCCCGGCACAGCGTGAAGCATACTTTGCCGCGTTCCATGAGTATCTGAAGCAGGCTTATGGCCAGGCGCTGGCGATGTACCACGGTCAGACCTATCAGATTGCCCCAGAGAAACCGCTTGGCGATGCCACCATTCTGCCTATCCGTGTCACAATCGTTGACCCGAACGGTCGTCCACCGGTTCGCCTCGACTTCCAGTGGCGTAAAAACACCCAAACGGGTAACTGGCAGGCGTTTGACATGATTGCTGAAGGCGTCAGCATGATCACCACCAAACAAAATGAGTGGAGCGATCTGCTGCGTACTAAAGGTATTGATGGTCTGACCTCTCAGCTGCAGGCGATTTCTAAACAGCCGATTACGCTGGAACAGAAAAAATAATGACCGACTCATTACGCTGGACGCGTGAAGGCGGACGACTGTTATTGCAGGGGGAATTAGATCAGGATTTTCTGGTTCCACTCTGGGACGCGCGAAAAGAGGTGATGCAGGGCGTCGAGACCATCGACCTGAGCGAGATAACCCGCGTGGATACAGCCGGTGTGGCGCTGCTGATGCATCTGGTCGCACAGGTTCGCCAGCAGGGTTCTGCTGTCAGCATCGTTGGCAAAAGTGAAAAGATGAACACCCTTGTTCAACTTTATAATCTGCCGCCCGATCTGATCCCCTAAATTATTCAATGTATTACTCTTAAAAGCCTCTACGTTTTGTGCGTCGGGGCTTTTTGCTTGTTTAAGACAGCGGCACTTTCCTCTAAGATGTTGGGCTGTTTTCACTATCAGATGAAATTATCCCATGGAAAATCATGAAATTCAGACAGTGCTTATGAACGCACTCTCCCTTCAGGAAGTCCACGTCTCTGGCGATGGCAGTCACTTTCAGGTTATTGCCGTGGGCGAACTGTTTGCGGGAATGAGTCGGGTAAAAAAACAGCAGTCCATCTATGCTCCACTGATGGAATATATTGCTGATAACCGAATTCATGCCCTGTCGATCAAGGCGTATACCCCAGAAGAGTGGGCACGCGATCGCAAACTTAACGGTTTTATGTAACGGGTAACCGCCCGTTACACAGGTGAATTTTAAAAGAGATTTGAACGAATGGATAAATTTCGTGTACAGGGGCCTTCACGTCTCCAGGGCGAAGTGAGCATCTCCGGTGCCAAAAATGCGGCACTGCCGATCCTTTTCGCAGCACTGCTGGCTGAAGAGCCGGTTGAGATTAAAAACGTACCGCAGCTGAAAGATATCGACACTACCATGAAGCTGCTGAGCCAGCTGGGAACCAAAGTTGAGCGTAACGGCTCCGTGTGGATTGATGCCAGCGACGTTAACGTGTTCTGCGCCCCTTACGAGCTGGTGAAAACCATGCGCGCGTCCATTTGGGCACTGGGTCCGCTGGTGGCACGTTTTGGTCAGGGTCAGGTTTCTTTGCCTGGTGGTTGTGCTATCGGTGCACGTCCTGTTGACCTGCATATAACCGGCCTTGAGCAACTGGGTGCAGAGATCAAACTGGAAGAAGGTTACGTCAAAGCGTCTGTGAACGGTCGCCTGAAAGGCGCGCACATCGTGATGGATAAAGTGAGCGTCGGTGCCACTGTAACCATCATGAGCGCCGCAACGCTTGCTGAAGGCACGACTATCATCGAGAACGCCGCACGTGAGCCGGAAATCTTTGATACCGCCAACTTCCTCAATGCTCTGGGTGCGAAAATCACCGGTCAGGGTAGCGATCGTATCACTATCGAAGGCGTTAAGCGTTTGGGCGGCGGCGTTTACAGCGTTCTGCCTGACCGTATCGAAACCGGCACTTTCCTCGTGGCTGCGGCCATTTCAGGCGGAAAAATTGTTTGTCGCGACGCACAGCCGGATACGCTGGATGCGGTGCTGGCAAAACTGCGTGAAGCGGGTGCGGATATCGAAGTCGGTGAAGACTGGATTAGCCTCGACATGCACGGTAAGCGTCCAAAGGCGGTGAATGTGCGTACTGCGCCGCACCCGGGCTTCCCGACTGATATGCAGGCCCAGTTCACCCTGCTGAACCTGGTCGCTGAAGGTACTGGTGTTGTAACCGAAACCATTTTCGAAAATCGCTTCATGCACCTGCCGGAACTGATCCGCATGGGCGCGCATGCTGAAATCGAAAGCAACACGGCGATTTGTCACGGTGTGGAGAAACTGTCTGGGGCGCAGGTCATGGCGACCGATCTGCGAGCGTCTGCAAGCCTGGTGCTGGCAGGTTGTATCGCGGAAGGCACGACCATCGTGGAGCGTATTTACCACATTGACCGTGGTTACGAGCGTATCGAGGACAAACTTCGTGCGCTGGGCGCCACCATCGAGCGTATCAAAGGCGAATAATTTCGCTTCCTGCTAAGGCATCCCCGCGTCAGCAAGACTCGGGGTGCTTATCGGTTTTACTTCTTCTTCGGCTGTCTTATCTGCTGCGTTCTGTCGATAAATTCATGCGTGATTCTATCGTGGTAACGCGATGGCCAGATAATCCACGGTTCGGTGCCTAATGCCGCCGCAATGATGGCTTCCCCTTTTGGCCAGGGGCGGGTGAGGGCATTTGCCAGCGTTGACGAGCTCAGTCCATTTTTGCGGGACTCCGCTGCCAGTGATGTTCCTTTTTTACGCAATCCGGCAATGATATCTGCAGGATGCCAGTCGATGAATTTATCCATACTTTCTCCCTGTTGATAAACAAACCACCATCGCCTGGTGGCTGCATTACTATAACGCTGAAAGCGATTAAGTTCTAAAAAGTTCAAGTAAGAGAAGGTGACATTCGGATTAAATCAAGGTGGTGGGGCAGTGGATGATTTTATTAGAACTTTCCCGCGCAGTGCGCGGGAGGGGATCAGTGGTCGCGCTGAACAGCAATATGGGCGAGGGCGATGAGTGCTTCGCGCCATGGGGTATCAGGCAGGCATTGCAGAGACTGGATTGCTTTATCGGCTTCTTCTTCGGCGCGCTGACGGGTCCATTCCAGCGAGCCACTGGCAGCCATCGCTTCAAGAACGGGTTCCAGTAAATGCCGTCCGTTGCCGTCCTCAATTGCCTGGCGAATCATCGCCGCTTGTTCCGGCGTACCGTTGCGCATGGCGTGCAGCAGAGGCAGCGTCGGCTTGCCTTCGTTCAGGTCATCGCCCACGTTTTTACCGAGCGTCTCACCGTCGGCGCTGTAATCGAGGAGATCGTCAATCAACTGGAAAGCGGTACCAAGGTAGCGTCCGTAATCCTGAAGACCTTTTTCCTGCTCATCGGAACAGCCAGCCAGAAGGCCGGAGCACTGAGAGGCCGCTTCGAACAGGCGCGCAGTTTTGCTGTAAATCACGCGCATATAGTTTTCTTCGGTGATGTTCGGGTCGTTGACGTTCATCAACTGCAGAACTTCACCTTCCGCAATGACGTTCACCGCCGAGGACATCACCTCAAGAATTTTGAGCGACCCCAAACTGGTCATCATCTGGAACGCGCGGGTATAGATAAAGTCGCCTACCAGAACGCTGGCTGCGTTGCCAAATGCGGCGTTGGCCGTGGCTTTGCCTCGGCGCATGTCGGATTCATCCACCACGTCGTCGTGCAGCAACGTCGCTGTGTGAATAAACTCAATTAGCGCTGCGATGGTGACGTGAGCGTTCCCCTGATAGCCGACAGCTCGCGCTGCCAGTACCGCGATCATTGGACGAATGCGTTTTCCGCCTCCGCTGACGATGTAATACCCTAACTGATTGATCAGTTGGACGTCAGAATCGAGTTGTTCAAGGATTGCCGCATTGACACCCGCCATATCTTGCGCGGTTAACTCATTGATTTTTTCTAAATTCATCGCAAAAGCCGGGCTTTATGTCCTGTTTACCGCTTATCCATAAGGGATAACGAAGAGTCTGGGTTACAATTGTAGCCCTGATTGTACTGAAAAAACGACGCAGATAAACGTCACCGTGTGCGTTGTGTTTTTTTTCTGCATTGATTGATGATCCCACTTGTCAAAGGCTCATGTTTTGCGTAATATTCGCGCCCTATTGTGAATATTTATAGCGCACTCTGAATCACACGAAGATGTGCGCGGAAGCGGAGTTTTATATGTACGCGGTTTTCCAAAGTGGTGGTAAACAACACCGAGTAAGCGAAGGTCAGACCATTCGCCTGGAAAAGCTGGACATCGCAACCGGCGAAGCTGTTGAGTTCGCTGAAGTGCTGATGATCGCAAACGGTGAAGAAGTCAAAATCGGCGTTCCTTTCGTTGATGGCGGCGTAATCAAAGCTGAAGTTGTTGCACACGGTCGTGGCGAGAAAATTAAGATTGTTAAGTTTCGTCGTCGTAAGCACTACCGTAAGCAGCAAGGCCATCGTCAGTGGTTCACTGATGTGAAAATTACTGGCATCAGCGCCTAAGACCTGAGGAGTAGATTAAATGGCACATAAAAAGGCTGGCGGCTCAACTCGAAATGGTCGCGATTCAGAAGCTAAACGTCTGGGCGTAAAACGCTTTGGCGGCGAAGCAGTTCTGGCAGGTAGCATCATCGTTCGTCAACGTGGTACTAAATTCCACGCTGGCAACAACGTTGGTTGTGGCCGTGACCACACTCTGTTTGCTAAAGCAGACGGTAAAGTGAAATTCGAAGTTAAAGGCCCGAACAACCGTAAATACATCAGCATCGTTGCTGAGTAAGTTTTTCGGTCCGGTAACGGATGAAAGCCCCGCAACGTGTTGCGGGGCTTTTTACATTAGAAGTCCGGTAAATTTCGTACAGGGATAAACGGGCATGAAACAGCAGGCGGGCATTGGTATTCTTTTGGCGCTCACCACCGCAATATGTTGGGGTGCGTTGCCAATTGCAATGAAGCAGGTGCTGGAGGTGATGGAGCCTCCGACTATCGTGTTCTACCGCTTTCTGATGGCCAGTATCGGCCTTGGCTCGATTCTCGCCATAAAAGGCAAGCTGCCACCGCTGCAGCTTTTCCGTAAGCCACGCTGGCTGGTGCTGCTCGCCATTGCCACCGGTGGGTTGTTCGGAAACTTTATTCTGTTCAGTTCGTCCCTGCAGTATTTAAGTCCTACCGCTTCGCAGGTGATAGGACAGCTGTCGCCCGTAGGCATGATGATTGCCAGCGTCGTTATCCTCAAAGAGAAGATGCGCGGGACACAGGTGGTTGGTGCGATAATGCTGCTCTGCGGTCTGGTGATGTTTTTCAACACCAGCCTGGTGGAAATCTTTACTCGTCTGACGGATTACACCTGGGGCGTCATATTTGGCGTCGGGGCAGCAACGGTCTGGGTGAGTTATGGCGTCGCGCAAAAGGTGTTATTGCGGCGACTGGCCTCACAGCAGATCCTGTTTTTGCTGTACACTTTATGTACGATAGCATTGCTGCCGCTAGCAAGGCCGGGTGTGATTTCCCAGCTGAGCGACTGGCAGCTTGCCTGCCTGATTTTCTGCGGGCTAAACACCCTGGTGGGTTACGGTGCGCTGGCGGAAGCCATGGCGCGCTGGCAGGCGGCACAGGTGAGCGCGTTAATCACGCTGACTCCTCTGTTCACGCTGTTATTTTCAGATTTATTATCAATAGCCTGGCCCGATTTCTTCGCCAGACCGATGCTAAACCTTATAGGTTATCTCGGTGCGTTTGTCGTGGTTGCGGGCGCGATGTATTCCGCCATTGGTCATCGTCTATGGGGACGGTGGCGTAAGCGTGAAGCGGTTGTAACGCTACCCCGCTCAGGCGAATGATTTACGGAGAGTAAAATGAAGTTTGTTGATGAAGCAACTATCCTGGTTGTGGCAGGGGATGGCGGCAACGGTTGCGTCAGCTTCCGCCGTGAAAAATATATTCCACGTGGCGGCCCAGACGGCGGCGATGGTGGAGACGGTGGTGATGTCTGGCTGGAAGCGGATGAGAACCTTAACACCCTGATCGACTATCGCTTTGAGAAAGCTTTCCGCGCCGAGCGTGGGCAGAATGGCCAGAGCCGTGACTGTACCGGTAAACGTGGTAAAGACGTCACTGTCAAAGTGCCGGTCGGTACGCGTGTTATCGATCAGGGCACTGGCGAAACCATGGGCGATATGACCACTCACGGTCAGCGTCTGATGGTGGGTAAAGGCGGTTGGCACGGTCTGGGTAATACCCGCTTTAAATCTTCTGTTAACCGTTCCCCACGTCAGAAGACAATGGGTACGCCGGGCGACAAACGCGATCTGCAGCTGGAGCTTATGTTGCTGGCTGATGTCGGGATGCTGGGTATGCCGAATGCTGGTAAATCAACCTTCATCCGTGCTGTTTCTGCGGCGAAGCCGAAAGTGGCTGACTATCCGTTTACCACACTAGTACCAAGCCTCGGCGTGGTGCGTATGGATAACGAGAAAAGCTTCGTTGTTGCCGATATTCCGGGCCTGATTGAAGGCGCTGCGGAAGGTGCAGGTTTAGGGATTCGCTTCCTTAAGCACCTTGAGCGCTGCCGCGTTCTGTTGCATCTCATCGACCTTGAACCGATTGATGGTTCTGACCCGGTCGAAAACGCGCGCATCATCGTGGGCGAGCTGGAAAAATACAGCGAGAAGCTGGCTGAAAAACCACGCTGGTTAGTGTTCAATAAAATCGACCTGATGGATAAAGACGCGGCGGAAGAGAAAGCCAAAGCGATCGCGGAAGCACTAGGTTGGGAAGATAAGTTCTACCTGATTTCTGCTGCCAGCCAGCAGGGCGTGAAAGATCTTTGCTGGGATGTGATGACCTTCATCATTGAAAACCCGGTGGCGAAAGCCGAAGAAGAGAAGCAGCCTGAAAAAGTCGAGTTCATGTGGGATGATTATCATCGTCAGCAGCTCGAAGAAACTGAAGTCGAAGACGATGAAGATTGGGACGACTGGGATGAAGACGATGAAGAAGGCGTAGAATTCATCTACAAGAAATAAGTCGCTACACCTCCCGCTAAAGGCTCCCATTGGGAGCCTTTGTCGTTTCTAGTTGTTCTGGTAAATGTCTTTGTAGAGTCGACTTTCGAAGCGAACCAGCGGTATTCGACGATTGCGCTGATCGGCCGGTTCTACTGCATACCCCGACAGATACTGCACGAAGGCCATGCGTTGACCACTGGCGGTGGTAATGAAGCCTGCGAGATTATACACGCCCTGCAATGAGCCCGTCTTCGCAGAGACCTTTCCGTCTACGCCGGCCTGGTGCAGGCCCGCACGATACTGCAGAGAGCCGTCATAGCCCGCCAACGGCAGCATAGAGATGAAATTGAGTTCGGTATCGTGCTGCGCGATATATTGCAGTACTTGCATCATAGTAGCGGGCGCAATCAGGTTATGACGCGACAGGCCGGAGCCATCGGCAATAATCGTGTTACCTAAATCAATACCCGCCTGCTGACGCAGGATCTGACGCACGGCATCGGAACCTGCACGCCACGTGCCCGGTACGCCGAAACGTGCATGGCCAATGGAACGGAAAACAGTGTCAGCAATCATGTTGTCTGATTTTTTCAGCATGATTTTCAGTAAATCGTGTAGTGGAGCAGACTGTTTGCTGGCAATGACGGTACCCGGCTCATTGGCCAACGTCTGGCGTAGCAATGTACCGGTATAGGTGATACCTGCCTGCTTAAGTTCGTCTTTGATAATCGCCCCTGCGTAGCTGGCGCCGTCCTGAATGGCAAAGGCCAGTGGTAGCGGGTCCGCGCGCTGCGGTAGACAGCCGGTAAGCGTAAAGCGGTTCAGGTCACCAGGAACGACGTCCAGTTCGCAATATTGCGCTTCGCCTGAGCCACGCTGTAAGGTGCGTACCTGGCTGAACATGGTAACTGGATAGTAGGACGCGACGCGAATAAACGCTAAGTCGCCGGGTTTTTGCGCGCTATAAAGAGAAACTGAGAAACAGTTGCGGTCGATAATTGCCGCGGCCGGTGGGGCGCTAAAACACTGGGTCAGATCGTTCCACGGCCAACCAGGCGCTTTGTCGTGACTGGCGAAAATGGAGGTGTCGATTAGCACATTGCCATCGATTTTCTGCACGCCTGATTTTTTCAAAACGGCGACCATATTGCGAATATCCTGACGTTTTAGCGTCGGATCGCCGCCAAATCGTGCAACAAGGTCACCCTTCAAAATTCCGTTATCAACGCTACCTTTACTTTCCAGCGTAGTGGTAAAGCGAAAATCAGGGCCCAGCTGTAGCAATGCCGCCAGGGCAGTGATCACTTTCTGAGTACTTGCCGGCAACGCCATCTGCTGGCTGTGATAGTCTATGTCAGGTGCCTTAGCGCCGATTTTCTGAACCATAAGGGCCAGATTGGCACCCGCCGGGAGCTGGGTGACATACACGTCTACGTTCGCCGCCTGGACGCTAAAGGCTAAACTGGTGGTCAATCCGATGATAAATCTGGAAAATCGCATAATCTCGCGCTAACAACCTGGAATCAAAACGCCATACTACGGCGCAACGCCCTGTAAAGTAAACGATGACCCATAGTGAACTTCAGGGTAAAATACGCATCAAACAGAAAAATTGCCGCTGGCCTGGAATTTTTGTTCCGGGTCAGTTTTCTTTTTGCTTAACTTCTGGCTCCCTGATGGGCTGCGGAAGGAAGTGCAGGGCTGCAGCGCAAGCTGTGCCTGAAAGAATGATGAAAGAGGTATAACTCATGCAAGCTATTCCGATGACCTTACGTGGTGCCGAAAAACTGCGCGAAGAACTGGAGTACCTGAAATCCGTTCGTCGCCCTGAAATCATTGCGGCGATTGCCGATGCTCGCGAGCATGGCGATCTGAAAGAGAACGCGGAATACCACGCCGCTCGTGAGCAGCAGGGCTTCTGCGAAGGTCGCATCAAAGATATTGAAGCGAAACTCTCGAACGCTCAGGTTATCGATATCAGCAAAATGCCGAAAACTGGCCGCGTCATTTTCGGTGCGACTGTGCAGGTGTTGAATCTGGATAACGACGAAGAGACGAGCTGGCGCATTGTCGGTGATGACGAAGCTGATTTTAAGCAGAACCTCATCTCTGTAAACTCCCCAATCGCTCGTGGTCTGATCGGCAAAGAGCCAGACGATGTGGTGACTATCCAGACGCCTGGCGGCGAAGTGGAATACGAAATTATTAAAGTGGATTACCTGTAATCCCCATTGTTGACACAATGTAAAGATAAGAAAAAGGCCGCATAGCGGCCTTTTATCAACGTTAAGAGCGTGGCATTTTGCTCACCTGCCCGCGGAAACCCCTCGTTTTACACATCAAATGTGTTCAATTCAGGTTACTCTTAACGTGGCAGCGAGATTTTACGCTCTGCTGTTGGGCGATATAGAACCAGCATTTTACCGATGACCTGTACATTACAGGCGCCGGTTTCGCGAACGATAGCTTCCACGATAAGGACTTTAGTCTCGCGATCTTCCGAGGCGATTTTTACCTTGATGAGTTCGTGGTGGTTCAATGCTTGTTCGATCTCGGCCAGTACCCCTTCGGTCAAACCATTATTGCCAAGCATAACTACCGGCTTGAGCGGATGTGCCAGACCTTTCAGGTGCTGTTTTTGTTTAGTACTCAGATTCATCGTATATTTTTGCTTACGTTGGGATTGAAAACGGTTCATTCTACCGCCATCTCTCAACTATCGCCAAATCGGCCGTTAAAATTTATGCAGCCGACTATGATGGTCTGCCCCGATGGGAATGTTAAATGACAGGTAAAAAGCGTTCTGCCAGCTCCAGCCGCTGGCTCCAGGAACACTTTAGCGATAAATATGTTCTTCAGGCACAGAAAAAGGGGTTACGTTCCCGTGCCTGGTTTAAACTTGATGAAATACAGCAAAGTGACAAACTTTTTAAGCCGGGAATGACAGTTGTCGATCTCGGTGCAGCACCCGGCGGATGGTCACAGTATGCAGTGACACAGATCGGGGGTAGCGGCCGCATCATCGCTTGCGATCTTTTACCAATGGATCCAATCGTTGGTGTGGACTTCCTTCAAGGCGATTTTCGTGATGAATTAGTCATGAAAGCATTACTTGAACGTGTGGGTGACAGTAAAGTCCAGGTTGTCATGTCCGATATGGCTCCAAACATGTGCGGAACACCAGCGGTGGATATTCCCCGTGCCATGTATCTGGTAGAACTGGCGCTTGAGATGTGTCGTGATGTTTTGGCACCGGGCGGTAGTTTTTTAGTGAAGGTGTTTCAGGGCGAAGGTTTCGAGGAGTACCTTAAGGAAATTCGCTCCCTGTTTACGAAAGTTAAAGTTCGTAAGCCGGACTCTTCGCGTGCACGTTCGCGTGAAGTGTACATTGTAGCGACCGGGCGAAAACCATAACCCGACCGTTTTAAGCCTTTGCCGCTTCGGTGGCGGTTTGAATTGTGTCGGATGTATAGTAACCTGACGCTGTTATTAACACAGTTGTAATAAGAGGTTAATCCCTTGAGTGACATGGCGAAAAACCTAATACTCTGGCTGGTCATCGCAGTCGTGCTGATGTCAGTATTCCAGAGCTTTGGGCCCAGCGAGTCAAATGGCCGTAAGGTGGATTACTCTACCTTCCTGCAAGAGGTCAATCAGGACCAGGTTCGCGAAGCGCGTATCAACGGACGTGAGATCAACGTTACCAAGAAAGATAGTAACCGTTACACGACTTACATTCCGGTTAACGATCCTAAACTGCTTGATAACCTGCTGACCAAGAACGTGAAAGTCGTGGGCGAACCGCCTGAAGAACCAAGCCTGCTGGCTTCAATCTTCATTTCCTGGTTCCCAATGCTTCTGCTGATTGGTGTCTGGATCTTCTTCATGCGACAGATGCAGGGCGGCGGTGGTAAAGGCGCCATGTCGTTTGGTAAAAGCAAAGCGCGCATGCTAACCGAAGATCAGATCAAGACCACTTTTGCTGACGTTGCAGGTTGTGACGAAGCTAAAGAGGAAGTGGCCGAGCTGGTTGAATACCTGCGTGAGCCAAGCCGTTTCCAGAAACTGGGCGGTAAAATTCCTAAAGGCGTTTTGATGGTGGGCCCGCCGGGTACCGGTAAAACGTTGCTGGCGAAAGCAATCGCCGGTGAAGCGAAAGTGCCTTTCTTCACAATTTCAGGTTCTGACTTCGTAGAAATGTTCGTGGGTGTCGGTGCATCTCGTGTGCGTGACATGTTCGAGCAGGCTAAAAAGGCTGCACCTTGCATCATCTTCATCGATGAAATCGACGCCGTAGGCCGCCAGCGTGGCGCAGGTCTGGGCGGTGGTCATGATGAACGTGAGCAAACGCTGAACCAGATGCTGGTTGAGATGGATGGCTTTGAAGGTAATGAAGGCATCATCGTTATCGCAGCAACGAACCGTCCAGACGTACTTGACCCAGCGCTGCTGCGTCCAGGCCGTTTCGACCGTCAGGTTGTTGTTGGTCTGCCAGACGTACGTGGTCGTGAGCAAATCCTGAAAGTGCATATGCGTCGCGTACCGCTGGCTCCAGATATCGACGCGGCAATCATCGCGCGTGGTACCCCTGGCTTCTCCGGTGCAGATCTTGCTAACCTCGTCAACGAAGCCGCTCTGTTTGCCGCTCGCGGTAACAAGCGCGTCGTATCGATGGTTGAGTTCGAGAAAGCGAAAGACAAGATCATGATGGGTGCGGAACGTCGCTCGATGGTGATGACTGAAGCGCAGAAAGAGTCCACGGCATATCACGAAGCCGGCCACGCTATTATCGGTCGACTGGTTCCGGAACACGATCCGGTCCATAAAGTGACGATTATCCCGCGTGGTCGTGCATTAGGTGTGACGTTCTTCCTGCCTGAAGGCGACGCAATCAGCGCCAGCCGTCAGAAGCTGGAGAGCCAAATCTCTACGCTGTACGGTGGCCGTCTGGCTGAAGAAATTATTTATGGTGCAGAGCATGTGTCGACCGGTGCGTCCAACGATATTAAAGTTGCGACCTCCATCGCTCGTAACATGGTGACCCAATGGGGCTTCTCTGAAAAACTCGGTCCGCTGCTGTACGCGGAAGAAGAGGGTGAAGTGTTCCTGGGCCGCTCAGTGGCGAAAGCGAAACACATGTCCGATGAAACGGCTCGTATCATCGATCAGGAAGTGAAGCTGTTGATTGAGCGTAACTATGCTCGTGCTCGCCAGCTGCTGAATGAGAACATGGACATTCTGCACACCATGAAAGACGCGTTGATGAAGTATGAAACCATTGATGCGCCGCAGATTGATGACCTGATGTCACGCCGTGATGTTCGCCCACCTGCGGGTTGGGAAGACAGCAACGGAAGCAGCAACAATTCTGACAATAATGGCACCCCGCGTGCTCCGCGTCCGGTCGATGAACCGCGTACGCCGAACCCGGGTAACACCATGTCAGAGCAGCTGGACGACAAATAAGTTATCCGTTGTTAATGACGCTGCTTTAACTGAAAACCCTGGGGCGACTGCTCCGGGGTTTTTTTATTTTGCTAACACACACAATACCAGGGATTCTTCATGAAACTCTTCGCCCAAGGCACCACACTCGATCTCGCTTATCCGCATGTGATGGGCATCCTGAACGTTACACCAGACTCATTTTCTGACGGCGGGACGCACAACACGTTGGTCGAGGCGGTAAAACACGCCAATCTGATGATTAACGCCGGTGCGACGATTATCGATGTGGGCGGCGAATCGACTCGCCCAGGTGCGGCAGAGGTGAGCGTTGACGAAGAGTTGTCCCGCGTTATCCCGGTGATAGAAGCGATTGCCCAGCGTTTTGAAGTGTGGATTTCGGTAGATACGTCTAAGCCCGAAGTCATTCGCGAGTCGGCCCGCGTTGGGGCGCATATCATCAATGATATCCGCTCACTGACCGAGCCTGGTGCTCTCGAGGCCGCCGCGGAAACGGGTTTGCCCGTCTGCCTGATGCACATGCAGGGTGAGCCGAAAACCATGCAGGAAGCGCCGAAGTATGATGACGTGTTTGCAGACGTGAATCGCTTCTTTATTGAGCACATCGCACGCTGTGAGGCTGCTGGTATCACAAAAAACAAATTGCTGCTCGACCCGGGTTTCGGTTTCGGTAAAAATCTCACCCACAATTACGCGCTGCTTGCTCGCTTATCAGAGTTTCATCATTATGACCTGCCGCTATTAGTGGGAATGTCTCGAAAAATGATGATTGGCCAATTGCTGAATGTCGGACCGTCAGAGCGCCTGAGTGGCAGCCTGGCCTGTGCAGTGATTGCCGCGATGCAGGGGGCGCAAATTATTCGCGTTCACGATGTGAAAGAGACAGTTGAAGCGATGCGTGTGGTTGAAGCCACTCTGTCTGCAAGGGAAAAAAAATACTATGAGTAACCGTAAATATTTTGGTACCGACGGCATTCGCGGTCGCGTGGGCGACTCCCCGATCACCCCAGATTTCGTTCTGAAACTCGGTTTTGCTGCGGGTAAAGTGCTGGCTCGTCACGGTTCGCGTAAAGTCATCATTGGCAAAGATACCCGTATTTCAGGCTACATGCTGGAATCAGCGCTCGAAGCGGGTCTTGCCGCAGCGGGCCTTTCTGCGTCCTTTACCGGTCCAATGCCGACCCCTGCGGTGGCGTATCTGACCCGCACGTTCCGGGCTGAGGCAGGGATCGTTATTTCTGCGTCCCATAATCCGTACTACGACAACGGCATCAAATTTTTCACCATCGACGGTACCAAGCTGCCGGATTCTGTAGAAGAAGCGATTGAAGCGGAACTGGAAAAAGAACTCACCTGCGTTGATTCCGCAGAACTGGGTAAAGCCAGCCGGATCGTTGATGCCGCTGGCCGTTACATCGAGTTTTGTAAGGCAACCTTCCCGAATGAGCTGCGCCTTAACGAGCTGAAAATTGTTGTCGATTGTGCCAACGGCGCAACCTACCACATCGCACCGAATGTATTCCGTGAGCTTGGCGCGCAGGTGATTACTATCGGCTGCGAACCGAACGGTTTGAACATCAATGAAGAAGTCGGCGCAACGGACGTCCGTGCGCTGCAGGCCCGCGTATTGGCAGAAAAAGCCCATTTAGGTATCGCTTTTGACGGCGACGGTGACCGCGTGATTATGGTCGACCATGAAGGTAATAAAGTCGACGGCGATCAGATCCTCTATATCATCGCCCGCGAAGGGCTGCGTCAGGGCCAGCTGCGCGGTGGCGCGGTCGGGACGCTGATGAGCAACATGGGTCTGGAAGTGGCGCTTAAACAACTGGGCATCCCGTTTACCCGCGCGAAAGTGGGTGATCGCTATGTTCTTGAAAAAATGCAGGAAAAAGGCTGGCGTATCGGGGCAGAAAACTCCGGGCACGTTATCCTGCTGGACAAAACCACCACCGGAGACGGTATCGTAGCGGCGTTGCAGGTTGTGGCGGCGATTGCGCGTAATCATCTGACTCTGCAGGATTTGTGCAGCGGCATGAAGATGTTCCCGCAGGTACTGGTCAACGTCCGCTACACCGATGGCGGCGTAAACCCACTGGAACACGACAGCGTGAAAAGCGTAACGGCAGACGTGGAAGCCGCGCTGGGCAGCCGTGGTCGTGTCCTGTTGCGTAAATCGGGCACCGAGCCGTTGATTCGCGTCATGGTTGAAGGTGAAGACGAAGCGCTGGTGAATACCTTTGCCAATCGCATTGCCGATGCAGTTAAAGCTGTTTAATCCGCGTTAACTGTCTAAAAAGGCGGCTTTTGTCGCCTTTTTGTTGAACAGTAGAACCGTTTTTGCTGTTTTTTTCTTCACTTGATACAATGCATCAAAATTGCCCTTGCGAAGCCGATTCGCTTTGGTTAGTATTCACACCCGCTTCAGTGGGAAACATTAAAACGTCCCGCTTTTGGTTGAAGCAATTGGTATGCGGTAGTACCGCAAGGAACAGGTTGATTATGTACGAAGCTCTTCTGGTCGTTTTCCTTCTTGTTGCGATTGGCCTCGTTGGTCTAATCATGCTGCAGCAGGGTAAAGGCGCTGATATGGGAGCCTCCTTCGGAGCAGGCGCATCCGCTACACTGTTTGGTTCAAGTGGTTCTGGTAATTTCATGACCCGCATGACCGGAGTTCTGGCGACGCTGTTCTTCATCATCAGTCTGGTACTGGGTAACCTCAATACCAATAAGACCAACAAAGGAAGCGAGTGGGATAATCTGACTGCACCTAAATCGGAGCAGACTCAGCCAGCAGCACCGGCACAGCCGAGCAGCGATATCCCGCACTAAGTATTTCAGTACCGAGGTGGTGGAATTGGTAGACACGCTACCTTGAGGTGGTAGTGCCCTAACGGGCTTGTGGGTTCGAGTCCCATCCTCGGTACCAATATTCCAGAAAAAAGACGTCGAAAGACGTCTTTTTTTGTTTTTGTCCTTTTTAACTTTCTTAGTTTTTTTATAAACAAATCTCTCCTGTTGAGTTCTTCCAATAATAGCTAAAGTCGGCTTCGTCTATTTTTACATCAAATGCAGGAACGAAGACGTCGTGAATATATCCAGAATCGTGACCCTGACGGGAATATTAATGCTGACCGCATGCAGCAGTTCGTCCTCTTTAACCTCTGTGAAAGAAATACAGGACATGTCGGTGCCTGTTGTCCATGCGTCAAATAACCCCGCAACTGACACCACCGCCGTGAATAATTGTTATAAAGAAAACGCGACGCGACTGAGTGAGTTACAATACACGTTGAAGACAAATATGGGCGATGATGTTAGTCCATCCGAAGTTTTGGATACTCATAGTGATGCTCATCGGGTATTTGCGGCGTTATCTAAACTGGAACAAATTTCCGCGATGAATGAAACCTATCGTAAAGAAGGGAATGTCGTGGGATTGAAAGCAATCAATGAGATGTTAAAACCGCTGAGTGGTACTGCCTGAGAAGGGCGAGCGAAATGGAGATTGCCGGTCGCCGGCAATCTCTGAAATCATTTAGAAGCTGAAGTTAACACCGGCATAGGCGCCGTCAGCTAATTTGTTGTCACGGTGTCCGTTCTTACCCGCCATATCCATATAGCGATACCCGCCCTCAATACTCACCGATTTAATGATGCGCACACGCACGCCCGCGTTCGCTTCGACGTAGTCATCCACGCCGCTTGAGAGTGAATCTGGAGAGTAGTAGTAGTCGCCAAATACGGTGATGAAGTCGCCCAGAGGAACCTGTGCGCCGCCGCCAACTGCGACCGCATAACCTTCGTCACCGTCCTTCGGGTTCAGGTACAGTGCTTTACCGCCTACGGTAAACAGCACCGGACCTAACGGCAGGTTGAAACCCATACCCAGGCCGGCAACATCGCCATCGTCGTCGCTGTGGGCCCAGTTGCCATTGAAAGTCAGGCCGGGATCGTTCGCACCGAAACTGGCGGACAGATTAGTAAATTCAGCTCCGGCTTCACCGTGGAGATTGATAGATGCATTGGCAGCCGCAGCGGTGCCGAGTGCGGCAACCAACAAAGCCGCTTTTAGCTTAAACATACGCATGGGTAATCCTTCAGGTATAAAAAAGCCCGATACGTATGATCGGGCAAATAAATCAAGTGTTTGCTATCGCGAGTAAAGCTTATTGACCGGAGATCTGTACCACTACACGGCGATCTGGGGACAGGCAGTTGATCAGCGCATTGCCGGACTGGTTGTCACAAGAGTTACCGGTTACAGAATCGCTGGCGCCACGGCCTTCGGTCTGAATGTTTGCAGCAGGCATGCCATCGGCTACCAGCTGGTCAGCAACGGCCTGAGCACGACGTGCAGACAGTTCCTGGTTGTATTCAGCCTGGCCGGTACGATCGCTGTAGCCGATTACGGTGGTATTTTTATCTTTTGCAGCCTGCATTTCTGGAGAGTTATACAGCTGGTCGATGGCAGCTTTACCTTCGTCAGTCAGCGCGGCGGAATCGTAACCGAACATCACGTCAGACTTCAGGTTGAAGGTTTTAACTTCTGGAGCGGGAGCGGGAGCAACGACTGGTGCTACGTCGTCGTTCTGGCCGAAGCGATATACGATGCCAGCAGTCACGGAGTGAATGTCGGAGCTCAGACCGATCTGGTTAGAGTTACCCACGTTGGCAACCCACTGGTATTCCAGACGGCCAGCCCAGTTTTTGGTGAAGGCATATTCGGTACCTGCGGCAACCACTGGACGCACGCCAGTTTCGAATTTGTTCTTACCAGCAACGTCGGTCTCAGCACGGTAACCCATCGCACCGAAACGACCATACAGATCCCAGTCATCGGTCAGAGCGTAGCTGGTTTTCAGAGACAGCTGCAGACCCTGGCTCTTCATTTTAGCGCCGTTTACGCCGTTGTTACCGTTGAATTGCATGTTGCCCAGGTAGTCGTAACCACCTTCAACTGCCAGCCAGTTGGTGATCTGGTAGCCACCAAATACACCGCCGCCAACGTTGTCGTGATCAACGTTGAAGTCGTTAGAAGCCGCCAGGCTGTCGTTGAAATCTTTGTTGCCGCTGACGTCAGCGTAATGAGACCAACCGAATTTAGCACCGGCGTACCAGGTATTTGCGTTACCAGCTGCGAATGCGGAAGAAACTGCGCACGCGTTTAAAACAATCAGAGCGACAAGCGTCTTTTTCATTTTGAACCTTAATCCTATTTTGAAGTCAAAAACTTAAAAGTTGATGAATAGCGTAGGTCGCTAAGATATAGATGATTTTTATTTTCTGTTAATTTTAAAAAGTTTAAATTTAAACCTGGGCTGGATTTTAGACGATTTGTTGTCGAGGTGTTTGCGGATGTTTTGAAGTGTAAAAAACCCTCGGCTGTTATTTATATGGCCGAAGGTTTCTGTGCGATTAGAATTTCTCTGGCAGGGATTCGATATGCTGCAAATATCCGCCGCGAATAAATTGAATGTATTTCCCTTTCTTCAGGGCTGATAACACGTTCAAAATACTGCTGCGCGAGAGATGTGTCCTGTCTTGTATATAATCGAGAATCGAAATTCTCATTCGCATATCTTCAGGAAGGAGAATCATTTCCATCAGATGATTGCGAATAACCGCATAGGTTCGCTGCTGTAAAACCAGCGCATCGCGGTAAGCGAGATACGCAGTATGGTATGCCAGCAGAGATGTGACATCTTCCCAAAGGTTTTGTTCCCGGAAAATGCGAAGTGCTTCTTCGGCATCAATGCGCGAAAGCGAACATTCGGTCTCTGCGCGCAGAACATGACCCCGCATTGGCTGCAAAATTTCTGCCGCGCCAAAAATGTGCCCTTCATAGACCGTAATCATCAGCAGTCCATCGGACGCGCGGAGGATTGAGACTTCCCCTTCCTTACAGAGCCAGACTTGTTGTTTGCCTTTGTAATGCCAGTTCAGTTTTTTTCTTGGGACCACGTTAACAGGCGTAGCGAAGGGTTCAAGTGCCTCAAGGAGTCGATTTATTGCCTCCTGGGGGCGAATAGGTGGTGTAAGGTGCATAGAGATCCTCATGAATAATGACGATTTCTTCCGTCAGAAGTTATAGAAGACATGGTAATGCACTAGCAGGGATACCGACAGGTAAAATAAACTCAAACATGCTTTATGGATGAAAAAAGTCCGGGGTTGGCAATCTTTTTTCGGTACAAAAATAACTAAGGCCGGATAACCGGCCTTAGTTATGGTCTTATTTCTTCATCTGGCTATCCAGATTCTCTACCTGTGGAAGCCCATTGCCGGAAGAGGCGGACAGCAGGCCGCTCTTCGCGTAACCCAGCAGCTTCTCGCGAGTATCGGTAATATCCAGATTACGCATGGTCAGCTGGCCAATACGATCGTCAGGTGAGAACACGGAGTCACCTTTTTCCATCGTCAGACGTTCTGCTTTATAGGTCAGATTGTCAGAAACGGTATTCAGGATGGAATAGTCGTTACCACGACGCAGTTCCAGTGTGACTTCACCGGTAATGGCGCTGGCAACCCAACGCTGAAGCGCATCACGCAGCATCAGCGCCTGGGAATCGAACCAGCGGCCCTGGTACAGCAGACGACCTAACTGACGACCATGAGCGTGATATTGTTCAATAGTATCTTCGTTGTGGATACCGGTCAGCAGACGCTCATAGGCAATGTGCAGCAGAGCCATGCCCGGTGCTTCATAGATCCCGCGGCTCTTGGCTTCAATGATGCGGTTTTCAATTTGATCGCTCATGCCCAGACCGTGACGGCCACCAATGCGGTTGGCTTCCAGCATCATTTCCACGTCATCTTTGAAGGTTTTGCCGTTCAGCGCCACCGGATGACCCTGCTCGAAGCGGATAGTGACTTCTTCTGCCGGGATCTTAACGTTCTCGTCCCAGAACTTAACGCCCATAATCGGGTTCACGATTTTGACGCTGGAGTTCAGGAATTCCAGGTCTTTGGCTTCGTGAGTCGCGCCCAGCATGTTGGAATCGGTAGAGTAGGCTTTTTCGACCGACATTTTGTAGTCGAAACCGCAGGCAATCATAAACTCGGACATTTCCAGACGGCCGCCGAGCTCGTCGATGAAATCGGTATCAAGCCACGGTTTGTAAATTTTCAGCTCGGCGTTGGTCAGCAGGCCGTAACGATAGAAACGTTCAATATCGTTACCTTTATAGGTACTGCCGTCGCCCCAGATGTTGACGCCGTCTTCTTTCATTGCAGAGACCAGCATGGTGCCCGTCACTGCGCGTCCTAGAGGCGTGGTGTTGAAATAGGTCAGTCCGCCAGTGGTGTTATGGAATGCACCACACTGGATAGCGGCAATGCCTTCTGCCACGAGCTGCTTACGGCAATCGATAAGGCGTGCATTTTCAGCGCCGTATTCCATCGCGCGACGTGGGATAGCATCGTAGTCTTCTTCATCGGGCTGACCGAGGTTGGCGGTGTAAGCGTACGGGACCGCTCCTTTTTTTCGCATCCACAGCAGTGCGGCACTGGTGTCCAGACCACCGGAGAAAGCGATACCAATACGTTGACCAGATGGAAGATGCTTGAGAATCGTCGTCATAAAGTAAAACCCTGCTTGCCAGACTGTGAGGAGGTAAGTGCTTACGCTTCGCTGCATGTTTATGCAAAATAAGTGAGTTTTCATTTAATCATCTTTTTTCGGCAACAGGAAGTGATTCCTGCGTGTTAGTGGAAAAAATCCCTGCGAACGTCGATAACATTATGCATAACAGCAGGTTTTTTATGCTTCATCAAATGTCAATATGAATGAGTTGACATAACCAATGAAAATTCAATATACTACAGGCCGGTTTTACGTCCCGTCCTCGGTACCAAATCCCAGCAGTATTTGCATTTTTTGCTCCGAATGAGTAAAATATGCCACGTTTCAGGCGCGGGGTGGAGCAGCCTGGTAGCTCGTCGGGCTCATAACCCGAAGGTCGTCGGTTCAAATCCGGCCCCCGCAACCACTTTCCCTTTGAGTTTTTTTTCAAATATACTCTTCGTATTCGTCGCTGGATTTGAAAGAATTCTCACGGAAAGTACTCCAGACCGCATTTGCGGTTGTAGGGTTCAGTTATCTAAAGCCCCGATTTATCGGGGTTTTTTGTTATCTGACTAAAGAATAACTGGGCTTTATGCCCTTTTTTTACGTCTTGGGGGTGGGCTTGTCCACATTAGAACAGAAATTAACAGAGATGCTTAAAGCGCCGGTTGAGGCTCTGGGCTTCGAGCTGGTCGGCATCGAATTCATTCGCGGTCGCACATCTACGCTGCGCATCTATATTGATAGTGAAGATGGCATCAATGTTGATGATTGTGCTGATGTGAGCCACCAGGTCAGTGCCGTCATGGATGTCGAAGACCCCGTTACCGTCGCTTATAACCTGGAAGTCTCCTCACCAGGGCTCGACCGTCCTATGTTCATCGCTGAACATTACACGCGTTTCCTCGGTGAAGAGGTCACGCTGGTCCTGCGCATGGCGGTTCAGAACCGTCGTAAATGGCAGGGCATTATCAAAGCGGTAGACGGTGAGATGATCACTGTTACAGTCGAAGGCAAAGATGAAGTGTTCGCGCTGAGTAACATCCAGAAGGCGAACCTGGTTCCCCACTTTTAACAGTCTGGATTGAGGTGAAAGGCCCCGATGAACAAAGAAATTTTGGCTGTTGTTGAAGCCGTTTCCAATGAAAAATCGCTGCCGCGCGAGAAGATTTTCGAAGCGCTGGAAAGCGCCCTGGCAACGGCTACAAAGAAAAAATACGAACAAGAAATTGAGGTTCGCGTTAGCATCGATCGTAAGAGCGGTGACTTTGACACTTTCCGTCGTTGGATAGTGGTCGAAGAAGTTACGCTGCCAACCCGCGAAATCACGCTGGAAGCTGCTCGCTACGAAGATGAAAGCATGAACGTGGGTGATTACGTTGAAGACCAGATTGAATCTGTGACCTTCGACCGTATCACCACTCAAACCGCGAAGCAGGTTATCGTGCAGAAAGTCCGCGAAGCGGAACGCGCGATGGTTGTTGATCAGTTCCGTGAACACGAAGGTGAAATCATTACCGGCGTGGTGAAGAAAGTGAACCGCGATAACATCTCTCTGGATCTGGGCAGCAATGCTGAAGCTGTGATCCTGCGTGAAGATATGCTGCCGCGCGAAAACTTCCGCCCAGGCGACCGTATTCGCGGTGTACTGTACTCCGTACGTCCAGAAGCGCGTGGCGCTCAGCTGTTCGTCACCCGTTCTAAGCCGGAAATGCTGATCGAATTGTTCCGCATTGAAGTGCCAGAAATTGGTGAAGAAGTTATCGAGATCAAAGCGGCAGCGCGCGATCCGGGTTCCCGTGCGAAAATCGCGGTGAAAACCAACGATAAGCGTATCGATCCAGTTGGTGCTTGCGTAGGTATGCGTGGCGCACGTGTTCAGGCAGTTTCGACTGAACTGGGCGGCGAGCGTATCGATATCGTGCTGTGGGACGATAACCCAGCGCAGTTCGTGATTAACGCGATGGCTCCGGCCGACGTGGCGTCTATCGTTGTTGACGAAGACAAACACACCATGGATATTGCGGTAGAAGCGGGCAACTTGGCGCAGGCAATTGGTCGTAACGGCCAGAACGTCCGTCTTGCGTCTCAGCTGAGTGGTTGGGATCTCAACGTAATGACCGTTGACGATCTGAATGCGAAGCATCAGGCGGAAGCACACGCGGCTATCGATACCTTCACCAAATATCTCGAAATTGATGAAGACTTCGCGACCGTGCTGGTAGAAGAAGGTTTCTCCAGCCTGGAAGAACTGGCCTATGTGCCAATGAAAGAACTGCTGGAAATTGACGGACTGGATGAACAGACCGTTGAGGCACTTCGTGAACGTGCGAAAAACGCACTGACTACGCTGGCGCTGGCTCAGGAAGAAAGCCTCGGTGATAATAAACCGGCTGACGATCTGCTGAACCTTGAAGGTCTCGATCGTGCAATGGCATTTAAGCTGGCTGCCCGCGGTGTTTGTACGCTGGAAGATCTCGCCGATCAGGGCATTGACGACCTGGCTGATATTGAAGATTTAACCGACGAGAAAGCCGGTGAGCTCATCATGGCCGCACGTAATATTTGCTGGTTCGGCGACGAAGCGTAATAAACTGTAGCAGGAAGGAACAGCATGACAACAGATGTAACCGTAAAAACGCTGGCCGCAGAGATTCAGACTTCCGTGGACCGCCTGGTACAGCAATTCGCTGATGCAGGCATCCCGAAGCAAGCTGACGACTCTGTGACCGCACAAGAAAAACAGACCTTGTTGGCACACCTGAACCGTGAACACGGTTCGGCGCCTGACAAGCTGACGCTGCAGCGTAAAACTCGCAGTACCCTGAGCGTTCCGGGTACTGGTGGTAAGAGCAAATCGGTGCAGATTGAAGTCCGCAAAACGCGTACCTTTGTAAAACGTGACCCGCAGGAAGCCGACCGTCTGGCTGAAGAAGAAGCGAAGCGTGAAGCGGAAGAACAAGCCCGCCGTGAGGCTGAAGAAGCAGCCAAGCGTGAGGCACAGGCAAAAGCTGAACGTGAGGCCGCAGAACAAGCTAAACGTGAATCCGCTGATAAAGCGAAACGTGAAGTTGCGGAAAAAGACAAAGTGAGCAATCAACAGACCGACGATATGACAAAAACCGCCCAGGCTGAAAAAGCCCGCCGTGAAGCTGAAGCTGCAGAGCTGAAGCGTAAATCGGAAGAAGAAGCGCGCCGTAAGCTTGAAGAAGAAGCGCGTCGCGTTGCGGATGAAGCACGCCGCATGGCCGCTGAAAACGAGAAAAACGGTGTTAATACAGCGGCTGAGCCGACTGAAGACAACAGCGATTATCACGTGACCACCTCTCAGCATGCGCGCCAGGCTGAAGATGAAAACGATCGTGAAAGCGAAGGCGGCCGTAGCCGTACCCGTACTGCTAAAGCGCCTCGTCCTAAGAAAGCCAACAAGCATGCTGAATCCAAAGCCGATCGTGAAGAAGCCCGCGCTTCTGTTCGTGGTGGTAAAGGCGGCAAGCGTAAAGGTTCCGCTCTGCAGCAGGGCTTCCAGAAGCCAGCTCAGGCCGTTAACCGTGACGTTATCATCGGTGAAACCATCACCGTTGGCGATCTGGCAAACAAAATGGCTGTTAAAGGCTCTCAGGTCATCAAAGCAATGATGAAGCTGGGCGCAATGGCGACCATCAACCAGGTCATCGACCAGGAAACCGCACAGCTGGTTGCCGAAGAGATGGGCCACAAAGTTATCCTGCGTCGTGAAAACGAGCTGGAAGAAGCCGTAATGAGCGACCGTGACACTGGCGCAGCGGCTGAACCGCGTGCACCTGTTGTGACCATCATGGGTCACGTTGACCACGGTAAAACGTCTCTGCTCGACTACATTCGCTCTACTAAAGTAGCCTCCGGCGAAGCGGGTGGTATTACCCAGCATATCGGTGCTTACCACGTAGAAACTGACAACGGCATGATCACCTTCCTGGATACCCCGGGCCACGCCGCGTTTACCTCCATGCGTGCTCGTGGTGCGCAGGCGACGGATATCGTGGTTCTGGTTGTTGCCGCAGACGATGGCGTGATGCCACAGACTATCGAAGCAATCCAGCACGCGAAAGCGGCGCAGGTGCCGGTAGTGGTAGCGGTGAACAAAATCGATAAGCTGGAAGCCGATCCGGATCGCGTTAAGCAGGAACTGTCCCAGTACGGCATCATGCCGGAAGAGTGGGGCGGCGAGAGCCAGTTCATACACGTTTCTGCGAAAGCAGGTACCGGTATCGACGACCTGCTCAACGCTATCCTGCTGCAGGCTGAAGTTCTCGAACTGAAAGCGGTTCGTAACGGTATGGCAAGCGGTGCAGTCATCGAATCCTTCCTGGATAAAGGTCGTGGTCCGGTTGCTACCGTTCTGGTTCGTGAAGGTACTCTGAACAAAGGTGACATCGTTCTGTGTGGCTTCGAATACGGTCGTGTTCGTGCGATGCGTAACGAACTGGGTCAGGAAGTTGTGGAAGCAGGTCCGTCCATTCCGGTTGAGATCCTCGGCCTGTCTGGTGTACCGGCTGCCGGTGACGAAGTAACGGTTGTTCGTGACGAGAAGAAAGCGCGTGAAGTTGCGTTGTATCGTCAGGGTAAATTCCGTGAAGTTAAACTGGCTCGTCAGCAGAAATCCAAGCTGGAAAACATGTTTGCCAACATGACCGAAGGCGAAGTTCACGAAGTGAACGTCGTTCTGAAGGCGGACGTACAGGGTTCTGTAGAGGCAATCTCCGACTCTCTGCTGAAACTCTCTACCGATGAAGTGAAGGTGAGAATCATCGGTTCTGGCGTAGGTGGTATCACCGAAACCGACGCAACCCTGGCTGCTGCGTCCAACGCAATTCTGGTTGGCTTCAACGTACGTGCTGACGCTTCTGCGCGCCGTGTTATTGAATCCGAAAGCCTGGATCTGCGTTACTACTCCGTCATCTATCATCTGATCGACGAAGTGAAAGCGGCAATGAGCGGTAAGCTGTCTCCAGAACTGAAACAGCAGATCCTCGGCCTGGCTGAAGTTCGCGACGTGTTCAAATCGCCGAAATTTGGTGCCATCGCAGGTTGTATGGTTACCGAAGGTGTGGTCAAGCGTCACAACCCAATCCGCGTCCTGCGTGACAACGTGGTTATCTATGAAGGCGAGCTGGAATCCCTGCGCCGCTTCAAAGATGATGCCAATGAAGTCCGTAACGGCATGGAATGTGGTATCGGCGTTAAGAACTACAACGACGTACGCGTCGGCGATATGATCGAAGTGTTCGAGATCATCGAGATTCAGCGCAGCATCGATTAATCCACGTCGCCTTTTGGGCCGCGACTGCGTTGGCTGCACGTGTTCACCCCGGTCACATAGTTATCTATGCTCCCGGGGATTCACAAGCTTGCCGCCTTGTCGCAACCCAAAATTCTTAGTGGATTTGACGATCTTGTAGGCCGGGTTAGCGAAGCGCCACCCGGCAATAATTCTAAAAAGGGGCTTTGGCCCCTTTTTTGTCTTTTATCTGGAGAATTTATTATGGCGAAAGAATTTGGTCGCCCACAGCGCGTATCCCAGGAGATGCAGAAAGAAATTGCTATCATCCTGCAGCGCGAAATTAAAGATCCACGTCTGGGCCTGATGACTACCGTATCCGGTGTTGAAGTCTCCCGTGACCTGGCTTATGCCAAAGTGTTCGTCACCTTCCTGAACGACAAAGATGAAGCCGCTGTGAAAGCGGGCATCCGTGCGTTACAGGACGCGTCTGGTTTCATCCGTACGCTGCTGGGTAAAGCCATGCGTCTGCGTATCGTGCCGGAACTGACCTTCTTCTACGATAACTCGCTGGTCGAAGGTATGCGTATGTCCAACCTCGTGACCAACGTGGTAAAGCATGACGAAGAACGTCGTGTGAACCCGGATGACAACAAGGAGGACTGATGAGTCGTCCTCGTCGTCGTGGTCGTGACATTCATGGCGTACTGCTGCTGGATAAACCGGAAGGCGCGTCCAGCAATGACGTTCTGCAAAAGGTGAAGCGACTTTATAACGCAAACCGCGCAGGGCACACAGGCGCTCTGGATCCGCTGGCGACCGGTATGCTGCCGGTATGTCTTGGTGAAGCCACCAAGTTTTCTCAGTACCTGCTCGACTCCGACAAACGCTACCGCGTGATCGCGAAGCTGGGGCAGCGTACTGATACGTCAGATGCCGATGGCCTGGTTGTTGAAGAGCGTCCGATGACGTTCAGCGCCACCGAGCTTGCCAGCGCACTGGAAAGTTTCCGTGGAGACACAATGCAGGTGCCGTCGATGTACTCTGCATTAAAATACCAGGGCAAAAAGCTGTACGAATACGCTCGCCAGGGTATTGAAGTCCCGCGTGAAGCGCGCCCGATAACGGTGTATGAACTGCTGTTTATTCGCCACGAAGGGGATGAGCTGGAGCTGGAAATCCACTGTTCGAAAGGCACCTATATCCGCACCATCATTGATGATCTGGGCGAAAAGCTCGGCTGCGGGGCGCACGTTACGATGCTGCGTCGTCTGGCCGTTAGCCGTTACCCGGTCGACAGGATGGTGACGCTGGAGCATTTGCAGGCGCTGGTTGCGCAGGCTGAAGAGCAGGATATTCCTGCGGCGCAACTGCTGGATCCACTGTTGATGCCAATGGACAGCCCGGCTGAAGATTTCCCGGTTGTGAATTTGCCCCTGACGTCCTCTGTGTACTTTAAAAATGGCAATCCGGTTCGTACGGCTGACGTGCAAGTCCACGGTCTGGTGCGCGTGACGGAAGGCGAAGACGGCAAATTCATCGGTATGGGCGAGATTGATGATGAAGGCCGTGTCGCGCCGCGTCGTCTGGTCGTCGAGTATCCGCAATAATCGCCTGTCTTGCGATAACATGTCGCTACGGGTAGAATATTGCCGCTTAACGTCTGAATTAAGGTTCGCCTGCGTGAAGACGTTAATCCTGGGGTCGCTGAATTAGAGATCGGCACCCTTTTTACTTTTTAATTCTGGAGTTTAAAATGTCTCTAAGCGTTGAAGCTAAAGCAAAAATCGTTTCCGAGTTTGGTCGTGGTTCTAACGACAGCGGCTGCACCGAAGTTCAGGTTGCTCTGCTGACTGCACAGATCAACCACCTGCAGGGTCACTTCTCTGAGCACAAAAAAGATCACCACAGCCGTCGTGGTCTGCTGCGTATGGTTTCTCAGCGTCGTAAACTGCTCGACTACCTGAAACGTAAAGATGTAGCACGCTACACCGCGCTGATTGAGCGTCTGGGTCTGCGTCGCTAGTTCTGGCGAGTTTCAGAAAGAGGGGCCTTTATGGCCCCTTTTTTCAACCAGATGGCAGCAATTAACATGAAACTCATGTATTGTTTGTATTGCTGAAACAAATGATCTTCATTGCAGCGTTTCGCGCGGCTAATGAGAGACTTAACCGTTGGTTAGGATTGTCATTAGTCGCGAGGATGCAAGAGGATCGAGTCTTTAAACGGCACATCCAATGGTGTCCCGTTACTCATCTTGAAAGGATAAAATTTTGCTGAATCCGATCGTTCGTAAATTCCAGTATGGCCAGCACACGGTCACCCTGGAAACCGGCATGATGGCGCGTCAGGCGACTGCTGCCGTTATGGTTAGCATGGATGACACCGCGGTATTCGTTACCGTTGTGGGTCAGAAAAAAACTAAACCAGGCCAGGACTTCTTCCCGCTGACTGTTAACTATCAGGAGCGTACTTACGCTGCTGGTAAAATTCCTGGTGGCTTCTTCCGTCGTGAAGGCCGTCCAAGCGAAGGTGAAACCCTGATTGCGCGTCTGATTGACCGCCCGGTTCGCCCGCTGTTCCCGGAAGGATTCATCAACGAAGTTCAGGTTATCGCGACCGTTGTGTCCGTAAACCCGCAGGTTAACCCTGATATCGTGGCAATGATTGGTGCTTCCGCAGCCCTGTCCCTGTCCGGTCTTCCGTTCAATGGCCCAATCGGTTCTGCGCGCGTGGGTTACATCAACGACCAGTACGTACTGAACCCAACCCAGGAAGAGCTGAAAACCAGCAAACTGGACCTGGTTGTTGCCGGTACCGAAGCCGCTGTACTGATGGTTGAATCTGAAGCTGAACTGCTGAGCGAAGACCAGATGCTGGGCGCCGTGGTGTTCGGCCACGAACAGCAGCAGATCGTTATCCAGAATATCAACGACCTGGTGAAAGAAGCCGGTAAACCACGTTGGGATTGGCAGCCAGAAGTCATCGACGAAGCGCTGCATGCGCGCGTTGCCGGTCTGGCACAGTCTCGTCTGAGCGATGCATACCGCATTACCGACAAGCAGGAACGTTACACTCAGATTGATGCTATCAAATCTGAAGTGATCGCGACCCTGGTTGCTGAAGACGAAACGCTGGACGCTAATGAACTGGGCGACATCCTGCACGGTATCGAGAAAACTGCAGTACGTAGCCGCGTACTGGCTGGCGAACCGCGTATCGATGGTCGTGAGAAAGATATGATCCGTGGCCTGGATGTGCGTACTGGCGTATTGCCGCGTACTCACGGTTCTGCACTGTTCACCCGTGGTGAAACTCAGGCGCTGGTTACTGCAACTCTGGGTACCGCACGTGACGCACAGAACATCGACGAACTGATGGGCGATCGCACTGACAGCTTCCTGTTCCACTACAACTTCCCTCCGTACTCTGTGGGCGAAACCGGTATGGTTGGCTCACCGAAGCGTCGTGAAATTGGTCACGGCCGTCTGGCGAAGCGTGGCGTGCTGGCAGTTATGCCTACCACCGACGAATTCCCGTACACCGTTCGTGTGGTTTCTGAAATCACCGAATCTAACGGTTCTTCGTCCATGGCTTCCGTGTGTGGTGCTTCCCTGGCACTGATGGATGCAGGCGTACCGATTAAATCTGCAGTAGCAGGTATCGCGATGGGTCTGGTGAAAGAAGGCGAGAACTTCGTGGTTCTGTCCGACATCCTCGGCGACGAAGATCACCTGGGCGATATGGACTTCAAAGTTGCGGGTTCCCGCGAAGGTATCTCTGCTCTGCAGATGGATATCAAAATTGAAGGTATCACCAAAGAGATCATGCAGGTTGCTCTGAATCAGGCCAAAGGTGCGCGTCTGCACATCCTGGGCGTGATGGAACAGGCGATCAACGCACCGCGTGGCGACATCTCCGAATTCGCACCGCGTATTCACACCATCAAGATCAGCCCGGACAAGATCAAAGACGTTATCGGTAAAGGCGGCTCTGTTATCCGTGCGCTGACTGAAGAAACCGGCACCACCATCGAAATCGAAGATGACGGTACTGTGAAGATCGCAGCGACCGACGGTGACAAAGCGCAGTACGCTATTCGCCGTATCGAAGAGATCACCGCTGAAATCGAAGTGGGCCGCATCTACAACGGTAAAGTTACCCGTATCGTAGACTTCGGTGCCTTCGTGGCTATCGGTGGCGGTAAAGAAGGCCTGGTACACATTTCTCAGATCGCTGACAAGCGTGTAGAGAAAGTGACTGACTATCTGCAGATGGGTCAGGAAGTACCGGTTAAGGTTCTGGAAGTTGATCGCCAGGGCCGTGTCCGTCTGAGCATTAAAGAAGCGACTGAGCAAACTCAGCCTGCGGCCGCGCCGGAAGCTCCGGCAGCGGAACAGGGCGAGTAAGGTTGCTTATTAGCCCTCCGCCTTTGCGGAGGGCGCATTCCGGGCAGGACGCTTGTTAGCAGCCGGGGAACAGGACGTTCATCCAATTGTTGTCTTCGGGAGTGGGAAATGAAGCCTTTTTTGCGCTGGTGTTTCGTTGCGACAGCACTCACGCTGGCAGGATGCAGCAACTCCTCTGCCTGGCGTAAGAGTGAAGTCCTGGCGGTGCCATTGCAACCGACATTGCAGCAAGAAGTGATTCTGGCACGTATGGAACAAATTCTTGCCAGTCGGGCTTTATCCGATGATGAACGCGCACAGCTTTTATATGAGCGCGGAGTGTTGTATGATAGTCTCGGTTTGAGGGCATTAGCGCGTAACGATTTCTCGCAAGCGCTGGCAATCAGACCCGATATGCCTGAAGTATTCAATTACTTAGGCATTTATTTAACGCAGGCAGGCAATTTTGATGCTGCCTATGAAGCGTTTGATTCTGTACTTGAGCTTGATCCAACTTACAATTACGCATATCTGAACCGCGGCATCGCGCTTTATTACGGTGGTCGTGCTAAGTTAGCGCAAGATGATCTGCTGGCGTTTTATCAAGACGATCCCAATGATCCTTTCCGTAGTCTGTGGCTATACATCGTTGAGCGGAAGCTCGATGAGAAGCAGGCTGTCGTAGCACTCAAGCAGCGCTATGAAAAATCGGACAAAGAGCAATGGGGATGGAACATTGTCGAGTTCTATCTCGGTGACATTAGCGAAGCAACGCTGATGGATCGCCTGAAGACGGACGCAACGGATAACACCTCGCTCGCTGAACATCTCAGTGAAACAAACTTCTATTTAGGTAAGTACTACCTAAGTCTGGGGGACAAGGACAGCGCTACGGCACTGTTCAAACTGGCGGTCGCTAACAACGTTCATAACTTTGTTGAGCACCGATACGCATTGTTGGAATTAGCGCTCTTGGGCCAGGAGCAAGATGACCTGGCAGAATCGGACCAGCAATAGCTGACGAACATACAAATCAGACCATATTCTTTTTTGATTGCCATCATCTTCACGGGTGAGGGCTTTATTGTTCGTTAATTACCCAAATTTGAGCCGGTTCACACTTTTCAATGAAAATTGCAGGTCAATTTCACGATGAGTTATGTAGACTGGCCGCCATCTACGAGGCACGTGTACTACATGACTGATACCATCGAGACTACTACTATCGAAACTACTTTTTCCGATCTGGGTCTTAACGACTCCATCATTAAAGCCTTGAACGATCTGGGCTACGAAAAACCATCTCCAATCCAGGCAGAGTGTATTCCACATCTGCTGGGTGGCCGCGATGTACTGGGTATGGCCCAGACGGGTAGCGGCAAAACTGCAGCGTTCTCTTTACCGCTGCTGCACAACCTTGATCCAGAGCTGAAAGCACCACAAATTCTGGTGCTGGCACCGACCCGCGAACTGGCGGTTCAGGTTGCTGAAGCCATGACGGATTTCTCTAAACATATGCACGGCGTAAACGTTGTGGCCCTTTACGGTGGCCAGCGTTATGACGTACAGCTGCGCGCCCTGCGTCAGGGACCACAAATTGTTGTCGGTACCCCAGGTCGTCTGCTCGATCACTTAAAACGTGGCACGCTGAACCTGTCCAGCCTGAAAGGTCTGGTCCTCGATGAAGCTGATGAAATGCTGCGTATGGGCTTCATCGAAGACGTTGAAACCATTATGGCTCAGATCCCAGAAGGTCATCAGACCGCTCTGTTCTCTGCAACCATGCCAGAAGCGATTCGTCGTATTACCCGTCGCTTCATGAAAGAACCGCAGGAAGTACGCATTCAGTCTAGCGTAACGACCCGTCCTGACATCAGCCAGAGCTACTGGACTGTCTGGGGCATGCGTAAGAACGAAGCGCTGGTGCGTTTCCTGGAAGCAGAAGATTTTGATGCGGCGATTATCTTCGTACGTACCAAAAATGCGACCCTGGAAGTGGCTGAAGCGCTGGAACAGAGTGGCTATAACAGCGCCGCGCTGAACGGTGACATGAACCAGTCCCTGCGTGAGCAGACTCTGGATCGTCTGAAAGATGGTCGTCTGGACATCCTGATCGCGACCGACGTTGCGGCCCGTGGTCTGGATGTTGAGCGTATCAGCCTGGTTGTTAACTACGACATCCCAATGGACTCCGAGTCTTACGTCCACCGTATCGGCCGTACCGGTCGTGCAGGTCGTGCTGGCCGTGCACTGCTGTTCGTTGAGAACCGTGAGCGTCGTCTGCTGCGTAACATCGAACGCACCATGAAGCTGACTATTCCAGAAGTTGAACTGCCGACCCGTGAACTGCTGAGTGAGCGTCGTCTGGCTAAGTTCTCCGCTAAAATTCAGCAGCAGCTGGAAAGCAGCGATCTGGATATCTACCGCGGTCTGCTGGCAAAAATTCAGCCTTCTGCTGAAGAAGAGCTGGATATGGAAACGCTGGCCGCAGCACTGCTGAAAATGGCTCAGGGCGAACGTCCTCTGATCCTGCCACCAGATGCACCGATGCGTCCTAAGCGTGAGTTCCGCGATCGTGACGAGCGTTTCGACCGTAATGACCGTGCTCCGCGCGGCGATCGTAATGACCGTGGCCCACGTGGCGACCGTCCAGAGCGTAGCGGTGAAGACCGTCCACGTCGCGAACGTCGTGACGTTGGTGATATGCAGCTGTACCGCATTGAAGTGGGTCGCGATGACGGCGTTGAAGTTCGTCACATTGTTGGCGCTATCGCTAACGAAGGCGACATCAGCAGCCGTTACATTGGTAACATCAAGCTGTTCGGTACCCACTCTACTATCGAGCTGCCGAAAGGTATGCCGGGTGAAGTTCTTCAGCACTTTACTCGCACCCGCATCCTGAACAAGCCGATGAACATGCAGCTGGTCGGTGATGCAGTGCCGCACACCGGTGGTGGTGAGCGTCGTGGTGGTCCTGCTGGTGGTCGTGGCGGTTTCGGCGAGCGTCGTGAAGGCGGTCGCGGTGGTGAAGGTCGTCGCTTCAGCGGTGAACGTCGTGAAGGTGGTGCAGGCCGTTTCAGCGGTGAGCGTCGCGAAGGTGGCCGTGCGCCACGTCGTGATGATGCGCCAGTGCGTCGTCGTCCTACCGAAGCGTAATTGCCAGATAAAAAACTGCGTTTACTGACGTAAAGTAAACGATACAGCCCCGGTATTTATTATCGGGGCTTTTTTTATTTCAATTGTACTCGTGTACTGGTACAGTGCTGCGCATAAAACCTAATTAGATTATTTTCTTCTGGAGAGCAGGCGCTATGGCGACATTGACCACCACAGCAACCCGGCCGTCATTGATTGGCGGAGTAGTGATTATCGGCGGAACGATTATTGGCGCAGGGATGTTCTCGCTGCCGGTGGTCATGTCCGGAGCGTGGTTCTTCTGGTCGCTGGCGGCATTGGTGTTCACCTGGTTCTGCATGCTGCATTCCGGGCTGATGATCCTTGAGGCCAACCTCAACTATCGCATTGGCTCGAGCTTCGACACCATCACCAAAGACTTGCTCGGCAAGCGCTGGAACATCATCAACGGGCTATCGATTGCGTTTGTGCTCTACATTCTGACCTACGCCTACATCTCGGCGAGCGGCTCGATTCTGCACCACACGTTTAGTGAAATGTCGTTGAATGTACCGCCGCGTCTGGCCGGATTGGGCTTCGCGCTTCTGGTCGCGTTTGTGGTATGGCTCAGTACCAAAGCCGTCAGCCGAATGACGGCGATTGTCCTCGGCGCGAAAGTGATCACCTTTTTCCTGACCTTTGGCAGCCTGCTAGGCCACGTCGAGTCCCCAACGCTGTTTAACGTGGCGGAACAGCACGCGACCTATCTGCCGTATCTGTTGATGACGCTGCCGTTCTGTCTGGCGTCGTTCGGCTATCACGGTAATGTGCCAAGCCTGATGAAGTATTACGGTAAAGATCCTAAGACCATCGTGAAGTGCCTGGTGTATGGCACGCTGCTGGCGTTGGGCCTGTATGTGGTGTGGCTGCTGGGGACGATGGGGAATATCCCGCGTCCGGAATTTATCGGCATTGCGCAGAAGGGCGGTAACATTGATGTGCTGGTGCAGGCGCTGAGCGGCGTGCTGAACAGCCGCAGTCTGGATCTGTTACTGGTTGTGTTCTCAAACTTCGCCGTCGCGAGTTCATTCCTCGGCGTGACGCTGGGCCTCTTCGACTACCTGGCGGATCTGTTCAAGTTTGACGATGCGCCGCTCGGACGTTTTAAAACCGCGTTGCTGACCTTTGTTCCACCGGTGATTGGTGGCCTGCTGTGGCCGAACGGGTTTCTGTATGCGATTGGGTATGCCGGTCTGGCGGCGACCATCTGGGCGGCGATTGTGCCTGCGCTGCTGGCACGTAAATCACGCAAGCGCTTTGGCAGCCCGCAGTTCCGCGTATGGGGCGGTAAGCCGATGATTGCCCTGATTCTGGTCTTCGGCGTGGGTAATGCGGTGGTGCATTTCCTGTCGAGCTTCAATCTGTTGCCGGTGTATCAATAATCGTTAGTGCCCGGCAGCGCAATGCTTGCCGGGCCTGTGTGGCAATAAATCTGTAGGCCTGGCAAACGCAGTGCCGCCGGGCAACAAACAAAAATTATCCCAACAACTCCTCTTTTACCTGCATCGCCAAATCGAACGAGTGCAAACGCGCCTGGTGATCGAAAATCTGTCCGTTGACCATGATTTCGTCAGCCTGCGTTTCACGCAGCACCGATTCCAGCCCATGGCGAACTTTCGTTTTATCCCCCACCAAAGACATACCGAGCGCCTGATCGACGCCGTACTTCTCGCCCGGGCTCCAGAAGTTATCCATGTTCTGAATCGGCGGCGGCAGTTGCCCGGTTTCGCCCCTACGCAGTTTCACAAACGCCTGCTGCATGGTCGTGAACAGGAATTCCGCATCCCGGTTGCTGTCGGCCGCAATGATATTGATGCAGACCATCGCATACGGTTTTTCCAGACGCGCTGACGGTTTGAACTGAGTACGATAGAGCTGCAATGCCTGGAATAGCATATCGGGCGCGAAGTGCGAGGCGAAGGCGAACGGCAGTCCCAGCTGTGCAGCAAGCTGGGCGCTGTACAGGCTTGAGCCCAACAGCCACACCGGAATTTTTTCACCGTAGCCCGGTACCGGACGCACTTGCGGATTAGGGTCACGCGCGTCAAACCAGTCAACCAGTTCGGCGACATCGCGCGGGAAATTATCAATATCACCGCCCATATGACGGCGCAGGGCGCGCATCGTCGGTTGATCGCTACCTGGCGCACGCCCCAGCCCCAAATCGATACGGCCTGGATAAAGCGTGTTCAGGGTGCCGAACTGTTCGGCAATGACTAATGGAGAGTGGTTGGGCAACATCACCCCGCCAGACCCGAGATGAAGTGTCGAGGTGTTAGCGGCCAGATAGCCAATCAGCACCGAGGTCGCGGCGCTGGCTATCCCACTCATGTTGTGGTGTTCTGCCAGCCAGTAACGGTGGTAACCGCGCTTTTCCGCGAGGCGGGCGAGGTCGAGCGAATGGGAAAAGGCTTCTTTCGCTGAAGAACCCTGAGGGATCGGCGCCAGATCCAGCACCGAGAATGCACAATTTTTGTCAGTCATAACGGCTCACTTTGCTACAGCATTGTCATCAGATTGAAGGTCTTCTTCCAGCCTCGCGCAGGAGAATTGCGCCGGCCAGAAAAGCTGCATCTTTAATACTGCATTACAAACCGATAACCGTCGTTAACAAAGTGAGCTTTTTTTATGCCTGCAGTTCGAGTCCAGCCAGACGTTTCCAGTAGCCGTTACAGTCGCTGTGCGCTTCTAGCGCGAGCGGAGCGGCACCGTTTTCATTGGCGCGGAAGGCATCAATCATCGCGAAGGTATCGGTGTCCATCGGTGACAAGCGAACCATATCCACCAGGCCGTCCATCGATTTCAGCTCATTGCCGAGGTTGTAAACGTAGCCACTCATGGTCTGAATGCCGTTCAGCACAAACACCTGCTGATTTTCCTGTGACAGCATATCGCGCCCGTTAGGGTATTTGATGCAGCAGGTTTCGCACTCGTCCTTCGGCTTGTCTTCCGAGCGGGCGGTAAAGCAGCGGGCGGAGTACGCCAGTGGCAGGTGGCCGTAGCTCAAAACTTCCACTTCAAACTTATTGCGAATGCCCAGTTCTTCGCACTGTTTGAGCATGTTCACCAGCCAGTCACGGGAAAGCTCGACTGGCATACACCAGCGCATCATGCCCTGTTTTTGCAACAGGCGTAGGGTCACGGCGTTATAGCAGTTCAGGGCGTGTCCAGCGACGAACGGCAGATTACGATCGGCACACAGGTTCACCACGCCAAGGTCGCTGGCCTCAATCAAGAAATCCCCATTATCAACGTAGCGTTTCAGCTCATTGAGTTCGGAAGAGGCCTGAACCAGCGCCAGCGTCGACAGCACGACCTGTTTGCCGGCGCCCGCCAGGCTTTTCGCCATATCCAGCCAGTCGCCCACTTTGGTAGCGCGACGTTTGCTGCACACTGCTTCACCGAGATAAATGGTATCGGCACTGCTGTGGGCTGCCTGCTGGTAAAAGTCTTCCAGTGTCTCTTTTGACCAATAATAGAGCACTGGCCCTAATGAATATTTCATCACGTTCCTTACTGCCATTTACGGTGATATGCACCAAGCGTGGTCTGGGTGCCTTCGGACATCGCGCCGAGCGTGTCCATCCAGGCGGATTGCGGCACAAAGTTTTGCGGGTCGGCCATGCAGCGGTCAATGGCCTGACGCCACACCTTCGCCACCTGGCTGACATACGCCGGGCTGCGCTGGCGGCCTTCGATTTTCACCGACGCAATATTTGCCGCGAGCAGTTCCGGCAGTAGTTCCAGCGTATTGAGGCTGGTCGGCTCTTCGAGCACGTGAAAGCGTTGCCCGTCGACCATGTACCGACCTTTGCACAGCGTCGGATAACCGGCATTTTCACCGTCCTGATAACGGTCAATCAGTACATCGTTGAGGCGAGACTCCAGCCCCTGCGGTGTTTGCTGCCAGCGCACGTACTTCGCCGGAGAACACGCACCCACAGTATTCGGTGACTCCCCCGTTAACCAGGAGGAGAGAAAACAACGGCCTTCAGCCATAATACACAGGCTGCCAAAGGCAAATACTTCCAGCGGAACTGGCGTGGTGCGCGCCAGTTGCTTAACCTGATGGATAGATAACACGCGGGGCAGCACCACGCGGGCGACGTCAAAGTTACGATGATAGAAGCGAATCGCCTCTTCATTGGTCGCAGAAGCCTGCACGGAAACGTGACGCTCAATGTGCGGATAGCGCTCGGCGGCGTACTCCAGCATCGCGATATCCGCGAGGATCAGCGCATCGGCACCGAGCTGTGCGGCCATATCCACCGCGCGCTGCCAGCGAACATAACCGTCTGGATGCGCAAAAGTATTGATGGCGATATGTAGCTTCCGGCGGTGCTGATGTACAAAGCTGACCGCTTCCTGCAGTTTTTTTTCGGTAAAGTTAAGGCCGGCAAAATGACGGGCGTTGGTGTCATCTTTCAGTCCGATGTATACCGCGTCGGCACCGTTTTCGATGGCCGCCTTAAGCGCCGGGAGGTTTCCGGCAGGGCAGAGCAGCTCCATAATATTTCCTGAGGCAGCGACCCGCAGGGCCGCGATTGTTAACGAACTGGGATTTTAGTTAACCCATCGTCGACTATTTTTGATTTGAGGCAGTTAAAAGCGGAATGATGCTGCCAATAATGCGGCATAGCCTCTTACAGAATTGTTGATTTACGCCGCTATGTTGTTTCGCGGTTGTGGCAGAATAACCGGACTGTTGCATTGAGGGAGTAAAGCTCGTGTTGGATAAACTGCGTTCACGCCTGGTACAGATGGGCCCGACTCTGATGAGCGTCCCGGTGAAAGTCACCCCGTTCGCCTTAAAACGTCAGGTACTGGAACAGGTGCTAAGCTGGCAGTTCCGCCAGGCGTTAGCGGAAGGCGAACTGGATTTTCTGGAAGGCCGTTGGTTAAGCATTGATGTGCGCGATATTGGCCTGCGCTGGTTCACCTCCGTAGAAAATGACCGCCTGATTGTCAGCGATTCCGCAGATGCCGATGTGAGCTTCAGCGCAGACGCCAGCGATTTGCTGATGATTGCGGCACGCAAGCAGGATCCGGATACGCTCTTTTTCCAGCGCCGCTTAGTGATTGAGGGTGACACGGAATTAGGGCTGTACGTCAAAAACCTGATGGACGCCATTGAGCTTGAGCAGATGCCAAAGGCACTGCGTATCATGCTGCTGCAACTGGCGGACTTTGTTGAGGCGGGGCAGCAGAACCCGTCACAAACCAGACACACATCGGTAGGTGAGCCATGCTGATTCGAGTGGAAATTGGGATAGACGCACCGGGCATTGATGCCCTGCTGCGCCGTTCGTTTGAGAGCGACGGTGAAGCTGAATTGGTGCAATCCCTGCGGGAAGATGGCCTGATTACATTGGGTCTGGTCGCCACGGATGACGAAGGACGGGTTGTCGGCTATGTTGCCTTCAGTCCGGTAAGCATCGAAGGCGAAGAGTTGCAGTGGGTCGGACTGGCGCCGCTGGCCGTTGATAAAGCATATCAGGGGCAGGGCATTGGCCGCCAGCTGGTCTACGAAGGGCTCGATTCACTGAACGAGTTCGGCTATGCCGCCGTTGTCACGCTTGGCGACCCGGCACTGTACGGTAAACTGGGCTTTCAACCGGCGGCCCGTTATGATTTACGCTGCCGTTGGCCGGGTACTGAAGCTGCGTTCCAACTGCGCCCGCTGGCGGATGACGCGCTGAACGGCGTGCACGGCCAGGTAGAATACTGCGACCACTTTAATCGTCTCTGAGGCGCTCCAGCAGCGCTTCAAACGAGGCATCCCCGGCGACGAGGCGCTCTTTGTGGCGCTTCGTCAGCTGTTTAATCTGATATTCCACGCGTAATGCAAGTGAGTGGTCACCAACCTCTCTGGAGAAGGCGATCGCCAGTTCTCCCTTTCCCCGTAATGCTTTCGCACCCTTACCGCTCTGATGCTGCGCCAGACGGCGTTCAACGTCGGTTGTAATGCCTGTATAGAGACGGTTATCAGGGCTTCGAATCAAATAGACAAACCAGCACACGTTCCTGCTCCTGTGTTAAGGTGAGCGCACCATAGCACGCGGGAGAGCAAAAATGGAGTCACTGGCCGCTATCAGTCGATGGCTGGAAAAACAGCATGTTGTCAGCTGGAGCGTAGCGAAGGACGGCGAGTTGTGGGCTGCTTGTGCATTTTATCTCTACGACAGTGAAAAGGTCGCTTTCTACCTTCTTAGCGAAGAAACCACCCGCCACGCGCAAATGAGCGGCCATTGCGCACCCGTTGCAGGCACCGTCAATGGCCAGCCCAAAATGGTGGCGTTAATTCGTGGCGTGCAGTTTCGCGGTGAAATCCGTCTGCTTTCCGGAGAGGAAAGCGAAAATGCTCGTCAGCGCTATAACCGCCGTTTTCCCGTCGCCAAAATGATGCCCGCCCCGGTGTGGGAAATTCGTCTTGATGAACTGAAATTCACGGACAACACCCTGGGATTTGGTAAGAAACTGAACTGGTTACGCGGGTCAGACGCCGAGCAGGCGTAACGCTTCGCGGTTAAACGCCGGAAGATCATCCGGTGTCCGACTGGTTACCAGCTGATCTTTATCCACAACCACTTCCTGATCGTAAAAATCACCGCCCGCGTTTTTAACGTCCACCACAATCGGTTTTACGGCGGTCAATTTACGCCCACGAATGACATCCGCGCTGATTAAAAGCTGCGGGCCGTGGCAGATGGCAAAGACCGGTTTGCCGCTGTTAATAAAGTCGCGGGTGAAGGTGACAAAACGCTCGTCACCGCGCAGCTGGTCAGGCGAATAGCCGCCGGGAAGCAGCAGGGCATCGAAGTCAGCGGGACGCGATTCATCGATGGATTTATCAATGGTGACGCTGGTTTCGCCTTTCTTACCTTTGACCGTTTTACCGGCCTGTTTTTCGATGGTGATAACCTGATGGCCCGCTTTTTTGAACTCTGCGGCAGGCGAGGCAAACTCTGAATCTTCAAACTCGTCGGTAATCAGGACTGCAATTTTCTTGCTCATGTTTCCTCCGTTGTTTTGGTTTCAGAGACGTAAATTCTCCAGTAATGGTCGATAATGACTCAGAATATTAAGTCTGGTTCATACACCGACATTCACCATACGGATAAATCTGCAAAGGGGTTCCTATGAGTCACGTATTGATTACGGGTGCGACTGGTTTGGTTGGTGGGCACTTACTGCGGATGATGACGCTGGAGCCGCGCATCACGCAGATTACCGCCGCCACCCGCCGCCCGTTGCAAGAGGTGCCCGACGGTGTGATTAACCCTCACGATCCGCAACTCACGGATGCGCTGGCAACGGTCACTTCCCCGGTAGATATCGTGTTTTGCTGCCTCGGCACCACCAGGCGTGAAGCTGGCAGCAAAGAGGCGTTCGTGCATGCTGATTACACGCTGGTGGTCGATACCGCGCTCACCGGCCAGCGGCTGGGCGCACGCCACATGCTGGTGGTCAGCGCAATCGGCGCAAACGCCCGGTCGCCGTTTTTCTACAATCGCGTGAAGGGCGAAATGGAAGAGGCGTTGATCGCGCAGAACTGGTCGCATCTCACCATTGCGCGTCCGTCAATGCTGCTGGGCGACAGGGAAAATCGACGCCTGAATGAATCGCTGATGGCGCCGCTGTTTGCGTTTTTGCCCGGAAACTGGAAATCCATCGACGCACGCGACGTCGCCAAAGCCATGCTGATAGATGCGTTCTCACCCGCAAAACAGGGGGTGAACATCATCACCTCAGCAAAATTACGTGAAATGGCGGCGGGCCAGGCGTAACATCCTGCGTCACATCGTTTGTCCTTCCTGGAGCATGGTATGGCTGGTCAGTCTTCCTCACAGGCATCTTCCCCACTGGCGTGGTGGAAGCCTGCACTTTTTTTCCTCGTCGTCATCGTCGGCCTCTGGTATGTGAAATGGCAGCCGTATTACGGCAAAGCATTCACCGCAGCGGATACGCACAACATCGGTAAATCGATTCTGGCGCAGGCGGCAGACAGCCCGTGGCAGGCCGCGCTGGATTACGCGATGGTCTACTTTCTTGCGGTCTGGAAAGCCGCGGTGCTGGGTGTCTTGCTCGGCTCGCTGATTCAGGTGCTGATCCCGCGCGACTGGCTGTTGCGTACACTCGGACAACCGCGTTTTCGCGGCACGCTGCTCGGCACGCTCTTTTCTCTTCCCGGAATGATGTGTACCTGCTGCGCCGCACCGGTGGCGGCGGGAATGCGCCGTCAGCAGGTTTCCATGGGCGGTGCGCTGGCTTTCTGGCTGGGAAACCCATTGCTGAACCCGGCGACGCTGGTGTTCATGGGCTTTGTGCTCGGGTGGCAGTTCACGTTGATTCGACTGGTGGCCGGTTTAGCGACGGTGCTGATGGTCGCAACGCTGGTTCAAAAATGGGTGAAAGAGCCGGCCAGCGCCGAGTCGGTTCCGGTTGATATGCCGACAGAGACCGATTCCGCACCGTTCTTCTCCCGCTGGGTTAAAGCCTTGTGGACGCTGTTCTGGAACACCATCCCGGTGTACATCATTGCAGTGCTTATTCTCGGTGCGGCCCGGGTCTGGCTGTTCCCTCATGCGGATGGCATCGTCGGCAACACGCTGTTTTGGGTGATTGCGATGGCGGTGGCGGGCTGTTTGTTTGTCATTCCGACGGCGGCGGAAATCCCGATTGTTCAGACCATGATGCTCACTGGAATGGGCGTAGCGCCAGGGCTGGCGTTACTGATTACGCTGCCTGCACTCAGTCTTCCGTCACTGGTCATGCTGCGTCAAGCATTCCCGGCTAAAGCCTTGTGGCTGTCGGGTGGACTGGTGGTGTTGAGTGGGGTGATAACCGGCGGGATAGCGTTGATATAAAAAGGCCCGGCAGGTGCCGGGCTTGGTCTTTACTGGATGAAGGTAAAGGCGGTAGTGACGTGTTTCACGCCGCTGACGCGGCTGGCGATATCCGCCGCGGCTTTGCCTTCACGGTCGGTCAATGTCCCCATCAGGAACACTTCACCGTTTTCGGTTGTGACTTTCACTGCAGAGGATTTCACCTGGTCGCTGCCCAACATCTGCGAACGGACTTTGGTGGTAATCCAGGTGTCTGAAGACGCGGTGCCCAGCCCAATCGGCTGGCCCTGACGGATTTCGTTAAACACTTCCGTCGTGCCGTCGACACCCATCGCTATCTGCTTGGCCTGCGATGCCAAATCAGTAGACGGTGCCTGGCCGGTCAGCAGGACTTTACCTTGCCAGGCCATAACGTTCACGCGCGCTTCTTTCTTCAGTTGTTCATCTTTGTTCAGGGCGCTATTAACGCGCAGTTCCAGCGTGCTGTCATCGACCTGCGTGCCCACTGTGCGTGGATCCGTGGCGGCCTTAGTGCCGACCGCAGCCGTACCGACCACTGCCGCAGCAACGCATCCCTGAAGCAGCAGCGCGGAAATAAGGACCGCGAGGGGCGAAAATGCCTTCATGAGTACTCCTTAATCGTCCTGGTGTGGGAAAAGGGTGTTATCAATCAGATCGCATAAACAGTTAACCGTCAGCATGTGCATCTCCTGAATGCGCGCGCCACGGTGTGAGGGGATGCGGATTTCCACATCTTGCGGGCCCAACAGGCCAGCCAGCTCTCCCCCGTCATAGCCCGTCAATGCCACGATAGTCATATCGCGCGTCACAGCGGCTTCGACCGCTTTGACGATATCGCGGCTGTTTCCGCGCGTGGATATCGCCAGCAGCACGTCACCCGCATGACCCAGCGCACGTACCTGTTTTGCATACACTTCATCGTGAAGACGATCGTTTGCAATCGCCGTTAAGACCACATTATCGGTATTAAGTGCAATGGCAGGTAAACCAGGGCGTTCTGTTTCAAAACGGTTAATCATGCAGGCAGCAAAATGCTGTGCGTTGGCGGCTGACGTGCCGTTGCCACAACAGAGGATTTTGTTGCCGTTAAGTAAGGACTGCACCAGCGTCATGGCGGCCCGGGAAATAGCGTCCGGAAGCGCTTCTGCTGCTGCGATTTGGGTCTGAATGCTTTCCGTAAAGCAGGCTTTGATTCTGTCGAGCACGATGTCCCTTAAATTCTTGAGTGACGCTATTCGCCAAAGGCGTTTGTTAACCATTCGATCTGACTACCGGTGAAGGCTATCACATCGAACCGACAATCCGTAGTCTCAAAACTCCCGTTGTGGCGGGCAAGCCACAAGCGCGCCGTCTGTAATAATTTTGTTTGTTTGCTGCGTGTCACACTGGCGGTTGCGCCGCCATAATGCGCGCTGCTGCGATAACGGACTTCAACAAACACCGTTACCGCACCGTCTTTCATTATCAGGTCGATTTCGCCGCCGCGCGAACGCACATTGGCGGCGATAAAGCGCAGTCCTTTGCGTTCCAGCCAGCGACGCGCTTCCTGTTCCCACGCGTCACCGGTCTGCTTCCGACTTAGTTTGCCGGCACCATCTGTCCCTGCTGGTATTTGAGCCATGACAACTTCCTGTTGATCACACAATCCTGAGTGGCGGTCAGATCGCCCGTGTTACCGTTCAGCTCGAAGCCTGGCACCTGACGCATCTGTGAGAAGTGATTCGCCAGCGCCCAGGCATCAGCGCCCATTGCGTACAGACGAGCCAGTGAGTAATCGTTACGTACCGCGCCAAGCGCCTGCTGCATCAATGCCGGGTTGCTGCCTGCCAGCATTGGGATTTCGCTGAACTGTAAGCCGTCCATTTCCAGACGGAAATCCGGGCCTGCGGTACCCTGCGCGCTGCGCGAGCTGGCATATAACGTTGCGCCGCTCTGGCTGCCGTTACGCATGGCGATCATCGGTTTGATGTAGGCGATTTCGTCCGGCGTGGCGACAATATACGCCGCATCCACTTTACCGCCGCTGGAGATCTGCGCATCGCTCGGTGGCGCCGGGATCGTCAGGCCGCCGATAGTCACCGCTTGCTGCTGCGGCAGGCTGGCACTGATTGGGCTGCCGGTCAGGGCAATACCGCCGCCGCCGTTCACGTTGCCGCGCAGTTCATTCACCGAACCAAATTTCTGCTCCAGCACCACGCCGCCGCCGATTTTTTGCCATTCCTGCGCAAAGGCGTTTGCCACGCGATCGCCAAAGGCGCTGCGTGGAATCAATACCAGCGGCGCCTGTTTGCCCTGATCGTGAATATGATGCGCCGCATCGCGCGCTTCATCTTCCGGGGAGAGGGCGAAGTAGCAAATGTTCGCGCGATTCTGCACGCTTTCAGGCTCATTGAGCGCCAGCACGTTCAGGCTTGTGTTGCTCTTGGTCAGCGACTCCACTTCATTTTTCAGCAGCGGGCCGACAACCAGCGTTGCGCCATCCTGCTGAGCCTGATTAAGCAGCTGATCCAGCGGGGCGGTAGTGGTGTCGTAAACCTTAATGTTCGCTGACGGATTCGCCGGAACAGCGGCTACTGCGGGTTGTGCCGTTGGCTGCGCTACGGATTGAGGCGCAGCGGCTGCATCTGTGCTGACAGGTGCAGTTTCTGCTGGCGTTGTTGCCGCTGGCGTGCTGACAGGCTGCTGAGTGACTGGAGCCTGGACGTCAGGTTGGGCCGGAGTCGCAGCAGGTGCTGCGTCCTGTCCGGTGCCCGGCGCCTGTACCGGTCTTGCCTGCGAACCGATGGCTGGCTGAGCCTGCGCGTCCGCCGCCGGTTGGCTGGCGGTTAAATCGCTCACTTCTGCCTGGGAAGGGCTCACTACGGCGTTACTGTCCTGAACGGATGCCGCCTGCGCCGTTTGTTCCGGCACCGCACTGCCGCTGACTGCGCCAGCGCTGCCATTCTTAGCGGCTTCAAAGCCCTGCTGAATAGTCCGACCATACACTGCCGCCTGACCGTTTAACGGTAAGAACAGGGCGATTTTCGCGGTAGAAGCGGGTTTAAAGTTCTGCACGTTGACCAGCTGAGTTGGCAGCATTTTCGCGCCAGGGTTCTGCGGGTAACGGGTTTTCCAGTCCTGGATCCCGGCTTTCATCATGTCCGGATCGTTACGGTTATCAAACCACACGCGCTGGAGATCCAGCCAACCCTGCAACACGTTTTCGTCGGCGTTAATCACCAGCGTCGCGGCCTGCTCTTTGGTCATGGATGAGAGCGCCTGCCAGGTGGCATCAATATTTTTTTGCTTATCCTGCGCGGAAGCCAGCAGTGGCTCCTGAGCAATCAGGGCACGCAGCAGCGTCAGCGATGGTTGGCCTTGCTGGGCGACAATCACATCCTGCCAGTAACGGGCCCGCTGGTTGCTATCAAGGTTTGCCACTTCAATCTTAGCGAGCAGCGCTTGCGCACCGGCAAAGTCTTTCTGCGAGAGCTTGATTTCAGGTGCCAACAGCGACTGTTCCTGACGCTGAGAGGCGTTCAGGTCCTGCGGCAGCTGACCATACAGCTCCAGCGCCTGTTGGCTCTTGCCTTCTTTCAGCAGTGCACGAATGGCGAGTAATTGCCAGGTGGTCTTGCTATCATCTGAACTTTGCTGCATCTGCTGCAGGTAGTAACCGGAATCGGCCTGCGCGCTCCCTTCGAGGTGAGCGGTGCTCTGATCGGCGCTATGCTGGGTGCCACAGCCAGCGAAAAGTAACGTGGCCAGCACAACAGGCAGACAGCGCGCGGCTTTAGAACGAAGAAATGTTGACGGTACCATACGTATCCAGTGATATTTTTTTAGCTCAATGCTCAATATTAAATCGGCAATACGGACTAAACAATGAAACAACGCGAATCAGCGGACAATTCTCAGGGTCAGCTCTATATTGTACCCACGCCAATCGGTAACCTTGGCGACATCACCCAACGTGCGCTGGAAATACTGCAAGCTGTTGATCTCATTGCTGCGGAAGATACTCGTCATACCGGTTTACTGCTGCAACATTTTGCCATTAATGCCCGTTTATTTGCCCTTCATGACCACAATGAACAGCAAAAGGCTGAAACACTTCTGGCGAAGCTGAAAGAAGGGCAGAACATCGCGTTGGTTTCCGATGCCGGAACGCCGCTGATTAACGATCCGGGTTATCACCTGGTGCGTACCTGTCGTGAAGCGGGCATTCGTGTGGTGCCGCTGCCAGGCCCATGTGCGGCTATCGCGGCGCTGAGTGCGGCGGGCCTGCCATCCGATAAATTCTGCTACGAAGGCTTCCTGCCAGCCAAATCAAAAGGCCGTCGCGATGCACTGCGTGCATTGGAAAACGAACCCCGCACGCTGATTTTCTACGAATCTACCCATCGACTGCTGGAAAGCCTGGAAGATATCTGCACGGTGCTGGGTGAAAGCCGCTACGTGGTGCTGGCCCGAGAGCTGACAAAGACCTGGGAAACCATCACCGGCGCGCCGATTGGCGAGCTGCTGGCGTGGGTGAAAGAAGACGAAAACCGCCGCAAAGGCGAAATGGTGCTGATCATTGAAGGTTTCAAAGTGCAGAGCGACGACGCGTTGCCCGCTGAAGCACTTCGCACCCTGGCGCTGCTGCAAGCCGAACTGCCGCTGAAGAAAGCCGCTGCCATCGCCGCTGAAATCCACGGCGTGAAGAAAAACGCGTTGTATAAATACGCGCTGGAGCAGCAGGGGGAGTGATGTTTTGAGCCGCTACCCTTGCCTGGGTAGCGATTAAAACAATAATGTATTGCCAGCCGAAGCATTTCTTCCGACAACTATGTCGGAAGAAATGTCGGAAGAAATGTCGGAAGAAATGTCGGAAGAAATGTCGGAAGAAATGTCGGAAGAGATCGGGTAATGCTTTCGGTTAATACCGTCCCTGTAGCATTGCAGTACACCCTTCAGTTAGCCTCTTTTTACAGCCTGTAGGGGGTATTTATCGACAGCACTGTGAATAACTTATACTTCATGATTTAGTGATAGGAGTCACGATATGGACATTAATGAGTTTCCACCGGGAGTAATCGAACATCTTGGCTGGTATGTATACAGGCTGATCGATCCCAGAGATGGAAGTACCTTCTACGTGGGTAAGGGAAAAGGTAATCGCGTATTTGCTCATATGCGCGGTGAGGTTGACCCTGACCCAAAATCCTGTTCCATTCAGAAACAGAATTCCATCAAATAAAAACATGCAAAAGTAAAGAAATTTAAACTATCGATTAAAATTCTAAATAATATAATATTGTAATCCTTTTTTAACTTCAGAGCCTTCCAAGAGCAACCATAACGCCAAACTTCATGGTGCCTCTTATCACATTTTAAATGGAATTGTATGGTTTTATCTCTGCTGAAAGCCGTTCTTTCAACTCCTGAATTCGGTATCGCAAGTCTTGGTGTATTGATGCTCATTTTCAGGAACATAATAAAAGCAAAGATTCTGTCAAAATTAACCCAAGAACACAGCTACAAAGTCCTTGACAGGATAATAACCTTTGTAGGGGTTATAGCCATGATCGGGGCTTTATTTTGGGGGGGGATCAGCATTTATGAAATACATGAATCTGGAAAACAAAAAGTCCAGGCAGGCAGCAACACTCAAACACAGGCAAAACTCGAACGTCCTTTACTGATTGAAAAATCAGTGAACAAAACCATTCCTGATTACACCCCTGGATCGGATTTTGAAACAGCAGATATTCATTTAACTTACGTAGAAGTTACAGGATTAAAAGATCCCCTCATTGAAAAGAAAATCAATGAACGCATCAAAGGAGTTATTGGCGTTGATACCATGTACGATGGCACTGAGGATTATTACATGGAGATAGTAAAATCTTCCATAGATGATAATTTGCTTAGTGCTCTTGCTGAAGGATCATTGTTTGTACATGGTGCCGCTGGCGCCACAAACATCATCGCTAGCATAAACATTAACGTAAAAAATGGTGAGGTCATTCAGTTCAAAGATCTATTCCGGGCTGGATACACCAACACAATAAATTCGCTGGCAAAATCCTGGTTCTCAATACAGGACTACACCAGCGATTTTGAAAGCGTCAGCGATGACCAGTGTTTCTATGTCAGCGGAAACTATATGTATCTTTGCTTTTCAGAATACGAGGTTGCCCCCGGCTCAGAGGGCATTGTTAACGTCCCAATTAAGCTTGACGACATAAGGGGTGTAGTTAGCAAAAATGGTCCCTTGGCTTATATTCTTTGAGCCACTGTGATCTGCTCCCCGCTGATTAATACACGGCAGTGCTATTAATACCCATGGCGACTCGATTAAGAAATTCTGTTGTTCGCTCATAGCAGGCCATCTTTTACAAAAATTATCCAACTCAGTTTTCTTGAAACATCAGATCCCATTAGCCCGGCAATCATCACATCACCGGGCTAATAACTTATTCCTCGAGCCTGTCACCCGGTCAATCAAACAGTCCTTAATTCGACACCAGCCTTTTCCAGTGCAGCTCTATCTTGTTTGCTAATGTTATCGTCTGTAATGACACAGTTGATCTTGTTCATCGGCAACACCTGGTTGAAGCCACGGCGGTTGAATTTGGTTGCATCCAGCACGGCAATAACCTGATGCGCGGCAGCGGCCATTACGCTGCTGATGGAATAGCCTTCGTTGAAGGTCGTGATGCCGTTGGTGGCATCAATGCCGTCAGCGCCAACAAACATCAAATCGGCGCTAATGCCTAGTAATGACTGTTCTGCAACGGTGCCGTGCATCGAATGGGTTTTGTGTCTGACGGTGCCGCCACACACGACCAGTGTGATGTCTTTATTTTCCGCCAGGGTAAACGCGGCTGGCAGACTGTTGGTGATCACAGTGATATTAGTTTTCTTGACTAGCTCTTCGGCAATCAGCAGGGTTGTACTTCCACTGTCGAGAATGACCGTCATACCTTCGGTAATCATTTTTGCTGCGGCTTGCGCAATACGCTTTTTGGGATCGCTGGCGAGCTTGTAGCGATCTTCCAGCATGACTTCCTGCGTATCCGCTTCAGCTAAATTGCTTCCGGGTTTCGCCGCTCCGCCATGGAAGCGTGTGACTAACCCTTTATCTTCCAGCAAACGCAGGTCTGCACGAATAGTCACCTCTGAGGTTCCAAAGGCATTCGAAAGATCCAGAACCAATACGCTTCCCTGAGAGTGAACCAGTTCGACTATTTTGTTCCTACGTTCAAATGAGTTCATCTTGATGTGCCTGACAATTAATTATGGCTAGTGTAATCGAAGGGTTGTGAAAGGTGAACGATAAATTTCGAAAGTGAACGTGAGCCAGCCTTGAGAGCTGGCTCCTGTTTTTAAGGCAAGCTGAGCAAAATTTTTCCCTGCATCGCTGTACCGTTTAACGCTTCAATCGTGCTGGCGTAACTTTCCATATTGCCCCGATGAGCAATCAACGGATCAAGCTGGAGGCGTTTCTCTGTCAACAGCCTGGTGGCTGTTTCCCATTCTGTCCCCGGCCACGGGCTAGAGTAATTCATCCAACTGCCGAGCAGAGTGAGTTCTTTCCGGAGAATCTGTCCGAAGACGGTGGATGCCAGCATCAAATCTTTATGCAGTGTTCCAACCAGTGCAACCTGGGCCCGTGGCCCAGCAATTTCTATCGACAATGAGACGGTCTGCGGTGTGCCTGCCGTTTCGAGAATCAGTTGATCAAATTGATGCTCTGCGAGCACAGATTGAATATCAGCCGCACTCATTTCACGGCTGTTCAATGCGTGAGTCGAGCCCAGGGTTTTGGCTAATTCAAGTTTTTCCGGGTTGATATCCACCGCGGTAATACTTTTCGCACCCAATTCACGTGCACACTGCATCGCTAGCAAACCAATGGTTCCTGCCCCGACGATGACCACGTTTTTCCCCTCGCAGCCGTGAGCCAGGTTGAAGGCATGCAAGCCGACGGTGATAGGCTCGATGAACGCGCCATCCTCAATGGGCATTGTCGACGGTAGACGATAGAGGTTCGCGCGTTTAACCACCACATATTCAGCGTTTCCGCCTTCACTGCGTGAGCCGATAAACTGATATTGTTTGCAGAGTGAGAAGAATCCGTGTTTGCACTGCGGACACGTAAAGCACGGCAGGAGAGGCACGCAGGCAACGGCGTCGCCGGGCAGCAGGTCGCTCACCTCACAGCCGTAAGATTCAACATAACCGCTAAATTCATGTCCTAACGTTATCGGATAATAGTGCGCGCCTTGGGCGAAAATACGCGGAATATCTGACCCGCAAAGCCCGGAACTCACGATTTTGACCAGCACGTCATCCTTTGTTTTTAACTGTGGAATAGGGCGTTCTTCAACGCGCACTTTTCCCTCAGCGTGGACTACCACTGATTTCATACGATTCTCCAGAAAGATGCGGGGGAGCGCAGGCCCCCCCAAAGTATTAAGAGAGGTTTTCGGCCTGTTGAAGGGCTGCAGCTTTTTCAGAGGCGATATAGTTACGCGCCCGACGCCAGGTCAGCAGCACGCCGGTCAGGTAAACCACGGCGATAATGACGAAGCCGATGATGTTCTGCCAGGTGAAGAGTTGAATAAGCAGCCAGGTAATCGGCGAACCGCCTTGGTCCATTGAGGCCACCATGCCTCCCGCTTTCAATGCTCCGGCATTTTGCGCTAGCTGGGTATGTAAGCCGATGGTTTGTGTGGCAATCCACAGCGTGATCCCCATAATGATGACGCCTGAAATTAGCGTGCGGAACAGGTTGCCCTGATGAACCGCAACCGCCATCGCCACGAAGAAACCGATAGTTGCCAGGTCGCCAAACGGCAGGACCTGATTACCCGGAACCAGAACGGCAATCAGAATGGTCAGTGGAATGAAAATCAGGCTCGCAGAGACCACCGAGGTGTGCCCCAATAGCAGCGCAGGATCCAGACCAATCAGGAATTCCTGACCGCCAAATTTCGCCTGCAGACGTTTACGTGCATGCTTCGCTATCGGCGTTAAGCCATCCATAATCGGTTTGATGACTCGGGGCATCAGCAGCATGACGGCTGCAGTTTTCACCGCCAGTTGCAGGACGGCTTTGGCGTCATAACCCGCCAGCAGCCCGATTACCAGGCCCATCACAAAGCCGACGGTGACGGGTTCGCCGAAGGGGCCAAAACGTTTCTGAACGTCATCGGCGCTGAAGTGGATGCGGTTAAGTCCGGGGATTTTCTCAATGATCGTATCGACCAGTACGGCGATTGGCCCGAGATAAGCAGAAGACCCGTGTGGGATCGCGATGCCGTCGAGTTCGAAAAAGTCGCGCGTGTCTTTCGCAAACCAGTCGCCCAGTTTATAGACAAAGGCGGCGTGAAGGACGACCCCGAGAATACCAATCCAGTATGAACCGGTAGCCAGGTGCAACATCGCGCCGGTAAAGGTCATGTGCCAGATATTCCAGATATCGACGTTGACGACGCGGGTCATGCGGGTGACGAGCATGACGATGTTAACGCCAATCGCAATCGGAATGGCAACCAGCGCAATTTGCGAGGCCCAGGTCATCGGAGATGAACCCGGCCAGCCGATATCCACTACGTGCAGGTTTATCTGGAACTGTTCCGCCATGGATTTTGCCGCAGGTCCAATGGAATCCAACATCAAACCAATCACCAACCCAATACCGACAAACCCAATGCCGATATGCAGCCCTGATTTAAAGCAGTCGCCGAGCTTCATCCCCAGTGCTTTAGAGAAAACGATGATCACCAGAGGTAGCATCACCGTTGGGCCTAAGTCGAGGATATAACGCATTATTTCACTAAACATGGCGTTACCCCACGAGGATGTTCAGGATTTTTTGCTGCAGGGCTTCGATACCGACGCCGGAAACAAACGGCATACCGTGAATCACGGGGATATCGCCAAAGGTACGATCAACGCGTGCGGTGGTGCAGATAAGATCTGCGCCATCCATATAAGTTTCGATTTCCGTTACCCGACATTGCACTAAATCGAGAGTGATATTGTTCGACTCGCAAAGCTCTTTAATCTCTTCTGCCGCCATGGTTGACGTTGCTACTGCACCACCGCAGGCCACAATGATTTTACGTTTCATAGGGTATTCCTTTTATTATCAGTTTCTTATTAGTTCTGAACGCAGAGTTGAGGTTCCAGAACCGTTTCCCGGAATAGCGTGGCCAGTTCGGTATCAGGGGCGCTTAGCAACGCTTCAAGGGTGTCCGGGTTTTGCAGCTCACCAAAAAGACGACGCAGCAGCTTCAACTGTGCCGTCGGGTTTTCAACGATCAGGGCGATGATTAAGGACGCGTGGATCTCCGTGTCATCGTCAGCCTGCTGAAATTTCACCGGGCTGGTGGGACGAATCAAATACAACGCCGGTGATTTTGCATGTTCAGCCTCGCAGTGAGGGATAGCGATGGCATGATGTTCAAGCGCAATGCCGGTTGGGTACACGGCTTCGCGCTCCAGCAATGCCGCTGGGTAGGTGTCATGCACGACACCTTTGGCCAGCATTTCTTCACCAATATGCGCCAACACCTGCTGGCGCGAGCTGAAGTTAATTCCGGTTCGAACAAAGAGTTGGCTCATAAAATCTCCGGATTCAGGCTGCTTGTGCCGTACAGCCAAAACGATAGGCCCTGAGTACGTCCTGAATTTTGTCGATAATCAGGTTGTGCGGGGTCAGAGTGAGAGAACCTTCGGACAGGCGTTCAAGCTGAACCGGCATAAACTGGCTGATTAATCCCAGTGGAAGAGAGACCTCATTCAGATTGGCAGTCAGTTTCTCTACGCTCTGTCTGATACGCGGATGAGGCCAGTAGTAGCGGGTCCGGTCGGAGAGACTGAAGTGAATATCGACCATCGCCTGGCTCCAGGTCGGGTGATAATACTTCTTCCAGTAACCCGGTTCGTTGAGCATCACCTCATCAATCACTTCCAACACGTGGCTACGACGCTCAGGAGAGACCAGTTCGTTTTCCATTTGCGCCAACGCAAAGATGGCTTCTCGTAATGCAAAGGTGAGCGCCGGGCCAACTTTCAGGATTGCATAGTGGTCGCGAACCAGCGCGTGGTATGCCTGACGGGTTTGATAGTCCGTAGAGTGAGCCTCGTAGACCATCGGGGTTTGCTTTATCCAGCCAGACAACGCTTCGGCGGCATGCGGCTGATAGTGAATGATCTGGGTATGATCGAATTCCACCCCAGGCTGCACGACAATCGCAATCACCCGGCTGAGTGCGTCTTCCAGCCCTAATGCGCGGAAGGCGATTTGATGGGTTTCGAGGGTGCGGGCCGCGTCTTTCTCGCGTGTGACATGAACCGTTCCGATGGTGCTGGCTTCCCCGCCGGGAACGGGAACTTCGGTGCCGATGACATACGTCAGAGCGAGTTTTTGTTCTTCCGTGACTGTGGTTTCTGCGGTCTTGCAAAGGATGGCTGCACGTTCAGCGACGACCATTGGATCGAGCGGCGTAGGGTCATCAGCACAGGACATCGACGCATCAAGGTGGATTTTGCTGAACCCTGCCGCGACATAGGCCCTAATCAATTCAACGGATTTTTCCATGGCGACTGCGGCGGCTTCGTTTTGCCAGCAGTTAGGCCCCAGATGATCGCCGCCGAGGATCAGCCTTTCAGATGGGAAACCGATGTCTTTCGCAATCGCATAGACAAAGTCCCGAAAGTCAGCGGGTTTCATTCCGGTATAACCCCCAAACTGATTTACCTGATTCGAAGTTGCTTCGATAAGCACTTTATTGTCGCTATACAGATCGAAACGTAAGGCGGCCTCAATGACCAGCGGGTGCGCCGAACAAACGGAGCAAATCCCCAAATGTTCACCGCGTTTATGTCGAGCAATTATCTCTTTCACTACGTTCTCCGAAAGTGGTTAAGTCTTTAAAATGAAATGATTAAGTTCAGGTGCTACAGCTTTCCTTCACTGCCGCAATCAAAAATGACTTTCTGCACGACCTGCTTCATCGCTGATTTGGCGGGGATCATGTAATGCCGAGGATCGCTAGCATCGGGGTGAATGCTCAAATAGTCTTTAAGAGCATTGGCGAACGCCATTTTGAGCTCGGTCGCGACGTTTACTTTGCAAATACCCAGCGCAATAGCGCGGCGAATATCCTCTGTCGGAAGCCCTGATGCGCCATGCAAAACCAGCGGGATATCGACCTGCTGACGAATTTCTGCCAGACGATCAAAATCGAGTTTGGGTTCACCAACGTACAACCCGTGGGCGGAACCAATGGCGACCGCCAGTGAATCAATACCGGTTTTTTCAACGAATTCTCGTGCCTGAATCGGATGGGTATACAGCGCGTCTTTGGCGTCAACGGTCAGATCATCTTCCTGACCGCCCAGGCGCCCCAGCTCAGCTTCCACGCTGACGTCATAGCGATGGCAGTCGTCGGTAACGCTTTTCACTAACGCGATATTTTCGGCAAATGCGTGGTGGGAACCGTCGATCATCACCGACCGCACGCCTGCTTTCACCTTTTGTTCAATGTCAGTTTCGCTTTCATGGTGATCGAGGTGGACTGCGAGAGGATGGTTGTAGCTTCTGGCGAGTTCTGCGGCGATCGCCACGATATTCCCAATTCCTGCGTAGCTGAACGTTCCCGGGGTACCGGCCACAATCAGCGGAGAGCGGAGCTCCGATGCGGTTTCAACCACCACCTGCAGCGTCTCGAGATTGTGGATGTTGAAAGCAGGGACGGCATATCCTTCACGCTGGGCCTTCTTTAACATCGCTTTGGTCGAAATGATGAACATTCTTCCTCCGAATTCTTTCGTTTGTTTTCTTCGAAATAAAATATAGGCTTTCGGAATGTTGTTTTGTGATTTAGATCGAATAAACGAAATAATCGAAAGTAATGGAAGGGTTTTGAAAGTGTTCACGTTGAGGAGATTCATAAAGGGCAAATCATGTTCACCCTTGATGAAGGGGGATTACAAACTCTGATTCACCAGCCAGCGGGCGAAATCATCCATCGCCGGGGTTTGTGGTCGGGCCTGCAAACGCGTGAGCCAGTAACTTCCGAGATTAATCTCGCATTCAAAGGGTTGCGTGATGCGCTCGCTGTTGAACAAGTGGGTGAACATATTCACCGGCGCGATGGCAACACCCATTCCGGCTTGGGCGGCTTCCAGCATCGTCACCGACGAATCAAAAACCATCACCCGATGCGTGGGCGACGGAGATTGTTCGCCTACCGCCTCGAACCAGGAATTCCATTCATCGCGTCGATATGAACGCAGCAGCGTGAATTGCAGAATATCGCCCGGCGTGCGCAGCGCCGCAGCCAGTTCGGGGCTGCACAGCGGTGCCAGCGGGGCCGAGCATAAAAACGTGGCGTCGGTATCGTGCCAGGCGCCGTTGCCGTAGCGAATGGTGTAGTCCAGCCCTTCAGCGGCTGGGTCTACCCGGTTGTTGTGCGTGGATAACTGCAAATCGATATACGGATAACAACGCCGGAAATCCTCCAGCCGGGGAAGCAGAAATCCGGTGGCAAACGTACCCACCACGCCGACTTTCAGTTTTTCTCGCTCATGGGAAACCGCGAACCTGTCCAGCATCCCCGCGATGCGATCGAACGAATCATTCAGTACTGGCAGCAGGTTTTCGCCTTCCGTTGTCAGCCGTAATCCACGCGAAACGCGGACAAACAGCGGGCAGTTCAGATGTTCTTCCAGCGCTTTGACTTGCTGGCTGATGGCCGAATGGGTGACGTTGAGCTCGATGGCGGCGTGAGTAAAGCTAAGGTGTCGCACCGCGGCTTCGAACGCACGCAACGAATTTAGCGGGATGTAGCTACGTGTCATGTTTTTTCCGTTAGAAAATCTTAAGGCTACTGCTAAATTTAATCGTTTGTTCGCCACAGTCAATTCCCGCAGACTGAGCCCGTCTGATGTGCCAGACTCTCTGTCATGTTACTTATGGAAGAATTTCAATGATGAAAAAAACACTCTGCTGCGCGCTGGTTCTGAGCGCCTCCTTTTCCGCCTTTTCCGCACAAAAAACATTGAGTGACAAACAGTTAGAAGAGGCTGTCAATCAAACGCTCAAACCGATGATCACAGCACAGGCCATTCCAGGCATGGCGGTGGCGGTGATTTATCAGGGCAAGCCGCACTACTTTACCTACGGCGTGGCCGACATCGCGAAAAAACAGCCGGTGACGACGCAGACGATTTTTGAGCTGGGCTCCGTGAGTAAAACTTTCACCGGCGTGCTGGGCGGCGATATCGTGGCGCGCGGGGAAGTGAAGCTGAGTGACCCGGCTACGAAATACTGGCCAGAACTGACGGGTAAGCAGTGGAAGGGCATCACTCTGTTAGATCTGGCGACGTACACCGCTGGCGGCTTGCCGCTGCAGGTGCCAGATGAGGTCGATAATCAGGCCGCGTTGCTGAAGTTTTACCAGAACTGGCAGCCGGACTGGGCGCCGGGAACGCGTCGTCAGTACGCCAACTCGAGCATTGGCCTGTTTGGTGCGCTGGTGGTGAAACCATCCGGGATGACGTTTAACGATGCGATGCGTCAGCGCGTTCTGCAACCGCTGAACCTGAAACATACCTGGCTCACCGTTCCGGCCAGTGAAGAAAATCATTACGCCTGGGGATATCGTGATGGCAAAGCCATGCACGTCGGGCCGGGCATGCTGGATACCGAAGCCTACGGCGTGAAATCCACCATCGAAGATATGGCGAGCTGGGTGCAATACAACATGAACCCGCAGCAGGTAAAACAGCCGACGCTGCAAAAGGGGCTGGAGCTTGCGCAGTCGCGCTACTGGCGCAGCGGCAGTATGTATCAGGGCTTAGGCTGGGAAATGCTGAACTGGCCGGTTGCGGCGGCGACCGTCATTAACGGCAGCGATAATAAAGTGGCGCTGGCGGCTTCGCCAGTGACGGCGATTGATCCGCCAGTTGCGCCGGTGAAAGCCTCTCTGGTGCATAAAACCGGGTCGACTAACGGTTTTGGCGCGTACGTGGCGTTCATTCCTGAAAAACACATCGGCATCGTGATGCTGGCCAACAAAATGTACCCGAATACCGAGCGGGTGAAAGCGGCAAATACCCTCCTCAGTACGCTGCAATAAGCCGATAAAAAACGCCCGGCGGTGCGTTCATTGCCGGGTTATTTGTTGTCAGCTTTAAACCACCTACCTGGGAGGTGGCGATGGTCCCTGTGAGGCTATAGCCTGAAGGCAGCCCATGCCAGAAAATGCCAGCTTACTCATTGGCATTGATGCAGTGTTCAGTGTGTTGACGCAAATCGGCACGCTTGACGAGGCGTTTCGTGGCGCATTCGACAATATCCAGCGCACCTCGCGTAACGTGGCCGCGACGCTGCAAATAGGGATGCGCTCGAAGGGTGACATTGCCGCGCAAACCCTCTATACTTCGCGCCGAAGCTGACCAGACAGTCGCCGCTTCGTCGTCGTCCTCTTTCGGGGGGAGACGGGCGAAGGGGAGGAAAGTCCGGGCTCCATAGGGCAGGGTGCCAGGTAACGCCTGGGGGGGAAACCCACGACCAGTGCAACAGAGAGCAAACCGCCGATGGCCCGCGCAAGCGGGATCAGGTAAGGGTGAAAGGGTGCGGTAAGAGCGCACCGCGCGACTGGTAACAGTTCGTGGCACGGTAAACTCCACCCGGAGCAAGGCCAAATAGGGGTTCACAAGGTACGGCCCGTACTGAACCCGGGTAGGCTGCTTGAGCCAGTGAGCGATTGCTGGCCTAGATGAATGACTGTCCACGACAGAACCCGGCTTATCGGTCAGCTTCAACTTCTTTGAAAACAATAAGTTGATGTATCTCAGGCACTTAGACGCATAAATGAGATACGGAATGGGATACATCAACGATTGTTACCTACCTCATACGCTTCAGCGTAACGGCGTTTTTTACGCCTACCTCAGATACCCAAACGAGACGGTAAGCCACGACTGGTACTGATATTTGGGACGCTTGTCAGCTCAAAGCGGTGCATGTCAAAAAACTTGCTTAATACCCTCTCCAATTGCGCCATTGGATATTCATGTCATTATCCATGACTACACACGGAAATAAGGGTAAAACCGCAACAAGGCCCTTTGGCACCGCTATTCCACAGGGAGCAGGTTACAATCGCTCTAACTAAATGAATTTATTTTTGAACGCTCCTCTCCTACCAAAAATCTCATTTGGTACTATCCTTTTTGGGTAAGTAATTAAAGTCATGAAATTCGTTTTTTTAAGGTCAAAAAATACCTCACGGATTGGAAAGAGAGAGATACAAAAATGATGAAGATAAAACCGTTGGCATTGTTATGTGCCGGATTGATGATTTCAGGTTCTGTTTTAGCTGCCGACTATCAGTTTTCTGCTGACAGCAAACCAGCCACTGATGTGACTAAAACTAAAAACGAAGCTGTGTATAAGCAACTCGATTTTGCCAGCAAAACTGATTTCGAAAACGTGGATAAAGGGTTTATCGCTCCACTGCTCAATAACGGTGACATCCCTGGCGTGATCAGTGCGACTGGCATGAACTTTATGCAGAACAAAGAAGCCCCTGCATCAGTGAACCCAAGCCTGTGGCGCCATGCTCAACTGGTTAACCGTGGTGGGCTGTATAAAGTTTCTGATCATATTTATCAGGTTCGTGGGCAGGATATTTCCAACCTCACCATCATCGAAACCAACAGCGGCATCGTTCTGTATGACGTAGAGTATTCCGTGGATTCGTTCAAAAAATCCATTGAGCTTTATGAAAAAGAGCGTGGTAAAAAACCGCTGAAGGGCGTCATCATTTCCCACAGCCATGCTGACCACTTTGGTGGTTTTGCCGGGATTTACGCGGCAGGTCTTGCAACGCCTGAAGACATCAAAAGCGGCAAAATTCCGTTCTACGCACCAGAAGGCTTTGTCGAAGAAGCTGTCAGTGAGAACGTGATGGCGGGTAACATCATGGCGCGTCGTGCTGGCTACCAGTACGGTAACGTTCTGAAGCAAGATGCATCCGGCACTATTACCGCTGCGCTGGGTCCAGTACTGGCGAATGGTGCTTCCTCCCTGGCTATTCCAAACCATTTCATCACTAAAGATGGTGAAAAAGCGACCATTGACGGTGTGGATTTTGTCTTCTACCTGACGCCTGGTGCAGAAGCACCAGCGGAAATGGTCGTGTATATCCCGCAGTGGAAAGCACTGTCTATGGCAGAAGAAGTTAACCACCTGCAACACAACATCTATACCCTGCGTGGTGCCAAGACTCGTGATGCAAGTGAATGGGCATCCTACATCAATGCCGCGATTGCGCGTTGGGGCAATGATGTTGAAGTCCAGTTCGGCCCACATACCTGGCCTGTCTGGGGCAACAAGAACGTTGTTGAGTATCTGAAAGATCAGCGTGACGCCTATCAGTCTCTTTACAACACCACCATTCGTTACGCCAACTACGGTTACCGTCCGGATGATATCGCTGAGAATGCAAAGCTGCCTGAAAAAGTGTTCAACAAGTGGGACAACCGTCCGTACTACGGTAATACCCGTAACAACCTGAAATCGACCTATATCAAAAACCTTGGCTGGTTCAGTGGCAACGCTGTGGAATTAGCGAAATACCCTGACGCTGAGCGTGGCAAACGCTATGTGAAAGCAATGGGTGGTGAAAGTAAAGTCGTTGATTTGGCTGTTCAGAGTTATAAAGAAGGTGATTATCGCTTTGCGGCTGATCTCCTGAACAATATTGTTTCCTACGATGCATCGAACAAAGATGCCAACTATCTGCTGGCTGATGCCCTGGAACAGATTGGTTATCAGGAAGAAACGGCACTTACCCGTAACCTCTATCTGTCAGGCGCTCACGAACTGCGTGTGGGCGGAAGTGTACCGAACAAGTTAAGCACCGCTTCTCCGGAAGTTATTGCTAATTTGCCACCAAAACTGTTGATGTCTTATATCAGTATGATTTCGGATCAGATCAAGGCGGAGAAACTGGGTAACCATACTATTGCTCTGAATATGGATGGTGATAAGTTCCTGCTTGATCTGCATAACGGTGTGCTTAACTATGTTGAGCTGACTGACGATATGCCAGCGCAGAAAGCTGATGTTAATGTTCAGATTTCGAAAGTTGATCTTATTGCAGTTGTTGCAGGTAAAGAGAAAATGGACGATCTGCTCAACAACGGCAAAGCGAAGGTTGAAGGTGATCGTGAAGTGCTGAAGCAGATTGCTTCCACGCTTGATACCAAAATCAAGAATGATATGAACCTGGTTCTGCCACTGCAACAGGCTAATCAGATTCAGTAGTAATCGTGAAGTTATAAAGTATAAAACAACGGGTGGCATAAGCTGCCCGTTTTTATTGTTACTCTATTTTAATTCGATTGCGCTATGGCGTATGATCTCGATACCTGCAAAGTTCGTCTCTAAGGTCATGCCAAGTGCGTGCCGGTTTACATTAGTAACCTGAGCCCTCAGGCACCGCCACCTACTTAGGATTTGTAGGCTGGGTAAGCGTTAGCGCCATCGGAAAAAAACGCACGGATCGCCATCTGTATATAACAAACACACTCGCGAAAATTTAAATTAATACTTTCAGCCATAAAGCGATAACGCCGGTTTATTATTAAACGACTTACTAATGGCGTATTTTTTTGTGCGTGGTAATCTTATTGATGAAATACCATCAGGTTTTGCCACGTGCATTATTCCTCCCCTGGCGGTAACCCTATTATTCGTTAATTACCTGTATCTTCCGACAGCTCCCCATGGTCCCCTATGATTTTTCGTTATTTTAAAATATCATCCTCTCTGACCGGAGCTGTCAGAACCCTCTTTATTGCATTTTATTGCATGGTGTTTGCTATTGTTTCAACGGTAGTCTATCTCGACCGCCAGAGTCTGCTGGACACCATCAGCCACAACCTGTTTGTTTCCAAGACCAGCCTGCTTAAATCGGCGGTTGAGGACTACGTTAATATTCCGCGTCAGGCCGATTCGGTACTGAGAGATACGTTCAAACATTATCAGACTGACAATATCGCAGTCAGCGATGTATATGACGATATCATGAACGTGATGAACGATGTCTTCCAGAGCAATATCGACCTGAATGTGCTGCAGTTTGGCAATCTTAAGGGTGATTACATCGGCATCAGCCACCGAAGCGATGGTGGTAAAGAAGAGTATCTGACCTTAAAAGACGCCTCTACGCACGACGTTTTGGTCTCGTACGCCGGGTCGACAACGCGTTCGACGGTGGTCATGCAGAACCCGCATTACACGATACATAACCGGCCATGGTATCAGCCGGTGAATGAGTATAAGAAGCCACTGTGGACGCCGGTGTATCGTGACCTCAGTACCGAAAAAGAGGTCGGTATTGCCTACAGTGTGCCCGCATTTAATAGCAAGGGGCAGTATATTGGCGTGATTTCCAGTGAACTGCATTTGCAAAATTTGAGCAAAATGCTGCGCCGCCAGCGCCCTTACCGGGAGAGTCATTTACTCATTCTGGATGAGCGCGAGCAGATTGTGGCCTCATCGTCGCACCGCCTCGCACCGCACGTTAATTCAGAAATGGTGCTGCCAACGCTGACCAAAAATACTTCCCCGATGATTGAGAAAATCGGAAAGGCACTTCTGGCTGCTAGCCCGAATGAGGTGATTAATCTTAAGCTAGATGGTGACCGTTATTACGCCACGCGTTTTCCTGTTAACGATGCATCCGGTGAATTGAAATGGCAGGCGGTGGTCATCATCCCGGCGTCGGCAATTATCGCGACCGTAAAGCTACATGATAAATTCATGATTGTGGCGTTGATCCTGACTTTCCTGCTCAGCGCTGCGCTGGTCCACGTGGTGCTTACCCGCATTACCTCGCCGTTACGTCAGATTGCACAGCGCACCAAAGAGCTGGAATCTGGGCAGTGGTCAGAAGGCAGCGATCGCTACCAGTTTCAGGAAATCGCCGAGCTCGAATCCGGTTTTAAGCATTTGTCGCAGCGATTGACTGACAGCTTCGAACAGATGCGTAAGAAAATCGAATTTGACCCGTCCTCCGGTCTTTACACTCGCAGTGGCTTATTAAATGATGAACGGATTTATTACCATCATAACTTAGTCGCGCTGGTCCATGTGGCCAATATGAAGTCGATCATGAACACGCTGGGTAATAAGTATGCGGATGCGTTTATTACTGAGTTTATGCGGCAGGCAGAAGCCGTTCTGCCAACCAATATTATTGTGGCGCGCGATAATATTGATAAATTCATTATTGTTTTTCCGGGTGTAAACCAGGAGAGCGATTACATAAAATATCAGAGTATTATTAACTCGCTATTCTCGTTGAATAATAAATCAGGCAAAAACGGAACGGGGAATATTCTTTTTGCCGGTAACGCGGGTATGGTATTGCAGGATATTACGCCAGAGACGATAACCGATATCTTAATGCATGCCTGGATAGCCCTGCGTCACGCTGAAAAATCGGGCAATGCACAAACGCGGTTATATCTGCCTGAAATGCTGGAAACGGAGCTGACCAATATCCGCCTGCATGATTCTCTCGGCAGCGCGATGGCCAGCAATGAGCTGTTCCTGGTGATTCAGCCGATTGCCGGACCGGATGACAGCGCAACGTATATGGCCGGTGAGTGTCTGGTGCGCTGGCACTCTGAAAAGCTGGGTGAAATTCCGCCAGAGGATTTCATTCCCGTTGCCGAAGAAAGTGGGCTGATCATTCCGCTGGGTCGCTGGATTATTGAAGAAGCGTGCCGCGAACTGTCCGCAATGATTAAGCGTGGGGCGCCGAAGGATTTCCGACTGCACATCAACATTTCGGCAATTCAGCTGCTGCAAAACGGTTTTGCCTGGCATTTGATGGATACCATCCAGCTGCATGGCCTTAAAAATGAAAACATCTGCATCGAGATTACGGAAGTCGGTCTGGATCGCGATATGGCTCAGGCTTCCCAGGTACTGAACTATCTTCGACGCCACCAGATCTGCATCTGCCTGGATGACTTCGGCGCCGGTTTCTCCAGCATGTCTTATTTGCATTCGATTCCGTTCGACAGCATCAAAATTTCAAAGCATTTGATTTCGAATCGACTGAATAATGAGAAGAGCATTTGTGTCTTTAATTCATTGTTAACGTTGGCGAAAGGTTTCCAGGTGCCGCTGATTGCTATCGGCATTGAGGATGAAGATACCCGGAAACATTTCTTCGCCCTCGGCTGCGATCAGGTGCAGGGCTACTATCTTGCCCATCCGGCTCCGTTTTCCTCTTTGTTTTATGGTTCTGAACAGGTCGCCAGCGATAAGGACGCTGCAGCGCTGACCGCTCAACATGACAGCGCCGGTCAGGAGACTCTCTGATGTTCCGCATGCTTAAAAAACGCTCGATATCCTTCGCGAGTACGCTCATCCTCAGCCTGATGGTTTGCACGGTCATCATGTTGTTGCTATTTTTCTTCCTCCAGCGCCGGGACATTAGCAACTGGTATACGGAAATAGCGCAAAAAACGCTGACCCAAAAAAGCCAGTATCTCAGCCATCGAATCAATATGTATCTGAACGAGCCTCAGCGCGCGGCCGAGTTGATATCTGATTTGGTCAATGCCTCTTCGGGCATTGATTCTCCTGCCGTTGAGCAGCAGCTGAAACATGTGCTGGGCCATGACTTCGTCTCTTCTGATACGATCTCACGGATCGGTCTGGCGACGGCGGACGGGAAGTATGTCGCGTATGAAAGAGATAAGGCGACAGGGGCGATTTTCCCGATCAAAACTTCTTCTACCGTCAGAGACAGATTAGATATCTATCGCACGGCATCGAAGGATTCGGACATCGTCGGACACGTTGAGCACTACAACATTTTCTCGCGTCACTGGTTTGTCAAAGCGATGACACAAACCCGGCCTTTCTGGACCAAAAATTATTATCACATGTCGACCAGCAATGGCCAGGCGATGAGCTGGCGCATGCCTTTATACGGCGACAGCCGGGCTTTCAAGGGCGTTGTTTTTGCCGATATTAACCCTACGGTTATCAGCAACTACCTTACAAAATCGGCGCCGTCATCGGATAGCACGCTGCTACTGCTGGACGATCAGCAGCAAATTATTTCGTCTTCTCGCCCTCAATATCTCGCGTCGGGCGACGAAAACCAGAAAGGACAGCACGTCAAACTGCGAAGTATTTACGCTTTCCCGATGCTTAAAGCCCTGCTGCAGGGTGAAAACGAACAGTCCACATCATCGCGAATCATTACCCATAAGGGCGAAGACTATTTTGTGATAATGCATCCGGTTCGCGACCTGTCGGGTCAGTTTAATGGTTCACTGGTGCTGATTGCGCCGAATCTCCATCCTTACACCCGATATAAAACGTCTCATTTCATGACTCTCATTATGCTGTCGACGCTGGCGCTGTTCTTTATGCTGTTGATGATTATGTTGGTGAGAAACTTTTTCTATCCGTTGCAACGATTGGTCCAGAAAACCCGCTGGCTCGGCAAACAGTCGTGGGAAACGGCAGAACAGGGGACGTTATTCACGGAAATAGCCGTGCTCGAAGAGGAACTCAGCAAGGCGTCTGGCCTGATAACCGGCATGCTGAATGAGCAGAAACAGCGCATTGAAAAAGATAAAGATACCGGCATTCTGACGCGCGAAGGCTTTTTGAATGAGCCGTCACTGTATGATGGTCGCAATTTATTAGTGATGATCCGCGTGACTAATTTCCGTGATATGCGCAGTACGCTTGGCCACGTATATGCCAGGCGGTTTATTCGTTTCTTTGCTGAAAGCCTTATTCAGCTGGCGCCTGCGGAGAGTATTTTCTGTCGCTACTCTGAGGATTTGTTCATTGTGACCTTCCCTGGCCACAACGAGCAAAAAGATCTCGATACCTATTGGGGACTGATCTCGTCGTTGTTCCATGACACGCCAGCCCGACAAATCCAAAACGATCCGGAAGATGCGTCACATGTTTTCACCGGTCAGGGCGGGGCTGTGCTGGAGACAATCACCACGGGTAATCTGGCCGATTGCATGATGAATGCAGGCCTGGCGCTGCAGCAAATCCGCACGGGCTCGAACCGCGAATATGTCCTGTTCACCCCAGAGATGCGGGAAAGTGAACTCAACAATATCCGCATGTTCAAGGCACTGCGTGAAGACCTGCTGAATGATGGATTCCATCTGGTACTTCAACCCATCGTCGACCTGGATAATAGCGACACGTTTACGGAAGGTGAATGCCTTATTCGCTGGCAATCTGCCGAACTCGGTTTTGTTCCGCCGGATGTGTTTATCGGCCTGGCAGAGCGCACCGGTACCATTATCCGTCTGGGTCGATGGATTATCGAAGAAGCCTGTCGTGAACTGGCGGCGTTTATCGCTCGCGGCGCGCCGGACGATTTTAAGCTGCACATCAATATCTCGGCGGTACAGCTTCAGCAGACCGATTTCTCCTCGCATCTGTTGACCTGTATTCAACATAACGGGCTGATTAACAGCAATATTTGTCTGGAAATTACCGAAAGCGTGCTACTGCAAAACAGTCAAAAGGTCATTGAAACGCTCAATTATCTGCGCCGTCTGGGGCTGTCTGTTGCGATTGATGATTTTGGTAGCGGCTATTCAAGCCTGTCATATCTGCATTTGCTGCCTTTCGATTGTCTGAAAATCGACCGCGATTTTGTGAAAGGCGTGCTGGACGACCGTAAGAGTGAGGCCATCATTTCGTCGGTGATTATGCTGTCGCAATCTTTCGGGGTACCGCTGGTTGCCGAAGGGATAGAGACCGTGGAGATGGGCGAAAAACTCGAGTCGATGGGATGTGTGAAAGCGCAGGGTTATTACTACTCGCGCCCACAGCTTTTCTCGGCCTGGGTACCGCAGAATGGGGTGATAACAGTGAAGGCTAACGGGTCCGTGCTATGAAAAATTCGCATCAGCTAAAATCAGAAAAGAAGCTTTTTTTGATCGTGCTTTCAGTGATGGTCGTCATCGTGAATGCGTTCACTTTTTATATTTCGTTTTCTAACGCCAGAACCAATGTTGAGTTGGTCACCTCGCGTGTGGTGCGCCTGATTACGAAAGACACGCAAAATAACAGAAGCATGGCATCTGACCTGAGTTCGATGCTGCAATTGCCGGACAGTATGCTGAACCAAAGCATGGGAATCGACAGCAATAAATTCGCAGGCACAGTGAATGAACGACTGAGCGACAGCGAGCTTCCCGCATGGAAAGCGGATATTGATGATGCTCACCGTAAGAAATTCACCATTTTGCGCTCGTTCTGGCGCAATTTTAGCGATGCCAATAAGTCCCGATTTACGACCTACTATACCGACGGTGACACCGGCTACTATTACGTTTTTAACACCGAAAAAGCCATTGAAATACAGGGCGCTAATCCACACTTTCGTCTTTCTGGCTACATAGAAGCCACATCTTCGCTGCTGAGAAGCAATCGTGGGTATGTCGTGCCGGAACTGTTTTATAGCAATGTTTACCAGGATGCCATTTCGAAATTACCGACGATCACTATCGGTAGCCCGGTGGTGATTAAGGACTTCGTCGGTCAGGGAAGTCGAATGTCTGGGATTATCGCTATCGATTACACCCGAAACGACCTTGCCTCTCTATTCCGTGATGCTTTTAATGAACTGAGTATCGCCAATTCCGGGTATGACATTCGTATTCATAGCCTGAAAGGTAATGATATCGACATGAATATCTTCCCGGATAACGGTTCGTGGCTCGATTTTAATCTCGGGGATATCAAACTGGTAAATGGCTTCTGCCTGAGAACTCGAGTGAGCTTTACCGAACTACTGCGCATTAAGCTTGCAGGTTTTATGTTCGCTAATATCATCATGCTGTTTTTCTTTATGGTCTTTACGCGCTCCCACAGAAGAATTGAGCTGATGATGGATAAACTCACCACCGATTCGCTGACCGAAGCATTGTCGCGGGAAGGCGGGAAAATCGTGACGGAAAATATTCCTAACAGCCGCAATACTATTCTGGTTGCGATGGATTTAAATGATTTCAAAACTATTAACGATACCTGGGGCCATCATGCAGGAGATGAGGCCCTTATCTTCTTTGCTCAATATCTACTGGAATCCGTTCGTCAGGGTGATCATCTGATCCGAATGGGCGGTGATGAGTTTGTTTTGTTATTACAAAATATGACACTTGCACAGGCGCATCAGATGATGGCGAAGCGGGTTGCGGAGCTTTCTTGTTTCCCCTTTGAAAATACAACGCTGCCATTATCGTTCTCTTACGGCATCAGTGAACTGACGCATGGCTTTACTGAGAGCTATAAAAGAGCGGATGAAGAACTGTATGAAATGAAAAAGCAGCGCAAAAGCCAAATGGCAGAGCTGCAGCCTGCCGTTTAACTTTTGAGACGTTGAAACGCGCATTTAGTAACATAATCGGCGGCAGCGATGCCGCCGTTTCGCTTATATTTTACCAGCTGTTTCTACCGCCATAACCCGACATGCTTTCTCCACAATCCTGTCACAATGATTAACTGACTTTGCATTTGTCCTATATCGCCTGACGGAGCGGGCGACATACTTATTGATGTGAACGCTTCTACATTAATTCCGAGAGGATTAAAAAATGAAAACAACTTCTCTGCTGACAGGTGCTGTCTTTATGTTACTTTCCGCTACCGCTCTGGCTGCGGGCCCTAAACAGGTTGATTCCGATCAGGCAAGCACGCTGCAACAGATGGGCACCGTGCAGGTTTCTGGCCTGGCGGGCTCCTCTGATGATGCTGTTCATGCCCTGAAAGCCAAAGCGGCGCAGGAAAATGCCGGCCACTATCAAATTGTCGGACTCGGTAATTCTGGCGATTCCAGCCTGTGGGGCGGCACCGCCATTATCTATAAATAAGCGATATTCCTGCCTAAGGCCGCCTGTGATGCGGTCTTTTTTTTCATTTACATTCAAACATGTATTCATGAAGTGTCATACTTCTTTACTGTCCATCGCGAAATAATATCTCTGTCTACTTAAAGGATATTAACGATGAACAAAATGACCCGCATTGCACTGCTGACTGCTTCCCTGATTGGTTTCACTGGCGTTGCCCAGGCTGCAAACACCGAGGTTGCTCCGGCGCCTTCTCAGGATCCAATCGTTCAGCATCTGAAGCTGACCAACGATCAGGTCGCAAAAATCCAAAGCCTGCATGACGAAATGGAAAAAAGCGTTGAACAGGTATCAATGAAAGACGTGAAAGATGGCGCGCTGATTGATGTTATCCACTCTGGCAAATGGGATGAGCAGGCGGTGAAAACCCAGCTCGAAGCGTTCAGCAAAGTTGAGCAGCAGACCCGCTACTACCGTGTGAAGTACTACTTCGACCTGAACCAGGTTCTGACGCCAGCACAGCGTAAGCAGATCCAGGACGATTTGATTCAGTCCATCAATAACTAAAAATACAGCCCCGGTTAGCCATAGCCGGGGTCTTTTTTTCCAAAAAAAACCAATGTGATCTGCCTCCCACATGCACCAGTGATAGAATACTTTTCTCTATTTGCATTGATGGCTAAAAAAACTTCCCTTTTAGTCGATGATTAATCCCGTAATGGCGATTTTTTTCTCCAGTCCCTCGAGTATGATTTCTTCATTCTAAAAGCTCGCCTGCACTACGCACCGTATATCGCACTCATACGGTTCTGAAAAATAATAAAACCTCTACCTGGATGCGAGATCTTTATGAAAACGACTACCAACAATAGCGTCGTTATAGACAGCATTATGCCCGTTCGGGGCAATATGACGGAAAGCGAGTGGCAAGCAGCCATTAAATTCGACAGTACCGATACCGGTTGGGTCATTATGAGTATCGGTATGGCCATCGGTGCCGGAATTGTTTTTTTGCCGGTTCAGGTTGGATTAATGGGGTTGTGGGTATTTCTGCTCTCTTCTCTAATTGGTTATCCGGCAATGTATTTATTTCAGCGATTATTCATCAACACTCTTGCTGAATCGCCAGAATGCAAAGACTATCCAAGTGTGATCAGTGGTTATCTGGGTAAAAATTGGGGCATTCTGTTAGGGGCGCTCTATTTTGTGATGCTGGTTATCTGGATGTTTGTGTATGCCACCGCCATCACCAATGACAGCGCTTCGTATTTGCATACTTTTGGCGTAACCGACGGTTTACTCTCTGATAATCCTTTCTACGGGCTAATACTTATCTGTGTCCTGGTGGCGATTTCGTCCCGTGGTGAGCAGTTGTTGTTTAAAGTGTCGAGCCTGATGGTGCTGACCAAGCTGTTGGTCGTCGCCGCATTGGGGATATCGATGATAGGTCTCTGGCATCTCTACAACGCCGGATCACTGCCACCGATGGGGCTATTGATTAAAAACGCCATTATTACCTTACCTTTTACACTGACTTCGATTCTGTTTATTCAGACGCTCAGTCCGATGGTGATTTCCTACCGTTCCCGGGAAAAATCACGCGAAGTGGCGCGTTATAAAGCGTTGCGAGCGATGAATATTGCATTTGGTATTCTGTTCGTCACGGTCTTTTTCTACGCTGTATCATTTACCCTCGCAATGGGACACGAGGAGGCGGTAAAAGCGTATGAGCAGAATATTTCTGCGCTGGCAATTGCGGCACAGTTTATTAGTGGTGAGGGGGCCGGTTGGGTAAAAATAGTCAGCGTTATTCTCAATATTTTCGCTGTGATGACCGCGTTCTTTGGCGTCTATCTGGGTTTTCGTGAAGCGACACAGGGGATAGTTATGAACCTGCTGCGCCGTAAATATCCGGCTGATTGCATCAATGAAAAATACGTGCAGGGGGGAATTATGGTGTTTGCCATCTTACTTTCCTGGAGCGCAATCGTACTTAATGCGCCGGTTCTCAGTTTTACCTCTATCTGTAGCCCCATTTTCGGCATGGTAGGTTGTCTTATTCCAGCCTGGCTGGTCTATAAAGTGCCTGCACTGCATAAATATAAAGGGCTGGCGCTGAAGGCCATTATCATCACCGGTTTACTGTTGTGTGTATCGCCATTTCTCGCCTTCTCCTGAGACGAGTCTGTGTATTTCCTGAGGAAGAATGAAGGTTGAAAATATGTTGAACCCTGAATGTTCTGCGTTATGGGAAAAGTTTATCCACGCTGTGCGTGCAGAAGTGAAGCCAGCACTGGGATGCACCGAGCCGGTATCGCTGGCGCTGGCGGGGGCCGTCGCGGCGGCTCAACTGGAAGGCGAGGTTGAACGCATTGAAGCCTGGGTTTCCCCAAACTTGATGAAAAATGGCATGGGCGTTACCGTACCGGGAACGGGCATGGTCGGGTTGCCGATTGCAGTGGCACTGGGCGCCATTGGTGGCGATCCGCAGGCCGGGCTGGAGGTGCTGAAACAGACCGGGCAGGCTGATATTGTGCGGGCAAAGCGATTGCTGGAGGCGGGCAGCGTCTGTCTCCACGTGCAGGAACCCTGCGACGATTTACTCTATGCGAAGGCTAAAGTATGGCGCGAGGATCGCTGGGCCAGCGCCACCATTGCCGGTGGACATACCCGTATTGTCGCGGTCGAAAAGCAGGGTGAAACGCTCTTTTCTTCTCAGCCTGTTGCCGGAAAACAAACGGAAGACGAGCCACTGGACATGATGTCCCGGACTTCGCTGGCTGAGATCCTCCATTTTATTGAGCATGTTCCGCTGGCGGAGATTCGTTTCATCCTTGATGCGGCGACCCTTAACGGTGCGCTTTCTCAAGAAGGTTTGCAGGGACGATGGGGATTACACATCGGCGCGACGCTGGAGAAACAGCGCCAATGCGGGTTGATGGGATACGACCTGGCGTCAGAGATTGTGATCAGAACGGCTGCCGCATCGGACGCCAGGATGGGAGGCGCATCGATTCCGGCGATGAGCAACTCTGGCTCAGGGAATCAGGGGATCGCCGCCACCTTGCCGGTGATGGTGGTGGCCGAACATATTCATGCCGACGACGAATGCCTGGCGAGGGCGCTGATGCTCTCTCATCTCACCGCCATATACATTCATGCCCAGCTTCCGCGTTTGTCCGCGCTCTGTGCTGCTACCACGGCATCGATGGGGGCGGCAGCGGGAATGAGTTGGCTGCTGGACGGGCGCTATGCCACGCTGGCGAAGGCCATCAGCAGTATGATTGGTGATGTTAGCGGGATTATCTGCGATGGCGCATCAAACAGTTGCGCAATGAAAGTTTCCACCAGCGCATCATCGGCGTGGAAGGCGGTGCTGATGGCACTGGATGACACCGCGGTCACCGGCAATGAGGGGATTGTGACGCATGATGTGGAGGACTCGATAGCCAATCTCTGCGCGCTGGCCTGTCAGGCGATGCAGCACACCGACCAGCAGGTCATCGACATTATGTCGCATAAAGTCACTCAGCGGGCAGGGCGGCAGTAACGTCTTTTGGTACTGAAATGAAGCCAGGCTCGCCTTATGCGCTAGCCTGGCTTCAGCTTTTACACCGGTAAATCTATCAGCAAAGCGCGCAGAGGCGTATCGGCGACCAGTGTAATGTTAGCCTCGTCACGAATAAATGCGCCATCGCCGCAGGTTAATCCTTCGCGCTCTTCCTGCGGTGTCACCGCATGAACGGTGCCGTGAATAGATTGCAGATACGCGCGCGGCCCATGCAGCTGGAAGCTCAGCTGTTCGCCTTTATTCAGCTGAATGTGGTGAACCCAAACTTGCTGGCGAAGCTGAACGCTATTCTGACTGCCGTCGGGTGAAGCGATAAGCTGCTGCGCGGTGTCGGTGAGTTCGAGCTTTTGTACCGATGAATTTTCCCGCTGCGGGCAGGCGTCGAGCCAGAGCTGCATTCGCGTCAGCGACTTCTCTTTACTGAGGTTGTGCTCGCTGTAGCTGGTGCCCGGTTGCGTGGCAATCAGCAGCGCTTCGCCCGCTTTAGCCTGAACGTGATTCCCTTCGCTGTCACGATATTCGGCTTCCCCTTCCAGAATAATATTCAGGATATCGACCTTCGGATACGTGCGCGGCTGGAACGACGCGCCTGGCCCAAGAACTTCCTGATTCAGTACGCGCAGGGATGCATACCCCAGCAGTTTTGGGTCGAAATAGTGTCCGAAGGAGAAGGTGTATCGCGCCTGCAGCCAGCCGAAATCGGCTTGTCCGCACTGTTTGGCTGTTCGGGTAGTAATCATATTCTTGACCTCTCTTTACACTAAACAATGGTAAAGCTATGGACGCTGCATTGTTAGCCAGATATTCTGCCGGGTATGTTCAAATTTCCTGAATGAGAACGCCATGGCTAAAGAGAGAGCATTGACGCTTGAAGCGTTAAGAGTAATGGACGCGATTGACCGGCGCGGCAGCTTTGCCGCCGCCGCCGATGAGCTAGGGCGCGTCCCGTCTGCGTTGAGCTACACCATGCAGAAGCTGGAAGAAGAGCTCGACGTGGTGCTGTTTGACCGCTCAGGTCATCGCACAAAATTCACCAACGTAGGCCGAATGCTGCTGGAACGCGGCCGTGTGCTGCTGGAAGCTGCTGATAAACTGACCACCGACGCCGAAGCGTTGGCGCGTGGCTGGGAAACGCATCTGACACTGGTCGCCGAAGCGCTGGTGCCGACCCCGGAGCTGTTCCCGCTGATTGAAAAGCTGGGGCTGAAAGCCAACACGCAGCTGTCGATCATCACCGAAGTTTTGGCTGGCGCCTGGGAGCGTCTGGAGCAGGGGCGCGCGGATATTGTTATCGCGCCGGATATGCATTTTCGTTCGTCGTCCGAGATAAACTCCCGCAAGCTGTATTCGATCCTGAACGTTTACGTTGCCGCGCCGGATCACCCCATTCACCAGGAGCCGGAGCCTTTATCAGAAGTGACGCGCGTGAAATATCGCGGCGTGGCGGTGGCGGATACTGCCCGTGAACGCCCGGTGCTCACCGTACAGCTGCTGGACAAGCAGCCGCGTTTGACGGTCAGCACTATCGAAGATAAGCGTCAGGCGTTGTTAGCGGGGCTTGGCGTAGCGACAATGCCGTATCCGCTGGTCGAGCAGGATATTGCCGAAGGAAGATTACGGGTGGTGAGCCCGGAATATACGAATGAAGTCGATATTATTATGGCGTGGCGACGCGACAGCATGGGTGAAGCAAAAGCCTGGTGCCTGCGTGAAATTCCAAAGCTGTTTGCTAAAAAATAACGCCAGAGTTGGGCAATCGGTGAATTGTCCGGCGGCGTAAACTGGCTGGGCCTACGGATTTAAATTGATCCAAACGTAGGCCTGGTCAGCGTAGCGCCGCCAGGCGTTTTGACTTTACGGGATCCGTTTAGGATCAGGTCCGAAGCGGTTTTCACCCGGCGTGCCGTTCTGGCAGTTAAAGACCAGGATCACCACCCAACCAATGATTGGGATCAGTAACAGCAACAGCCACCACGCTGAACGATCGGTATCATGCAGACGACGGAACTGCACTGCCCATGTCGGGATCAGTACCAGCAGACCATAAATGCTCGCCAGTACGCCTTCACCGCTGACGCGTTCCAGACCGAGTATTTTATCGATAATACTCAGCACCCCGGCCAGTACGAAACTGACCAGCACGAACATCCAATATTCTTTCCGGCGCGCCCGGCCACCAAACCCGATGTAATTCTTGAGTACTTTTAGATACCAGTCCATTTTCCTTGCCTCTGTAATCAGTCAATCACTTGTTTTCTAAGGGATCGAGGTAAGGATAGATGCAAACTATGAATTAAAAAAGGACATCCATTGATGTCCTTAATAATTAGCGGAAACGCACGTCGCGACCGTGAGGCTCATCAAGATCCTGCCACGGACCAATAGAGATGATCCCCGTCGGGTTAATGGTTTTATGGCTGCGATAATAGTGATGGCGAATGTGGTCGACGTTCACCGTCTCCGCCACGCCAGGCAGCTGATAGATATCGCGCAGGAAACCATACAGATTCAGGTAATCGCTGATGCGGTGCTTATCGCATTTGAAATGGGTGACATACACGGGATCGAAACGTACCAGCGTGGTCCACAGGCGAATATCCGCCTCGGTTAACTGGTTGCCGGTCAGATAACGGTGCTGGCCGAGGATTTGCTCTACGCGAGCCAGCGCTTCGAAGACTTTCGTCACCGCTTCGTCGTAGGCATCCTGGCTGGTGGCGAACCCGGCTTTGTAGACACCATTGTTGATGCTGTCGTAAATCCAGCCATTCAGCTCGTCAATCTGTGGACGCAGTGCTTCAGGGTAATAATCACCGGCTCGTGCACCGAGACCGTCAAACGCGGTGTTCAGCATACGGATGATTTCTGCGGATTCGTTACTGACGATGGTGTGGTTCTTTTTGTCCCACAACACCGGCACCGTGACGCGTCCGGTATATTGCGGATCGGCATGGAGATACAGCTGATAGAGAAATTCGTTCTGATACAGCGTGTCGCCGGTCGCGCCGGGGAAGCTGTCGTCAAAGGTCCAGCCGTTTTCATACATCAGCGGGTTGACCACCGACACATCGATAAACGATTCCAGGCCTTTTAACGCGCGCATGATCAGCGTGCGGTGCGCCCACGGGCACGCGAGGGAAACGTATAAATGGTAGCGGTCTTTTTCAGCCGCAAAACCGCCTTCTCCGGAGGGGCCTGGCGCGCCGTCGGCGGTCAGCCAGTTACGATAAGCCGAAACAGAACGTTTGAATCGTCCCCCGGTCGATTTGGTGTCGTACCAGGTGTCATGCCAGACGCCGTCAATCAGTTGTCCCATGGTTCTCTCTCCTTCAAAAATGACAAAAGCGAGGGATTTCCCTCGCTTTACGCTTCAATCAGTATAGCGGGCTTACCACTTTTTGTTCAGCACGCGGTCAATACTGAACGCGCCTGGACCGGTGATAGCTAGCAGCAGGAAACCGCCAGCGATGGTCAGGTTTTTCATGAACATCAGAGAGTTAACGCCTTCCGCAAAGTTGCTGTGGAAAATAAACGCGGTCAGCAGGGTAAAACCAGCGGTGAACAGCGCGGTGGTGCGGGTCAGGAAGCCGAACAGAATTGCCAGACCGCCGCCGAATTCGAGCAGAATAGTCAGTGGCAGCAGTGCACCCGGAACGCCCATCGCTTCCATGTACTGCTGAGTGCCCGCATAACCGGTGATTTTGCCCCAGCCTGCAGTGATAAACAGGACTGGCATCAGAATACGAGCGACCAGAACACCAACATCTTCTAATTTTTTCATTTTACTCTCCATCAAACCACGCAGGCGGCTTTATTCATTTATTGTGCAAATTCGCAGGGATACCGCGGGTTTGCTGTCGATGGAAAGGAGTGTAATCGTGACGGAGGGGGATTGTTAGCAAGGAAAACTGTCGATCTTCTTCAAAGATATTGAGTATTTATTCGGGAAAGGGAAATTGGCAAGATTGCCCGGCGGACAGGGAGTCGCCGGGCAGAGTGCTGTCAGTGGCGTAACTGCTGCTGGCGCATCGTACTTTTCACCAGTCGCCAGGCGCTCCAGACGCCGAATCCGCGGCGGCCCCAGCGCACCAGGAAGCGTGGATGGCGTACTGACCAGATAGCCATTACGCTACTGCCGACCAGCGCCCAGGCGCGCAGGCTCAGCAGCGTGTTCCATCCGCGATCGTAGACATCAGTGGCTTCTATCCAGTCACGACGGCTGGCGGACAGGTCCAGCCGTTGCTGTTGGATTTTGCTCAGCAGATAGGCTTTGCGCTTCTGCAGTTCCACTTTGCTACTCACGTTCGTCATCCTCAAGTAGCGCCCGATCGTTCGCCAGTTCGTTGCGGGTATGGCGCAGCAGCGTTGAGCGCCGCGCTTTTCGCAGCGTCCAGACGGCGCCGATAAGCGCCAACAGGAGCAGGACGGCGGTAGTCGCAATCATGGCGTTCAGCCGGTATTGCGGATCGATGGCCCAGATAATCAGCACCATCAAACTCATCAGCCCGAATGCCGCGAACAGCATGGTCAGGCCGAGCATCAGCAGCATCTGGAAAAGGTTCGCTTTCTCCTCTTCCAGCTCAGCGACTGCCAGTCGCAGGCGTGTCTCCACCATATCGACCATGATGGTGACAATGCGCTGGCCGATGCCGAAAACGCTTTTTCCTGGCCCGTTTGAGTGATGTGAGTCAGCCATAATTAACGACGCGACAGCAGCACACCCAGCACCACCCCAACGGCCGCACCGATACCCACGCCGGTCCATGGGTTATCACGCACGTATTCGTCAGCGCGTGCAGCGGCTTCACGAGTTTGTTTGGCAAGGGCATCGCTGGTTTCACCCAGACGGTGACGGCTATCTTTCAGCGCGCGCTCTGCTTTGCTGCGCAGTTTGCCAAGTTCTTCTTTCGATTTGTCTGAGGAGGAGTTCAGCACCTCTTCCAGGGTATCCGCCAGGGATTTCAGTTCGTCACGCAGATGTTCTGAGGTGTTATCTTTCGCCATGATCTTGTTCTCCAGTGTACTTTGTTAGACTTCCATTGAATCAATAGTCACGAGACTCTAGCGCTTTCAGTTGTTGCTGCGCTTCAGTGAGCTTGTGCTCACGCTTACTGATTTTGTCCGCGTCGCCCTTGGTTTTAGCTTCATCAAGGTCGTGGCGACGTTCGGTGATTTCTTCTTTCTGTTCGGCAATTTTCTTTTGGTGATCGGCCCGAAGCTTGCTGTCGCTACAGTTGTCTTTTACTTCCCGCAGCGCGTTGTTCAGACCGTCAATGCGGCTTTGGTTGTTGTGTTTTTCGGCATAGTGGATTTCTCGCTGAATGTCCTGTTCCTTTTCCTGACACGGCGTTGAGGCAAACGCGCCAGCGCTCATTGTCACCAGGCCCAAAGCCAGAAAAATGCGGTATTTCATCGGTTAAACCTTCCCTTGTGTTGTGGGCTCGTTATGACAGTGCCCCACCCAATCGACGAGATGATGCGGGTGACTTCCGCTTACTCAATGATAGTAAGTAAACGCGAAATCACCAAAGCCTGTGAAAAGATTCAGAATCCTGGAAGGGTTTAACCAAACCGGTGCGGCGTGTCGCGAAGGCGGGAGAGCCACTGTGGGGCCAGCGAGTCTTCATCATCAAGCTGAGCGATGATGTAACCGTGGGGCAGGGTTCTGTCCAGCACCACTTTGGCGGCGGCGCTCTGGTCGCTGGATTCAAACTTAATCACTAAAGCATCATTTTGCGGGGTGATGCTCTTAAAGCGGATGCCGTTAGCATCCAGATGATGCCAGACAGAGAAGCCGTCAGGCATGCTGATATTGGCGCTGACCGGACGAATGGCCAGCGACGACTCGCGTTGTTGAATCGCCGCCCAGAACCAAAGCAGGGCGCACAGCATAAGCAATGCGCCGAGACTGATACTGAACCGGCGAAGGGTAACGTTGCGCAATCCCATGCCTAGCTCCGGTTACCGTATTTTTTCTTCACCAGTACGATAAGCGACCCGACCAGACCAATCACCAGCAGCACGACAGGCAGCAGCATCAGGCAGGACATCAGCGCATCTTCGTATTTCAGAAACACCGGGGTTTTCCCCAGCAGATAACCGAGCGACGTCAGGATAAGCACCCACAGCAGGCCGCTCATCCAGTTGAAGAACTGGAAACGGGTGCTGCTCAGACCGGACAGACCGGCGATGGTTGGCAGCAGCGTGCGCACAAAGGCGATAAAGCGTCCGACCAACAGGGCGGATAAACCGTGCTTATGGAACAGGTGATGTGCGCGCTGGTGGTAATGGGCGGGCAGGTGCGAAAGCCAGTTCTGCACAATGCGCGTATTCCCGAGCCAGCGGCCCTGAATGTAGCTCAGCCAGCAGCCGAGGCTGGCGGCGGTGGTCAGCAGCAGCAGCGTTAGCGGGAAGCCCATCGCACCTTTGGCAATCAGCACGCCAACCAGCACCAGCAGGCTATCGCCCGGTAAAAAGGCGGCAGGTAATAATCCGTTCTCTAAGAATAGGATCATAAACAACACGAAGTAGAGCATGCCTATCATGGAGGGGTTGGCGAGGGTTTCGAAATCCTGGCTCCACAAGGCATTGAGTAATTGGGTTAACAGTTCCATTCACGATTCCTGGTACATCGATTAATGTCATGCCTGAACGCGTTTTTCTGCCGGACGTCAGTTGTTATTGATTGATTATGGACACTGGCAACACGCTCTGAACTTATCCATGTTTTACGCGAATCAGGAGCGCCTGACTCGTCAACGACAAAATGCATCTAAGTGTAACAAAGGCTCTGGTTTAACGTCACAGAAATTGCAGTTTGTTGCGATTGATTTTGCTGTCTGAAGAGGGGAGAGGCGAGAGATTTTACACAGGCTGACACTATAGTGGATTTACTTACCCCCGATGAGAGGTCGGGGGGGGGGGGGGAATCTTACTTCGCGCCGTTGGCGGCGGTATCGAGGTGAACCACCGGATTATCTGCAAAAAGGTAACGGTCGGCATTGAATTCGAAATCATCGCTGGTTTCGTTAAACAGCATCAGTTTGGTGTTTTCCAGATGCTGCCACATTGCCAGTTTTGCCGCGTGTGGGTCTTTGCGGATCAGCGCTTTCAGAATTTGGTCATGATCGTCACACCAGTTGTCCACCGTGCGCAGATCGATGTGGTCGTGGAGTTTTTTCCAGTACGGGTTATGCACGCGCTGGGTCCACATTTTTTCGACAATCGCCGCCAGCGCGGTGTTTTGTGTCGCCAGGGCAACCTGGACGTGGAACTGGAGATCCCATTCGGAGTCGCGGAAGCACTTCTCCTTGCGCGCATTCTCCTGGATTTCCATCAGCTTCATGATGTCCTGTTTCGTCACCTGTGTGGCGGCGAACTCAGCAATATTACTTTCGATAAGCTGGCGGGCCTGTAACAGCTCGAACGGGCCATAATTGGCAAACTCAAGGGATTCGTCCGGTGCGTGGTAGTGCTTCGCGGTGCTGGAAATGACATGAATACCGGAGCCTTTGCGGACTTCAACGTAGCCTTCGACTTCCAGCATAATAATGGCTTCACGAACCACAGTGCGGCTGACGTTCTTCTCGTCGGCAATAAAACGCTCCGCAGGCAGTTTGTCGCCCACAAGATAAACGCCTTGCTCGATGCGATTTTTCAGATCAGCGGCAAGCTGTTGATATAAACGGCGTGATTCCGTGATTTCCATATTCGCTCCAGGCAGGGTACGGCATGAGGATTTGTTATACCACTTTTACGGAAAACTCACCACTTTCTTAACGGCAAAAAGCCGCCCGGAAGGCGGCTTTAAAGCAGGTATAGTAAGGGTTAGCTCTGCGTAGCTGTCCCGCCCACGGCGTGAGTGGTTTCGGCTGCTGGTTTGTTCTGCAGCACAGTCCAGATAACAACGGCACCAATCAGGTCGAACACTGCCAGTACCGCGAACAGTGGGCTGAAGCCCAGAGTATCGGCCAGCGCACCGACAACCAGTGCAAACAATGTACTTGCTGTCCATGCCGCCATGCCGGTCAGGCCGTTCGCCGTAGCCACTTCGTTACGACCAAAGACGTCGGAAGAAAGGGTAATTAGCGCACCGGACAGTGACTGGTGAGCAAAGCCGCCGACGCACAGCAGGGCAATTGCAACGTACGGGCTGGTGAACAGGCCAATCAGGCCAGGACCAATCATCAGGACTGCACCCATGGTGACGACCAGCTTACGGGAAACAATCAGGTTCACGCCGAACTTACGCTGGAACAGCGGTGGCAGATAGCCGCCGACGATGCATCCCAGGTCAGCAAACAGCATTGGCATCCACGCAAACATCGCAATGTGTTTCAGGTCAAAGCCATAGACTTTAAACATGAACAGCGGGATCCAGGCATTGAAAGTACCCCACGCCGGTTCCGCCAGGAAACGTGGCAGCGCGATACCCCAGAACTGGCGGTTACGGATAATCTGCCAGGCCGACATTTTTTTGCCGTTATCGGTCTGATGCTGCGCTTCCTGGCCCCCGATGATGTACTCACGTTCTTCTTCGGTCAGTTTTTTCTGGTCACGCGGGTGTTTGTAGAAAATCAGCCAGGCCATTGCCCATGCGAAGCTCAGGACACCGGAGATAATGAACGCCATCTGCCAGCTGTGCATGACGATAGCCCACACCACCAACGGAGGCGCAATCATCCCGCCGATGGAGGAACCGACGTTGAAGTAGCCGACGGCAACGGAACGTTCCTTTGCCGGGAACCACTCGGAGCTGGCTTTCAGACCGGCCGGGATCATTGCCGCTTCTGCCGCACCAACAGCACCACGCGCCACGGCCAGACCGCCCCAGCTGCCTGCCAGCGCAGTCGCGCCGCAGAAACATGCCCACAGAACGGCGAACATCGCGTAGCCAACCTTAGTACCTAACAGGTCAAGCACGTAGCCTGCAACCGGCTGCATAATGGTATACGCCGCGGAATAGGCGGCGATGATGTAAGAGTATTGCTGTGTGGAAATATGCAGTTCCTGCATAAAGGTCGGCGCAGCGGCCGCCACGGTGTTACGAGTGAGGTAACCGAGCACGGTGCCCAGCGTCACCAGTGCAATCATGTACCAACGTAACCCTTTAATCTTACGCATGTAAAACCTCGTCATTTTGTTTTATTCGCGCGCTGCGCGGTCATCTTCCTGAGTGGAGGAGGATGTTTAAGTAACGGGGGGGCGTAACAGATTTTCTGTAACGGCCCGAACCTTGCCATTAATAATTCTGCGAATTCGGTATCCGTACCGGTAATTCCGATGACTGAATCATCGGTGATGCATTCCTTCGGCTTATAGGTCGCGACGGGGCAAACGATAACTTGTCATACAACTTTAAAAGGTGAGAACCGTCACAAATGCTGGAATAACCGTGGGGTCTTTATTTGCGCTGAGAAGAGCCAGTACTGGTGCGGCCTGGCGAAGGGTTTACTTCTTTTTGGGTAATTTTTTTGTCGGCTTTTATTGATCTGACTCACGAAAAAATCTTCAGGAACTGGAAATTGGTGTGATAACTTTGCAGCATTGCAGTTAAGCATCTGACGCACTCTTTTAGAGGAAGACGATAATGACTCCGTTTATGACCGAAGATTTCCTGCTCGACACCGATTTTGCCCGCCGTCTGTACCATGACTACGCCAAAGATCAGCCGATTTTCGACTACCACTGCCACCTTCCACCGCAGCAGGTTGCCGAAAATTACCGTTTCAAAAATCTGTATGACATCTGGCTGAAAGGCGATCACTACAAATGGCGCGCAATGCGTACCAATGGCGTGGCTGAACGTCTGTGTACCGGCGATGCCTCTGACCGTGAAAAATTCGATGCATGGGCCGCCACCGTGCCGCACACCATTGGTAACCCGCTATATCACTGGACACACCTCGAGCTGCGTCGTCCATTCGGCATTACTGGCAAACTGCTGTCGCCAAACACCGCCGACGAGATCTGGAATCAATGCAACGATCTGCTGGCGCAGGATCAGTTCTCTGCCCGTGGGATCATGAAACAGATGAATGTGAAGATGGTTGGCACTACCGACGATCCGATTGATTCTCTGGAACATCACGCTACCGTGGCGAAAGACACCTCTTTTGACGTGAAAGTGCTGCCGAGCTGGCGCCCGGATAAAGCCTTCAATATCGAACAGGCGACCTTCAACGATTACATGGCGAAGCTGGGCGAAGTGTCTGACACTGACATCCGTCGCTTCAGCGATCTGCAAACGGCGCTGAGCCGTCGTCTGGATCATTTTGCCGCTCACGGCTGTAAAGTGTCGGATCACGCGCTGGACGTCGTGCTGTTTGCTGACGCCACCGACGCGGAACTCGACGCTATTCTGGCGCGTCGTCTGTCCGGTGAAACGCTGAGTGAGCATGAAGTCGCGCAGTTCAAAACAGCAGTACTGGTCTGGCTTGGCGGCGAATATGCGCGTCGCAGCTGGGTGCAGCAGTACCACATTGGTGCGCTGCGCAATAACAACCAGCGTCAGTTCAAACTGCTGGGCGCGGATGTGGGCTTCGACTCCATCAACGACCGTCCGCTGGCGGAAGAACTGTCAAAATTGCTAAGCAAGCAGAACGAAGAAAACCTGCTGCCAAAAACCATTCTGTACTGCCTGAACCCGCGCGATAACGAAGTGCTCGGCACCATGATCGGCAACTTCCAGGGCGAAGGGATGCCGGGCAAAATGCAGTTCGGTTCCGGCTGGTGGTTCAACGATCAGAAAGACGGCATGGAACGTCAAATGACCCAGCTGGCACAGCTCGGCCTGCTGAGCCGCTTTGTCGGCATGCTGACCGACAGCCGGAGCTTCCTGTCCTATACCCGCCACGAATACTTCCGTCGCATCCTGTGCCAGATGATTGGCCGTTGGGTGGCTGCGGGTGAAGCGCCGGCGGATATTCAGCTGCTGGGCGAGATGGTGAGAAATATCTGCTTTAACAATGCGCGTGATTACTTCGCCATTGAACTGAACTAATGCCCGAGGTTGGTTGATATGCAATACATCAAAATCCATTCGCTGGACAATGTCGTCGTCGCGCTGACTGATATCGCCGCGGGGCAGGAAGTGACCGTGGAAGGTCAGACGGTACGCCTGCAGTCTGACGTCGTGCGCGGGCATAAGTTTGCTCTGTTCGCGATTGCGAAGGGTGAAAACATCGTCAAATATGGATTGCCGATTGGTCATGCGCTTACGGACATTGCGCCAGGGGAACACATTCATTCCCACAACACGCGCACCAATCTTAGTGATCTGGACGAGTACAGCTATCAACCAGACCTGCAGGCGGAACTGAGCCAGGCAGGCGATCGCGACGTGCAGGTTTATCGTCGTGCAAACGGTGAAGTTGGCGTTCGTAACGAGCTGTGGATCCTGCCGACCGTGGGCTGCGTCAACGGGATCGCGCGTCAAATTCAGAATCGTTTTCTCAAAGAGACTAACGATGCCGAAGGCACCGACGGCGTGTTCCTGTTCAGCCACACCTACGGCTGTTCGCAGCTGGGCGACGATCACATCAACACCCGCACCATGCTGCAAAACATGGTGCGTCATCCGAATGCCGGGGCAGTGCTGGTGATTGGCCTCGGTTGTGAGAACAACCAGGTCGATGCGTTCCGTGAAACGCTGGGTGAATTTGACGCCGACCGCGTGCACTTCATGATCTGTCAGAAGCAGGACGACGAAGTGGAAGCGGGCCTTGAAGAACTGCATCAGCTTTACGACGTCATGCGTCACGACAAACGCGAACCGGGCAAACTCAGCGAGCTGAAGTTTGGACTGGAATGCGGCGGTTCCGATGGCCTTTCCGGCATCACCGCCAACCCCATGCTGGGGCGTTTCTCTGATTATGTGATTGGTAACGGCGGCACCACCGTTCTGACCGAAGTGCCGGAAATGTTCGGCGCCGAACAGATCCTAATGAGCCACTGCCGCGACGAAGCCACGTTTGAAAAGACTGTCACTATGGTCAACGATTTCAAACAGTACTTCATCGCGCATAACCAGCCTATTTACGAAAACCCATCGCCGGGCAACAAAGCGGGCGGGATAACGACCCTGGAAGAGAAATCGCTGGGCTGCACGCAGAAAGCAGGCTCCAGCCAGGTGGTTGACGTACTGCGCTACGGCGAGCGCCTGAAAACCCACGGTCTTAACCTGCTGAGCGCCCCGGGTAACGATGCGGTCGCGACCAGCGCATTAGCCGGGGCAGGCTGCCACATGGTGCTGTTCAGCACCGGGCGCGGCACGCCGTACGGTGGTTTTGTGCCGACGGTGAAAATCGCCACTAACAGCGAGCTGGCGGCGAAGAAAAAGCACTGGATCGACTTCGATGCCGGGCAGCTCATCCACGGCAAAGCAATGCCGGAGGTGCTGACTGAATTTGTCGATACCATCGTGGAATTCGCCAATGGCAAGCAGACCTGTAATGAAAAGAATGATTTCCGTGAACTGGCTATCTTTAAGTCTGGCGTCACGCTCTAATCCTCGCTAAGCTAAAACGGCGTTTCATAAATGAAGCGCCGTTTCTTTTTCTGTGTCATCCAAAGGATTTACCATGACCGCGTATTGGCTAGCCCAGGGCGTTGGAGTCATCGCCTTTCTGGTAGGTATCACGACGTTTATCAACCGCGATGAGCGCCGATTCAAAAAGCAGCTTTCCGTCTATAGCGCCATTATCGGCGTGCATTTCTTCCTGATGGGCGCGTTTCCGGCGGGCTCCAGCGCCATGCTGAACGCCATCCGAACGCTGATCACCCTGCGCACCCGCAGCCTGTGGGTCATGACGCTATTTATCGTGCTGACCGCCGGGATTGGTCTGGCTAAGTTTCATCATCCAATGGAACTGCTGCCCGTCGCCGGTACGCTGGTCAGCACCTGGGCGTTGTTTCGCTGTCAGGGCCTGACGATGCGCTGCATCATCTGGTGCTCAACGGCCTGCTGGGTGGCGCATAACTTCTGGCTCGGTTCTATCGGTGGCACGCTGATTGAGGGGAGTTTTCTGGTGATGAACGGGCTGAACATCATTCGTTTTTGGCGAATGCAAAAGCGTGGCATCGATCCGTTTAAAGTAGAAACAACATTACAGACAGAATTGCAGGAGGAAAGCCCTTCCACTCGTTAGCAGAAGGGCTGGAATAGCAGAGGATTAACCGCGCAATCCGTCTTTTGCCAGACGCTCGTCGTCAGCCATACAGGCCGCGGCGGTGAACAGCACGTCGGTGGACGAGTTCAGCGCCGTTTCGCAGGAATCCTGCAGTACGCCGATGATAAAGCCGACGGCTACAACCTGCATCGCCACATCGTTCGGGATGCCGAACATGTTGCACGCCAGTGGGATCAACAGCAGAGAACCCCCCGCCACTCCCGATGCGCCACAGGCACACAAGGCCGCAACCACACTCAGCAGCAGCGCCGTTGGCAGGTCAACCGGAATACCCAGCGTATTCACCGCCGCCAGCGTCAGCACGGTAATGGTGATCGCCGCGCCTGCCATATTGATGGTCGCACCCAGCGGAATCGACACCGAATAGGTATCGCGATCCAGATTCAGCTTCTCAGCCAGCGCCATGTTCACCGGAATGTTGGCGGCAGAGCTGCGGGTAAAGAAGGCATAGACGCCGCTTTCACGCAGGCACATCAGTACCAACGGATACGGGTTACGGCGAATCTTCCAGAACACCAACAGCGGGTTAATCACCAGCGCCACCAGCAGCATACAGCCAATCAGCACGACCAGCAGTCGGGCGTAACCCCACAGCGTTTCGAAACCGGTGCTTGCCAGCGTAGACGCAACCAGACCGAAAATCCCGAGCGGCGCAAAGCGAATCACCACTTTCACCATAAAGGTGACCGCGTTGGATACGTCGTTAACCAGGTTTTTAGTGGTTTCATTGCCGTGACGCAGCGCGAAGCCCAGGCCCACGGCCCACACCAGAATACCGATGTAGTTGGCGTTCAGCAGCGCGTCAATCGGGTTGGCCACCATGCTCATCAGCAGGCCGCGAAGCACTTCAACAATACCAGACGGCGGCGTGATATCGGTCGCGCCGGTGCTCAGGTGCAGGGTGGACGGAAACACGAAGCTGAACAGCACTGCGGTCAGCGCGGCGGCAAAAGTACCCAGCAGATACAGGAACAGGATTGGGCGAATACTGGTTTTCTGACCGTGCTGGTGATTAGCGATAGACGCCATAACCAGCATCAGAACCAGCACCGGGGCCACGGCTTTCAATGCGCCGACGAACAGCGTCCCGAACAGGCCCACGGCTTCCGCAGCAGGCTTAGAAACCCAGGCCAGCAGAATACCCAGAACCAGACCCACCAGAATTTGTTTTACGAGGCTGCCTTCAGCGAGACGCTGAAGCAAGCCAGAGGGGCGTTGCGTAGTCATTTTACTTTTCCTTCAGTCGTAATGTGGTTCCATCCCGGCGGCTCTTTGGTCGCATTTGACAGGATGTAACAAATGTTTGCATGGATGAGTATAAGGATGTTCTGGCTTCGGGGAAGGGGAACCTACTGAATATTTCGGGTGGATCTTATTTTTTAACTGACATTTAACATTTCATTGACATAAACCACAAAAAAACGGCCCGAGTAAATCGGGCCACCTGACATAGTTAGGGCTTAATTAGCGATATTCTTTTTGTCGTGCTGGTGGTTGACCCACATGTTAATCAGTAGCGTTAGCACCAGAATACCGAACACCACACCCAGCGAAATCGCGATTGGGATGTGGTAGAGGTCGATGAGCAGCATCTTGATGCCGATAAATACCAGGATAATCGACAGGCCGTACTTCAGCATCGAGAAGCGCTCCGCCACGCCTGCCAACAGGAAGTACATCGCACGCAGGCCAAGGATTGCGAACAGGTTCGAGGTCAGCACAATGAACGGGTCAGTGGTCACCGCGAAGATAGCCGGAATGCTGTCTACCGCGAAAATCACATCGCTCAGTTCGACGAGGATCAGCACCAGCAGCAGTGGCGTAGCGAACAGCAGGCCGTTTTTGCGAACGAAGAAGTGTTCGTTCTCGATGTTATCGGTCATGCGCAGATGGCTGCGGATCCAGCGCACCAGCGGCTTGTCGCCAATGCCTGCGTCGTCTTCCTTCGCCAGCGCCATTTTCACTCCGGTGAACAACAGGAACGCACCGAACACGTACAGCAGCCATTCGAACTGGGAAATCAGCCAGCTTCCGGTGAAGATCATGATAGTACGCAGCACAATCGCGCCCAGTACGCCGTAAATCAGCACCCGACGCTGCAACGCAGGCGGCACTGCAAAGTAGCTAAACAGCATCAGCCAGACGAAGACGTTATCGACCGCCAGCGCTTTCTCAATCAAATAACCGGTAAGGAACGCCATCGCCTGCGGGTCAGCAACCGCGCGGCCTTGGGTTTGAGCGAGGTACCACCAGAAAGCGAGGTTAAACAGCAGCGACAGAGTGACCCATACCAGCGACCAGGTCGCCGCCTGTTTCATGGTCATGGTTTGTGCGCCGCGCCGCCCTTGTAACAGCAGATCGATCGCCAACATAATGACGACCACAACAGCAAATCCGCCCCAAAGTAACGGTGTTCCAACAGTATTCATAATCTATCCCATAAGCAAAAAAAAACGGCTAACGTCCAAAAGACGATAGCCGTTGCAGGATTTTTTGCTCGGACCTCGCCTTTCGGCAAGGTCTCACTTACAACAAAAAAGAAATCTACAGTAAATTTCTTTTCTGTTGCCCGGCAACCGGATGCTTTCGCATCGTCATGACGATCCACCGGCAAACAAGTTACTCCCCTTTGCGTGTGACAAAATATTACAGGCCATTGATGGCGTCAATGGCCCATAACCTCTGTTTTACACAGCTTTACGCGGGAAGCGTTTCGTTCACTCCGTCCGCCGGGAACACGACGCCCGTCTGGCGACGAATTTCGGTGGCGAGCTTTGAAGTGGTGCGGCTCACCGCCAGCCCCGGATGATTCACTTCATTCTCTTCGACCAGACGCGCAAACAGCTCCGCCTCGTACAGCATGGTGTTGATATGCTGCGGCTGAGTCAGATCCTGCGCTTTGCCGCCGCGTGGCACGAACGAAACTTTCTGGCACTCGGAGATTTTCTCGATAACCAGTGAGCCTTCTTCGCCCTGGATTTCGCTCGGCAGCACCGAATCGCTCACTTTGGAGTGTTGCAGGGTCACGCTGAAATCACCGTAATCCAGCACGACCACGCCATGCGCATCGACGCCGCTGTCCAGCAATGTGGCGCTGGCGTGAACGCCGTGCGGTTCGCCCCACAGGGCAACGGCCGAGGCGAGGCAGTAGAAACCGATATCCATAATCGAACCGTTCGAGAACGCCGGATTAAAGGTGTTCGGGTTTTCACCGTCGAGATAGCGCTGATAGCGCGAAGAGTACTGGCAGTAGTTGATAAGTGCTTTACGCACTTTGCCCACTTTGCCGAGCGACTGCTGTAACTGCAGGAAATTCGGCAGGCTGGCGGTCTTGAACGCTTCGAATAGTACCACCTGGTTTTCACGCGCCAGGGCGATAGCCGCTTCCACTTCCGCGATATTTGACGCCAGCGGCTTCTCGCAAATCACATGCTTTTTGTGGCTGAGAAACAGTTGGGTTTGCGGGAAGTGCAGGGAGTTTGGGCTGGCGATATACACCGCATCAATGGCATCGCTTTGCGCCATCTCATCGAGAGAGGTAAAGAGATGTTCAACCATATAATCGCTGGCGAAGCCCTGGGCCTGCTCGAGACTGCGGGAATAAACGGCGGTGAGTTTGTATTTGCCGGTTTCATGGGCGGCATCGACAAACTGGCGGGTGATCCAGTTTGTGCCAATGACTGCGAAACGTATCATGAGAATTGACGTACTCCGAAAAAGGGGCCTTTTGCCACTTTAGCACGCCATGATGACAAAACCAGTGCGCGCTTACGCAGAACCCGGCAGCGAAAGTTGCGTCAGCCACAGACGGGTATCAAACTCCAGCTGGTGGTACTGCGGCTCCATATGACAGCAGAGCTGATAGAACGCTTTGTTGTGATCTTTTTCTTTCAGATGCGCCAGTTCATGGACCACGATCATCCGCAAAAAGGCTTCCGGCGACTGGCGAAAAACGGTGGCGACGCGAATTTCCGCTTTGGCTTTGAGCTTGCCGCCCTGAATGCGGGAAATCGCGGTGTGCAGCCCAAGGGCGTTATTCAGCACATGAATTTTGTTGTCGAACGCCACTTTATTGATCGGCGGCGCGCTGCGCATATAGCGGTTTTTCAGGCTTTGCGTGAATTCCCACAACGCCTTATCGTTAGTGATGCCGTGGGTATCGGGATAGCGCTTTTCCAGCACTTCGCCGAGACGTTGTTCGGCAATAAGGGTGCGAACCTGGCTAAGAAGATGCTCGGGATAACCGCTTAAATACGTCAGTTCGCTCATGCTTGTCTCGAATTCCACGAAAAAAAGGTATACTCACGCCCCCAATCAGGGGATATCACCGAATTTTACCATCCAGGAGGGCCGATGAGCCAATCAGACAACGGTTTTCGTTCACTGACACTAAAACGTTTCCCGGAAACGGACGACGTTAGCCCACTGCAAGCGTGGGAAGCGGCAGACGAGTATCTGCTGCAACAGTTGGACGGCACCGACATCAGCGGCCCGGTTCTCGTCTTTAACGATACCTTCGGCGCGCTGGCCTGTGCGCTGGCGGCGCACCAGCCGTACAGCATCGGCGACTCGTACTTAAGCGAGCTCGCGACCCGCGAAAACCTGCGCCACAACGATATCGCAGAAAACAGCGTCACGTTCCGCGACAGCACCGGGGAATACCCGCCGGCGCCGGCCGTTGTGCTGATTAAAATCCCAAAAACGCTGGCACTGCTGGAACAGCAACTGCGTGCATTGCGCGAAGTGGTGACCCCGGAAACCCGTATTATCGGCGGGGCGAAGGCGCGTGACGTACACAACTCCACGCTGGAGTTGTTCGAAAAAATCCTCGGCCCGACCACCACCACCCTGGCGTGGAAGAAAGCGCGTCTGATTAACTGCACCTTCAGCGCGCCAGCGCTGGCAGACGTCCCGCAGGTACTCAGCTGGCCGTTGGAAGGCACCAACTGGACCATTCATAACCACGCGAATGTTTTCTCCCGTACCGGGCTGGACATCGGCGCGCGCTTCTTTATGGAGCATTTGCCGAAAGATCTGGAAGGCGAAATTGTCGACCTCGGCTGCGGTAACGGTGTCGTTGGCCTGAGTCTGCTGGAGCGTAATCCACTGGCAAACGTCGTGTTTGTCGATGAATCGCCGATGGCGGTTTCTTCAAGCCGTTTGAACGTCGAAAGCAACATGCCGGAAGCGTTGGACCGCTGCGAGTTCATGATCAACAACGCGCTGTCGGGCGTCGAGCCGTTCCGCTTCAACGCAATTCTGTGCAACCCGCCGTTCCACCAGCAGCACGCGCTGACCGATAACATCGCCTGGGAAATGTTCCACCACGCGCGTCGTTGTCTGAAAATCAACGGCGAGCTGGTGATTGTGGCCAACCGTCACCTCGACTATTTCCATAAACTGAAGAAGATTTTTGGCAACTGCACTACCGTCGCCACTAATCAGAAGTTTGTGATCCTCAAAGCGGTGAAGTTAGGGCGTAATCGCTAGACGCGACACACCTATAGCCCGATAGCCGCACGGCTGTCGGGTTTTTCCTGAAGCACTCTCGCAAAACCTCAAATTCTCTCGCGACTTTCTGCAAATTCGCTGGTAACCCACCCACCCGCAGGCTTACGTTAGGCGCATCTTTTAGGCAACCACAAGTTGCCATTATGGCAACTTGTGGTTACTCTTTACTCAATTCGTCAACGGATGTGATGAAGAATGCACTTAATCGCTTTTAAGGCTTTAACGGATGCCGCAAAAAAATTTCCGCAGCATGAACAGGAGTTGTTGGAGCTGGGCGGAATGATCCATAAAGGATATTTTAAAACGCCGCAAAGCCTTAGAACGTTGTTTCCATCGCTGGATAATTTTAAATATCTGGATAAGTATTACGTGCTTAACCTTGGGCATAACGAGCTTCGTTTGGTCGCACTCATCTTTTTTGAAAGCCAGAAATTTTATGTCCGGCACATTTTTACGCACCGGGAATATGACATGTTTACAGCTATGCACCGTACAAAGGGGAAAAAATGATGGTGATTGCCGACATCCTGAAAGCAGGAAAAGCGCTATCTGCGGCAGCCCCGTTTCTGGCCGGAATCCATACACCTCAGCAGTATGAAGAAGCGCTTGAGTTCGTGGAGTATTTGTTGCTTAACGATCCTACGAACCCTTTGTTGGATACTGCCTGTAACCACATAACAGCCTATGAAAATTTGCTTCCTGAAACGGCAGATTTCATTGCCCGCATGAACGCAATCCCCATTGGCGTTGCGGTTCTCCGCACCCTGATGTCTCAGCACAACCTCACCCTTTCCGATTTCCCGGAGATTGGCAGTAAATCGATGGTCTCTCGTGTCCTGAACGGAAAAAGAAAGCTAACGTTGATGCACGCGAAAAAGCTGGCGAAGCGCTTTGGCATTTCGCCCGCCATGTTTATCGACTGACACCTTTAAACGCGAGGTGTCAGCCATTCACACTAAATCTCCAGCGCCAGCTTCGTGCCCTGGGCGATAGCCCGGCGAGCATCCAGCTCCATCGCCACGTCACAGCCACCAATCAGATGCACCAGTTTTCCTGCGGCGCGTAATGGATCCGCCAGATCCCGGCGCGGCTCTTGTCCGGCACAGAGAATCACATGATCCACCGCCAGCAGCTGCGGTTCACCGCCAATCGTCACATGTAATCCGTTATCGTCGATCTTCTCATAGCTTACCGCCGGGAACATTTTCACGCCGCGGGCGAGCAGGGTAGTGCGATGGATCCAGCCGGTGGTTTTGCCGAGCCCTTCGCCAGGTTTACTGGCCTTACGTTGCAGCATCACAATCTGACGCGGGCTTTTATGCAGCAGCGGCCCTTCCGGACGTAACCCGCCGTGAAGCTGCAGGCTGGTGTCGATCCCCCATTCCACGCAGAACTCGGCGATATTCTGGCTGGTGGCTTCGCCGGGCTGGCTTAAATACATCGCCGTATCAAAGCCGATACCGCCGCAGCCGATAATCGCCACGCGCTTCCCTACGGGCGTTTTGTCCCGCAGCACGTCGAGATAGTTCAGCACTTTAGGATGATCAACGCCTGCGATAGCAGGCATACGCGGTTCAATACCGGTCGCGAGAATGGTTTCGTCGAAGTCGGCGAGATCTTCTGCGCCGACAAAGCGGTTAAGTTCCAGTTTCACGCCATGCAGCGCGATCATCCGGCGGTAATAGCGCAGCGTTTCGTAAAACTCCTCTTTGCCGGGGATCTGCTTGGCAATGTTGAACTGGCCGCCGATTTCCCCCGCGGCGTCAAACAAGGTGACCTGATGCCCGCGCGCGGCGGCGTTAACCGCAAACGCCAGACCGGCTGGACCGGCCCCGACGACGGCCAGGTTCTTTTTCGTTACCGCCGCGACAATCGGCATCCGCGTTTCATGGCAGGCGCGCGGGTTCACAAGGCAGGACGTCACTTTGCCGACAAAAATCTGATCGAGGCAGGCCTGATTGCAGCCGATACAGGTGTTGATCTCATCTGCCCGGCCACTTTGCGCTTTCGAAAGCAGTTCGGCATCGGCAAGGAATGGCCGCGCCATCGACACCATATCGGCATCTCCACGGCTGAGGATGTCTTCTGCGACCTGCGGATCGTTAATGCGGTTGGTGGTGATAAGCGGGATCGTCACCTTGCCTTTCAGCTTGCGCGTCACCCAAGTGAATGCCCCGCGCGGAACCGGCGTAGCAATGGTCGGGATCCGCGCTTCATGCCAGCCGATCCCGGTATTGATGATCGTCGCGCCAGCTGTTTCGATGGCCTGCGCCAGCTCGACGGTTTCGTCAAAATTACCGCCGCCTTCCACTAAATCGAGCATCGACAGGCGATAGATGATGATGAATTCCTCGCCCACGCGTTCGCGCACGGCACGCACCACTTCCACAGCAAAGCGCATGCGTCGCGTCCAGTCTCCGCCCCACTGGTCGTCACGTTGGTTGGTGCGGGCGGCAAGAAATTCGTTAATTAAATAGCCTTCCGAACCCATCACTTCCACGCCGTCATAACCGGCTTCCCGCGCCAACAGCGCACATTGCGCGAAGTCGTCAATCAGCACCAGGATTTCGTCATGCGTTAGCGCGTGAGGTATAAAACGGTTGATCGGGGCCTGCAACGCTGACGGCGCGACCGGACGCGGCTGATAGCTGTAGCGCCCGGTATGGAGAATTTGCAGCGCGATTTTACCGCCAGCCTGATGCACCGCATCGGTCACGGGGCGATGATGGGCCAGCTGGTTTGCATCGTTAAGCACCGCGCCGCCTTCCATTCCCACGCCGGAAAGGGCAGGGGCCACGCCGCCGGTCACAATCAGCGCCACGCCATGACGGGCGCGCTCGGCATAAAAGGCCGCCAGCCGTTCGGTTCCGTCCGGGCGTTCTTCCAGCCCGGTGTGCATCGAGCCCATCAGGACGCGGTTTTTCAGCGTGGTAAAACCCAGATCAAGCGGGGCGAATAACGACGGGTAGTGGCTCATAATCGCGCTTCCAAATGTAAAATTATTGTTATGTGGTCGGATGAGTTACTAATCTAGCGCTCACGGCGTAAAAGGGAAAAGGGGGCATGCGACGATTGTGATAGGGGTCAAAGATCTGATGGGCATCGTGACGGAAAGAGGGATTCCGATCGTTGAGGACAAAGTTAATAGGAGTGTGAGCCGGTTGCGCTTTTTTAATAAATTAATTCTTTACAGTGATTTTATTATCGAGAATATTTATTCATGGGGGAAATGTAATTGAATAATAATTGGTATTTATCAATGAATTTACCTTGCACTGTTTTTGAAACGATGCATCAATTTAATGATGTATCGGCTGATGATATGCAGTACGGTGATATGGATGAGCAACAATTACGTGCACTGGGTCTGGATGACATTTCGACCAGAGTCGACCCTTATCGCTTGATATGTTATGACTACCCAAAGTCTGAATATGACACTCAGTATCATAATCCCTTTTATTCTGAGTCCGTTCAGGGGCGAAAAATCGGTCATAATGAGTGCGCACATATTTTATTTGATGAGATGAAAGAACTTTCCGGGATGTTTTCTTTTTGGGGTAAGTATTCGCATCTTATTGGTGAAATGATTGATCACCTTAGGGATGGAAAGGGTTCACCTTATTCGGATTCTTCTCTGGACGATGCTTATCAAAAATGCATTCTGGAGGCAGGGTTTAAAAGTTCATTAACAGTGATAAAAAAAACCATTAACAATTCATTGACTGGTAATGCTCTCAGTTCGTATATGCCACTGGAATATCAACTCCAGTTTGAGTTAAGAAAATCAATACTACCAAAATTTAATCGTACGCAAGATCGTTTTAATGGTTTAGGAATAACTGTACATGATGTTTGTGCGCAAAGAATAAAGCTTCTTCGTATTCAGAAATATGCCACTGGCTGGAGTGCATGGTTTTACTTTGAAGGGCAGGACCATTTTGGTTTGGATGTCGTGGATATTCGCAATCCTTTATATCGAAATTTTCGTTTTTTTCGGATCTGGTTTTTTCTTCAACGACACAGAGATTTTGCATTTAGACCATTTTTTACCAATTTTAAATCCATTGTTATGGTTAACCAATATATATGAAAAGAAAATGGCGAACAACAGTGTTTCTGGTAAGTGCAGTTATATTCTGTATTGCAGGGTATAATTTATGGACATTACGGCCCGTTAGTATTCTGTATGTCGAGGCTGACTGGCGCTCACCTGTCATTGTTGTAGACCATTTCCCTCTGACTGACAAAGATCGTATAAACTGGTTTTTGAATCATGAAAATGAAATAAAAAAGCATTATGGGATTATAACTGAGCTGACAACGAGTATTGATGTGATTGATGCTGCTGGAGGTTTCTTTAGGCTTGAGGACTATCCTCAGGAGGATCTGTATTGCTTCGATAGTATTAAGTCAGATAAAAGGTGTGTTCAAAAAAATATTGTTCTTGAGATCGAGATTCATGTACCCGGCGTAGTCGATTTCCAAACAGGAAATGGCCTCACATATCGAATATCTGACGATGGTAAAATTGAAACCAAGTCTTATTAACCCCTTCCCTTTTTTATTGGCAATTATCCAGCCCGGATATTCCTCCGGGCTGTCAGCCAACCTAAGCCGCTCGGCGTACATCGCCGGCCATTTTCCCTTCAGAGGCCGTCAGGCGGGAATGCGTTTTCCTAAGCCATCAAAAAAATGCAGGCAGGCTTCATCCATACTGACCGTCATCTCACTGCGCGGCGGATAGCTCAGCTGCCTGAACGATTTCAGGCAAAGATTCTGCTCGTCGAGTTTGCACCACACTAGCGTTGAATCGCCTTGCAGTTCGCAGAGTTTGGTGGTGACGTTCAGTTTAATCTCACCCTCATCACCGGGCCGCAGATGTTCCGGACGCACCGCAATGAAAAGACTGTCCCCGTCGCTTAACCCGGCAGGCCGGGCTTTAAGCGGAATAAAATGATTGCTGCTGAGCAGGACGCCATTTTGCTGCCATTTTGCGGGCAACACGTTAATTTTCGGGGTGCCGATAAACGCGGCGACGAACAAATTCGCGGGCCGGTTATACAGCTCAAGCGGGGTGCCCACCTGTTCAATTTTTCCTTTGTACAGCACCACGATTCGGTCGGCGAGCGTCATGGCTTCCACCTGATCGTGCGTCACGTAAATCATGGTGTTACGTAGCTGATGATGAAGTTCCTGTAACTCCTGGCGCATCTCGACACGCAGCGACGCATCCAGGTTTGAAAGCGGTTCGTCAAACAGGAAAAGCTCAGGCTGCTGGACGATAGAGCGGCCGATCGCCACGCGCTGGCGCTGCCCGCCAGAGAGGTTTTGTGGCAGACGATCCAGCATCTCATCAAGCTTCAGCATAGTGGCGGCCTGCGCAATGCGCTTGTCGATTTCCTCGGCGGCGGTTTTCATGTTCTTCAGGCCAAAGGCCAGGTTTTCGCGCACGGTCATATGCGGATAAAGCGCATAGGACTGAAATACCATCGACAGACTGCGTCTGCCCGCAGCCAGATGGGTCACGTCTTGCCCACCCATTTTGAGGGTGCCGCCATCAGGCGTTTCCAGCCCGGCAATAATCCGCAGTAGCGTTGACTTCCCGCATCCTGACGGGCCGACCAGCACAATAAATTCGCCGGACGCTATCTCTAATGACAGGTTTTCGATGATGGTGGTTTTATCGTATTTTTTATGGATATTACAAAGCGTGAGTGCCGACATGATTTCTTTCCTGAGAATGATAAGACGCAATAAGGGCGAGCAGTTCATCGGTTTTATTTTTGAGCAGGTCAGGGCTGTTTCGGCTCTCGACGTTGAGCCGCAGCAGGGGCTCGGTATTGGAGGCGCGCAGGTTAAAGCGCCACTGAGGAAAATCGATACTCACACCGTCGGTATCGTCCCGGCCGCCGCCCTGGCTGACATAATGTTCAGCCACGCGCTGCAACAGAGCTTCGGGTTGGGCAACATCGAGGTTAATTTCCCCGGACACCGGATAGCGGGCCTGTGCCTCACGGATCAGATGTGAAAAAGGCAGGGGAGCGCCGTCGAGGATTTGCAGCATCACTACCAGCGGGATCATGCCGCTGTCGCAGTAGCCGAAGGCGCGAAAATAGTGATGCCCACTCATCTCGCCGCCATACAGAGCGTCCTCCTGGCGCATGCGCGCTTTGATAAAAGCGTGACCGGTGCGGGAGATAATGGCCCGGCCTCCGGCGTCATGAATGCTGTCGAGGGTATTCCAGGTCAGGCGTGGATCGAGCAGGATGGTCTGCGCAGGCTGATGCCGCAGAAACTCGCGGGCAAACAGCCCGACCAGATAGTAACTTTCAATAAATTCGCCGCACTCATCGAAGAAAAAGCAGCGATCGAAATCCCCATCCCAGGCCACGCCAAAATCGGCCTGATAACGGATAACCGCTTTCTGCGTCTGCTGGCGGTTTTCGGCAAGCATGGGGTTCGGAACGCCAGCCGGGAACGCGCCATCGGGTTGATGACAGAGACGGATAAAATCGACGGGAATACCTCGGGCGGTTAATGCCGCATCGAGAGCATCAAGCGCCGGGCCTGCCGCGCCGTGTCCGGAATTGACCACGATGCGTAACGGGCGTGATGGCGCGTGTTGCAGGTAGCCCATCAGGTGTTCAGTCCAGGCTGGGCGGCAATCCACCTGGCTGACACTGCCGGGGTGTGGGGCGGGCGGAAAATCCCCGATTTCGGCGAGACGTTTAATCTCCAGTAACCCATTTTCGCCATGCACAGGGATGGCCTGTTCGCGCACCAGTTTCATGCCGTTATATTGGGCCGGGTTATGACTGGCGGTGATTTGTATTCCGCCATCGGCCTGCAAATACTGGGTAGCAAAATAGACTTCCTCGGTGCCGCACATCCCGATATCAATGACGTCAACGCCGCTGGCCACTAATCCACGGCTGAGGGCCTCCTTGAACAGCGGTGAGGTCAAACGGGCATCGCCTCCGACCACCACCCGTCGGGGTTTTAGCCACTGGGCGTAGGCGCGGCCAATGCGAAAGACACTCTCCTCGTTGAGCGAAATACCGACTTCACCGCGAATGTCATAGGCTTTAAAACAGGTTAATTCGTTCATAAATTCCCTTTAGCGTTACGCCGACTCACGGATAATGAACTGGTGTTCAAGCTCAACATGGGCCACCGGGCCGTCGCTCAACAACAGTTCCAGCGCGAGCTGGCCTTTTTTCATTGCATCCTGTGAGATGGTTGTCAGGCCAATGCCCTGACTCTCTGCCGTGGTGTTATCGAACCCTGTAATGGCGACCTGCTGCGGGATCAATAGGTTGTTTTGGGTGCAGTAACGAACGGCACCGGCCGCAAATCGGTCGGAAAGGCAAATCAGCGCCGTAATCTGTGGGTATTTCTGTAACAGTGCTTCGGCGGCCAGTGCGCCATGGTCTTCATCATGTTCTGTCTGATACAGCCAACACTGTGTGCTCTGGTCATGGGCCGCCAGGGTTTTATGGCAGGCATTAACCCGGGTGAGCATTACTGCGTTATCACCCGAAATGGGCGCCGTTAAGGGCTGCAAACCCTCAGCGCCTTTGCGGGAGGGAAAGGCAATAATGCCGAAATCCCGATGGCCCTTCGCCAGCAGATATTCGCTGACATCCTGCATTGCGCGGGCATTATCGATAGAGACGCTGCTGTACTGTGGTAAAGCGAAATCGAGCGTCACGATGGGCAACGTTCGTGCCAGTGTTTGCTGAATGATCGCGTCGTGCTGATAGGTGGCATTCAGGATGTAACCATCCACCAGCGCCGTGACGGGAGAAAAGGCCTTTCCCGGTTGATGATTCAGGGGGATCAGGACCAGATTCAGACCCTCTTTTTCACAGGCGCTGGCGATGCCACGCATCAGGTTGATGTCGTGCGTATCAACAAAGACATAGCTCATTGCGTCGTTAAAAATAACCCCGACCGCATTGGCCCGCCCGATACGCAGTGCCCGCGCGAGTTTATCCGGACCCTGAAATCCCTTTTTTTGGGCGTAGTTAAGGATGTGCTCCCGCAATTCGCGGGAGAGTTTCTCTGGATTATTCCAGGCATTAGAGACCGTGGTATGTGAAACCCCTAATAATTTTGCCAATGATTTTATGGTTATTTTATTTTTAGTGTTTATTGTATTTGCCATGATTATATTTGCCGCGTACCCATTCGATTATTATATATTTTAGTTATTTTACTGCGGTTAATATTAGCGGGAAGCACAACAAGTTTTGTGATGAGTTTAACGTTAAACAAAAATAACCGGTGCTACTCTCCTCACCGTTCAATATCTTTGTGTGAAAAATTAAAATAACGGTATTAATTACGAGGGTGTCATGAATATATGCTCATTCATTAAATGGATTATGGCTGTCTTTATTACGACAACCCTTATCGGCTGTGGTCCGGATGAAAAAATAGAAAATACGAATGCTCGACCTACTATAAAAATGTGGGTTGCGCCCAATGAAAATGAAGAAGCCTTCTGGAGCAAAATAGTCAAAGAGTGGAATCAGGACCCCAGTCATACACCCATTGCATTTACCCCAATTCCTGCGGCCAGCAGCTCAGAAGAAGCGATAATGAATGCGCTGGCTTCAGGCACTGAGCCAGATATTTCCAGCAATATATTTATTGGCTTCGCCAGCCAACTCACTGAACAAGGGATGGTGGAAGATTTAGCGACAATGCCAGGGTTCGATACATTGATCGACGGCAGAAAGATGTCATCCATTATGCCCGCCTGGAAAATAAACGGTCACCAAAGCGTCCTGCCACTCTACGTTAACCCGATTGTCTGGTGGTGGCGGAGTGATTTACTCAAGCAGTATGGCTACGACCATGCCCCGCGGACCTATGACGATCTTTATCACCTGGCGAAGCTTCGCAAAGCGGATAAGAATGGTTATGTCATGCAGCTGACCGCCGGAAAAAACTGGTGGGAACGCTGGTTTGATCTCATTCCGCTGTTCTACGCACAGAGTCAGGGCAAGCCTTATCTCAACGGCAATCAGGCCAGCATGAACACCGCTGATGGCCAGAAAGTATTAACGTTTATGGGCCACGTTTTTCAGCAGGGTTGGAGCAGTTACGACTTCACCTCGGCCGATGACCCCTTAGCCAGCGGACTGGTACTGGCCTCTGCACGCGGGCCGTGGGATATCGCCCGTTACCGTAAGCAGTATCCAGACGTGCTGAAATCAATAGAGATTGGCCCAATGTTGACCGAAACGGGGTCTCCCCATCCGTATACCTTCGGCGACAGTAAAGGGCTGGTGATTTTCAGCACCAGCAAACATAAAGCCGAGGCCTGGGCCTTTATGCAATGGGTGTTCAGCAAAGTCGAAAACGACCGGCTCTGGCTGGAAACCACAGGGATGCCACCCGCCCGTTCTGACCTGATGAGTAACCCGTTGTTTGTGTCGTATTTCGACAGCAACCCGATTGAAAAACAGATTGCGGCGTATGTCGACGTGGCATTGCCACCGATGGCGACCACCAAAACCACCGAAATACAGCGCAGCATGACGCAAATGCTGGAAGAAGTGATTTTTAATCAGAAAGAACCTGCCAGCGCGCTGGAGCAGTCGGGCACGGAAATTAATCAAATACTGCAACGGTAAAAAATAATGGGACGTAGCGACGCACGCACCGGAGGCTTTTTGGCCTCTTTGTGGATAGGATATTCCGCAGTCTTCTGGTTTTATCCTTTAATTTGGTTGCTGGTACTGAGTGTCACCCAATGGCAATTTATCGGAACGCCTAAATTCATCGGGCTGGGGAATTTTATTGGCGTTATTCAGGATAAATTGTTCTGGCGTTCGATGCTCAACGTGTTTCGTTTTTTGCTTTATTACATCCCCATCGTATTTATTGCCTCAATGCTGTTTGCTGCCGGGTTGAAGAAAATACGTTATGGCAAAGCGTTTATTGCGTTGAGTTTTTTGTTAGCCAATATCTCGTCTGGTGTCGCTTATTCGATAGTTTTTTCCAAAATGTTCAGCGAATACGGGCCGGTTAACGCCTTCCTGCGCGAGATGTTTGGTATCACCGTGCCGTGGTTTACCAGCCCTGACTGCGCGATGTTGTCCATTGCGCTGATCGTGACCTGGAAATTTGTCGGCTACTACGGGCTTATTCTCTATTCCGGCATGCAGGCAATTCCGAAAGATATCTACAGCGCCGCCGTGCTGGATAAAACCGGGCGCTTTCGCCTGGTGTGGTCGATAACCGTCCCGATGATGAATCCGCAAATCGTGATGGTGATGGTGCTGGCGATAACCGTCGCGTTCAGCATTTTCACCGAGCCGTATCTGATAACCGGCGGCGGGCCATTGAACAGCACCACCAGCCCAATGGTGGTGATGTATGAAGTGGCTTTCCAGCAGATGAAACCGAGCTGGGCGGCGATGATGTCGATCATCGTTGCGGCGTGCAGTTTCCTGACTATCTGGTTGTTCAGACGCCTTTGCGAAAAAAATATCGAGATTGTGTGAATGCAAAAATTAACGCCTCAAAGCCTGATTGTTCATGCCGTGATGCTATTACTGGCGCTGAGCTGGCTGTATCCCTTTATCTGGATGGTGCTCTCCTCACTGAAGCCGACCGCGCAGATCTACACCGAATCACTGTTCTCCGGCCACTGGACGCTGGAAAACTACAGCTTCCTGTTGGATAACAGCCAGCGTGCCAATAAGCCGTTTTTCCGCACGCTGGGCAACTCGCTGTTTGTCTCGCTGACCATCACCCTCACCGTGACGCTGAGTTCGGTGCTGGTGGGCTATGCGGTGGCGAAGACCGATTTCTTCGGCAAAGGCGTGTTTAAAAATCTGCTGATAGCCCAGATGGTGTTCCCGGCATTTATGTTCATCATTCCGCAGTTTGTGCTGATGCGTGAGTTGGGTCTGATCAACAGCTACAGCGCGATGATCCTGCCGTATGCCATGGGTGCATGGGGGATCTTCATGGTCTCGCAAAGTTTTAAAGGCACGCCGAATGACTACATTTATGCCGCGAAACTGGACCGCGCCAGCCTGTGGGGAATCTTGCGCCATGTGATGATGCCGCTGAACAAAGCGATCCTTGCCATCGTGGCGCTGTTCACCTTTTCGAGTTCCTGGGACAACTTTCTCTGGCCGCTTATCGTGATGCGTGACGTCGATAAAATGCCGTTTTCGGTCCTGCTCTCGACCTTCAGTAAATCCTATGGCGTCTATCTCGGCCCGGTACTGGCCGGGTCCGTGCTACAGATGCTACCCGTGGTCATGCTCTTCATCCTGTTCCGTAAATATTTCCTCCAGGGCATGTCGTTGTCACTGAAATAAGGAGCAGTAATTGAAGACTCAGCGCTGGTGGCGAGACCCCGTGTTTTATCAGGTGTATCTGCCGTCGTTTTGTGACGGAAATGGAGACGGTCTGGGGGATTTCGCCGGGCTGCTGACAAAACTTGATTACCTGGTTGAACTGGGCGTTGGCGGGGTGTGGATAACGCCATTCTACCCGTCGCCGCTGGTCGATAATGGCTACGATATCAGCGATTTCTGCGCGGTCGATCCTTGCTTTGGGCAACTGGCCGATTTCACCCGCGTCGTGGAGGCCTGCCACCAACGGGGGATCCGCGTGGTCATCGACCTGGTGCTCAATCACGTTTCGTCGCAGCATCCGTGGTTTCTCGACGCGTGGAATAATCCCGCCAGTCGTTACCGCGATTATTTCATTTTTTCCGCGCAGCCGAACAACTGGCAGTCCTTTTTCTCAGGCAGCGCCTGGGCGGCAGAGCCGGATACCGGCGAATACTACTACCATAAATTTGCGCCTGAGCAGGTCGACCTCAACTGGCGTAATCCGCAGGTTGAAAACGAAATCTATCAGATCGTGGATTTCTGGCGCGCCCAGGGCGTGGACGGTTTCCGCTTTGACGTGATCAACTTTCTGTCCACTGATGGGCCAGGCGTTGATAACCCGGAGACGGAGGGCGAGCAGGAACACCTTCACGATATCAATCAGCCGGGGATCGAGAAAACGCTCCAGCGTCTGTGCCGTTATATTCGCCAACGCGGCGACTATTTTCTGATTGGCGAAATCGGCAGCGAATCGTTGGATGTCCTGCAACGCTACCAGCGCGAAGACCTGATGGACGTCGTATTCAACTTTAATCTGGGTAGCCAGAAAACGTTTGATGCCACGGCAATCTTCACTCAGCTGCAGGCGATGCGCGAACAGCTGAGCGGCCCACCGACGCTGTTTTTCTCCAGCCACGATATGCCGCGCATGATTGGCCGCTTTGGTGAGCATGCACATGATACCGACCGCGCGGCAGCGGTGGCGGCGCTGCAACTCACGGCGGAAGGCGTGCCCTTTATTTATCAGGGTGAAGAAGCCGGGTTATCCAATTATGCCCCTCTTACCGAAGCCGATATTCATGACGTGCAGGGCAAGTCCTGGTTCCGCTCGGCGCTTGCCGAAGGGGCTTCTCACCACGATGCGCTACAACAGGCCATCAGCCATTCGCGGGATGCGTCGCGTGCGCCACTGGCCTGGGAAAGCCTGCCAAATGGCGGTTTCTCAACGGTCGCGCCGTGGATGCCCGTGTGTGGTGATGCCGACACCGTCAATATCAGCGCGCAGCAACAAAACCCCTCGTCGCTTTGGCATCAATACCAGCGTTTGCTGGCGATCCGCGCCTCTTCTCTGGCGCTACGACAGGGGACATACCGACTGCTGGCGCAAGAGAACAACGCCATCCATTTTCTGCGTGAAGGCGCGCAGGAGCAGGTTTGGGTGGCGATTAACTTTGGCGAGCCGGTCAGGAATCCCTGGCACGAGATCCCGGCGGAGACGCTTTACGGGGTCGATGCCGAATGGCTGGGTAAAAATCAGTGTGTAATTAAAAGGAGTTTTCATGGAAAGGCACAGTAAAAATCCGCTCATCACCCCAGCAGATGTCAAACCCTCCCAGCCTGGTCGGCGCGTGGATTGCGTCTTTAACGCCGGGGCCGCTGAGGTTAACGGTGAAATCATACTGCTGGTCCGGGTAGCGGAAAGTATCCTGAGTGATACGGCTGACAACATCGTGGTTCCGCTTCTCAGCTTGCAGGGTGGGGCGTGGGTAACCTCGGAAAAAACGTTCAACAGGGCAGATGAGCGTTACGACTTCAGCGACCCACGCACCATTGGGCTGAAAAGCGACCCGGCCGTTTTATGGCTCACCTCAATGTCACATTTACGTCTGGCCCGCAGCCGCGACGGCGTGAATTTCACCGTAGATGAACAGGCGTTCATTACGCCGGATACCCAGTACGAACAGTTTGGCTGTGAAGATGCGCGCATCACCTGTATCGGCGACGCCTGGTATATCAATTACTCTGCGGTGTCGCCGTTGGGGATTTCCACCGCACTTGCGGTGACACGTGATTTTGTCAGCGTGGAAAAGAAAGGGCTGATTTTCTGCCCGGATAACCGCGATGTGTGCTTCTTCCCGGAGCGTATTAACGGCAAATTTATGGCCCTGACCCGCCCGGCACCGAGCCATTTTGGTCACCCTGAAATCTGGATCTGTGAATCGCCGGATATGCTGCACTGGGGCAACCATCGGCATTTGCTGGGGCGTTCCGGTGACGCATGGGATGTCCGGAAATCCGGTGGCGGCGCGCCGTTGCTGAAAACCGATCGCGGCTGGCTGGAAATCTATCACGGCGTTGATGCCCAGCAGCGCTACTGCCTGGGGGCGCTGCTACTGGATGCCAACGATCCGACGCAGATCCTCGCCAAATCCGCCATTCCGCTGCTGGAACCTGTCGCCCCGTACGAACGGGAAGGCTTTTTCGGCAACGTGGTGTTCACCTGCGGCGCATTAATCCGGGAGCAGACGCTGTATGTCTGGTACGGCGCGGCAGACGAAAGCATCGCGCTGGCAACCCTGCCGATGGCCGCTCTGTGGCAGCATCTGGAACGCGTGTAAATGATCCTGCCCACCACCGATGCGCTTTATCGCGAGTACTGCCTGCGAAGACAATCGGAGGCCAGCGGTAAGGTCACGTTCATCGGCGTACCGGGGTGTGATGTCTACAACCCGACCACGCCGTTTCGCGAAGATGAACAGCATTTTATTGCCGCCCGGGTCGAAGCCCGGGACAGTGAAAACGCACAGGTGCGGTTTTTTCACTGGGATGGTCAGGGCACAGCGAGGCTGGCGGAAGACGCGCCAGCGTTCAATTTGCAGGACCCGTTTCTCTGTCGAATCGACAACGGCTGGGTGTTTGGCGGCGTGGAAATTAGCGCCAATCCTGAACACGACGGATGGCGATGGCGAACGCAGTTCTGGCAGGGCGATTCAATTTTTACGCTTCGCCCCCTCGCCGTTGGACCGTGGGGCATGAAAGATATTCGCCTGCTACAGCTACCTGATAAACGGATCCTGATGTTCACCCGGCCACAGGGCGTGGTCGGCGGGCGCGGCAAAATTGGCTGGCTTATCCTTAACAGCCTGAGCGAGTTGAAACCATCCTGTTTTGAGCAGGGCAGGTTGCTGCTTCAGCTTGATGATGACAGCTGGTGCGGGGTCAACGAAGCGCACGTTCTCGATCAACAATGGGTCGGCGTGCTGGGCCACGTGGCCTGTTTTGATGCATCCGGAAACCGTCATTACTACGCGGCCTCCTTCCGTTTTAACGTGATGAGCGGGCACATCACGCCCCTGCGCATTATCTGTAGCAGAGACGATTTTCAGCCAGGAGAAAGCAAGCGCGATGACTTGCGCGATGTGATTTTCCCCGGCGGGTTAACCCGCGATGGGCAGCGTCATCTTCTGTTCTGCGGCACCAGTGATTGCGAAGTGCACTGGCGCGAAATCGCGGCTCCTTTTTAGGGCGAGGTTGGCGCGCGTTTCCCAAGTCCAGGCGCCTGCCACATTGAGGTGGTCAAACCGCTGTCGACCAGGCCCAGTTGGTCGGCATACACCGCCTGCCATTTTTCTTTCATGCCGTCGTACAACTCGCGATGGGCGCGGTTCGGGGTAAAGACCCGGCTCCAGCTGACCAGCTTTTCGCCCGCGCTCGCCATGTCGGGGTACAATCCCGCACCGGCTCCGGCGGCAATCGCGCAGCCCAGCGCGGTGGCTTCTTTGACCTCCGGCACACGTACTGGCAGCCCGGTGACATCGCTTAAAATCTGGCTCCATAACGCGCCTTTAGAGCCGCCGCCCGCGAAGACCAGGCTGTCAAAAGTGACGCCGGAAAATTGCGAAATCTGCGCCAGGTTGCAGGCCGACACTATCGCCGCATTTTCTTCTAACGCCCTGAACAGCGTGGCTTTATTGCATTTTTCTGGATCGATGGAGAGGTTAATAAACGACGGCGCGGCGTGATACCACTGTTTAAAATGCATCGCATCGGAGAAGATCGGCATTACGCCGTGGGAGCCCGCCGGTACGCGGCTGGCCATCTCTTCCAGCAGGGCGTAGGTGTCGGTCCCGAGCCGTTCAGCAATCAGCTTTTCTTCGGCACAAAACGCGTCACGGAACCAGCGCATCGTCAGCCCGGTGAAAAAGCTAATCGACTCGGCCTGCACCATGCCGGGAATCACGTGCGGATTAACGCGAATGTTCATTTCCGGGTCGGTGCGCACCTCCGGCAGATTGACCACCTGCTGCCAAAACGTACCGCCAAGTATCGCGGTTTGGCCGGGGCGTACCACGCCTAATCCTAAACAGCCCAGTTGAACGTCGCCACCGCCCATGACCACAGGCGTGCCGATGCGCAGGCCGCACTGTTGCGCCGCCTGTTTAGTGACGGCCCCCAGCACGCTGCCAGTTTCTTTCACCGGGGAGAGAATGTCGGCTCGCAGCCCGGCCATGTCCAGCAGCGCCGGACGCCAGTCGCGGCTGAATAAATCGAGCATCCCGGTGGTACCCGCGTTAGACGGATCGACCGCCAGCTCGCCAGAAAGCTTCGCCGCCAGCCAGTCGCTGATCATAGTAATGGTGGCGGCACTGCGATAAATATCCGGGCGATGATGGGCGAGCCATAACAGGCGCGGCATCGCGGAAAGCGCCAGCGTCTGACCGGAGACGTCATACACTTCGGATTCAAAACGGTAATTGTGGATTTCTTTCAGCTCAGAGACTTCGCGGCTGGCGCGCGCGTCGACGTTGGCACAGGCCCAAATGGCGTCGCCGTTGCGGTCATACAGCACGATCCCTTCGCGCATGGAACAGCAGGCGACGGACTGAATATCGGCGGCGCTCAGGTGGGCGTTTTCCAGTGCCTGACGGATGCACTGACAGGCGAGCAGCCAGTTGGTGTTGAGGTCAAACTCCATCGAGCCGGGGACGTTTTCCACGCTCAGGTGTTTCCATTCCGCCTGACCGACGGCAATCTGACGGCCTGCCAGGTCGAAAATCACCGCCCGAATACTGCCGGTGCCTGCGTCCAACGCTAAAAGGTAACTCATGACGTGCGCCTCGCTGTTATCGCGCGGCGCGCGGCGGTTATCCCGCCAGCGACAGCACCGCGCGTGCTGTTGTCTCTTCCGTTACCAGGCCGTTAATCCGCTTACCGATAAGGGCCGCGTAAATGGCCTGCGCTTTTTCTTCACCCCCGGCGACACCGACGATGGTCGGCAACTGCGCCAGTTCATCAAGGGTCACGCCAAGCAATTCACGGTGGATTTCCAGCCCTTCCACCCGTTCGCCATCCGCTTGCAGGAAATAGCCCAGAATGTCGCCGATCGCGCCTTTGCGCGCGTACATCAGCTGTTCGCCCTCGCTGATGTAGCCGGATCGCAGGATCGTCGCATCACGTCGCTGATCGATAGCACCGATCCCAACCACAGCGGCATCGGCTGCACTCGCCGCGAGTATCACATCGCGCACGCTGGACTCACGACGCAGGATCTCCGCCACTTCTGGCGAGGAAACGCGTAACGGTGCCGGGATCATGCTCACGCTGCATGCCGCATCCAGCTGGCCGATGCCGGTCATATACGGCCCGACGCCGCCGGACAGCGTCACCAGACGGATTTGCTGCGAGCCGATAAACCCGCTCAGATGCTGAATGCAGCTCATGGTCGCCTCACCAAACCCCACCGCCAGCAGCTGGCCAGGCTCAAGCACGCCCATCAGCGACTGCGCGGCGCCAATCCCTAGCCGCACGTTCATCGGCGAGGTATTTAACGCGGGCAGAACCCGGGCCATTTTCAGGTTAAAGCGCTTTTGGATCTCGGTTTCCAGCGCCAGACAACCTTCGTAGCGGGAGTTGATCTGCACGCGGATAACCCCGGACTGGCGGCCTTTTTCCAGCAACCGTGAAATCTTGAGTCGCGGCAGCCCAAGCCGCTCACCAATATCGTTCTGGGTCAGGCCGTCGTGGTAATAGCACCAGGCCACACGTGCCACCAGCTCTTCTTCCGCCAGCGCCAGACCTGCGTAACGGCTCTCTTCCGTAATGCGTTTTTCGCTCATAAATTGAACTCTTATAAAAATCTAGATCATATGTTCGCAGTTGCGCGGACTGAAAATGTGAAGCCACTGGCAAAACCGATCATTCTTTACTTACAGCCTGTGCTAAGCGATCGAAAGGGTAAAACTGTGATCCTTGCACGGTTGTAAATATAGTTCACGGTCTACGCTTTTGAACATTATTAATTCTAAAAATCATTTGTTCAACCGAGGCGTGATGATGAAGCCACTGATTGAAGCCCATAACATCCGCAAGCAGTTTTCCGGTGTCGCCGTACTGAAGGGCATTGATTTCACGCTATTTTCTGGCCAGGTGCATGCGCTGATGGGTGGCAACGGGGCCGGGAAATCGACGCTGATGAAGATTGTTGCCGGGGTGGAAACGCCGGACGACGGTGAACTTCGGATAAACGGCAAACCTTTTGCGCGGCTGAAACCGGGCCAGGCGCATCAACTTGGCATTTACCTGGTGCCGCAGGAGCCAATGCTGTTTCCCAACCTAACGGTGCAGGAAAACATCCTTTTTCGCCTGCCGCGCAAACCGGATACCGAAGCCCGGCTGACGGAAAAATTGCAGCAGCTGAACTGCCAGATAAACCTGCAGGCCGCGGCCAGTACTCTGGAGGTGGCGGATCAACAAATGGTGGAGATCTTACGTGGGCTGATGCGCGACGCGCAGATCCTGATCCTCGACGAACCCACTGCGTCATTAACGCCCGGTGAAACGGAACGGCTATTCCGCCAGGTGCGATCTTTGCAGGCGCTCGACGTCGGCATCGTCTTTATCTCCCACAAATTGCCCGAGATCCGCGCGCTGGCCAGCCATGTCTCAGTGATGCGCGACGGCGCAATCGTGCTGAGTGGCGACACCGCGGATCACACCGACGGCGAGTTGATCGCCGCGATGACGCCCGCTTGTCGTGATAATGCCCTGAGCGATACGCAAAAGCTGTGGCTGGCGCTGCCGGGCAATCGGCGTACTCAGCCGCAGGATTTCCCGGTATTGCGCGTCGAGGATCTGACCGGCGAAGGGTTTATCGATCTGAGTCTTGAGATCCGCGCCGGGGAGATCTTAGGTCTTGCGGGCCTGGTGGGATCCGGGCGCACTGAATTTGCCGAAACGCTGTACGGCCTGCGCCCCGTCAGGGCCGGGCGCGTGTGGCTGGAAAATCGTGAAATCAGCAAGGACAGCACCCGTGCGCGGCTGGCGAGCGGCCTGGTATATCTGCCGGAAGACCGGCAGGTATCCGGGCTATTTCTTGATGCGCCGGTGCGCTGGAACACGGTGATGTTCAACCAGCCGTCGCTGTGGCAGGAAGGCAAACGCGAGGCGGCGGTGGTGGAGCGCTATCACCGGGCGCTGGGGATCAAACTCAACCACGCGGATCAGCCGGTGCGTACGCTTTCCGGCGGTAATCAGCAAAAGGTCTTGCTGGCGCGCTGTCTGGAGGCGAATCCGCTGCTGCTGATTGTCGATGAGCCGACGCGCGGCGTGGACGTTTCCGCCCGGGCCGACATCTACCAATTGCTGAAAAGCGTGGCGGCGCAAAACGTCGCGGTGCTGATGATCTCCAGCGATCTGGATGAGTTCCCGGGCCTTGCCGACAGGGTGCTGGTGATGCATCAGGGGCGAATGAGCGGGGAACTGAACAAACAGGCGGTCAGCGTCGATCGGATGATGACCTTAGCGTTCGGAGGGCAGGTATGAAAACGTTGCTGAAGAACCGCGAGCTGAGCGCGTTCCTCGCCATTCTGGCACTGTTCGCGGTGCTGGTTGCGCTCAATCCGTCGTACTTTAGCTTGCAGACCCTGGCGATGATCTTTTCCAGTGCGCAGATCCTTTGCTTGCTGGCAATCGGCGCGGCAATGGTGATGCTCACGCGTAACATTGACGTCTCCGTGGGGTCGACCGTTGGGCTGAGCGCGATTGCGGTCGGCGTGGCGCTCAACAGCGGCTACGGTTTGCCGGTCGCCATTGTGTTCGCACTGGCGATTGGCGCGCTGGCCGGGGCGTTCAACGGCTTGCTGGTGGTCGGGTTGCGTATTCCGGCGATTGTCGCGACGCTCGGCACGCTCGGGTTATATCGCGGCATTATGCTGCTCTGGACCGGCGGGAAGTGGATTGAAGGGCTGCCTGACAGCCTGAAATCCCTTTCTGAACCGGCATTCGTTGGCGTGTCGCCGCTCGGCTGGCTGGTGCTGCTGATACTGCTGGCGGGCGCATGGCTGCTGGCCCGTACGACATTCGGGCGTGATTTCTACGCGGTGGGAGATAACCTCGCCGCTGCACGCCAGCTCGGGGTTGGCGTCAACCGCACCCGGATGCTGGCCTTCACCTTCAACGGGATGCTCGCCGCCTGCGGCGGGATTATTTTTGCCGCGCAGATTGGCTTCGTGCCGAACCAGACCGGCAGCGGGCTGGAGATGAAAGCCATCGCCGCCTGCGTGCTCGGCGGCGTGTCGCTGCTGGGTGGCACCGGCACGCTGCTCGGCGCATTTCTCGGCGCCTTTTTCCTGACCCAAATCGATACCGTGCTGGTGCTGTTCAGGCTCCCGGCCTGGTGGAACGACTTCATCGCCGGACTGGTGCTGTTGGGCGTGCTGGTGCTCGACGGGCGTTTGCGTCAGGCGCTGACCCGTCACCAGCGCGCGCTCAAATACAGCCGTTTCCAGCCGGGCAATAAAGGGGGAAAGAACATCGCCTCCTTTCCGAAACGTAAAAACAAAGAGGTGGCGTAAATGAAGCTCAACTGGGAAAGCGCGCTGCTGATTTTACTGGTGCTGGAGATTGGCCTGTTCGGAGCGCTGAACCCGCGGATGCTCGACGTGAATATGCTGCTGTTCAGCACCAGCGATTTTATCTGCATCGGCATCGTGGCGCTGCCGCTGACGCTGGTGATCATCAGCGGCGGTATTGATATTTCGCTCGGCTCGACCATTGGCCTGTGCGCTATCGCGCTTGGCGTGATGATGCAGGCGGGCTGGCCGATGAGCGTCGCCATTCCGCTGACGTTGCTGCTTGGTGTGCTGTGCGGCCTGGTGAACGCGGCGCTGATTCATTACACCGGCATTAGCCCATTGGTGATTACGCTCGGCACCCTATATCTCTATGGCGGTGCGGCGCTGCTGCTTTCCGGCATGGCGGGTGCGACGGGCTACGAAGGTATCGGTGGCTTCCCGGATAGCTTTACTGCATTCGCCAACCTGACGCTGTTCGGCCTGCCCGTCCCACTGGTGCTATTTATCGTCATCACCTTTTTCTTCTGGCTGCTCGCTCATCGCGGGCGCTTTGGGCGTCATCTCTTTTTACTCGGGCAGAACCCGCGCGCGGCACGCTATGCGGCGCTCTCCGTCAACGGTATGCCGTACGTGTTGTACGGTCTGGTCGGGTTGGCGTCGGCCATTGCGGCGCTGGTGCTGGTTTCTTATTTCGGCTCGGCCCGTTCGGATTTGGGCCGCGATTTACTGATGCCCGCGCTGACCGCGGCGGTGCTCGGTGGGGCCAATATTTATGGCGGCTCTGGCTCGGTTATCGGTACGGCCCTGGCGGCGCTGCTGGTGGGGTATCTGCAACAAGGTTTACAGATGGTCGGTATTCCCAACCAGGTGTCGAGCGCGCTTTCGGGAGCGCTGCTGGTTGTGGTGGTCATGGGACGTTCGCTGAGTCTGCATCGTGAAGGGGTACGCACGGTGTGGCGTCGGCTTAGTTCGCGCAAATCAATCGGAGCATGAGATGAAAGCAAAACGGTGTGTGCAGGTGAGCGCCCTGGCGCTGGCAATGAGCGTGGCTGTCGTACAGGCGGCGGACAGAATTGCGTTTATCCCGAAACTGGTGGGCGTCGGTTTCTTCACCAGCGGCGGCAACGGCGCGAAAGAGGCGGGCAAACAGCTCGGCGTGGATGTCACCTACGATGGCCCAACGGAGCCAAGTGTCTCCGGCCAGGTGCAGCTTATTAACAACTTCGTTAATCAGGGCTACAACGCGATTATCGTTTCCGCCGTCTCGCCGGACGGCTTATGCCCGGCGCTGAAACGTGCGATGCAGCGCGGCGTCAAAGTACTGACCTGGGATTCCGACACCAAGCCGGAATGCCGCAGCATATACATCAACCAGGGCACGCCGGAACAGCTCGGTGGCCTGCTGGTGGATATGGCTGGAAAGCAAGTCACCAAACCGAATGCCAAAGTGGCGTTCTTTTATTCCAGCCCAACCGTCACCGATCAGAACCAGTGGGTGAAAGAGGCGAAGGCCAAAATCGCCAAAGACCATCCGCAATGGCAAGTGGTCACGACTCAGTTTGGCTATAACGATGCCACCAAATCGCTGCAAACAGCCGAAGGCATTCTGAAGGCGTATCCGGATCTCGATGCGATCATCGCCCCGGACGCCAATGCGCTGCCGGCTGCGGCCCAGGCGGCGGAAAACCTCAAACGTCAGGGCGTGGCGATTGTCGGCTTCAGCACCCCGAACGTGATGCGTCCGTACGTCGAGCGCGGCACGGTGAAAGCCTTTGGCCTGTGGGATGTGGTCGAGCAGGGCAATATTGCGGTTAACGTCGCCAATCACCTGCTGAAAAAAGGCGATTTGAACGTGGGCGACAGCGTGGCGGTGAAAGGCATTGGCGACCTGAAAGTCGAGCCGAACAGCGTGCAAGGTTACCAGTATGAGGCCAAGGGCAACGGTATCGTGCTGCTGCCAGAGCGCGTGGTGTTCACCAAAGAGAACATTGGCAAATACGATTTCTGAGGGAGGGGAAAATGGCTGATTTAGACGATATCAAAGACGGGAAAGATTTCGGGCTCGACCGCCCGCAGAAGAATACGGTTTATGCCCTGAAAGGCTGCGGTTCGCTGGATTGGGGGATGCAGTCGCGTCTGGCGCGGATATTTAATCCGCACAGTAACCGCACGGTGATGCTGGCGTTTGACCACGGCTATTTTCAGGGGCCGACCACCGGACTGGAGCGGATAGATTTGTCGATTGCGCCGCTGTTTGCTGAAACCGATGTGCTGATGTGCACCCGGGGCATTTTGCGTAGTCAGGTGCCCGCGGCGACCAATAAACCGGTGGTACTGCGGGCGTCCGGCGGTAACTCTATCTTAAGCGAACTGTCGAACGAGTGCGTGGCGGTAGCGATGGAAGATGCGCTACGGCTCAACGTCGCGGCGGTGGCGGCGCAGGTGTATATCGGCAGCGAATATGAGCATCAGTCGATCAGCAACATCATCAAGCTGGTGGACGCGGGCAACCGTTACGGCATGCCAGTACTGGCCGTCACCGGCGTCGGCAAAGAGATGACCCGCGATGCGCGTTACTTCTCGCTTGCCAGCCGAATCGCGGCAGAAATGGGTGCGACTTTCGTCAAAACGTACTTCGTGGAAGAGGGCTTTGAAAAAGTCACCGCCAGTTGCCCGGTGCCGATTGTGATTGCAGGCGGCAAAAAGCTGCCCGAAGATGACGCGCTGGATATGTGCTGGCGGGCAATCGACCAGGGGGCATCCGGCGTGGATATGGGGCGCAATATCTTCCAGTCCAGCGCGCCGCTGGCGATGCTCAAAGCGGTGAAAAAAGTGGTGCATGAGAACATGAACGCCCGTGAGGCGTATCAGTTCTGGCAGGAAGAAAAACAGGGAGAACAGCCATGAATGTGACGCTGGTGGAGATCAACATCAAACCGGAAAGGGTGGATGAGTTTCTCGATGTGTTTCGCGCCAACCACGAAGGGGCGCTGACCGAGCCGGGAAATCTGCGCTTTGATGTGTTGCAGGACCCGGACGTCGCCACGCGGTTTTATATCTACGAAGCGTATAAGGATGACGCGGCGGTGCTGGCACACAAGAAGACCCCGCACTATCTGGCGTGTGTGGAAAAGCTTGACGAGATGATGTCGGAGCCACGCAAAAAACGCAGCTTTGTCGGGTTGCTGCCGGAGGTGTGACGCCCGGCGGCACTACGTTTGTACGGGCCTACGGGGTTTTGTAGGCCCGTACAAACGTAGTACCGCCGGGCAATGATTTACGCAACTATCTTCAGGCCTGCTCCACGGAAACCCGCAGCGCGGCCAGCGCAATACCGGTGGCTTTAATCACCTGTTCACACTGTTCGATAGTCAGCGTCAACGGCGGCTCAATGCGAATGGTCTTGGCATTGTTGAGCGTACCGGCCACCAGGATCCGCTGGCGGAACATTTCACTCGCAAAGTTATAGCCGATTTCGTTATCGACAAACTCAATCGCAATCAGCATCCCTTTCCCACGCGCTTCCTGCACCAGGTCCGGGTATTCACGCGCCAGTAGACGGAAGCCGTCCAGCAACATGTCGCCTTTCTGTTCCGCTTGCGCGGGCAGGTTTTGCTCCAGCAGCACGTTGATGGTTGCCAGCGCAGCCGCACAGGCCAGCGGGTTACCGCCAAAGGTGGTGGTGTGCAGGAACGGGTTGTCGAACAGCACCGAGAACACTTCCTCAGTGGCGATTGTCGCCCCGATCGGCATCACACCCCCGCCCAACGCTTTAGCCAGACACAGAATGTCGGGCTGCACGTTTTCGTGCTCGCAGGCGAACATTTTGCCCGTACGCCCCATGCCGGTCTGCACTTCGTCGAGGATCAGCAGCGCGCCGAACTCATCGCACAGCTTACGCACGGCGGGCAGATAACCCTGCGGTGGCAGAATCACACCCCCTTCGCCTTGAATCGGCTCAAGGATCACCGCCGCTACATCGTCACCGGTTTTCTTGCATTCGCTCAACACGGAACGCATGGCGCTGATATCGCCAAATGGCACGTGACGGAAGCCCGGCAGCAGCGGCATAAACGGTTTACGGAATGTCGATTTCGCCGTCGCCGACAGTGCGCCCAACGATTTGCCGTGGAAGGCGCCGCTGGTGGCAATAAAAGTAAATTTGCCCCGCGGTGACTGGTACGCCTTGGCAAGCTTAATCGCCGCCTCGACGGACTCGGTGCCGCTGTTGCTGAAGAAGCTGTACTTCAGTTTGCCCGGCGTCAGCGCGGCAAGCGTTTTCGCCAGCATCGCCCGAAGCGGATCGAGCAGCTCCTGGCTGTGAAGCGGTTGTTTTGCGAGTTGATTCTGTACGGCGGAAACCACTGTTGGATTACGGTGCCCCACGTTGAAAATACCAAAGCCACCCAGACAATCGAGAAACTCCTGTCCCTGGGTGTCGACAAGCGTATTCAGACTGCCCGCTTGCCACTCTACGGCTCCGTAATCCCCGCCTGCAGTTACAGATTTGCGATACTCCAAAAAACCTGGATTCACATGCTCTTTAAAGTACTCCCGGACCTCCTGGTTGAGGGCTCTCATCTCCTCATGATCAAGCGTGCGCTTCTCAATGAGATTCAGTGCGTGCGCGCTGCAGGCCAAAGCCGAGGCGCTGGAAGGTAACCTGTTCAAAATATGCTCCTGGACGTCGCGTATCACATGATACTGATTTAAGTATTGCAGGGATTACGCCAGCCAGGAGCGGAACGTAAAAATCGGGATAAATGCCTGTGCGGAGCCTCTGGTTACAAAATTTAATCATTCCCATAACATTTCGGCGGTTTTTACTCCTGAGACTTCAGGGCCAGAACGTTCATTTTATTGAACGGGTGGATCATGCTGGTGCAGCCATTGCACCGTTCGGGTGAAGGCCTACCAATATTAGGGATTAAACCCAAATTGCGATCTGTATCAACTTTAACAATTAAAGATAAAGTGGTTATCGCCGAAATAACAATTAAGAGAAAAAGTAATAACCATTAAACCTGCAAAGGACGCGCAAATGTCATTCAACTTTACCGTCACGCAGCGTGATTATGCGCTTGATGATGACACCACTTTGATGTCTACCACCGACTTGCAAAGCCACATCACCCACGCCAACGACACGTTTGTGACGGTCAGTGGGTATCGCCTGGATGAACTGACCGGGCAGCCGCACAACCTGGTGCGTCACCCGGATATGCCGAAGGCGGCGTTTGCCGATATGTGGGCCACACTTCAGCAGGGCGAGCCGTGGAGCGGGATTGTCAAAAATCGCCGCAAGAACGGAGACCATTATTGGGTGCGGGCCAACGCGGCGCCGATGGTACGCGACGGCAAAATCAGCGGTTACATGTCAATTCGCACCAAAGCCCAACCGGAAGACATTGCGGCGGTGGAGCCGCTCTATAAAGCGCTGAACGAAGGCCGTAGCACGAAACGCGTGCGTAAGGGACTGGTGGTGAGCAAGCGCTGGTGGGGCACATTACCGGCAATGGCGCTGCGCTGGCGAGTGCGGGCGCTGATGACGCTGATGTGGCTGCTGCTTATCGCTTCCCTGCTGGTGACCGGTTCGCACTGGCTGGCGATTGGCGTCAGCACGTTGATGTTGCTTATCGGGGCGGCATTTATCGAATGGCAGATTGTGCGTCCGGTGGAAAATGTCGCCCGTCAGGCGCTGAACGTGGCGACCGGCGCGCGCAACAGCGTGACTCATCTCAACCGCAGCGACGAACTCGGGTTGATTTTGCGCTCGGTAGGGCAGCTCGGTTTGATGTGTCGCTGGCTTATTCATGATGTTTCCGGCCAGGTGGCGAGCGTGCGTCAGGGCAGCGAAACGCTGGCGAAAGGCAATGAGGACCTGAATGAACGCACCCGTCAGTCGGTGGCGAACGTCCAGCAAACGGTGGCGACCATGAGCCAGATGGCGGCCTCGGTGCAGAACAATGCACAAACGGCGACGGCGGCTGACACACTGTCAAATGCCGCCAGCGCGGCGGCGACGCATGGTGGTCAAGCGATGCACGCGGTGGTCAAAACTATGGATGAGATTGCCGACAGCACGCAGCGTATCGGCTCCATCACCAAACTTATCAACGATATTGCGTTCCAGACCAACATTCTGGCGCTGAATGCGGCGGTCGAAGCGGCTCGCGCGGGCGAGCAGGGCAAAGGTTTTGCGGTAGTCGCCGGAGAAGTACGTCACCTGGCCAGCCGCAGCGCCAGCGCCGCCAACGATATCCGCAAGCTGATCGATGCCAGCGCCAGTAAGGTGCAGTCGGGTTCCGATCAGGTTCATGCGGCGGGAAAAACGATGGACGATATCGTCAGCCAGGTGCGCAACGTCACCGGGTTGATTGCGCAAATCAGCCTGTCGACGTCTGAGCAGGCCGCGGGGCTGTCAGACCTGACCCGCGCGGTCGCGGAGCTGGACGCCATCACCCAGAAAAACGCCGGGCTGGTGGAGGAAAGCGCTCAGGTGTCGGAAATGGTCAAACACCGCGCCGGGCGCTTACAGGATGCGGTCACGGTGCTGCATTAATCCTGTTATGGGGCAGAAAGCACATCATGCACTGTTGGTTTTGTTGTAAATCATTATCATTTACGATTAATGACAACCCGAATAAACGATGAGATGCCCCAATGAGCCATCAGAAAAAATATCCGCAGCGCGTGCGCAATGAACTGCGTTTCCGCGAGCTGACCGTCCTGCGCGTAGAGCGCATCAGCCAGGCCTTCCAGCGTATCGTGCTGGGCGGCGAGTCGCTGGAGGGGTTCACCTCTGCCGGTTTTGACGACCACACCAAGCTGTTTTTCCCGCAGCCGGGCAGCCATTTTTCACCGCCGACAATCACCGAGGAAGGCATTGTCTGGGGCGAAGGCGCGCGGCCGCAGTCACGCGACTACACGCCGCTGTACAACGCCGAACGCCATGAGCTGGCGTACGATTTCTTCATTCACGACGGCGGTCTTGCCAGCCAGTGGGCGATGAAAGCGAAGGTGGGCGACACGCTGACTATCGGTGGCCCGCGCGGATCGCTGGTGGTGCCGGAAGATTACGCCTGGCAGCTGTATGTGTGCGATGAATCGGGTATGCCTGCGTTGCTGCGTCGTTTAACCGCGCTGCGTGAACTGCCGGAACGTCCGCAGGTGAAAGCCATTGTGACCGTCGCCGATGCGGCGTATCAGGATTATCTGGCTGATTGCGGGTTTGAAATCGACTGGGTCATCGGTCACAGCGAGCAGGCAGTGGCGGACAAACTGGCGGCGTTGAATGTGCCGCAGGAAGATTATTTCCTCTGGCTGACCGGCGAAGGTGCGGTGGTAAAATCATGGCAGGATGGTTTTGTGACCGACGCGATTGACCCGCAACTGCTGCGTTCGCAGGCGTATTGGCATAAGAAGTCATCAATCAGAGCATCGCGCTAAAATCATTGCCCGGCGGCACTGCGTTTGCGCGGGCATACAACATGGTTTTGATGAGGCCACAATCACGCCACCTCATCAAAACCCGCATCTACAATCTGTTTTTCCAGCGTGCGAAGGGTATTGCTCATCGCTTTTTCCTGCTGCTGAAAATACCCTTCCTGGTCGCGAAGCGTCGTCACCAGTTGCCATGCGCCCTCTTTCTCCAGCCCTGTCAGTTCCAGATTTAGCGTGCGAATTTGCAGCCGAATCTCGGCTATCTTCTGGCGTAAAGGCTCAAGATCGTTCAAACGATTGCTGGCCAGCATTGGCTGCTGACCCTGCATCAGGCGGGTAAGAATAGTGCGCACCGTGGCGAGATCCCCGCGCTGACGGGCCTGATTGAGCCGTACCATCAGTGTGGTGGCCTCCGTTTTCAGCGAATCATCCACCAGATCGGGATGGCACAGTTTACTGGCCTGTCGCCAAAGGCGTTTCAGCTCATGGCGCTCCGATTCTGCCAGCCGCTGCTGCGCGGCCTGGTGACGCTGGGCTTCCTGATGGCGCTGGCGGTACGATTCATAATCCTGGCTGGCGGCATCGGCCTGACGCGCAGATTCTTCGGCCACCGGTTCGCTGCGGTTGCCCTCACGCAGCTGCCGGCGCAGCATTTTCTCGGCAAGTATTTTACGTAAACGCAGAATCTCGGTCATCAGCGGGCCGAGACGGGTCATGTACAACTCGTTGAATTCATCCAGCCGCTGAATGCGTGCGCTGCGCCGATCGAGCAATTCCTGCAGTTCGGCTTCCAGCGTTTTCAATTCGAGCTTGCTGGCAGCAATGCGCGGGTCTTGCCAGGTTGTCAGCGCTCGCTGATTCTGCAACCAGACGGTGATGGCGGCGATAGCATCCGCATAGCGTTGGGCTTCAAGTGCCTGCACGATGGCCTTTAGTCCCTCATCCAGCGGCTCTTTTTTTAGCTGCGCAAGCTGGCCGTGGACAATCTCATCGTCCTCCAGCTCAATCGCATTTTTAATGATTTCCAGCCGTTTAATGGGTTTGTTCATGATGCGTTTGCTCAGCTTCCAGGCCTGCGGAGTGGCAGGCAGAGTACCATTGCGACCTGGCGACTGTCAGCGGTTAAGCGTGATTATAAGTCTCGTTATTTCATGGTGTTAACTATTCAAAGCAATCTAAAAACTTAACCGCAACTACCAGTGATAAATCGCAAAGGGTGTCGTTATCGCATTGCGGCATAACCATATGAGAATTTTGTTGTTGAGTTATTCATGAAAGTAATGTTACCGTCTGGACGTCTATAGCTCTATACATCTAAAAATAATGATTGTACTAAACCAGATCCGAAAAATTTTTGATAACGGTAAAGCGCCCATCGCCGCGGTCGACGACGTCAGCCTGACGGTCGAGCAGGGGCAGATTTACGGCATTATCGGTTACAGCGGCGCAGGGAAAAGCACCCTGATTCGCCTGCTGAACGGGCTCGAAAAACCGACCTCCGGCAATGTGCTGATTAACGGTCAGGATATCTCGGCTGCGACGGGCGAAACCCTGCGTCGTGCACGACTGAAAATCAGCATGGTGTTCCAGCATTTCAATCTGCTGTGGTCGCGTACCGTCAGCGAGAACATTGCTTTTTCGATGCAAATAGCCGGGGCGCCGAAGGCACAGATCAAAACTCGCGTGGCGGAGCTTATCGATCTGGTTGGGCTGAAAGGTCGCGAAAATGCCTGGCCGTCGCAGCTTTCCGGCGGCCAGAAACAACGCGTCGGTATTGCACGTGCGCTGGCGAACAGTCCGGACGTTCTGCTGTGCGATGAGGCAACTTCGGCTCTCGACCCGCAGACCACCGACCAAATTCTGGATTTGCTGCTCGACATTAACCGTCGCTTCGGCCTGACCATCGTGCTTATCACCCATGAGATGCACGTGGTACGCAAGATTTGCGACCGGGTGGCGGTCATGGAAAACGGTCGCGTGGTGGAAGAAGGCGAGGTGATCCGTGTCTTCACCCATCCGCAGAAGCCGATTACCCAGCAATTTGTGCGTCAGGTCAGCCAGTATGCCGAAGACGAGGCGTTCAACCCGGAACTGGCGAACGATTTACAGGGCAGCGTTATCAAACTGACGTTTACCGGGCACAGCACCCATCAGCCGATTGTCGGCGAACTAACGCTGCGCTACGGCCTGCCATTCAACATTTTGCACGGCAAGATGACTCAAACGGCGCACGGCGTGTTTGGCCAACTTTGGCTGCACGTGGTGGCCACAGAAGATCAGCTGAACAACATCCTCGCGGATTTGCAACGCAGCGATATCGACAGCGAGGTGATTAAACATGGCTGAACTCAATCTGGCTGCACAATGGTTCCCGCATCTGGACCTGGATTCACTTTGGGCTGCGACGCAGGAAACGCTGTACATGACCGCGCTGTCCGGCGTGGCGACGTTTGTACTCGGCATCGTGCTCGGGCTAGCGCTTTTTTTGACCGCTAAAGGTGGCCTGTTCCATAACCGCGCGGTGTACAGCGTGATTTCAGTGCTGGTGAACGTCTTTCGTTCCATCCCGTTCATCATCCTGATTGTGCTGCTGATCCCGTTCACCAAGACGATTGTCGGCACTATTCTCGGCGCGGATGCGGCACTGCCCGCCCTGATTGTTGGCGCGGCTCCGTTTTATGCACGACTGGTGGAGATGGCCCTGCGTGAAGTGGACAAAGGGGTCATTGAGGCCACGCGTTCAATGGGCGCACGCCTGTCGACGCTGATTTTTCGCGTCCTGCTGCCGGAGTCTTCTCCGGCGCTGGTCTCGGGCATTACCGTCACCCTGATTGCGCTGGTGAGCTACAGCGCGATGGCTGGCGTGATCGGCGCAGGTGGCTTAGGCAATCTGGCGTATCTGGAAGGATTCCAGCGTAACCATAACGACGTCACGCTGGTGGCGACGGTGACCATTCTGATCATCGTCTTCATCATTCAGTTCTGCGGCGACGTTGTGACTTCACTTTTAGATAAACGATAATTCTTTGGGACCACACATCATGAAAAAAACACTGACACTGATTGCCGCTGCAACCCTGAGCGCCCTGAGCTTTGCTTCCTGGGCCGACACCCTGACCGTGGGGGCATCCAATGTGCCACATGCTGAAATTCTGGAGCAGGCGAAGCCGATTCTGGCGAAAGAAGGCATCGATCTGGAAATCAAACGTTTCCAGGACTATATCCTGCCGAACACGGCGTTGGCCGGGCGTGAAATCGACGCTAACTACTTCCAGCACATTCCGTATCTGAACAGCGTGCTGAAAGACCATGCGGGCGATAAAGACTATGATTTCGTCAGTGCGGGTGCGATTCACATCGAGCCAATTGGTATTTACTCCAAAAAATACAAGTCGCTGAAAGACCTGCCGGAAGGCGGCAAAATCATCATGCGTGATGCGGTGTCTGAAGAAGGCCGTATTCTCTCAATCTTCGAGAAAGAGGGTGTGATCAAGCTGAAACCGGGGATTGATAAAGTGACCGCGCGCATTAGCGATATCGTCGAGAACCCGAAAAAACTGAAGTTCCTGCCTAACGTTGAAGCCTCGCTGCTGCCGCAGATGTACAACAACGACGAAGGCGCAGCGGTGGTGATTAACGCTAACTACGCCATCGACGCGGGTCTGGACCCGGTGCATGACCCGATTGCGGTCGAGAGCGGTGAGAACAACCCGTACGCCAACATTATTACCGTCCATCGCGGCGACGAAAAGAAAAAGGATATCGTGGCGCTGGTGAACGTGCTGCATTCCAAAGCTATTCAGGATTGGATCCGTACGAAATATAAAGGTGCGGTAATTCCGGTTAATAATTGATCGTAGGCGCGCGCGTGCCAGGAACGGTGGAATTGTTCCGTTCGCGTTCTGCACAGGTTGCGGAACCTGCCGAACATCGGGTGAACGGAACCGTTCCATAGAACGCATAAGACACGCATCCAGCGTTACACCCCTTTCAAGACACTTCTTTACAGCATGCCGCGCATTCTGCCGTTAAGATAAGCCTCGAATTTCATTGAGGCGTTTATGATCCCACGTCAGCGTAAAGCTTTGCTTCTTGTCGCTCTGGCATGTCTGGTGGTGCTTATCTGCACCGCGCAGCGCATGGCGGGGCTGCACGCGCTGATGATGAACGCCTCTCCGGTTGCTCAACAATCCGTTCAACAACATCAGGACAGCGACGCGCCGGTGACGCCGTGCGAGCTGAGCGCGAAATCCCTGTTTGCGACGCCACCGGTGATGTTTGAAGGCGCGATATTTGCCATCACACTGCTGTTGGCCGTGCTGGCCGTCGTACCACAACGCCCGGAGCGCCGATGGCCGCCGCGGGTCATTTCTCCCCCCCGGCTACGGGTGCATCTGCGATTATGCGTCTTCCGTGAATGATTGTTCGCCTGGCATTACAGGTTAATCAATCATTTACGGAGAAAATTTATGCGAATTATTTTCAGGCAGCTTATGCTCTGCCTGTTCTGGCTATGGCTGCCCGTCAGCCATGCAGCCGATACGGGCTGGCTACGCGCCGCCGATAACGATCATGCCAGCGTCAGGCTGCGGGCCGAGGCTCAGCAGAACGGTGACACGCAGGTGTTGCTGGATGTAGGCCTTGAAAAAGGCTGGAAAACCTACTGGCGCTCGCCGGGAGAAGGCGGAATTGCCCCTGCGATAAAATGGCAGACGCCGCTGGAGATGGACTGGCGATGGCCGGTACCGCAGCGTTTTGAGGTGGCTGGAATTTCTACCCAGGGCTATCACGGTAACGTCACGTTCCCGATAACGCTGCACGGCAAGCTGCCTGAAAAATTGTCAGGCGTGCTGACCTTGTCGACCTGCAGCAACGTCTGCATTCTGACCGACTACCCGTTTACCCTGGATTTGACCACCCCAGCCGGGGCGAATTTTAGCTACGATTTCACCCGCGCAACGGGCACGCTTCCGCTCAAAGATGGCCTGACGTCACAGCTGGATGCCGGTTATCGCTCCGGGGAACTGACCGTCACCGCCATCCGTGATGCAGGCTGGCAGAAGCCTGAACTGTTCATCGACACCCTGGCCGACACCAATTTTGGCAAACCCAGCTATAAAATTGACGGACAAACGCTGACCGCCACGCTACCGGTCAGCGATGGCTGGGGCGAAACGGCACCGGACCTGCGTGGGAAAGCGATTTCACTGGTGCTGGCGGACAGCGGTCAGGCGCAGGAAAGCCGCGTCACCGTTGGGGAATCTCCCGCCAGTGAATCGACGCTTTCTTTGGGCTGGGTGCTGCTGATGGCGCTGGCGGGCGGGCTTATTCTCAACGTGATGCCGTGCGTGCTGCCGGTGCTGGCGATGAAGCTCGGCACGCTGGTTCAAACGCAATCCACCGATCGACGTCGCGTGCGCCGGCAGTTTATGGCATCAGTGGTCGGGATTGTGACCTCGTTCCTCGCCCTGGCGCTGATGATGACCGTGCTGCGTCTCAGCAATCAGGCGCTGGGTTGGGGGATTCAGTTCCAGAATCCGTGGTTTATTGCAACGATGGCATTGGTGATGGTGCTGTTCAGCGCCAGCCTGTTCGGACTGTTTGAAATCCGGCTCTCCTCGGGTTTATCAACATTCCTTGCGACGCGCGGCGGGAACGGTCTGGCCGGTCATTTCTGGCAGGGCGCGTTTGCCACGCTGCTGGCGACGCCGTGCACTGCGCCGTTTCTCGGCACGGCGGTGTCGGTGGCGCTGGTCGCGCCGCTGCCGCTGCTGTGGGGCTTGTTCTTCGCCATGGGGATAGGCATGAGTCTGCCGTGGCTGCTGATTGCCGCCTGGCCTGGGCTGGCGCAGCACATGCCGCGTCCAGGCCGTTGGATGAACGTGGTCAGAACCCTGCTCGGGCTAATGATGCTCGGCTCGTCGCTGTGGCTTGCCAGCCTGCTGGCGGTGCATATCGGGCTGACTCTGACGCTCGCGTTGTTCGCGGCACTCGCCTGCATTCTGCTGCTCGCGACGGGTCGGCGCTGGGGATGGCGCGTGGCGGGCATCAGCACGCTGGCAACGGCGCTGGCTATCGCCATTGCGGTCCCGCTGTGGCATGCCGGTGACAAGGGCATTGTCGCGGACAGGATCGACTGGCAGCCACTGAGCGAACAGGCCATCACCGCCGCGCTGGCAGACAACAAACGCGTGTTTGTCGATGTTACCGCCGACTGGTGCGTGACCTGCAAAGCCAATAAATACAACGTACTGCTGCGCGAAGAGGTCCAGGACGCGCTCATTGCGCCGGATGTGGTGGCGCTGCGCGGCGACTGGAGCCGCCCGTCGGACACCATCAGCCAGTTTCTTCGTACTCGCCACAGCGTGGCCGTGCCTTTCAATCAGATTTATGGACCCGGACTGGAGCAGGGGCGCGTGATGTCGCCTCTGCTGAGCCGTGATGACGTGCTGCAAACCCTGTCCGACGCTAAAGGAAAATAACCATGCGCATTTTGACTTTTATCCTGCTGTTTTGCTTCTCGACTCTCAGCTTTGCTGCTGAACCCGATCTGGAAAACGTGCTCTGGAACGACCCGAATACGCCGTCGATGGGCGCGGAAAAACCGCGGCTGACGCTGGTGTCATTCACTGATTACAACTGCCCGTACTGCAAACAGTTCGATCCGGAACTGGAGAAAATCGTCCATAAATATCCGGATGTGAAGCTGGTGATAAAACTGCTGCCGTTTCGCAGTGAAAGTTCTGCTAACTCCGCCCGCATCGCGCTCACCGCGTGGCGTCAGCAGCCGCAGCAGTTCTGGGCGCTGCATCAACGGTTGATGTCGAAGAAAGGCTATCACGATGACGCGTCTATTCTGGCGGCGCAGCAAAAAACCGGGACCGCGAACATCAAAGCCGACGGACAAAGCGGCGAGACGCTGCAAATGAACCTGATCCTCTCGCAGGTACTGGGCGTGCAGGGCACTCCGGCGACGATGGTGGGGAAAACGATGGTCGCGGGTGCCATTCCGTACGATGAACTGGAGGCGCTGGTGAAACAAGAACTGGCGAAAGCCGATGTGGGCTAAGCTCAAACGCTGGTTGCGCGAAGGTGTAGTACTGTTGCTGATTGCGGCGGCGGCGATGCTGGTGATGGACCAGTTTCGCCAGCCCACGCTGCCCTCGACGTTGGTTAGCGCGCCGTTGCAGACCCTGGACGGCAAGCCGGTATCGCTGTCTGAGATGAGCCAGGAGCGCCCGTTGCTGGTGTACGTTTGGGCGACGTGGTGTGGCGTATGTCGCTACACCACGCCTTCAGTGGCTAATTTGGCCGAAGAGGGTGCCAACGTGATATCCGTCGCGCTGCGTTCCGGTGATGCTGCTACGCTTAGTCAGTGGTTGGCGCGAAAGCACTATGCATTACCGACCATCAATGATCCGGAGGGCAAACTGGCCCGCGACTGGCAAGTACAGGTCACGCCAACGCTGCTGTTTATCGAGAGGGGTGAGGTGAAAAGTATCACTACCGGATTGACCAGCAGTTGGGGAATGAGGCTGCGTTTATGGTGGGCGGGATGGTGAAGCACAGGTAAATAAAAAGACCTGCCTTAAAGCAGGTCTTCATTTCTGTTCTGTCATCTGTGTGGCTGATTCATCATTAAACATAATTTACTTTTGGACAAAAAAAAGCACCAAAGCAGTTAGCAAGCTAATAGTCATCAGTGTAATTATGATTTTGGATGATATAATCAGGGTATCCACTGCTTATATCTGATGCCGCGCTCTGGGCGGTCATCTTCCGCTTTTTACATTCAATGGTCATCTGCCATCATGAGAATAAGATTGCATACACTGCTGGTACTGCTGCCTGCAATACTTTCCCTGTCGGGATGTTCACTTTCTCCGTCATTGCCTTTTTTGGGGGCTGCTTTTCCTGACTGGCTTTATTGCATCGCGGGCGGCTCGATTCTGACCGGGCTTATTTTTAGCCTGACGGGCGATAAATTGCACGCGCGCTTCAAATTAACTATTGCTGGATGGTTATTAATTGCGGCAATCCTTTCAATGATTATTTGGTTATTTATTTTTAGTTAACCGACAGGCCATTATCATGTTTAAAAATAAGCAAAAAACAACGTTAATTGTGCTGACGGTTGCGGCGCTGATTATCCTCGCTCTGGTTGTCTGGCGCATTGATGCCCGGCCCCGGACCGATGATGCCTATGCCTACGCGGACACCATCACCGTATCACCCGAAGTGAGCGGCCGGATCCTTGTACAACCGGTGCGTGATAACCAGTTGGTGCAAAAAGATGCCCTCCTATTCCGGATTGATCCCGCCACTTACGAAGCCGCGCTGAAGCAGGCACAGGCGAAACTTGCAGGACTGAATCGTCAGATTGAGCTGACCCAGCGCTCGGTCAATGCCCAGAAATTCAGTGCTGGATCGGCAAAAGCCTCTATCGCCAGCGCGCAGGCCGATGCGAAAAAAGCCGCTGATACCTTACGCCGTCTTGCACCGCTGCTTTCTCAGGGCTTTGCTTCGGCAGAAGAAGTTGACCAGGCGCGTGCGGCGAATGCCAGCGCGCAATCACGTCTGCAAAGTCTGCAATTACAGGCGAAACAGGCCGAAGCCGCTGTCAGCGGTGTCGATGCGCTGGTGGCGCAACGAGCAGAAATCGAAGCGCAGATTGATATCGCTAAACTGAATCTCGAACATACCGAAGTGCGTGCGCCGTTTACCGGGCGCGTGGCATCTCTGAAAACCAGTATTGGTGAATTTGTCTCGGCAGGAAAACCGGTATTTACCCTGATTGACACCACGCACTGGTATGTCATCGCTAATTTCCGTGAAACCGAGCTGAAGAATATTCAGGAAGGCACACCGGCACGTGTCTGGTTGATGAGCGACACCGGCAAAACCTTTGACGGTCAGGTTGATTCCATTAGCTACGGGGTGTTGCCAGACGATGGCGGCAGCATTATTGCAGGCTTACCGTCGGTGAAAAGGAACATTAACTGGGTGCATGTTTCACAACGCTTCCCGGTCAAAATTCGGGTCACGAATCCTGATCCGCACCTGTTCCGCGTCGGCGCCTCTGCGGTAGCAACGCTGCAACCTCGCTAAGCGGAGGCCGTATGGTTTCACGAACGATTACCGCGACCCCCAACAGGTTGCAACAGTTAGCCAATTTGCTGCGACCTTATCCAGGGCGCGGCAACCTGATGCTGCGTTGTCTGATAACCTGTTCGCTGGTGATGGTTATCTCATTGACGCTACAGATCCCTTTTCTGGCACTGTCTCTGATAGCCGTTTTTTATGTCACGCAAAAGAATATTGTGCTGTCAAAACTGACCGGTACCTTGTTTCTTCTCGGGACGACGCTGGCGGTAGGGCTGTCGATTCTGACCTTAAAACTGACCTGGGAATATCCTATGCTGCGCCTGATGATGGCGGGCGGGCTGTTTTTCGGTTGCGTCTATCTGATGCGGGCCACCAAATATGGCGTTATCTTCTTCCTGAGCGGTCTGGTTATTTTTTATACCCAAACCTTCGCGGACCTGACCGATCAGGCAGACAGCGTGGTACGCCTGATTCTGTGGCTGTGGGTGGCTATCAATTACGCCATCATTCTGACGCTTATTGTGAATCTGCTGTTTCTTCCTCAGGAGCCGGTCGCCCAACTTCGTGGGGCGTTGCGGGCGCAATTAGCCGACATTATCGAACGCACAGAGCGCTTTATTCACGGAGAAACGTTACCTGAGCCTTTACCGGCGGCGGTCATTCAGGAAAAAACGCTGATGCTCCAGCACATGCTGGCCTTTTCGGTAATGCGCGATAAGCGTTATCGCCAGGATGAAGCCTGGCATCTGGCGCGAATCAGTACGGTGTCGGGATTATATTTGATGGTGCAACAACTGCCCCTTAACCCCGATGCGGCTGATATTGTGCTGGCGCAGAAACTGCTCGAAGCCTGCAAGCGATTTTCCGCCGCCATTGCAGAAGACAAACTGTTTGCGGTCGATGAGACCGACGTCTTCCAGGGCGCGACATCGGGAACGCTGGTGCGGATGATGGAATCAGTTACGGCATTTTCGCACTACCAACATGTCGCGGTGGAGTCTGAGGCAGAATCGAAAGAAAGAGTCCGTAGCAATGGGCTGGTAATGAACCAGAGCTGGTGTACTTTCGCGTTCAAAACCCTGCTTTCAACCTATGTCTGCTATCTCATCTATATCGCCGCAGACTGGCAGGGGATTCATACCATTATGCTTAGCTGCATCATTGTGGCGCAGTCGAGCCTGGGATCGACCGCCCAGCGAGGATTGCTGCGTGTGATTGGCGCGGTGCTCGGTAGCCTGGCGGCGTTGCTGATGGTGATTCTGGTCATGCCGCATATCGAAAGCGTGGTCGGTTTGCTGGCGATGTCGCTGCCGGTTATTGGCCTTGGCGCCTGGATCTATGCTGGCTCCGAGAAGATCAGCTACGCCGGTATTCAGATGATGTTCACTTTCGCGCTGGCTCTGCTGGAAAGCTTTGGCCCAACCTTTGAACTGGTGGAAATACGCGACAGGATCATCGGTATTTTGCTCGGGGTGCTGATAGCAACCTGTTTCCATCTCTTTTTATGGCCTGAACGTGAAGGCAAACTGTTCTGGAGTAGCGTCAGCGGCTTAATCAACGCTCTGGCCCAGCGCGTGAAAACGCACGCCGAAGGGGCGGGGACGGAAATCGCCCTGCGTCGTTCGTTGGCCGGATGTCAGGGGATTGCCGCCAGGGTGGCGATGGAGCCGGGCTGGTCATCAGACCATCGTCAGTCAGAAAGCGATATTCTGGCCGCTCAACAGGTGCTGAGCCATCTCAGTGAGATCATCTATCAGTTTGAACACCTCAGAGCGGAGCACGGAGACACGGACTTCGCCGCAGAACGCCAACAGGCGGCAGAATTATTGCAAAATTGTGCGGCGCTGGCAGCGTCGGGCGAGCCGTCGGATGACGCGGCCCCGATGACAAACGTCAATGAAGGGCGTTTGCAGACCCTGTTCTACGAAATCGATCAGCTTAATCTCAGCCTGCGAACCCGGCAGGCTGCAACTGGAATGGCATAACCATGCGTTCTCTTAAAAGAGTCAATAAAGTCAAACCGCTGGCACTGCTGTGCTGTGCGCTGCTCGCGGCCTGTGCGCCGATGAAAGACGACACGTCAATCGTGAAGCCGATTTCGCAGCAGGAAATCGTGCTGCCGAAAGATATCAAATTAACCTCTCAGCAGTGGCCTGACGCGACCTGGTGGAAACACTACAACGATCCGCAGCTTAACGCGCTGATCGACCGTGCCTTAAAGCAGTCCCCCTCGATAGCCGTGGCGCATGCGCGCGTTGCTCAGGCACGTTCTGATGTGGCGCTGATTGAATCCGGCACCCAGCTGAAAGTGAATGCGATGGCGCAAATCAACGAGGCGCATGTGTCGTCGAATGGTTATCTCGGCCCATTTGCGGAAGACCGGCCACGGCTGGGAACCACAGGCCCGTGGTATACCGAAGGGATCGTGGGCTTAGGTGCCACGCTCGATATCGACCTGTGGGGCGAACATCGCGATCGCCTCGATGCCGTGATGGGGGTGGAAAATGCGCACAAGCTCGAAGAGAAAGCGGTGGAGTTAGAGATCTCCGCTGACGTGGCCCAACTCTATTACGGCATTCAAACTACTGACCAGGTAACGCAGCGCCTGGAAGCGTTAAAGCAGTCCGAAACATTCGTGCTTAATTCCCACGAAGCGCGTGCGGCGCGAGGGCTTGAATCCCATTCGGATGCTGAAATGGCGAAAGCCATGCTGCTGACTATTGAGCAACAGCTCTCTATGGCGAAACAGCAACGTGTGGCGTTCCGTGAGTCGCTGCGCGCATTGATTGGCGGCGGTGAGCTGGCGGAAATCACGCCAATGCCGTTACCGGTAGCGCAAACGCAATTACCGTCGTCGCTTAACTATCAATTGTTGGCGCGTCGTCCGGACCTCCAGGCGGCACACTGGTATGTACAATCTTCGATGAAACAAATAGATGCGGCAAAAGCGGCGTTCTATCCGAAGTTCGATATCAAAGCGTTCTTTGGCTTTGACGCTCTGCATCTGGACGATCTTTTTGATCACTCAAGCCAGCAGGCCAATATTGTTCCTGGCCTTTATTTGCCTATCTTCTCCGGTGGGCAGCTTGAAGCCAACCTCGATAAGACCCGTCATCAGCGTGATATGCTGATTTCGCAATACAACCAGGCGGTGCTGACGGCGGTGAAAGACGTAGTGGTGACGGGGTCGGCTCTTCAGTCTTTACAGGAAGAACAGACGTTGCAAAATGAGAAAGTCAGCTCTGCGGCGGCGGGCATGAACAATGCGAAAGCCCGCTATCAGCGTGGACTTATCAGCGAAGCGATGGCAAACGAAGCCCAGCGCCAGTGGTTGAGTGCGCAGATCCAGCAGATTGAAATGCAGGGACAGCTGGTCAGCAAAGATATTGTGCTGAATAAAGCGCTGGGCGGCGGGAAGCTGTAGTTGCGTCTTCGGCAACCAGACCGCCTGCATTCAGGCCGTCTGGTTGCCGGCGCAGCGTCATCCTGGCACGGGCGGTGTGGCTGAAGACTTGCCCAGAGATTTTGGATCCCAGTTGGGGTCGGCAAGCTGCTCCAGGGTTGGGCTAAGACCCTGCTCCAGCCATTTGCGCGCCATCATATGATCCACGGGACGATTGATACTCTCTACGGCACGCAGTTGTTCATTCTGGAAACAGAAAACGGAAAAGCGCCCCTGCCCGACTTCACCGCGAATCACCGACTGTTCACAGGCGGCCCCCAGGCCGACCATCTGTATTTTTTCGCGCCCTTGATCGCTCCAGAACCAGGGCGTAGCCTGCCAGACTTTCCCTTCGCCCAGCACGTTTGCCGCCACCAGGCGCCCCTGGTCAATCGCATTGCCGACGCTCTCCAGCCGAAGTCCTGCTGGCGCCAGAGGATGGGGCGCTCGCGCACAGTCGCCAATCGCGAAAATGGCGTCATCAGACGTTTGCAGACAGGCGTTAACCCGGATGCCGTTATCGCAGGCCAGCCCACTTGCGGCCGCAAGTTCATCGTTAGCAATACCGCCGATCCCCACCAGTACCAACTGAGCCGCAAGCGTTGACCCATCAGTCAACCGCACGCTGCCTACCCGACCCTGCTCCCCGGCGCAGAACCCGGCAACCTGTGTCGCCAAGTGAAAGCGCACGCCGCGTTGCTCGTGATACTGCTGGAGATAACCCGCACTTTCCGGCGATAGCGCCCGTTCGAGCAATCTCGTCCCTCTCTCAACAACGGTACATGCAAAGCCAGATTCGGTGGCGACAGCGGCAAATTCAAGACCAATAAAGCCGCCGCCCATAATCAAGACCGGGGCTTTATGTCCGGCCTGAGCCAGCAGTGCAAGCCCGGCGCCCAATGCATCGGCGTCGGCCTTGCTGCGAAGGGTATAAATCCCCGGCAAATCAGCCCCAGGAAGCGGGCACATTCGCCCGCGAGAGCCGGTGGCGATAATCAACCGGTCATAGGTCAGCCGCTGGCCATCGGCAAGCGCTAGCTGCCTCGCGCGTCGGTCAATTGAAATGGCTTCACCGGCTATCAGGGCGATGTTCTGCTGCGCCAGAACATCCGCCGGGCGCAAAGCGAGATCGCCGGCCCGCATTTTACCCAGCAGGTAGCCTTTCGACAGCGGCGGTCGTTGATAGGGTAATCCGGGTTCATTGGTGATGATGCTTACCGTGCCGGAAAACCCTAACTCCCGTAGTGATAGCGCGGCCTGTAGCCCAGCCTGACCACCGCCGAGGATGATAATGTGCTGTCTGTTCATTGTTACACCTGCGTATCCGGTACCTGAACGATAATCAATGGCATCTCTTCCTGAAGAATGCATTGACATCCCAGCCGACTCTCCGCTTTCAATGCCGCTGCGGTGAACTCCAGCATCCCCAGTTCCATTTCATCGGGGGCGGGAAAGCCATCGCCACCCTGCTCAATGTACAGGTGACAGGTCCCGCAGCTCGCTGAACCGCCGCATTCCCCGACAACCCCAGGAACGCCGTGTTGGATCGCCGCTTGCATCAGGGAAACGCCTGCCCCGGCACTGGCGCGCATTTCTTGCCCGCTGGCTAATTTGTAGATAATCGTATTCATCATATCCCTCACAATTTCCAGGTTACTGCGACCGACACCGGCCCACGGAAGACCCAGCCGAACCACTGCGGCGCGCGGCTAAATGCCAGTTGCGGCAATTGCCCGAACAACGCCGGAAGGGCTATCTGTCCTACCAGCGCACGGGCAGCCCAGGCGCCAAGGCAATAATGCGCTCCGCCACCAAAGGCAACGTGAGGCTTCTTTTCCCGGTGAATATCAAAACGGTCGGCCACGGTGAATATGCGTTCGTCGCGGTTCCCGGAAGCCAGTACCACCCCCAGCTTCGCACCTGCGGGTAACAGCATTCCCCCCAGTTCAACCTCCCGGATCGTCTGTCGTGGATACATGCCAATCGGTGCAACCCAACGGATCGTCTCTTCAAATACGCTGCGCCACAGTTCAGGATTGGCCTTCACGTCCGCAAGCTGAGCCGGGTTTTCCAGTAAACCCACTACAGCCGTGAGCATCGCATCCCGGGGTTCATTCAGACCACCGCCGATAATAACCTTGACGTTGGCGACAATTTCATCCCGGCTGAGCGGGTTGTCAGCGTGCAGCATGGAGGAAATTAACGAAGGATCAGGGTGAGCCCGTAGCCACGGGATGATGGCATCGACGGCCTCATCCACCGCATGGGATGCCGCCTGTGCGCGTTGCCAGACCTGCGGATCGTTGGCGTAATTTCCGGTGCCGTCCATCATTGCCTGCGACCATATCGCCAGATTTTCCGCCGCGACATTCGTCAGCCCCAGCAGTACCGCCAGCACACGCGAAGCAACCGGCGAGGCGAATTCAGAAAATAAATCAGCCGACTCCTTTTCTTTTATTTCGGCTATCGTCTCCGCAACAATCTGATGAAATTGTGGCAGCCAGTAATTTTTAATCACCAGTGGTTTTAAAGAGGGTTCGCAAGCCATTCTCTCACGCATGTGCTGCGCGCCATCTTTACGAATCATTGTGTGACCCATCACACGTTTCATTAATGAGCCGTCTTCATCCGCCTTGAAATTTTCTTTATCTCGTTCTAGCGTCACAATATCGTCATAACGGGTCACTAAATAACGTTGCGCGGCGGGCACCCAGCTTATTGGCTCTGCTTCACGTAAACGCGCATAAATGGGATAAGGATCGCTGAGTAACTCATTGAGTTTAACGTTTTCACCTAACGGGCGTGCTAACATATCCACAGATATTCCTCCACGTACAATAATATATTGCAGGTTGCAAGGCAGAGTACCGATAGAGGGATTAAGTTGTAAAACGTGAATTTCCGGCTTGATGTCAGGTTTTTCCGCTAAAGGGCTACGATGAAATACAACCCACGATTCTCCATCAAGCAGATCAACTACTTTGTTACCCTTTCTGAAACCAGTTCTTTAAGTGACGCCGCCAGTAAAGCCGGGATCTCGCAAAGTGCACTGAGTGAGGCGATTGATACACTTGAGGAGCAGCTGAATGTTCGGTTAATTGTGCGCAAACGAGCGCAGGGCATCACGCTGACCGATAGCGGCAAAGATTTGTTGATTTACTGCCGTTCACTGCTGGAAGCCGCACAAGACATTCAAAACCTTGCTAATGGCCGCTGTGATCAACAATTAACAGGCAAGATCACTCTGGGTTGTTACAGCACCCTGGCCCCCTTTGTTTTACCTGGACTGGTCGAAGCATTAATGCAGCAGCACCCCGAAGCTGAAATCGAACTGAAAGAGGGATCAGGTATAGAGCTGGATGCTCTGCTACAGACGGGAGAGTGTGAGCTTGCGGTGATGTATTCCTACAATATTAATCCTGTCCTGGAATATGATGTTCTGTATTGCGTTCGACCTAAAGTTTTATTATCTTCCGATCATCCACTCGCTGCGGAAAAGGAAATCGATCTCGCGAATTTAATCACTGAGAATTTTATCTCATTTTCCGTTGAGCCCTCTGCAAAAAATACCGCCAGCATATTCTCTGATTTAGGTTTAACACCACGCTATGGGCCAAAGATAAAAAATATTGAAACCGTCCGCTCATTAGTCGCCCAGGGCGTTGGCTACTCTGTTTTACTTCACCCCTCGGCCATGCAGCAAAGTTATACCGGCCGCCAACTGGTCGTCAGAGAAATAAAAGGCGTCCAGCGGCAATATGATGTTGTACTGGCGCAGTCCTCCTCGTTACAGGGCTCCCGGCGAAGCAGGATCCTTCGTGAATTTATTATTAACTGTTTTCAACGGCAAGCTGAAAATACGCTGATTCCGCAAGATGGATTTTAAAATATGAGCGGGCCAGTAAAGTTGAGATCGCTTTTTATCCCATACGGGCGATACGCTATCTGGCTTCAATCAAGATGATGGCGTAATGTCGTCAGGCATGGGGCGAAATTGGCGTAGAAACGCTCACAACAGCTGGCTATAACAAAGACGTACTCAGCCAGGCCCAGCCAGATATCCTGCTAATGACTTCCGGTAGTGATGCCGGTCGCAGCGCGTTCACGATTGCGCCACCCGTTCTGGGAGCGAACCACATAGGCAGAATGTCGTAGGCTGGTGCAAGGTGCTATGGACGACCGTGGTTGCTAATGAACGACAAGTTCCCGTAGTGCACAATGAGCGACTCAAATACCTAAAGCCGGGCTGTGTTGCCAGTTAGTGATGTGGCAGCGAGATGAAGAGGGCAGGGAGGCAATTCCTTACCTGACCCGATTCGTATCAAATGAAAAAGGAGTCAGATGATTTCTCATCTAACTCCTTGTTTTGTCTGGTGGCCCCTGTTGGGTTTGAACCAACGACCAAGCGATTATGAGTCGCCTGCTCTAACCACTGAGCTAAGGGGCCGTGGGCGGGAATTATAATGGAACTCCGGGTGCCAATCCAGTAAATGTGCTACGGGTGCTGTTTTTATAAACAATGGCTAATCAATCTCTTATACTTCACGCATGATCCATTTAGGCGAGTCATGTCATGGTTAGCGATATTCTTCAGCCGGGGCTGCGGGTTGTGTTCTGCGGCATTAATCCGGGCAAGTCCTCTGCGCACCTGGGGATGCCCTTTGCGCACCCCGCCAATCGCTTTTGGAAGGTTCTTCATTTGGCTGGGTTTACCGACAGGCAGCTCAAACCTGAGGAAGCGCTGCAGATGCTTGATTACGGCTGTGGCGTGACCAAACTCGTAGACCGGCCAACGGTTCAGGCTAGCGAGGTAGGACTGCACGAGCTGCGTGAGGGCGGGCGTGGGCTGATTACGAAAATGCAGGATTATCAGCCGAGGGCGTTGGCCATTTTGGGTAAGCAGGCGTTTGAACAGGCGTTCAGCCAGCGCGGTGCGAAATGGGGCAAGCAAGAGGTGACGATAGGGGACACCGAAGTGTGGATTTTGCCGAACCCGAGCGGTTTAAGCCGAATTACGCTGGATAAGCTGGTTGAGGCGTATCGCGAGTTGGACCAGGCGCTGGTGGTGAGAGGACGGTAAATCTTCTTCGCTATGATGCCTTCCCTCAAGGAGAGCGAGAAATTATACAAATTTCAGGCATAAAAAAAGCTCCCGGTCGGGAGCTTTTTACGTTTACCTGGAATTAATCGTCCAGGAAGCTACGAAGCACTTCAGAGCGGCTTGGGTGGCGCAGTTTGCGCAGAGCCTTCGCTTCAATCTGACGGATACGTTCGCGGGTAACGTCGAACTGTTTGCCCACTTCTTCCAGCGTGTGGTCGGTGTTCATATCGATACCGAAACGCATACGCAGGACTTTCGCTTCACGCGCGGTAAGACCCGCCAGCACGTCGTGCGTTGCAGCACGCAGGCTTTCAGTGGTCGCAGAATCCAGCGGCAGCTCGAGGGTGGTATCCTCGATGAAATCACCCAGATGCGAATCTTCATCGTCGCCGATTGGCGTTTCCATGGAGATTGGCTCTTTGGCAATTTTCAGCACTTTACGGATTTTGTCTTCCGGCATCAGCATACGCTCAGCCAGTTCTTCTGGCGTCGGTTCACGACCCATTTCCTGCAGCATCTGGCGGGAGATACGGTTGAGTTTGTTGATAGTCTCAATCATATGCACCGGAATACGGATGGTGCGCGCCTGATCCGCGATGGAGCGGGTGATAGCCTGACGGATCCACCAGGTTGCGTAGGTGGAGAACTTGTAACCACGACGGTATTCGAACTTATCAACCGCTTTCATCAGGCCGATGTTACCTTCCTGAATCAGGTCGAGGAACTGCAGACCACGGTTGGTGTATTTCTTGGCGATCGAAATAACCAGACGTAAGTTTGCTTCCACCATCTCTTTCTTCGCACGACGAGCTTTCGCTTCACCGATGGACATCCGACGGTTGATATCTTTAACCTGCTCGATGGTCAGGCCGGTTTCTTCTTCAATCTGTTGCAGTTTCTGCAGGCCGCGCTGTACGTCGTCTTTGACGTCGTTCAGTTTTTCAGACCACGGCTTGTTCATTGCTACCGCTGCATTGAACCAGGTTTCGCTGGTTTCGTTGCTGGTGAACAGTGTAATGAAGTTTTTCTTCGGCATTTTGCACTGCTCAACGCACAGCTTCATGATGATACGTTCTTGAATACGAACGCGTTCCATCATGACACGCATGCTGTTGACCAGATAATCGAACTGTTTTGGCACCAGACGGAACTGTTTGAAGACTTCAGACAGTTTCTTGATCTCTTCCTGGGATGCCGCATGGGTGCGTCCCTTGGCCTTGATGGTGTCACGCGCCAGTTCGTACTGGGTGCGCAGTTCGCCGAATTTTTCACGTGCGAGTTCAGGGTCGATGCTGTTGTCATCGTCGCTGGAATCGTCGTCTTCTTCTTCGTCTTTCTCTTCGTCGTCGTCCATCTCTTCCTGAGAGAGTTCAGAACCGACGTGAGTGGCAGTAGGGGCCAGATCTTCTTCAGCATTGGGATCGACGAAGCCGGTTATCAGGTCAGACAGACGTGCTTCCGCGGCTTCAACGCGATCGTACTGCTCAAGCAGATAGGTGATGGCTTCCGGGTACTCCGCAACGGAGCACTGTACCTGGTTGATACCGTCTTCAATACGCTTGGCGATGTCGATTTCGCCTTCGCGGGTCAGCAGTTCAACGGTACCCATTTCACGCATATACATGCGCACCGGATCGGTAGTACGTCCGATTTCAGATTCTACGCTGGACAGCACCTGCGCGGCAGCTTCTTCCGCGTCTTCGTCGGTGTTGTTCGAGTTTTCAGCCAGCAGGAGATCATCGGCATCCGGTGCTTCTTCCATCACCTGAATGCCCATGTCATTGATCATTTGGATGATGTCTTCGATCTGGTCGGAGTCGACGATATCTTCCGGCAGATGGTCATTGACCTCGGCATAGGTCAGATAGCCTTGCTCCTTGCCCTTGGTAACAAGAAGTTTAAGCTGTGACTGCGGGTTTTGCTCCATAAGACGGTATCCACACTTAATTCATTGATTGGTGTCGGTCGGCGAAAACGAGTTACCGACTTTTAAAGCGAGGGCCTGCTTATATTATTGCCGCTGCGCCTCGGTGCGGCCTTCGGGATCGTCCCGATTGATATTCGGCACTTAAGCCGTTAAATTCATTTTTTTGCCAGTTCCTGGTTCAACGTCCAGAGTTCCCGGCGTTCTTCACTGCTTAAACCGTGTGTGCGGTCGCGAGCTATCAACTCTTCTTGCCGCTGGACCAGCAGTGAATCAAACATATGGTTTAGTGAGTCGGTGAACGTATTCTCAGCGATTTCCTTATCTGCTATATCGTCCCACATCGACAGTTTTTCAAGGGTGGCGGCTTCATTTGTGCCGCGATACTGCTCAAGCAATTGGCCGGTAGTCAGTCCTGGCTGTGACACACAAGTGTTGACCAGTTCAGAAAATAAGCCAAGTCCTGGCAGCTTTTTCGGATCAAGCCCGGTTAATGGCGGCACCAGGCCTGCCAGTTCCGGGTTTTGCACCAGTAACCCTATCAGTATACGCATGGTCGTGCGTTTTAGCTGGGGAGTGGGGCGAGCTGTGCCACTTTCTGCTTGTTTTGGCATTAAGCGCTCAAGCTGGGCGTCTTCGAGAATGCCCAGCTTTTTCCCCAACTCCTGGCGCAAATAAATGCGCAGCGTTTCGCCCGGAACCTGAGTGATTAGGGGTAGCGCCAGCGTACTCAACTGCGCGCGCCCATCCGGGGTACTCAAATCGACCTGCGGCATCAGGCTGTTAAACAGAAACGTGGAGAGCGGCTGAGCCTGCTCCATCCGCGCTTCAAACGCCGCTTTACCCTCTTTACGCACCAGCGTATCCGGGTCTTCGCCGTCAGGCAGAAACATAAATCTTAGCTGACGGCCGTCGGTCATGTACGGCAGTGCCGTTTCCAGGGCACGCCAGGCAGCATCGCGTCCTGCGCGGTCGCCGTCGTAACAGCAGACGACGTTATTCGTCACCCTGAACAGCAGTTGGATATGGTCGGCGGTGGTGGAGGTGCCCAGTGACGCAACGGCATAATTAATGTCGTATTGCGCCAGCGCGACCACGTCCATATAGCCTTCGACCACCAGCAGACGCTGCGGTTCAGCTTCAGTTTGCTGCGCTTCATAAAGGCCATACAGCTGGCGGCCTTTATGGAATATATCGGTTTCCGGGGAGTTGAGGTATTTCGGCGTGCCATCGCCCAGCACACGACCGCCAAAACCAATCACCCGGCCACGCTTGTCGCGGATCGGGAACATCACCCGTTCGCGGAAGCGATCGTAACTGCGCCCTTTATCATTGGTCACCAACATGCCCGCATCGGTCAGCGATTGCTGATTTTCTCGGTTGTTGCCAAAACGCTTTAACACGTTGTCCCAGCCTGGCGGCGCATAGCCAATCGCAAATCGGGCGATGACTTCGCTGCTTAAACCACGCTGCGTCAGATACTGACTTGCAGGTTCGGCGGTGGGCTGATTCAGGGATTGCTGATAAAACGCGCTCAGACCTTCCATTAATTGATAGAGACTTTGCCGCTGATGGCGTTCTATCTGGGTCGGGCCGGAGCCAGCTTCGTACGGGACTTCAAGGTTGTGCATGGCCGCCAGTTCTTCGACGGTTTCTACGAACTCGAGCTTGTCGTAGTTCATCAGAAAGTCGACGGCGTTTCCGTGCGCACCACAGCCGAAGCAGTGATAAAACTGTTTCTCACCGTTGACGGTGAACGAAGGCGTTTTTTCGTTATGGAAGGGACAACACGCGTGAAAATTTTTGCCCTGTTTTTTCAGCTTTACCCGCGCGTCGATGAGATCGACGATGTCGGTTCTTGCCAGCAGGTCATTGATAAAGACACGTGGGATACGTCCAGCCATAAGCCTCGCATTTTCATACGCGTCATCCTTCAGCTTAGATGCAACCTGAATGCTATAGCGTATGCAGATGTATAAACGAAAATAAGCCGCGCATTCCTTCCGGAAGCACGGCCTTTACAGCTTGAACTCAGTCTGGAATGAGAGCGTGCGCTCTCAACAGATTAGTACAGACGAGTGCGGCGTGCGTTTTCGCGAGCCAGTTTCTTCGCGTGACGTTTCACAGCAGAAGCTTTAGCGCGCTTACGTTCGGTAGTCGGTTTTTCATAGAACTCACGACGACGAACTTCCGCCAGAACACCCGCTTTTTCACAGGAACGCTTGAAGCGACGCAGTGCTACGTCGAACGGCTCGTTTTCACGTACTTTAATTACCGGCATGTAACTCTCACCTTTGATAAATTCGGTTTGCCGCTGGCATCAACGCCAGCTTATTTCAAAATGGTGCGGAATTTTACTGCAACTGCTGCTGCTTTGTAAAGCACCAATGCCGTTTTTGAACGGGACTTTTGTAAGGGGTGTGAGTATACACGAACTCGCCCCCCAGGGTATACATCGACCCGCATTCACCCTAAACTGCGCGGTATTGAAATGAGGTAAAACGAACCATGCGCGTACTGGGAATCGAAACATCCTGCGATGAAACCGGCATTGCCATTTATGACGATGTTCAGGGGCTGTTAGCCAACCAATTGTATAGTCAGGTGAAACTGCACGCTGACTACGGCGGCGTGGTGCCGGAGCTGGCCTCCCGCGACCACGTACGTAAAACCGTTCCGCTGATCCAGGCGGCGCTGAAAGAAGCGAATCTGACGGCAAAAGATATTGATGCAGTGGCTTACACCGCCGGTCCTGGACTGGTCGGTGCGCTGTTAGTGGGTGCAACCATCGGTCGTTCACTGGCGTTTGCCTGGAACGTGCCGGCCATTCCTGTGCACCATATGGAAGGCCATCTGCTGGCACCAATGCTGGAAGATAACCCGCCTGAATACCCGTTTGTGGCGCTGCTGGTCTCCGGCGGCCACACGCAGCTGATCAGCGTGACCGGTATTGGCGAGTACGCTCTGCTCGGCGAATCCATTGATGATGCCGCGGGTGAAGCGTTCGACAAAACCGCGAAACTGCTGGGTCTTGATTATCCAGGCGGCCCAATGCTGTCGAAAATGGCGGCGCAGGGCACCGAAGGGCGCTTTGTGTTCCCGCGTCCGATGACTGACCGTCCTGGGCTTGATTTCAGCTTTTCCGGCCTGAAGACCTTTGCGGCCAACACGATTAGGGCGAATGAAAACGACGATCAGACCCGCGCTGACATCGCGCGTGCGTTTGAAGATGCGGTGGTGGATACGCTGATGATCAAATGCCGTCGTGCGCTGGATCAGACCGGCTTTAAGCGCCTGGTGATGGCGGGTGGCGTGAGCGCTAATCGCACGCTGCGCACGAAGCTTGCGGAAATGATGCATAAGCGTAAGGGCGAAGTGTTTTACGCACGTCCGGAGTTTTGTACCGATAACGGCGCGATGATCGCCTACGCCGGTATGGTCCGACTGAACAGCGGAGCGACTGCTGATTTAGGCGTTACCGTCCGTCCGCGCTGGCCGCTGGCGGAATTGCCTGCGGCGTAATTGCGATGCCCGGTGGCGCAATGCTTACCGGGCCTGCAACTCCCCGAGCGCCGCCGGGCAACCAACATCCGTTACGCTTTCAACATTCCTTTATCTTCCAAAAACGCGATGATCGTCGCGAGTCCATCCCCGGCTTTCAGGTTGGTGAACGTCCACGGACGCTCGCCGCGCATCCGGTTGGTATCACGCTCCATTACCTCTAGCGATGCCCCGACGTACGGCGCAAGATCGGTTTTATTGATCACCAGAAAATCGGATTTGGTGATCCCCGGTCCGCCTTTGCGCGGGATTTTTTCCCCTTCGGCGACGTCGATCACGTAAATCGTCAGGTCTGCCAGTTCTGGGCTGAAGGTCGCGCTGAGGTTATCTCCGCCACTTTCGACGAAAATAATCTCAAGATTGCCGAATTTCTCGCTTAACGCTTCCACTGCCGCAAGATTCATCGACGCGTCTTCGCGGATCGCCGTGTGTGGGCATCCGCCGGTTTCGACGCCGACAATGCGGTCCGGCTCCAGTGCGCCCGCCTCGGTGAGAATGCGCTGGTCTTCTTTGGTGTAGATATCGTTAGTGACCACCGCCAGATGGTACGTGTCACGCATCGCTTTACACAGCGCTTCCAGCAGGGCGGTTTTACCGGAACCGACCGGGCCGCCGACGCCAACACGCAGAGGGTGTTTATAACTTGCCATATCTTCTCCTCAGGAACGGAATATGCGGGAATACTGGGTTTCATGACGCGCCGAGGCGATGGCCGACAGCGGCGTCGCCGAACCCATAAATTCGTCAGGGCAGTTCAGCCCGCGTTCAATGCCTGCGGCGTACTGCTCGCAGAGCGACATAATCAATTTTTGTGCGGCCTGCTGGCCGAAAGGCACCAGCTTCACGCCCGCCATCACCGCGCTTTCAATCCAGCTGTAGCCGAGCGTCAGCGCCAGCTCTCGCAGTTCGATACCCCAACGCACTCCCAGCCACGCCATGCCGCACAACTGACTTTGGTTAAACAGCCCACGCCATTCGGCGGAGCAATCCGGCTGCCAGTCGTACAGCAGGCGAGAAAACGCCTGGCCGCGATTACGTTCTTCTTCGCGCAGTTCGCGCGTTTCCCGACACGCCAGCAGCCATGCGGTCCATCGCGTGGCGGCCTCAACGTCATCCTGTTCCCAGGCGTGATACAGCCGGGCGAACAGCGGCAGGTCGACGTGAAAAAAGCTCTGCTCCATTTGCTGCGTTTGCCAGTGGGCAAAGGCGGCGGTATCGGCAATCCAGCCCGCCTCTACCGCCCATTCCAGCCCTTGCGACCAGCTGTAACCGCCCACCGGCAGGTTGCTGCTCGCCAGTTGTAATAAACGCAGTCGCTGCGTGGTATCAGTCATCAGTGGCTGTGCGAATGCGCGTGGGTATGGTGGTGATGACCTTGCGCTTCGCTGGTATACGCCCCGGCTTCCGGTTCGAACGGCAGATGGGCAAAGGTCACGGACAGGCCAAACTGGCGCAGCATGTCGTCGAGTACGTGGTCGTGATGAAAACGCAGTTCGCCGGGCATGATTTGCAGCGGAACGTGACGGTTACCGAGGTGATAACAGGCTTTAGCGAGCTGGAATGAATCATCGCAGCGCACCACTGATACGCCCTCATCGGCGGCAATCACTTCGATACATTCGCTGCCGTCTTCGCTGGCCAGGATATCGCCGCCACGCAGCAGCAGGCCGCGAGGCAGCATCAACCCGGCTTCACGTCCGTCGCAGAGCGTCACTTTGGCGCGGCTTTTGACCCGCACATCAATCGGCAGCGTAACGCTGGCAGTCAGTTGATGAGCGTGATCGACACGCTGAGTCAGATACAGCATCGTTACTCCTTAAAACAGAAAATAGCGTTGTGCCATCGGCAGCACGTCCGCTGGCTCGCTGGTGATAAGTTTCCCGTCGATCCGCACTTCATAAGTCTGGGCATCGACGGTGATATTGGGCTGCAGGCTGTTGTGGACCATGTCGGCTTTCTTCACCGTTCGGCAGCCTTTCACCACTGCGGTCTGGCTTTTTAAGCCCAGCAGCTGCGGCACGTTGTTATCGAGTGCCGCCTGGGAAAGAAACGTCAGGCGACAGTGATGGCGAGCCGCGCCGAGCGAGCCAAACATCGGGCGGTAATGCACCGGCTGCGGCGTGGGAATTGAGGCGTTGATGTCGCCCATCGGGGCCATCACAATCATCCCGCCTTTAACGATAGCGGCGGGTTTCACGCCAAAGAAAGCCGGTGACCACAGCACCAGATCTGCCATTTTTCCGGCTTCGATGGATCCGACTTCATGTGCAATGCCGTGGGTCAGCGCCGGGTTGATGGTGTACTTGGCGATATAGCGCTTCACGCGGACGTTATCGTTATCGCCCCGTTCCTCTTCCAGCGCGCCGCGCTGCACCTTCATCCGGTGCGCCACCTGCCATGTGCGTAAGATCACTTCGCCCACGCGGCCCATCGCCTGAGAGTCGGATGAGGTCAGGGAAAAGGCGCCGAGGTCGTGCAGCACGTCTTCGGCGGCAATGGTTTCTTGGCGAATGCGCGATTCGGCAAAGGCCACATCTTCGGCGATATCCGGCGACAGGTGATGGCAAACCATCAGCATATCCAGATGCTCGTCGATGGTGTTAACGGTGAACGGCAGCGTCGGGTTGGTGGACGAGGGCAGAATGTTCGGATGCGCGCAGGCGGTGATGATGTCCGGCGCATGGCCGCCGCCCGCGCCTTCGGTATGAAATGTGTGGATGGTGCGGTCGCCAATCGCCGCCAGAGTATCTTCGACAAAACCGGATTCGTTCAGCGTATCGCTATGCAGCGCCACCTGAATATCCATCTCCTCGGCAACAGTCAGCGAACAGTCGATAGCGGCGGGAGTTGCACCCCAGTCTTCGTGAATTTTCAGGCCGATAACGCCTGCCGCAACCTGCTCGCGCAGCGTCTCCGGGGTCGAGCCGTTGCCTTTGCCGAGCAGGCCGATATTTACCGGCAGGCTGTCAATAGCTTGCAACATGCGGCTGATATACCACGGTCCCGGTGTGCAGGTTGTGGCGTTGGTACCCGCAGCCGGGCCGGTGCCGCCGCCGATCATGGTGGTCACGCCGGAGACCAGCGCTTCTTCCGCCTGCTGTGGGCAAATCCAGTGAATATGGGTGTCGACGCCGCCTGCGGTGACGATTTTACCTTCGGCGGCGATCACTTCGGTGCCCACGCCAATCGGGATCGTAACGTTGGGCTGAATATCCGGGTTACCGGCTTTGCCGACGGCGAAGATCCTCCCGTTTTTCACGCCGATATCGGCTTTAACGATCCCCCAGTGATCGACGATCAGCGCGTTGGTCAGTACCAGATCGACGCAATCTTCGCCGACCATTTGCCCCTGGCCCATGCCATCGCGAATGACTTTGCCGCCGCCGAATTTGACCTCTTCGCCGTAGGTGGTGAAGTCGTCTTCAACTTCAATCCACAGCTCGGTATCGGCCAGTCGTACTTTGTCGCCGGTGGTGGGGCCAAACATGTCGGCATACGCCTGACGGGAAATTTCGGTCATGATTTTGTCTCCAGTTCGCCCATCACCTCGCCACGAAAGCCGAAGATGCGCTTATCGCCAGCGACAGCCACCAGTTCGACTTCACGTTTTTGGCCCGGCTCAAAGCGTACAGCGGTGCCCGCCGCGATGTTCAGCCGAAAGCCTTTACACACTTCCCGGTCGAATTTCAGCGCAGGGTTCACTTCGTAAAAGTGGTAGTGCGATCCGACCTGGATCGGGCGGTCGCCGTGGTTTTCGACGACGGTTTTACGCGTTTCACGGCCTACGTTCAGGGCGATGTTGCCGCTCTGGATCTTGTATTCACCGGGGATCATCGCGGTGTCCTCAGAGTATCGGGTTATGGACGGTGACCAGTTTGGAGCCGTCCGGAAATGTCGCTTCCACCTGAATATCGGGGATCATCTCCGGTACGCCTTCCATCACCTGGGAGCGGGTCAGCACGTGGCGGCCGTCTTCCATTAGCGATGCCACGGTTTTGCCGTCGCGCGCACCTTCCATTATGAAAGCGCTAATCAGCGCCACCGATTCGGGATAATTGAGCTTCACGCCGCGGGCGAGGCGGCGTTCCGCCACCAGAGCCGCGGTAAACAGCAGCAGCTTGTCTTTTTCTCTGGGCGTCAGTTCCATAGCGTTCTCTCAGGTCAGCCAGATTCGGGGGAATAAAGGGGATTTGTTCAGCAGCTGCGGGCGCAGTGCCTGCCAGATTTCACGCATCGCGCGCTGGCAAATCAGGTTATCGTGCGATAAAAAACGTATCGCCAGCAGGCCGTCGACCAGCGTGGCGCCGGCAAAAGCGTCGAGCGGCGTGAGGGACTCGCGCACCCCATCGAGCATGGTTTCATTGGCGGGATAAAACAGCAGGCTGCCAATCCACGGCTTTTCTGCCACGGCGCTCAGGTCACCATCAGTAAGATGCAGGCGCTCAATCAGCAGCGGCGAACCGTTCTTCCACACTTCAAGCCGGTTGGTTATCTCACCATGACTGAACGTTTCGCCGATAACCGGCCGCCCCAGGCAATATAGCTCCCAGGCCAGCAGGCGCGCGCCTTCCTGCAAATGAAACACGCTGTGTAACGTGGCGTTCGCCCCGGGAAAAAAGAGGGTGTCCTGCGGCAGCCACTCCAGAATGGCGTTTTCCGCCAACTCAAAACGCTGATTCAGCCGCGCCTGTGGGCCGTGGCTGCGATAAAACTTGCTGGCACCGGGCATGGTGATAAGTGTATGGGTGTCGGGTTCGAGGGTGACGCTGATATCCAGGGTATCGCCGCCGACAATACCACCGGGCGGGTGCAGCAGATAAAGATGGCAGGTGGTGCCTTCAGGATAGAAAGGGCGTTGTACGGTCAATGGACCGAAATGACGTGCAGAGGCCAGTACCGTTTTCTCCGGCGTGTGGCAAAACCGCAGGGCAAGCGTGGCGTGCCAGCCCGTTTTTTCACTCTCCCGTTCCGCGCCAGACACAGTGGCACCCCTGCAATTGCGTGATTAATCAGACGCTAATGAGTATGGATCAACTGGGGTACTTCGCGGTCATAGGAAACGCTTATGATGTTAAGGAATTATAATCATGGATGTCGCCACCCGAACGGCGGCGAGGGAAGTGCTAATTCTGCGGTTTATTCTTTCGCTTCAGGCGCGCCCAGATTTTGGTTTCCTGACGACGCCATAAACGCTGGATGTTGTCATGATGGCGTAGCAGGATCAGGCACGAGAGCATAGAAACCGGGAAGGTGTACTGTGGCATAAACCACCACACGTAGAACGGGGCCACCAGTGCGCTGACGATAGCGCCCAGCGACGAATAGCCGCTCAGCAAAATAGTCAGCAGCCAGGTGCCCGCCATCACGCCGGTGAGATCCCAGCCGATGGGCGCAATCGCACCGAAAGCCGTGGCCACGCCTTTCCCGCCGCGGAATCCGAAGAAGATGGGCCAAATGTGGCCGAGGCACGCTGCAATGGCGACGAGGCCGAGCCAGAATGGGGTGAAACCCAACGCCCAGGCACCCCAGGTCGGCAACATGCCTTTGAGGATGTCGAAGATCAGTACTGCTACGGCTGCTCCCTTGCCGCCAATTCGTAAAACGTTGGTCGCTCCGGGATTACCGGAACCGCTTACGCGTGGGTCAGGCAGACCCGCGATGCGGCAGACCAGAATGGCGCTGGAAATTGAGCCGCAAAGATAGGCAAGGAAGACCATTCCAGGCTCGATTGCACTCATAACGCTGTTCCGTTTTGAAAATGTATCGGTATTCTCTTCATCTGTGGATAATACGCATATTTTGCCGGAAGTGGTATCCGGCACGGACAAAAAGCAGGCGGGGCGTGATGGATATTGTATTTATAGAGCAACTTTCGGTCATCACCACAATTGGTGTTTATGACTGGGAACAGACCATTGAACAGAAGCTGATGTTCGATATCGAAATGGCGTGGGACAACCGTAAATCTGCCGCCAGCGATGATGTTAATGATTGTCTGAGCTACGCCGATATTAGCGAAGCGGTCATTGCGCACGTTAAAGGGGGACGTTTCGCGCTGGTGGAACGCGTGGCGGAGGAAGTCGCTGAAATCCTTCTGACGCGCTTTAACTCGCCGTGGGTGCGCATCAAACTGAGCAAACCCGGCGCCGTGGCGCGCGCGGCCAACGTTGGGGTCATCATTGAGCGTGGCGCTAATCCGAAAGCGTAAGAATAGATTCATCCAGGTTAAACGAAACGCCGATACATATGTCTTAAAGCTGGTTCCAATTTTCAGCTTCTTTTTTTCTATTATTTAAGGGTTTATTAATGAGCGATATGCACTCGCTGCTGATAGCGGCCATCCTGGGTGTTGTCGAAGGACTGACGGAGTTTTTACCCGTTTCCAGTACCGGCCACATGATTATCGTCGGCCACCTGCTGGGCTTCGAAGGCGAAACGGCAAATACGTTTGAGGTGGTTATCCAGTTAGGATCGATCCTCGCTGTTGTGGTGATGTTCTGGCGTCGTCTGTTTGGCCTGATCGGCATTCATTTTGGTCGTCCGCCGGTCCATGAAGGCGAAGGCTCCGGGCGTCTGTCGCTCATTCACGTGCTGTTGGCGATGTTCCCGGCGGTGGTACTGGGCCTGGTGTTACACGATCTCATCAAGTCTTTGTTCAACCCGGTTAACGTGATGTACGCGCTGATTGTCGGCGGCATATTGCTGATTATGGCCGAGGTCTTTAAACCGAAAGAGCCGCGCACTGCGGGTCTGGATGATATGACTTATCGTCAGGCGTTTCTGGTGGGTTGCTTCCAGTGTCTGGCGCTGTGGCCGGGCTTCTCTCGCTCGGGTTCAACCATTGCGGGCGGGATGCTGCTGGGCATCAGCCGCTATGCGGCGGCGGAGTTTTCCTTCCTGCTGGCAGTGCCAATGATGATGGGAGCCACGGCGCTTGATCTGTACAAAAGCATCGGATTCCTGAGCAGCTCGGACATTCCGATGTTTGCCGTGGGCTTCGTGACAGCGTTTGTGGTCGCACTGATCGCTATCAAAGCGTTCCTGCATATCATCAAACGCATCACTTTCATTCCATTCGCCATCTACCGCTTTATCGTCGCGGCCGCGGTTTACGCAGTGTTTATGTAACCTGCGGGCAGCGTTTTTCCTTCCACTGCGCGACGGCCTCTATCCTGCGTCGCGTCAGTTCCTCCCGCACTTCTGGCCCTTTAAAGCCGGCGTCAATGACCGGTTTGGTCGGCACCGCTTTTGCCACTTCCCACGCTTCATGCAGTAAACGTCCTTGCGAATAATCACAGGCTTCAAACCCGGTACGTCCGCGCACGTCGGCTTCGCTGGTCAGCGCCAGCTGCGTCACGCGCTGCGGTTTTCGCCAGGCATCGATGGAATCAAACAGCTTTACCAGCGTCACCGGTTTGAGGATAGGCAGGGTGTGGATCAGGTCGTGGAATTCTGCCACCAGTTTCGCGAGATCGCGCATTTCATTCGGCACGCGCAGACGCGTGCAGAGCTGCTCCACAAGTTTAACGCCAGCCGGACCGTGACCGTGATGACGAGGCCAGAGTTCTCTCGGCGTTAATCCTTTGCCCAAATCATGGCACAGCGTGGCGAAACGCACGTCCAGCGCGGGTGTCAGCATCGCAGCCATCGTCAGCGTCATCAGGGTATGTACGCCCGTGTCGATTTCAGGATGCCATTTGGCCGGCGCAGGTACGCCGTACAGCGCATCGATTTCCGGGAATAGCACTTTCAACGCGCCGCAGTCGCGCAGGGTCTGGAAATAAACCTGTGGGTTATGCGTCCCGAGTGCATTTTCGGTTTCCTTCCACACGCGTTCCGGCGTGAGGTGTTCAAGCTCACCAGCGGCGGTCATGTCGCGCATCAGCGCCATCGTTTCATCGGCAATGCGGAAGCTTAAATGGGCATAGCGGGCAGCGAAACGGGCGACGCGCAGGACGCGCAAAGGGTCTTCACTGAACGCCGGGGAAACGTGGCGCAGCAGGCGGTTTTGCAGGTCCTGTTGGCCGTTATACGGGTCGACAATCTCGCCGTTATCGCCCTGGGCGAGGGCGTTAACGGTCAGGTCGCGGCGCAGTAAATCTTGTTCAAGGGTTACGTCTGGTGCGGCATAGCAGGTAAAACCGGTGTAACCGGAACCTGATTTTCGCTCGGTGCGAGCCAGGGCGTATTCTTGGTGGGATTTCGGATGGAGAAAAACAGGGAAGTCGCGACCTACCTGCTGGTAGCCCGCGTCGAGCATTTGCTGCGGTGTGGCGCCGACAACGACCCAATCTTTGTCTTTGACCGGCAGGCCTAACAACGCATCGCGAACTGCACCACCGACCAGATATGTCTTCACGCCAACCTTCTCCTCTCACTGTTTATCCGACGATAATACGTAAGTGTAGAGGAGATGGCTAATCGGGCCGCCGTGGGGCGTTAGTTCATCCAGCGATCTTTGCGTTTGCGGCTCGGCACCAGACGTGGCAGAACCAGGCCAAGGATCAGACCCACGCCCAACACGCCGCCGCCGTACATAAACCACTGCATAATGATGGTGCGCTGTTTGTCATCCAGCTGCAGATTGGCGGCACTCACCTTTTTCTGCGCCACGATGAGCTCATTTTTCAGCTTCTGATTTTGGTCTTTCAGCCCGTTAATCACGCCGTCGCTCTCGGCAACTTTCTTCTGCATATCTGCAGTGCGTTGATTCCAGGTGGTATCAATGTTGGTCAGCTTATCGGTCAGCGTTTTGACCTGGCTTTCGAGATCCGGCACGCGCGTTTTAAAGCTCGGCTCGCTGGTCAGCTCTTTTAACGGGATCCATGCGGTACGCCCGTTGCTGTCGCGAACCTGGCCATATTGGGTGGCGTCGTTGGTTTGCAGCAGGGTGACGGCTTCACCTGCGGTAACGGTACCGGCAAGGCGATAGTTATCGCCAGGGCCACTGCGGACCCAGGTGTTCAGTTCGTCAGAGACGTAACGTGTTTCTTCAGCGTGAACCACGGCGGAAACGCTAAGTGCAAATAAAGTTAATCCAATCAGGCGTAATTTAGGCATCAGGTCATTCGTTATTGTCATAAAGTGAATCGATAGTAATGGCATCAGTCTGACGATGCCAGGCATTCTCCGGCAATCGGAATCCTCCAGGAGGACGTTGCATGGGAAAGTACCGCGAAATACACTCTACTGACAAAAAAGATGCGCGGAAGTTCGGCGTAATGTTCAATCCAGGCAATGCAACCATAAGAAATCAGTCATGGATCAGGAAATCGAATTGAAGTTCATCGTTGAGCAGGACGGCGTCGAGACGCTGCGCACCCAGCTCAACGCCCTCTCCGCGGAGCATGTTCCAGCTGCTCAACTCCTCAATATTTACTACGAAACCGCCGATAATTGGCTGCGCCGCCACGATATGGGGCTGCGGATCCGTGGCCATAACGGTCGCTATGAAATGACGATGAAAATCGCCGGGAAGGTGGTGGGCGGTTTGCATTCGCGCCCGGAATACAACATTGATCTTGATAAAGCCGAACTGGCGCTGGAAAAACTGCCCGCTGAAGTCTGGCCTGAGGGTACGCTGCCGCCAGAACTCGCCTCGCAGGTGAACCCGCTGTTCAGCACCGATTTTTATCGCGAAAAATGGCTGGTGAATCACAATCAGAGCCGCATCGAACTGGCGCTGGATTTGGGCTACGTTAAAGCCGGACGCCACCAGGAGCCGATTTGCGAGCTGGAACTGGAACTGCTGCACGGTAATGTAGAAGACATTCTTGAAGTGGCAGAACAGCTGCTTTCTGCAGGCGTGCTGCGTCAGGGCAGTCTGAGCAAAGCGGCGCGCGGCTATCATCTGGCGGCGGGTAATGCCGAACGTGCCATGAAAAAGACTGATTTCACTGACCATGGTAACGCGGCGCTCGAAGCGGCGCTGGCCCACTGGCAGTATCACGAAGAGCTATGGCTGCGTGGTAATGCGAAAGCCAAAACCGAAGTGTTGAAAGCAGTGGAATTTATTCGCACCAGCCTGCAATCCGAACACGAGATGGCTTCTGAACAAATGGCGCAAATTGGCGACGCGATTTCCGCAGCAACCAGCGCAAAGGATGCGGCATTTAAACCGCAAATTGCGCAAGCCAAACTGATGCTGACGGCTTTTCTGGTCACCGGACGATAGCGAAACGAGGTAGTCATGACGCCGTTTTCTTTGCAGTTACAGCAGCACTGGCAGACGGTGGTCGACCGACTGCCGACAGATTTCCCTTCCGACGCCCTTACCCCGCAGGCGCAGGCGGCGATGACCTTCAGCGATTTTATCAGCCAAAGCCTGGTCGTGTATCCAGCATGGCTTAGCGAGCTGGAGAATACACCGCCACAGGCCGGTGAATGGCAGCATTACGCCGCCTGGTTGCAGGACGCGCTGGCGAACGTCAGCGATGAAAATAGCCTGATGCGCGAGCTACGCCTGTTCCGCCGTCGCGTGATGGTGCGCATTGCCTGGGCGCAGGCGCTTTCTCTTATTTCCACTGAACACAGTTTGCAGCAGTTGAGTCATCTGGCTGAAACGCTGATCGTCGCCGCGCGCGACTGGCTGTACGACGCCTGCTGCCGGGAATGGGGCACGCCGTGCAACGTCAACGGCAAGCCGCAGCCGCTGCTGATTTTAGGCATGGGCAAACTCGGCGGCGGCGAGCTGAACTTTTCTTCTGACATCGATCTGATTTTTGCCTGGCCGGAACACGGCTCAACCCAGGGCGGGCGGCGTGAACTCGACAACGCGCAGTTCTTCACCCGCATGGGACAACGGCTGATTAAAGCACTGGATCAGCCAACGATGGACGGTTTTGTCTATCGCGTGGATATGCGTCTGCGTCCGTTTGGCGAAAGCGGGCCGCTGGTGTTGAGCTTCGCCGCACTGGAAGATTATTACCAGGAGCAGGGCCGCGACTGGGAACGCTATGCGATGGTCAAAGCACGGATCATGGGCGACAGGGAAGGCGTATACGTCGATGAACTGCGTGCCACGCTGCGTCCGTTCGTGTTCCGCCGCTACATCGATTTCAGCGTGATCCAGTCGCTGCGTAATATGAAAGGTATGATCGCCCGCGAAGTTCGCCGCCGTGGCCTGAAAGACAACATCAAGCTCGGCGCGGGTGGCATTCGCGAAATCGAATTTATCGTACAGGTGTTCCAGCTGATACGCGGTGGGCGTGAGCCGTCACTGCAAGGGCGCGCTTTGTTGCCAACGCTGGAAGCTATTGATGCGCTGCATCTTTTGCCGGAAGGCGAGGCGCAACGGCTGCATGACGCCTACCTGTTCTTACGCCGCCTGGAAAACCTGCTACAAAGCATTAATGACGAACAGACGCAGACCCTGCCTCAGGACGAGCTGAACCGGGCGCGGCTGGCGTGGGGCATGGGCTTCGCTGACTGGGATGCACTGACGCAGGCCCTGGATGCGCACATGGCTCACGTACGGCAGATTTTCAACGCGCTGATTGGCGATGACGAAGAGACCTCGGCGGATGAACAGCTGTCTGAGCACTGGCGAGAGCTGTGGCAGGATGCGTTGCAGGAAGACGACACCACGCCGGTGCTGACGCATCTCACCGACAGCGATCGCAATCAGGTGCTGGCGGTGATTGCCGATTTCCGCAAAGAGCTCGACAAACGCACCATCGGCCCGCGCGGGCGTCAGGTGCTTGATTCGCTGATGCCGCATTTGCTAAGTAACGTTTGCAGTCGGGAAGATGCCCCGGTTCCGCTGGCGCGCATCATGCCGCTGCTGACCGGGATCGTCACTCGCACCACCTATCTTGAACTGCTGAGCGAATTCCCGGGTGCGCTCAAGCATCTTATTCACCTTTGCGCCGCGTCGCCGATGGTGGCGAGCCAGCTGGCGCGTTATCCGCTGCTGCTGGATGAGTTGCTCGATCCGAACACGCTGTACCAGCCAACGGCCACCGATGCCTATCGCGACGAATTGCGCCAGTATTTGCTGCGCGTGCCGGAAGAAGATGAAGAGCAGCAGCTTGAAGCGCTGCGCCAGTTTAAGCAGGCGCAGCTGTTGCGCGTTGCCGCGGCGGATATAGCCGGCACGCTGCCGGTCATGAAAGTGAGCGATCACTTAACCTGGCTGGCGGAAGCGATGATCGACGCGGTGGTTCAGCAGGCCTGGGTGCAAATGGTGGCTCGTTTTGGGCAACCTCGCCATCTTGCAGAGCGCCAGGGGCGTGGTTTTGCGGTAGTGGGCTATGGCAAACTCGGCGGTTGGGAGCTGGGCTACAGTTCTGATCTCGATCTGGTGTTTTTACACGACTGCCCAGTGGAAGTGATGACCGATGGCGAACGTGAAATCGATGGGCGTCAGTTCTATCTGCGCCTGGCCCAGCGCATCATGCATCTGTTCAGCACCCGCACCTCCTCAGGCATCCTGTACGAAGTGGACGCTCGCTTACGTCCGTCCGGCGCGGCAGGTATGTTGGTCACGACCACCGCGGCCTTCGCCGATTATCAACATCATGAAGCCTGGACCTGGGAACATCAGGCGCTGGTTCGCGCCCGCGTGGTGTACGGCGACCCGCAGCTGCAATCGCAGTTTGATGCGATTCGCCGCGACGTACTGACCGTTTCCCGTGAAGGCGAAAAGTTGCAAACCGAAGTCCGCGAAATGCGCGAGAAAATGCGGGCGCATCTTGGGGGCAAGCATCGCTACCGCTTTGATATTAAAGCTGATGAAGGCGGCATTACGGATATTGAGTTTATTACCCAGTATCTGGTGCTGCGTTTCGCTCACGATAAACCGAAGCTGACCCGTTGGTCGGATAACGTGCGCATTCTCGAACTGCTCGCACAAAACGACATAATGGACGAGCAGGAAGCGCTGGCCCTGAGCCGGGCATACACTACGCTGCGCGATGCGTTGCATCATCTGGCATTGCAGGAGGAGGCCGGGCACGTAGAGCCGGAGGCCTTTGCGGCGGAACGCGAGTTGGTGCGCGCGAGCTGGCTAAAGTGGCTGGTGGTGTCGTGAGATGTTATTATCGCGCGCAATTAACAAATCTTTCGGGAGTCTGGAATGAAAGTAACGCTGCCAGAGTTTGAGCGTGCAGGAGTGATGGTCGTCGGTGATGTGATGCTGGACCGCTACTGGTATGGCCCAACGAGCCGCATTTCCCCGGAAGCCCCGGTGCCGGTGGTGAAAGTGGATACCATCGAAGAGCGTCCTGGCGGCGCGGCGAACGTGGCGATGAACATCGCGGCGTTGGGGGCCACTTCGCGTCTGGTCGGGCTGACCGGTATTGACGATGCGGCGCGGGCGCTCAGCAAAGCGCTGGCGGACGTAAACGTGAAGTGCGATTTCGTTTCCGTGCCGACCCATCCGACGATCACCAAGCTGCGCGTGCTGTCACGCAACCAGCAGCTGATTCGTCTGGACTTCGAAGAAGGCTTTGCGGGCGTCGATCCACAGCCGATGCACGAACGTATTCAGCAGGCGCTGGGCCACATCGGCGCGCTGGTGCTGTCTGACTACGCTAAAGGCGCACTGGAAAGCGTTCAGGATATGATTCAGCTTGCTCGTAAAGCGGGTGTTCCGGTACTGATCGACCCGAAAGGTAGCGAGTTTGAACGCTATCGTGGCGCAACGCTGCTGACGCCAAACCTCTCTGAGTTTGAAGCCGTCGCCGGAAAGTGTAAAAGCGAAGCGGAAATCGTTGAGCGCGGCATGAAAATCATCGCCGACTTCGAACTGTCGGCGCTGTTGGTCACCCGTTCCGAACAGGGCATGACCCTGTTGCAACCGGGTAAAGCACCGCTGCATATGCCAACGCAGGCGCAAGAAGTGTATGACGTGACCGGTGCCGGTGACACGGTGATTGGCGTGCTGGCGGCAACGCTGGCGGCGGGTAATTCGCTGGAAGAGGCGTGTTTCTTTGCCAACGCGGCAGCCGGCGTTGTGGTGGGCAAACTCGGGACGTCTACCGTTTCGCCTATCGAACTGGAAAATGCGGTGCGTGGTCGTGCGGACACCGGTTTCGGCGTGATGAGCGAAGCCGAGCTGAAGCTGGCAGTAATGGCAGCGCGTAAGCGTGGTGAGAAAGTCGTGATGACCAACGGCGTGTTCGACATTCTGCACGCGGGTCACGTGTCCTATCTCTCCAACGCGCGTAAGCTTGGCGATCGATTGATTGTCGCGGTGAACAGCGATGCATCTACCAAACGTCTGAAAGGCGAAACCCGTCCGGTGAATCCGCTCGATCAGCGCATGATCGTGCTCGGTGCGCTGGGATCTGTCGATTGGGTGGTCTCGTTTGAAGAAGATACGCCGCAGCGCCTGATTGCGGGCGTTCTGCCGGATCTGCTGGTGAAAGGCGGGGACTACAAGCCGGACGAAATCGCGGGTAGTGAAGAAGTCTGGGCGAACGGCGGCGAAGTGATGGTACTGAACTTTGAAGATGGCTGTTCAACCACCAATATCATCAAGCGTATACAGAAAGACAGCAGCAAGTAACGTTGCGACTGCCAGTTGTAGGCCCGGTTAGCGTAAGCGACACCGGGCAATCTCACATTATTCGTCTACCGGCGGAATCGCTGGCGCGGAGGACGCGGCGGTGGTGCGGTTTTCCAGGTCGGAAATACGCTGTTCCAGCAGGGCCAGTTTCTCGCGAGTGCGCAGCAGAACCTGAGTCTGCACGTCGAACTCTTCGCGGCTGACCAGATCCAGACGCGTCAGCTGAGATTGCAGCACCTGACGGATTTTCTTCTCAACGTCACCACCAAAATCACGCAAACCTTGCGGCATGGACTCGTGAACCTGGCGGGCAATCTGTTCAATTTTTTTCGGATCAATCATTATGGTTTCCCTGATCTGGTCGGTTTTGCAGATTATTGTAGTGCCTTATGCCGGGGCTATAAACCAGAAATGTTTGAAGCTTATGCATTGCCGACAATAATCATTAGCGTTATAGTTATCTCGCTTATTCTCAGGGCGGGGCGAAATTCCCCACCGGCGGTAAATCAACTCAGGTTGAAAGCCCGCGAGCGCTTTGGACGTCAGTCTGAAGGACAGCAGATCCGGTGTAATTCCGGGGCCGACGGTTAGAGTCCGGATGGGAGAGAGTAACGATCTACGGGCAAGGCCCGCGCACGTTATCTTTTTGCCGCTTCGTCGGCGCTCCTAAGACTGCCCTGATTCTGGTAACCATAATCTTAATGAGGTCTTTTACCATGAATCAGACGCTACTTTCCTCTTTTGGTACTGCATTTGAACGCGTAGAACACGCGTTGTCCGCACTGCGTGAAGGTCGCGGTGTGATGGTGCTTGATGACGAAAACCGCGAAAACGAAGGCGACATGATCTTTGCCGCCGAAACCATGACCGTTGAGCAGATGGCGCTGACCATCCGTCACGGCAGCGGCATTGTTTGCCTGTGCATTAACGAAGAGCGCCGCAAACAGCTCGATTTGCCGATGATGGTGGAAACCAACACCAGTGCGTTCGGTACCGGTTTTACCGTAACCATCGAAGCGGCGCACGGTGTGACCACCGGCGTTTCTGCTGCTGACCGCGTCACCACCGTTCGTGCGGCGATTGCCGACGGCGCTAAACCTTCCGATCTGCATCGTCCAGGCCACGTGTTTCCACTTCGTGCGCAGGCGGGTGGTGTATTGACTCGCGGCGGTCACACTGAAGCGACTATCGATCTGGTGACGCTGGCGGGCTTCAAACCTGCGGGCGTGCTGTGTGAGCTGACCAACGACGATGGCACCATGGCGCGCGCGCCGGAGTGCATCAAGTTTGCTGCGGAACACAACATGCCGGTCGTGACCATTGAAGATCTGGTGGAATACCGCCAAAAGCATGAGCGTAAGGCCAGCTAAGATCCACTGAATAGCGAATCTGAAAAGACAACGCCGGGAGTGTCCCGGCGTTTTGCTATCTGGCTTTCAGAGTATCAGGCGAAATCCATCGACTGAAGCAGTACCAGACTGAGCCCCATCACCGACATGCCGCACAGCACGCCGTAGCTTGGGTTGTTGTGTGGGTCGATTTCTTTCGCCAGCGGCATCAGTTCATCTACCGACAGCGCCACCATAATACCGGCCACCGCAGCCATGATAGCAGCCATCACCACTGGCGAGACCAGTGAACCCAGAATCAGCCACGCCAGTACGCCGCCAAGAATTTCAGCCATCCCGGACACGCCCGCCCAGAATACCGCCTTACGTTTCGATCCTGTCGCGGCATAAATGGGGCCAGCCACCGCCAGGCCTTCAGGAATATTGTGCAATGCGACTGCCAGTGCGATGCCAAATCCGAGCTCCAGATTACTGCTGGCGGTAACGTAGGTCGCCACGCCTTCCGGGAAGTTGTGCAGGCTGATGCCGAGCGTCAGCAGAATCGCGGTGCGGCGCAAATTGCGCGGCATCACGGCCTTATCGCCCTGCATTAAATCTTGTGCGTGCGCATGGGGCAGCATTCGGTCGAGGGCAAAATATCCCAGCAGACCCACCACGAACATGCCGTAGCCGAGCACCGGCGACATGCCTTGGGTACCGAGAGCGGCAGGCAGCATTTCCATCAATGAGATAAGCAGCATGATGCCCGCAGCGAAGCCAAGGGAAAACGCGAGTACGCGGTTGGAGGGCTTCTGGCCGATAACACCCAGGACAGCCCCAATGAAGGTGGCCCCACCAGCGAGTAAGGTCAGGATCAAAGGTACTGACATGAAAACTCCTTTATGATAATGATTATCATTTATAGTAAAGATCCATTGCCCCGAAAGCGAGAGGGGAGATGGCGCTTTTACGTGTCCTTACATTCAAATTTCCTGATGATCTTCATCACTGTTATCTGAGTTCATCCCTGCCCGAAAACGCGTAATGTAGAACCATCAAATCGACTATTCCTGTAAGGATATCATCATGTCTTCTTCCCGTATGCCAGCACTGTTTTTGGGGCACGGTAGTCCGATGAACGTGCTGGAGGATAACGTGTACACCCGTGCCTGGCAGCATCTCGGCGAAACGCTGCCGCGCCCGAAAGCGATTGTGGCCATTTCCGCGCACTGGTTTACTCGCGGGACAGGTGTCACGGCGATGGAAGCCCCAAAAACCATTCATGACTTCGGTGGTTTTCCGCAGGCACTGTACGACACACATTACCCGGCTCCAGGTTCGCCGGAACTGGCGCAGCGACTCGTTGAGCTGCTGACCTCGGTGCCGGTAGCGCTGGATAAAGAAGCCTGGGGCTTTGACCACGGTTCATGGGGCGTTTTAATTAAAATGTATCCGGATGCCGATATCCCAATGGTTCAGCTCAGTATCGACAGCACTAAACCACCGGCCTGGCATATGGAAATGGGCCGCAAACTGGCCTCACTGCGTGAAGAGGGCATCATGCTGGTGGCGAGCGGCAACGTGGTTCACAACCTGCGCACCGCACGCTGGCATGGCGAAAATACGCCGTATCCGTGGGCGACATCGTTCAATGAATTTGTGAAAGACAATCTCACCTGGCAAGGTCCGACGGAATCGCACCCGTTGGTGAATTATCTCGACCATGAAGGAGGATCGCTGTCCAACCCGACTGCGGATCATTATCTGCCGCTGTTGTACGTGCTGGGCACGTGGGACAGAAAAGAGCCGATGACGTTGCCGACTGATGGGATCGAGATGGGCAGTTTGAGTATGCTGTCGGTGCAGATTGGTTAATGCCTGGTGGCGCTACGCTGAGCAGGCCTACAAAGACAAGTAGGCCCGGCAAGCGTGCGCCGCCGGCACATATCACCCCACAAAAATATGCGGATAGAAGCGGGACAGATCCTGAGTGATCAACGCCCGGTCTTCACGAATGCCGATCCCGGCAGGTTGATCGTTGATGAGCCAGCTGCCGATCAGCGTATAGCTGTCGCCAAACTTCGGTAGTTCACAGAACTGCTGGACGATCATACCTTCTTCGCCATACGGCCCTTCTACGGCTTCAACCACATTGCCGTTTTCGACAATCGACACGTTGGCACCTTCGCGCGAGAAAATCGGCTTGATCACGTATTTATCCATCGGTGGATAGCTGTCTTCGGCAAAATACGCGGGCAGCAGATTTGGGTGATCCGGGAACATTTCCCACAGCATCGGCAGCAGCGCTTTATTAGAGATAATGCTTTTCCAGGCCGGTTCAAGCCAGCGAACGCCAGCGTCCTCCAGCTTGGTGGAGAAAATCTCGCGCAGCATGTATTCCCACGGGTAGAGCTTGAACAGGTTACCAATAACCTGATCCTGGGTGTCGGTAAACTGACCTTTTTCGCCAAGCCCGATATCTTCGATATACAGAAATTCGCTCGCCACGCCGCCTTCATTGGCGCAGTCCTGCAAATACTGCACGGTGCCACGGTCTTCGGTGGTATCGCGACAGCAGGCAAAATGCAGCAGGCCGAAACCGTGCTGTTCGCGCAGCTCAGCGAAACGCTCAATCAGCTTTTCCTGCAGGCTGTTGAACTGATCGCTGCCTGCGGGCAGGTTGCCCGCATTCTGCTGATCTTCGAGCCAGATCCACTGGAAGAAAGCCGCTTCGTACAGTGATGTTGGCGTATCAGCGTTGTTTTCCAGCAGCTTAGGCTCGCCTTTGCCATCCCATGCCAGATCGAGGCGAGAATAAAGCGAAGGTTGCTGTGTTTGCCACGCCTGACGCACAAAGCTCCAGGTGTGTTTCGGAATGCGGAATTTGGTCAACAGCTCATCGCTGGCTACCACACGCTCCACCACTTTCAGGCACATCTGGTGTAGCTCGGCGGTCACGTCTTCCAGCTTTTCAACCTGCTCGAGAGTGAGTTTGTAATACGCATCTTCACACCAGTACGGCTCGCCATACATGGTGTGAAAATTGAAGCCATATTCGGTGGCTTTTTCGCGCCAGTCCGGGCGCTCGACAATGCTGACTCTTTCCATGGCGATTAGCCGCCCATTGAACGAGAAGATGTGCCGGAAGCGCTGCGCTGCATGGTGGACTGTTTAGCTACGGACTCACCAAAGCCGCCACGTGTCACGGTGTTGGTGGTGGCCGGTTTTGGCGCCATCGCTGTTTTAGGCACGTTCATGGTACGGCCCGACTGCGCTGCACCGTAACCTTTGCCGCTGGCATCAGTGTATTGGCCGTAGGCCGGACTTTTTGGATTCTTCGAGCTGAACAGTGGTTGCTGCTGGAAGCCTGAACCGCTCATCATGCGACCCATCATGTAGCCCGCCATTAGCGGCATCCAGAAGCTGCCGCTGCTTTGAGCCTGCGCCTGCTGTCCTTCAGGAGCCATACCTGCCTGGGCAGGAGCTTGCTGGCACTGGCCTTCACCGAATTCGGCGATACAGTCTTCACGGCTGGCGTATTTCGGTGCGGTGCGTTCGGCTTCTTTCAGCGCGTTGTTGTATGACGCGGTACATTCAGCGCTTTTGCCTGGGTTAGCGCTCGAGCAGTCATCGGCGTTCTGATACATCGACACCGTTTCGTCAGTTTTTTCACAGCCAGCGAGCATAAATACGGCGGTGATCGCCAACGCAACTGGCGTCAGATGGCGTGCGCCCCAGTTCTTGCGGAACGAAGCGTGATTAATTGTTTTTGTCCGTTTCATTATCTTTCATCCTGGACCCAGTGGTAGTGCTCAGGATAGTGGATGAGTGGTTGAAATTGAAGCGATGAGAGGCAGGAGGAGGGGATCTTTACGTTGCCTTACGTTTATTTTTGCGAGGGAGAGCGGAAAGTGATTTAACCCCGGCGAACGGCGTCGCCGGGGTTGCCCGAATCAGTTTTTGAACGGGTTAGAACTGTTGCTGCTGGACGTGGATGTGCGTTGTGCGGCAGGCTGTGTAGCCGGCGCCGCGCTCGCGCCATTGTAACCATCAGCGTTAGCGTCCTGCTGGGCATTCTCTGGGGCAACCGCTTCCGGGGAAGTGGAAACCGCTTTACCGAGGGTGCCATTCAGGGCCAACAGATCGTTCTCGTTAAGCGTACCCAGAGCTGACTTGACGTTCAGCTGGTTAATCAGGTAGCTATAACGCGCGCTGGAGAGCTGCTGCTTCGCGTTGTACAGCGTCGTGGTCGCGTCCAACACATCAACGATGGTACGGGTACCGACCTGGTAGCCTGCTTCCATTGCGTCTAAAGAACTCTGCGCAGAAACAACAGCCTGTTTGTAGGCGTTGATACTGCTGATGGACGCATTGATGTTGTTGAAGGACGAACGCACGGTCTGAACCACGTTACGGTGTGCGCTTTCGAGCTGCTCACTGGCACCGACGAAGTTGTACTGCGCCTGTTTCACCTGCGAGGTTACCGAGCCACCGCTGTACAGCGGCAGATTGAAGTTCAGGCCAATCTGATTCTGACCGATGTTACGGTCGGTATACTGGCTACTGGTGGCGTTGTTGCCATCGTAGCTGGTGTCAGACACGCCGGTAGATGCGGTCAGGCCAACGGTTGGCATGTGGCCGGTTTGCGCATAGCGAATCTGCTCACGGGCCAGGTCCTGGCTCAGACGAGCCTGCAATAACGCGAGGTTACGGCCTTCTGCTTCTTTCAGCAGCGCATTCACCGGTTGCGGCTTGTCCATTTTTAAGTTGCTGACATTCAGAGAAGACAGCTCCGGATAGTAGTTACCGGTGACCTGACGCAGCTGTTCAACGGCGTTGTCGAGGTTATTACGGGCGGTCACTTCATTCGCCAGCACGGTGTCGTACTGTGAACGGGCGTTCTGCACGTCAGTGATAGCTACCAGGCCCACGTTAAAACGCTGGGTCGTCTGGTCTAATTGACGGTAAACCGCTTGTTTGTTTGCTTCGGTGAAGGAGAGCGAGTCGATCGCACTCAACACATTGAAGTAGGCCGTCGCGGTATTCAGGATAAGCGTCTGCTGGTCAGTCTGATAGGTGACGTCCTGGATACCGGCGCTTTTTTCTTGCAGCGTCAGCGCACGCCATTTTGACATGTCAAAAATGGTCTGCGTTAACGTCAATGCTGCGCTGGTTTCGTTGGAGTTAATACCGTTGTTATCGCGAAAGCCATTGGTGTAGGTATAATCTGCACCTAAACCGAGCTGCGGCAGTAAGGGGCTGCGTGCTTCGTTAATTTTTTCGAATGCAGCATCACGATCGGCCGCGGACTTACGCAGGTCTGGGTTGCTCAAACGTGCCTGCTGATAAACCTGCAACAGGTTTTCCGCATGGCTCACTGCGCTGAAGCCCGTCAGGCTCAAGCCGATAAGGATGGGGAGCAATTTCTTCATTTGCATTCCTTGTTGTGAAGCATTTAGCGCTGATCTAATTCAAAAAGATTTGTCGATTGTACCAGAGTCCGCACGCGTAAAAAGTTGGCGTATCGTGCCATCTGGCGTTAATTTGCACCAATCTACCACAGCATAAGTAAAACAGTAGCCATAGAGACCTGAAATCCCCGATTTCGTCACCACTTTACAGCCCAGGATATTGACGATGACCAGAAAAAATCAATCTGTCGTAACTTACGCCAAAAACGATGTTGAAATTATTGCACGGGAAACGCTTTACAGCGGTTTTTTTTCGTTAGACATGTACCGTTTTCGTCATCGTTTGTTTAACGGCGAAATGAGCGGTGAAGTGCGACGCGAAATTTTTGAGCGCGGTCACGCCGCAGTCTTGCTACCCTTTGACCCAGTGCGTGATGAAGTGGTGCTGGTGGAACAGATTCGCATCGCCGCATTTGATACCAGCGAAAGCCCGTGGCTGATGGAAATGGTTGCCGGGATGATTGAAGAGGGCGAAAGTCCAGAAGAGGTGGCCCGTCGCGAAGCGGTGGAAGAAGCCGGTCTGGACGTCAAACGCGTCAAACCTATGCTGAGCTACCTGGCGAGCCCCGGTGGCACCAGCGAGCGCTTATCCATTCTGGTGGGTGAAGTGGACGCCTCGACCGCGCATGGTATTCACGGTCTGGCAGATGAACACGAAGATATTCGGGTGCATGTGGTAAGCAGGGAACAGGCATACCAGTGGGTTGAAGAGGGAAAAATCGATAACGCAGCCTCTGTCATCGCCCTGCAATGGCTGCAATTGCATTATCAGGCATTACGAAACGAGTGGACAAAATGAAGCGCTATACACCTGACTTCCCAGAAATGATGCGTCTGTGCGAAACCAACTTCGCACAGCTACGCCGCCTGCTGCCTCAAACGGACGCACCCGGCGAAACGGTGAGCTATCAGGTGGCTAATGCGCAATACCGGTTAACGATCAGCGAATCGACCCGCTACACTACTCTGGTGGAAATAGAACAGACGGTGCCTGCGGTCAGTTACTGGAGCCTGCCGTCAATGACGGTGCGCCTTTACCATGATGCGATGGTGGCTGAAGTGTGTTCGAGTCAGCAGATTTTTCGCTTCAAAGCACGGTATGATTACCCGAATAAAAAGTTGCATCAACGCGACGAAAAGCATCAAATTAACCAGTTTTTGGCCGATTGGCTGAGGTACTGTTTAGCACATGGAGCGATGGCGATTCCGGTTTGTTAGCGTCGTGAAACCAAAGGACACCATTTGGAAAGCCTGTTAAATCTCTCACTGGCTGGTGAGGCCAGGGTCAGAGTCTTACAAATTACTGATACTCACCTGTTTGCTGAAAAGCATGAAACGTTGTTAGGGGTGAACACCTGGGACAGTTACCAGGCCGTTCTGGCGGCCATCCGCGCCTCGCAGCGTGAATGCGATCTCGTGGTCGCCACCGGAGATTTAGCACAGGATCACTCGTCTGCGGCTTATCAGCACTTTGCTGAAGGCATCGCGGGCTTCGACGTGCCCTGCGTCTGGTTACCCGGTAATCACGATTTTCAGCCAGCCATGTACAGCGCGTTGCAGGACGCCGGAATTTCCCCGGTAAAACGTGTTTTCGCAGGCGACCACTGGCAAGTCTTGATGCTCGACAGCCAGGTTTTCGGCGTCCCACACGGCGAATTAAGCGAATTTCAGCTCGAATGGCTGGAACAGCGTCTGACCGAAACCCCTGAGCGTTTCACGCTATTGCTGCTGCATCATCATCCGCTTCCGGCCGGGTGCAGCTGGCTCGATCAGCACAGCCTGCGTAATGCTGGCGCGCTCGATCGTGTATTAATGCGTTTCCCTCGGGTGAAAAATTTACTCTGCGGCCATATCCACCAGGAAATGGACGTTGACTGGAACGGGCGTCGCATGATGGCCACGCCGTCCACCTGTGTACAGTTCAAACCGCACTGCGCGAACTTTACGCTGGATACCATAGCCCCTGGCTGGCGCTGGCTGGAATTGCATGCTGATGGCACGCTTACCACCGAAGTTTGCCGCCTGGATGGCGCGGAGTTCCGCCCGGACACCGCTTCAGAAGGATACTGATGTCTACGCTTCTTTATCTCCACGGGTTTAACAGCTCACCGCGTTCGGCGAAGGCTACGGCAATGAAGTCGTGGCTTGCCGAAAACCATCCGGATATTGAGATGGTCACCCCGCAGCTGCCGGCATTTCCGGCAGAAGCCGCGGAACTGTTGGAGAAACTTGTCCTGCAACACGGCGGTGAACCGCTGGGCATTGTGGGTTCGTCACTGGGCGGCTATTACGGCACCTGGCTGTCGCAATGTTTCATGCTGCCTGCCGTAGTCGTCAATCCGGCAGTACGTCCGTTTGAGCTACTCTCCGGCTATCTCGGTCACAATGAGAATCCCTACACCGGGGAACAATATGTGCTAGAGTCACGCCATATTTACGATCTGAAAGTGATGCAAATTGACCCGCTCGAAGCCCCGGATTTGCTCTGGTTGCTACAGCAGACGGGTGATGAAGTGCTCGATTATCGCCAGGCAGTTGATTACTACGCCTCCTGCCGTCAAACAGTCGAGGAGGGCGGGAATCATGCCTTTATCGGCTTTGAAGATCATTTCACACAGATTATCGATTTTCTGGGGCTGCGTTAGTCGGCCCTAACTACTCGTGAAAAAACCATGACGCAATCTTCTTACAACGCTGATGCCATTGAGGTACTCACCGGGCTTGAGCCGGTTCGCCGCCGCCCAGGGATGTACACCGATACCACTCGTCCTAACCATTTGGGTCAGGAAGTTATTGATAACAGTGTGGATGAGGCACTGGCGGGCCATGCCAAGCGCGTGGAAGTTATTTTACATGCCGATCAGTCGCTGGAAGTTATCGATGACGGTCGTGGTATGCCGGTCGATATTCACCCGGAAGAGGGTGTTCCGGCGATAGAACTTATTTTCTGTCGTCTGCATGCCGGCGGGAAATTTTCCAATAAAAATTACCAGTTCTCTGGCGGCCTGCACGGCGTAGGGATTTCGGTGGTTAACGCCCTGTCAAAACGCGTGGAAGTGAACGTTCGTCGTGACGGACAGATTTACACCATGGCCTTTGAAAACGGCGAGAAAGTGGAAGATCTGCACGTCACCGGCACGGTCGGTAAACGTAACACCGGCACCAGCGTCCATTTCTGGCCGGATGAAAGCTTCTTCGACAGCCCGCGCTTCTCCGTATCCCGTCTGTCGCATCTGCTGAAAGCGAAAGCGGTTCTGTGCCCCGGCGTAGAAATCGTCTTCAAAGACAAAGTGAACAACAGCGAGCAAACGTGGTGTTATGCCGACGGTCTGAATGACTATCTGTGCGAAGCCGTCAACGGCCTGCCGCTGCTGCCAGAAAAACCGTTTGTCGGCAGCTTTGCCGGTGACACCGAAGCGGTGGACTGGGCGCTGCTGTGGCTGCCGGAAGGCGGTGAGCTGCTGACTGAAAGCTACGTTAACCTGATCCCAACCATGCAGGGCGGTACACACGTCAACGGTCTGCGTCAGGGGCTGCTCGATGCCATGCGCGAGTTCTGTGAATACCGCAACATTCTGCCGCGCGGCGTGAAGCTCTCGGCGGAAGATATCTGGGATCGCTGTGCTTACGTGCTGTCAGTGAAAATGCAGGATCCACAGTTCGCCGGACAGACCAAAGAGCGTCTCTCTTCTCGTCAGTGCGCGGCATTCGTGTCAGGCGTGGTGAAAGATGCCTTCAGTCTGTGGCTGAACCAGAACGTCCAGGCGGCAGAAATGCTCGCCGAAATGGCCGTTTCCAGCGCACAGCGCCGTCTGCGTGCCGCTAAAAAAGTGGTGCGTAAGAAACTGACCAGCGGCCCTGCGCTGCCGGGCAAACTGGCCGACTGTACCGCGCAGGATCTCAACCGCACCGAACTGTTCCTCGTAGAAGGGGACTCGGCGGGCGGTTCTGCCAAACAGGCGCGCGACCGTGAATATCAGGCGATCATGCCGCTGAAGGGTAAGATCCTCAACACCTGGGAAGTGTCGTCCGATGAAGTGCTGGCCTCGCAGGAAGTGCACGACATTTCCGTGGCTATCGGCATCGATCCGGACAGCGACGATCTTAGCCAGCTGCGTTACGGCAAGATCTGTATCCTTGCGGATGCGGACTCCGATGGTCTGCATATTGCCACGCTGCTGTGTGCGCTGTTCGTGAAACACTTCCGCCACGTGGTGAAAGCCGGACACGTCTACGTCGCTATGCCGCCGCTGTATCGTATCGACCTCGGCAAAGAGGTGTACTACGCGCTCGACGAGCAGGAAAAAGAAGGCGTTCTGGACCAGCTGAAACGCAAAAAAGGCAAACCGAACGTCCAGCGCTTTAAAGGTCTGGGTGAAATGAACCCACTCCAGCTGCGTGAAACGACGCTCGATCCGAACACGCGCCGCCTGGTGCAGCTGTATATCGACGATGAATCAGATCAAAAGACTGACGCGATGATGGACATGCTGCTCGCCAAAAAACGTTCCGAAGACCGTCGTAACTGGTTGCAGGAAAAAGGCGACATGGCGGATCTGGAAGCCTGAGCCTGATTGGCAGCATAAAAAAAACCGGCGAATGCGCCGGTTTTTTTTGCCTGTTGTCGGCCCGTTAAGCCTTTGCGCCGCCGGGCTTTTGGCTGAAAATAGTTTGGCTAGCCGATAATCGCGACCCCAAGCCGTTCCATTATCAATGACACCTGATAGCTATCCAGTTTGACGCCCTGTAAATCAACGCGCCGCACGTCTAAATCACCCAGTTCTGAGTTGGTCAGATCGCAATGTGTCACGTTAGCAGCACGCCAATCAAACGAGGAAAACTCTCCGCCGGAGAGATCTGACCCACTGAACGTCGCGCCAAGAACCTGAGTGCCTATCCAACGGTTTTCCCACAGTTCACACTTCTCCAGCACGGCTTTCGAAAAGTTGGCGTAGCTAAGGTTGGTGTTAGTGATATAGGCGCTACAAAACCAGGTGCGTGTGGTGATCATATTCATAAAACTGGTGCCGCGAAAATCTGCGCCCTGAGCGCGGCAGCTACGAATTTCGATACCCAGCGCGCTGGCGTTTCTGAAATCCGCCATCGATATATCACAGTTTTTGAAAATCGCATCTTTCAAAATAGCGCGGCTGAAATTACATCCTTTTTGACTTTCGCGCTCATAAAACTGACAGCCGATAAACTCAGTGCCGGTAAGGTCTGCCCCGGAGAAATCACAGTTATGAAACGTGCTGTTTTCAACTTTCAGCCCAGTGAAGCGGTGTCTTTCAATTTTTTCGGCGGTCAACGCGAGCGTCATAGGAATAAACCTGTTTTTTTGTACAGTAAATGACGCCATGGTAAACGAATTTAACGTCGCGGGCCACCCTTCCCCTGCACGGTTTGTGTCGTGAATTGCCCGGCGGCACTGCATTTGCGCGGGCCTACGAGAATGTGATGTTGTAGTCCCGGTAAGCGTAGCGCCACCGGGCTATTGGTTTTCTATTGCCTGTGGTGACGGTGAGGGCTACATTGATGGTTGAGAGCGGGATGAAAGTGTTTTTTATTTGTAGTGGCATTTTTTGTGCTTGAAGATCGTCTGTTATGAGCAAGGGCGGACGTTAAACATGAAAATACTTTGCCAGATAGTCATCCATAAAAGCGTAGGCTAACATCTGATATGTAATTAAAGGCTAAAAATGGAAAAAACAACCCTGGAATATACACCTGTTGACTTGTCTCGTTGGGCAAGGAAGGAGCATTTTGAAGTATTCCAGTCATTTGCTCAAAGTACATTTAACCAAACTGTCCTGGTCGATATTACCGCGCTGCTAAAACATATAAGAGAAGTTGGCTGGAAATTTTACCCTACTATTATTTTCCTGCTTTCAAAAGTCGTAAACAGTCATGCGGAGTTCCGTATGGCCATGAAGAATAATGAGCTTGTTATATGGAATGAAGTTCATCCAAGCTATACCATTTTCCATAATGAAACGGAGACCTTTTCATCATTATGGAGCCACTACGATGGCAATATTCATCACTTTCAGGGCGTTTATTCAGAAGACGTTGCACGCTATGGTAATAATCTTTCTTATTGGCCTAAGGAGGAGTCTCGGGAAAATGTATTTTTCGTCTCGGCTATTCCTTGGGTAAGCTTTACCAGTTTTAATATCAACGTTGCTAACATGCAGAACTTTTTTGCCCCCATGTTCACGTTGGGGAAATACTACGAACAAGATGGAAAAGTATTATTGCCTCTCGCCGTTCAGGTACATCATTCCGTGTGCGATGGTTTCCATGTGGCAAGGCTGTTCAATGAGTTACAAGAGCTCAGTCATGACATACGGCACCTTTCAGAGAAACACAATACTTGATGTGCCTGACGTCTTATAGACATCCTTTTAACCGTATCTGATTTTTCGATCTATATAAGGCTGTGGTTTACCAAACAGATAGCCTTGTGTGAAATCACAGCCCAGCAACTGAAGGCTTTCTAATTGCTCCTGTGTTTCAACACCCTCCGCAACGGCCTTCATATTGAGGGATTTGGCCATGCCGGTGATGAGCCTGATGATATTAAGGGCGTCTTCCTGTGTCGATATCGACTGCACAAAGGACTTGTCTATTTTTATTTTATCGAAGGCAAGCCTGCTGAGGCGCGAAAGAGAAGAATAACCGGTACCAAAATCATCGATGGATATTTTCACCCCCAGAGCTCGCATCCTCTTAAGCGTATTCATCGGCGTTGTGCTCTCAGTAAACAATGAGGATTCAGTCACTTCCAGTTCAAGACGCTCAGCGGGAAGTCCCGTTTCGTTCAGAATGGACTGTACTATTCCGGCAAAGGCTTTGCTGCTTAACTGGACAGGAGAGACATTGACTGAAATCTTAGCCGGAATCACCCAGGCAGCGGCTTCCCGGCAGGCCATTTCAAGCACCGATTTTCCCATCTCGTTAATCATTCCTGTTTTTTCAGCCACAGGAATAAAGCTGTCCGGCGACAGTAGGCCCTTCAGAGGATGTATCCAACGAATAAGGGCTTCATAGCTGTAAATTTCCTGACTGAAAGAATCGACAATAGGTTGATAGTAAACAACGAATTCTTTGTTCACTAACGCCAGTGCCATATCATGCTCAAGGGTTCTGCTCTCTTGCAACTTTTCTAACATCCATTGCCGGAAGACTTTTATCTTACCAGCACCCTCTTTTTTGGCTTCATAAAGGGCCAGATCGGCAAATTTATAGAGATAGTCGGAGCGGCGTTCAGTGTCTGAGATAACAATGCCGACACTGGTGGTGATATTGATAATCGTATTATAAATAGTATAAGGTTGGTTGATCGCATCGCATATATTTTGGGCTCGTGAAACGGCACTACTTTCCGTCAGGCCACTCGAGAGAAACGCAAACTCATCCCCGCCTAAGCGATAAAGCGTATCGGAAGTCAGGCCCATCGAAATAAGACGGTGTGATATCTGGCGTAATAACATATCACCGACATCATGGCCATACGTATCATTGACCTCTTTGAATCGATCTAAATCAAACAACATCACATTCACAGAATCATTGCTTTTTACAGCGTTCTCGATGGTTTCATTTAAATTTCCCCAGAAAAACTGACGGTTATTCATCTCTGTCAGAGAGTCATGGTAGACGTCATACTCTAACTTGGCATTCTGGATTTGCAGTTTTTCTTTAGATTCCTGCAGCGCTTCAGCAAGACTCTTTACCTGAAGATGAGCCTTCAGAATATTTCTGTTTTGATAAAATATCAGTACGCCAAGTATCGCACTCATTATTATCAGCAATACAGACGTCGCTGAGTAAATAGAGTACAGGGTTTTAATTTTGAGGTTGGCGCCATTTATCGAGTTAATATCCTTGTCTAAAGCGCCGGACGACAGTCGACCCAGTTGTGCATCAAGCGTCTGCATTTTTTTCAGGTAGGCCTGGAGGTCTGAGTGGTTCATTTTCTCAAGATGAATATCCAGATACTCAAGCGTTTTTTCAAGCTGTAGAGCAAGAGCATGATGATCTTTATTACTTTCTATGTAATTCCGCAGATCACCTTCTTTCATTAAATCACTCTGGCTGAGCATAATGTCAAGACGCATACGCACATCGTCCAGCGTCATCGTCTTATCGATAGTGTAAAGACCAAGCAACGATTCGAACCGGTAATATTCTGATACCATTTGTGCAGCAGACCACGAAGCGGCGTAGTGCGTCAGTTTCTGTAACTCTTGTTGCCTTTCATGCACAAGGAAAGAGATATACGCGGTAGATATAAAAAGGAAAAAAATGATGCCAGCCAGAATTCTGTTCATGTTGGTCTTTTGACCCCTTACTCAATATTCATTCTGCTGACCTGCCAGGCTGATCTGGAATAATAAATCTGATTATTCAGCTCAGGCATACTGTCATAGGGGTAAACAACAAACAACGGGCCTTTATCACGGATACGCATATATTCTCCGTTGATTTTTAACGCAAGGATAACGTTGTATTTCTTAAAATCACTGAGGGGGATTTCCGTGGTGTAGTCATTGAGCGCAGTGATCCTAACAACAGACCCTTTCGCCCCAACATAATCCATGAGCTTTTGCAGTGGAATACCCGTAAAGGTTGTGCGGCCATCATACCAGGGGGAAGTGGTCTGAAAGCTGATCATACCCAGTTTTTCAAGGCTGGCGATATCAAAAACGGCTTTTCCACCTTCATTCGTATTTTCGATATTACCAGACAGCGTTAAAAGGACTTTACCGGCAGGTCTGGAAAGTTCACCCGCCCAGAGCTGTGTCGAGAGCGCAAAGCTTAACAGCATGACAATTAACCGCATTCTGACCTCGTATATCAACCGGATGTTAAAGAATTATAATTTAGTTACTGTGCTATTAATATATGCTCCAGGGCTATTATTGATGCAATCATGTCACCAATATTTTAATTTATTAAAATCAACCAGTTAAAAACACTTACTTTTTACATTGATAAAGCAAGGTCGATGCCGTTATTTGATATACACAAAACAGCGTTGCACCTGTGCAAAAAAAAGCCACCGGTTTACTCAGCGCAAATACACAAACAAAAAGGCCGGACAACGCTAAGGCGTTATCCGGCTTTTAGATTTTATTCGGGGGGAAATTACAGTGCGGGTTCCAGAATGCGGATGTGGCTTTCCAGCACGTCGCCTTTGACGGCTTCGCTCCACGCTTTCATGTGCGGAGTTTGCAGATGCGCTTCGAGATGCGCCACGGTTTCCCACAGCTCAACCATGGTGATGGAATCCGGTGCTGTCGCCTGGAAGCTCACGCCTGCGGCATTGTCTACCATTGGCGCGTAGCCGTGGCAGCCTTCTTCCTTCAGCACGGTTGGGATAATTTTCGCGAACTGATCCAGTACGGCCTGACGGTGATGCTGGCCAGGACGGGTACGGATCTCAGCAATAACAGTTAACATGATAGTCGTACTCCTTTTTATGCAGACCGTCAGTTAAGCAAAAATCTCGGCAAGATGCTTGCGATATTCTGCGACATAGCGTGGCACGTCAGGCATTTTGATCACGTCATTGGCGATAAAGGTCGGCAGCGCGTCCATCCCCAGGAACTGGTTGGCTTTGTGGAACGGCAAGTAAGCACCGTCAACGCCGACGCCATGGAAGAACTGATCTTTCTCGGTGAACGCTTCCATCGGTGCGTTCCAGGTCAGGGACAGCATGTAGGTTTTGCCCTGGATCAGGCCGCCAGAGCCGTATTTTTTGCTGGCGTCAGAACGGGTACGACCGTCGCTGGCGTACAGTGAGCCGTGGCCTTCGGTGAATACGTCGTCGATATATTTTTTCACAGTCCACGGTGCACCCATCCACCAGCCTGGCATCTGCCAGATAATGGTGTCGGCCCACAGGAAGTTTTGCACTTCCGCTTTCACGTCGTAATCGCTGTCGGCGCGAACAACACGGACTTCATGCCCGGCGTCGCGCAGGAAACCATCCGCGACCTCGGTCATGGTGTCGTTCAGCTGGCCGTTGGAATGACCGAATTTTTTACCGCCGTTGATAATCAGGATCTTGCTCATCGTAATGCCTTAGAAAGGAAGTTTGCCAGTAGTGTAACGCCAGCAACGAGACGATGAAATTAGCAAAATGTGCAAAGTCTTTTGCGATTATAGCAATAATGGTATTACCCGTTTACGCGGGCGACGAACCCACCGTCCGGCGCATTACTGAAAACAACGGTCATCTGATGCAGGGCGGCGATGCGCTGCACGATGGATAACCCGAGGCCGCTGCCGGGTTCATCCTGCCCAGGCGGGCGATAGAAACGCTCGCCAATCCGGGCGAGGGCGTCGGCGCTGATCCCCGGCCCGTTATCACGCACGGTAAAGTCATGGGCGTTGAGCGTCACATCTACCGTGCTGCCGCGCGGGCTGTAACGCACAGCGTTATCCAGCAGGTTACGCACCAGCAGGCTTAACAATAACGCCTGGCCTTTGCGCGTCACGTCAGGCGCATTCACATGCAGCCGCAGCTCAATGCCCGCCTGTTGCGCCGGGTGGTAAATATCCATCACCGCCGATTGCAGCAGGTCGGCCAGCGAAATCTGCTCGACATCATCCAGCCCGGCGAGGGAGTCCAGGCGCGACAGCGTGAGCAATTGTTCCACCAGGCGCGTGGCCCGGTCGATGCCAAAATGCAGTTGTGACAGCGCTTTCTCCCGGCTCTGCGGATCGTCCATCGACATCTGCGCCACTTCCGTTTGCACCTTCAGGGCGGTGAGAGGGCTGCGCAGTTCGTGGGCGGCATCGGAGGTAAAACGCCGCTCGCGGATAATCATTTCATGCGAGCGGTTAAACAACTGGTTCAGTGCATCGACCAGCGGACGGACTTCGCCCGGCACGCCGGTGGTATCGAGCTGTTCATCGGAGCCCGGCGTGCGGCTGCGCAGAGTGCGGGTCAGCTTTTTCAACGGCGCGAGTTCGCGGCTGAGCAGCAGAATCAGCAACAGTACCATCAGCGGCAGCGCCACCAGCCACGGCGCAAGCTGGGAGGTGATGATTTCCAGCGCCATTTCCTGACGGTAATCCCACTCCTGGCCGACCACGATCCGGTATTTTTCATCGGCGGTGGTTATCCACAATAAACGCCATTCGTCGTCGTCATTATTAATGCGGCCATCGTCGAACCCTTCCCGGCGATAGTGGTAGGGAATGTCCTGCCCGTTATCGCCGTCGTTCAGTACCATCCGTCCGTCGATGGTATAAATGGCGAACGCCAGCGCGTCGTCGTCGAGATGCCCGTGTTTAATTTTCTTTTTGGTACGCAGTTGGGGCGATGTGACGTGCAGCTCGTTGAAATCCATCGCGCTCAAGCGCTTGGCGAACAGCATTTGCTGGGTATCAAACAGCTTGTCGAGCTTATCGGTCGTTTGCTGCCAGGCGATAAAGCTGGCGCAGCTCCAGGCCACCAGCGTCAGCACGATAAACAGCAGCGTCAGGCGCAGACGCAGGCTCATGTGGCGCAGAAATCTCATTTATTGTTCGCCCAGGGTGTAGCCGATACCGTGTACGGTGCGGATAAACGGGGTGCCGAGCTTGCGGCGCAAATGGTGGACGTGAACTTCCACGGCGTTGCTGGAGACGTCATCGTCCCAGTTATACAGTTTCTCTTCGATAAGTTTCCGCGGCAGAACGCGCCCGGCGTTGCGCATCAGCAGTTCCAGCAGCGCGAACTCTTTCGGTTTGAGCGTCAGCGGTTCGTCGTTCAGGAAGGCGGTCAGGCTGTCGGGGTTGAGCGTCACCGCACCGTGGCACAGCGCGTTGCTGGCCTGGCCGTGTACGCGGCGAATCAGCGCCTCCAGCCGGGCGGCGACTTCAATCAGGGCGAACGGTTTGCACAGGTAATCGTCGGCGCCTGCGCGCAGGCCTTCGACACGCTGGGCGAGCGCATCGCGGGCGGTGAGGATCAGCACCGGTTCTTTGCGTCCCTCAGCGCGCCATCCGCGCAGGATGTCCAGGCCATCGATGCCCGGCAGCGTCAAATCGAGGATCACCGCATCATACGGCGCTGTAAACAGCGCCGTTTTGCCGTCTTCGCCACGCGTAAACCAGTCGAGCGTAAAGCCCATTTTGACCAGCCCGGCCTTCAGACCGTCGCCAATCAGCTTATCGTCTTCTACCAGTAAAATTCGCATCCGTTCGCCCCGTTTTAACCGACATTAAACGCCAGTAAACCCGCGCGAGGCGGTGCTGTACAGCAAAAAATAATCTTTTTGCGCTTTAAGAAGTCGTTAAGTTTTGTGCTGTTTAATGGGTCTCAGAGTCCACTCAAAAGGAGAGATTGTGATGAAAAAGACATTAGCGATAGCGGCCATTGTGGCCTTGATGTCAGCCCCGGTGTTTGCGGCGAATACTCAGGGAGGTTTTTCCGGTCCAGGTGCGGCGCCGACAACGGCCCAGACCACCCAGAACGGCGGATTTATCGGGCCAAACGGTAGCGTCACCACCGTCGAAAAAGCCAAATCCATGCGCGACGATGCGTGGGTGACACTGCGCGGGAATATCGTAGAGCGCATTTCCGACGACCTTTACACCTTCAAAGATGCCACCGGCACCATGAACGTGGATATCGACCACAAACGCTGGAACGGCGTGACCGTCACCCCGCAGGACGTGGTGGAAATTCAGGGTGAAGTCGATAAAGACTGGAACTCTGTCGAAATCGACGTGAAGCAGGTCAACAAAGTCAGCAAGTAACCCCCGTGCCGCCGCATCCGTGGCGGCAAAACTGCTTATCCCCTGTGACTCAGCGCGCCAGATAAGGTACTATCTGCGGCAATATTGCCCCCTTTATGGCCGGGCGAAATCGTTGAGGAATCACAGTTAATGAGCGATATGGCAGAGCGCCTTGCGCTACATGAGTTTACGGAAAAAGCGTACCTTGACTACTCCATGTACGTCATCATGGACCGCGCGTTGCCGTTTATCGGCGACGGCCTGAAACCGGTTCAGCGCCGCATTGTTTACGCAATGTCAGAGCTGGGGCTGAGCGCCAGCGCCAAATTCAAGAAATCCGCCCGTACGGTCGGTGACGTGCTGGGTAAATACCACCCGCACGGTGACAGCGCCTGCTATGAAGCGATGGTGCTGATGGCACAGCCGTTCTCCTATCGTTACCCGCTGGTCGACGGCCAGGGGAACTGGGGTGCACCGGACGATCCGAAGTCCTTCGCCGCCATGCGTTATACCGAATCCCGTCTGTCGAAGTATGCCGAAGTGCTGCTGGGCGAGCTGGGGCAGGGCACCGTTGACTGGCTGCCAAACTTCGATGGCACGCTGCAAGAGCCGCGCATGTTACCTGCGCGTCTGCCGAACATTCTGCTGAACGGCACCACCGGGATTGCGGTGGGGATGGCGACGGATATTCCGCCGCATAACGTTCGTGAAGTGGCGAAAGCGGCGATTACGCTGATTGAACAGCCGAAAACCACCCTCGACCAACTGCTCGATATCGTGCAGGGTCCGGATTATCCGACTGAAGCAGAGATCATCACGCCTCGCGCCGATATCCGTAAAATTTACCAGACTGGCCGCGGCTCCGTGCGTATGCGTGCGGTGTGGAAGAAAGAAGACGGTGCGGTGGTTATTACCGCGCTGCCGCATCAGGTGTCCGGCGCGCGCGTGCTGGAGCAAATCGCCAGCCAGATGCGCAATAAAAAGCTGCCGATGGTCGACGACCTGCGCGACGAATCCGATCACGAAAACCCAACCCGTCTGGTTATCGTGCCGCGCTCCAACCGTGTGGATATGGAGCAGGTGATGAACCACCTGTTTGCCACCACCGATCTGGAAAAAAGCTACCGCATTAACATGAATATGATCGGTCTGGATAATCGTCCGCAGGTGAAAAACCTGCTGGAGATCCTCACCGAATGGCTGGCCTTCCGCCGCGATACCGTCAGCCGTCGCCTGAATTACCGTCTGGAGAAAGTGCTCAAGCGCCTGCATATCCTCGAAGGTTTGCTGGTGGCATTCCTCAATATCGACGAAGTGATCGAAATCATTCGTCATGAAGATGAGCCGAAACCGGCGCTGATGTCGCGTTTTGGCATCAGCGAAACGCAGGCTGAAGCGATCCTCGAACTGAAATTGCGCCACCTCGCTAAGCTGGAAGAGGTGAAAATTCGCGGTGAGCAAAACGACCTCGAAAAAGAGCGCGATCACATTCAGTCGATCCTTGCGTCCGAGCGCAAGATGAGCAACCTGCTGAAGAAAGAGCTGCAGGCTGATGCCGAAGCGTTTGGCGACGATCGCCGTTCTCCGCTGCGCGAGCGCGAAGAGGCGAAGGCCATGAACGAACACGACATGCTGCCGTCTGAGCCGGTCACGATTGTGCTGTCGCAGAGCGGCTGGGTGCGTAGCGCCAAAGGCCACGACATCGATGCGAAGGGACTGAGCTACAAAGCGGGCGACAGCTGGAAAGCGTCGGCGAAGGGCAAGAGCAACCAACCGGTGGTGTTTATTGATACTACCGGACGCAGCTACGCCGTCGACCCTATTTCGATGCCGTCTGCGCGCGGGCAGGGCGAGCCGCTGACCGGCAAGCTGACGCTGCCGCCGGGTGCGACCGTCAATCATATGCTGATGGAAAACGACGATCAAAAACTGCTGATGGCATCCGACGCCGGTTACGGTTTCGTCTGTACCTTCAACGATTTAGTGGCGCGTAACCGCGCAGGTAAAGCGCTCATCACGCTGCCAGAAAATGCGCAGGTAATGCCGCCACTGGTGATTGAGGATGAGTCCGACATGCTGCTGGCGATTACCCAGGCGGGACGCATGTTGATGTTCCCTCTAAGCGATTTGCCGCAGTTGTCAAAAGGAAAGGGCAATAAGATCATCGGCATTCCGTCCGCAGATGCGGCGAAGGGCGCTGATGGCCTGGCGCATCTCTACATCCTGCCACCGCAGAGCACGCTGACCATTCACGTTGGTAAGCGGAAAATCAAACTGCGTCCGGAAGAACTGCAGAAAGTCACTGGCGAACGCGGTCGTCGTGGCACGCTAATGCGCGGCCTGCAAAAAATCGATCGAATCGACATTGATTCTCCACTGCGTGCCAGCCCGAGCGCGGGCGACAGCGAAGAGTAATCCCGTTGCCCCTTCTCTCCGGAAGGGGCTGTAAAATTTGCGGCAAACCGTTGTTAATTCGTGCGTTGCGATTAACAATACCCTAATAAAGGTTCTGCAAGTCACATCCCCTGGCCGGTATATAATTCTAAGCGGTCAGGATTTCAGAGGTAGCTATGCTATTGATTTTTCGCGCAATCATCGTTGTCATTTATTGCATTCTGGTATGCATTCTTGGCTGTGTTTATTGTCTGTTTAGCCCACGTAATCCGAAGCACGTTGCGACGTTTGGCCATTTGTTTGGCCGCCTGGCCCCGGTTTTTGGCCTGAAAGTCGAAAAACGTCTGCCGGAAGGGTATGAAAACTTTGGTAATGCCATTTATATCGGCAACCATCAAAATAACTACGACATGGTGACGGCGGCGAATATCGTCGTCCCGCCGACGGTTACCGTCGGAAAGAAAAGCCTGTTATGGGTTCCGTTTTTCGGCCTGCTGTACTGGCTGACCGGCAACCTGTTGATCGACCGTAACAACCGCTCGAAAGCACACGGCACTATCGCCGAAGTGGTTAATGCGTTCCAGAACCGTAAGATTTCGTTCTGGATGTTCCCGGAAGGCACCCGCAGCCGTGGCCGTGGCCTGCTGCCGTTTAAGACCGGTGCGTTCCATGCTGCAATTGCAGCTGGCGTCCCAATTATTCCGGTGTGTGTTTCTAATACGTCGAATAAAATTAACCTGAACCGTATCAATAACGGTCTGGTTATCGTCGAAATGCTGCAACCGATTGATACCAGCGGCTACGGCAAAGATCAGGTGCGTGAACTTGCGACGCATTGCCGTGAAGTCATGAAGGCGAAAATCGCCGAGCTTGATCTGGAAGTTGCTGAACGCGAAGCGGCGAAAAAGAAAAAATAAGCGTCACCGTGAGCCGCCATGCCGTTTACGACATGGCGCAGCCGCAAGTGACCACTGTTTGGGAACGGTTTCCCTCTGTTTTATAGTCAGTTTCATGGAGTTATTAATATGTCACTCAGTCGGCGTCAATTTATTCAGGCATCAGGAGTAGCGCTTTGTGCTGGCGCAGTGCCGCTGAGGGCAAATGCGGCAGGCCAGCAGCCAGCGTTGCCAGTTCCCCCACTGCTTGAATCCCGTCGTGGACAGCCTCTGTTTTTAACCCTGCAACGTGCGCACTGGTCATTTACCCAGGGCACGCGTGCCCCGGTCTGGGGCATCAATGGGCGCTATCTCGGACCGACTATCCGCGTGTGGAATGGCGATGACGTCAAGCTGATTTACAGCAACCGTCTGACGGAAAACGTGGCGATGACCATCCGTGGTCTGCAGGTGCCAGGCCCGCTGATTGGCGGCGCAGCGCGTATGATGTCACCGAATGCTGATTGGGCGCCGGTGCTGCCTATTCGACAGAACGCTGCAACCCTGTGGTACCAGGCCAACACCCCGAACCATACGGCAGAGCAGGTTTACAACGGCCTGGCGGGCATGTGGTTGGTTGAAGATGAGGTGAGTAAATCCTTACCTATTCCGAACCACTACGGCGTGGACGATTTCCCGGTCATTATTCAGGACAAGCGTCTCGATAATTTCGGCGCGGCGGAGTACAGCGAACCGGGCAGCGGCGGCTTTGTGGGCGATACGCTGATGGTCAACGGCGCGCAAAGCCCGTACGTCGAAGTGTCTCGCGGTTGGGTGCGATTGCGTTTGCTAAACGCGTCAAACTCTCGCCGTTACCTGCTGCAAATGAGCGACGGTCGCGCGCTGCACGTGATTTCCGGCGATCAGGGCTTCCTGCCTGCGCCCGTTTCGGTGAAGCAGCTGTCGCTGGCACCGGGTGAGCGCCGTGAAATTCTGGTCGACATGACCAACGGCGACGAAGTGTCGATCACCTGCGGTGAAGCGGCGGGCATTGTGGACCGCATTCGCGGCTTCTTCGAGCCGTCGAGCATTCTGATTTCGACCCTGGTGCTGACGCTGCGCCCAACCGGTCTGTTGCCGCTGGTTACCGACAGCCTGCCGATGCGCCTGCTGCCGGAAGAAATTATGACCGGCACGCCTATCCGCAGCCGCGATTTTACGCTTGGCGACGATCCGGGCATCAATGGTCAGCTGTGGGACCCGCAGCGCATAGATGTCACGGCACAGCAGGGATCGTGGGAGCGCTGGACGCTTCGCGCCGATAGCCCGCAGTCATTCCATATTGAAGGGGTGATGTTCCAGATCCGCAACGTGAACGGCGCGATGCCATTCCCGGAAGATCGCGGCTGGAAAGATACGGTGTGGGTAGACGGTCAGGTTGAGCTGTTGGTGTATTACGGCCAGCCGTCGTGGCCACACTTCCCGTTCCAGTTTGCCAGCCAGACCCTGGAGCTCGCCGACCGCGGATCGATTGGCCAGATGCTGGTGAATCCTGCGCCGTAATCCACACGATGAAGGGGGACATATGCCCCTTCATTTTTTACATCAATTCAGCGTATAATCCCCGCCTTTTGCACCCTTTTTAACCACCCGGAAGCACTATGAGCGCAATTTCCCTGATCCAACCGGATCGCTCCCTCTTCTCCTGGCCGCAGTATTGGGCGGCCTGTTTTGGCCCCGCGCCATTTTTACCGATGTCTCGGGAAGAGATGGATCAACTTGGCTGGGATAGCTGCGACATCATCATGGTGACGGGAGACGCGTACGTCGATCACCCGAGCTTCGGGATGGCCATCTGCGGACGCATGCTGGAAGCTCAGGGCTTCCGCGTGGGGATCATCTCCCAGCCAGACTGGAACAGCAAAGACGACTTCATGCGTCTGGGCAAACCGAATCTGTTCTTTGGCGTCACCGCGGGCAACATGGACTCCATGATTAACCGCTATACCGCCGACCGTAAACTGCGTCACGACGATGCGTATACGCCAGATAACGTCTCGGGCAAACGCCCGGATCGCGCCACCCTGGTTTACACCCAACGCTGCAAAGAAGCCTGGAAAGACGTGCCGGTTATCCTTGGGGGGATCGAAGCGAGCCTGCGTCGCTCCGCGCATTACGATTACTGGTCTGATACCGTGCGTCGTTCAGTGCTGGTGGATTCCAAAGCTGACATGCTGATTTTCGGCAACGGTGAACGACCACTGGTGGAAGTTGCACATCGCCTCTCAATGGGCGAGCAGGTGTCCGATATTCGTGACGTGCGTAACACTGCGATCATGGTGAAAGAAGCTCTGCCAGGCTGGAGCGGCGTGGATTCCACCCGCCTCGACACGCCGGGCAAAATCGATCCGATCCCGCATCCTTACGGTGAAGATTTACCGTGTGCCGACAACAAACCTGTTGCACCGAAAAAGGCAGAAGCCAAAGCCATTACCGTCCAGCCGCCGAAGCCAAAGCCATGGGAAAAAACCTACGTGCTGCTGCCTTCTTACGAGAAAGTAAAAGGCGACAAAGTGCTGTATGCGCACGCCTCACGTATTCTGCATCATGAAACCAACCCGGGCTGTGCCCGCGCGCTGATGCAAAAACATGGCGATCGCTACATCTGGCTGAACCCGCCGGCTATCCCGCTTTCCACCGAAGAGATGGACAGTGTGTTTGCACTGCCGTACCAGCGTATCCCGCATCCGGCGTACGGTGACAGCCGCATCCCGGCTTATGAGATGATTCGCTTCTCGATCAACATCATGCGCGGCTGCTTTGGTGGCTGTTCCTTCTGTTCGATAACCGAGCACGAAGGGCGCATTATTCAGAGCCGTTCCGAAGATTCGATCATCAACGAAATCGAAGCCATTCGCGACACCGTGCCTGGTTTTACCGGCATTATTTCCGATCTTGGTGGCCCGACCGCCAACATGTACATGCTGCGCTGCAAATCACCGCGCGCCGAGCAGACCTGTCGCCGCCTTTCCTGTGTTTATCCGGATATCTGTAAGCACATGGACACCAACCACGAGCCGACGATCAATTTGTATCGCCGTGCCCGCGAACTGGACGGCGTCAAAAAGATCCTCATCGCTTCCGGCGTGCGCTATGACATCGCGGTAGAAGATCCGCGCTATATCAAAGAGCTGGCAACCCATCACGTCGGCGGTTATCTGAAGATTGCGCCAGAGCATACGGAAGAAGGCCCGCTGTCGAAGATGATGAAACCGGGAATGGGAAGTTATGACCGCTTTAAAGAGCTGTTTGACACCTATTCGAAACAGGCCGGGAAAGAGCAATATCTGATCCCTTACTTCATTTCTGCGCACCCGGGCACTACTGACGAAGATATGGTTAACCTGGCGCTGTGGCTGAAGAAGAACCGCTTCCGCCTCGATCAGGTGCAGAACTTCTATCCATCGCCGCTCGCCAACTCGACCACCATGTATTACACCGGTAAAAACCCGCTGGGTAAGATTGGTTATAAGAGCGAAGATATCGCGGTGCCGAAGGGCGACAAGCAGCGTCGTCTGCACAAAGCGCTGCTGCGCTATCACGATCCGGCGAACTGGCCGATGATTCGTCAGGCGCTGGAAGTGATGGGTAAAAAGCATTTAATCGGCGGACGCCGGGAATGTCTGGTGCCATCACCGACACTCGAAGAAATGCGGGAAGCGCGTCGACAGAATCGTCACACGCGTCCGGCGTTGACCAAGCACACGGCGATTGCCCAGCAGCGTAATCCTGGCGCACGTAAGCCAAAACCCGCCACCAAACGTGCGGTGAAACCATAAAAAGAAGCCCGATGGCGCTTGCGCTTATCGGGCCTACAACAGGCTGAAATGTAGGCCCGGCAAGCGCAGCGCCGCCGGGCACTTCAGGGCTTTTTACTGACCGCGATTAACCGCCGAACTGATCCGGGTCCGGCCCGAGCCGTTTCCCCTGGTCCAGCTTCGCAATCTCACCCAGTTCGTCTTTATCCAGACGGAAATCCCATACGTCGAAGTTTTCCGCAATACGTGCAGGCGTAACGGATTTCGGGATAACCACCAGTCCGCTATCCAGATGCCAGCGAAGCACAATTTGCGCCGGTGTCTTGCCGTATTTCTCAGCCAGATGGCGAATAATGGTTTGATCGAAAACCCCTTCGCCGCCCTGCGCCAGTGGGCTCCACGACTCGGTCTGGATCTTGTGCGTCGCGTTCCAGGAATGCAACTGACGCTGCTGCATCAGAGGATGAAGTTCAATCTGGTTAATGACTGGCGAGACGCCGGTTTCATCTATCAGACGTTGCAGGTGGCTCACCTGGAAATTACACACGCCGATGCTTTTCACCAGGCCCTGTTTTTGCAGTTCAATCATCCCACGCCAGGCTTCAACGTAATGATCGATAGCCGGAACCGGCCAGTGCATTAGATACAGATCGACATAATCGAGCTGCAGTTTATCGAGGCTTTCCTGGAGTGCTTCTGCCGGGCGTTTCTGATCGTCATTCCACAGCTTGGTGGTAATGAACAGCTCATCGCGCGCGACACCTGCGCTGGCTAATGCTTTGCCTACGCCATCCTCATTTTTATACGCGGCGGCGGTATCGATAGAACGATATCCGACCTCCAGTGCTTTATGAATGGCGGTAACCACTTCCTCGTTGCCTGCTTTCCACACGCCGAGACCCAGTTGCGGCATGATGTTGCCGTCATTGAGCTTGATTAGTGTTGGATGTGTCATGCATTCCTCCCTTACGCCCATCATGCTTCACATTGCAGGGGCGTTGGCTGCACTCGCTCACCCCAGTCACTTACTCAAGTAAGCTCCAGGGGATTCACTCCCTTGCCGTCTTCCTGCAATGCGAATTATTTAGGGCTAGATGAAATTCACCAGAGCGCGGTGGGCGCTCCGGTGAAGTAGTAGCATTAAGTCTGGACGAAATACGAGAAAACGAAAGGTTGAGCGAAAAAACCCTTAGCGTGCCGCTTCGTAAATACGACGGCTCACGTCGAGAGTGATATCCTGATTTTCACCGATTTGCGTCATGCCGTGCTCTTCCAGTTTTTTCAGCAGCGCAGGGATAGAGCTGCCGTCCAGACCGTAGCCGGACAGGCGCGTCGGCACACCCATCACTTCGAAGAACTCGCGAGTCGCGGCAATGGCGGCATCAATGCGGGCATCTTCAGAACCTTCGGTAATGTTCCATACGCGTTCTGCGTATTGCAGCAGTTTGGCGCGTTTGGTGTCGCGTTTTTCATTCCACAAAGCAGGCAGAACAACCGCCAGCGTCTGGGCGTGGTCCAGGCCGTGCATTGCGGTCAGTTCATGGCCGAGCATATGCGTCGCCCAATCCTGCGGCACGCCAGCGCCAATCAGACCGTTCAGCGCCTGAGTCGCCGCCCACATCACGTTGGCACGCACGTCGTAGTTTTCTGGTTCTTTCAGCGCTTTTGGACCTTCTTCAACCAGCGTCAGCAGAATACCTTCGGCGAAACGGTCCTGAATTTTGGCGTTAACCGGGTAGGTCACGTACTGCTCAACGGTGTGAATGAAGGCATCGACCACGCCGTTTGCGACCTGACGCGGTGGCAGGGTGTAGGTGTAAACCGGATCAAGAATGGCGAAGACCGGCTGCACGTGCGGGTTCATGAATGCCTGTTTGTCGCCGGTGGTTTTGCGAGAAATCACCGCGCCCATGTTGGATTCAGAACCGGTCGCAGGCAGCGTCAGCACGGAGCCCATCGGGATAGCGCTTTCAATTTTGCTGCCGCCGGTTTGCAGGATTTCCCACGGGTCAACGCCGTCAGCATACTGCGCGGCGGCCGCAATGAATTTGGTGCCGTCGAGAACGGAACCGCCGCCCACGGCCAGCAGGAAGGTGATTTTTTCTTCACGGGCAATTTTCACCGCGTTCATCAGTGTTTCATAAGACGGGTTTGGCTCGATGCCGCCGAACTCCAGCACGTTGAGGCCGTCCAGCGCCGTCATGACCTGGTCCAGCACGCCGGTTTTTTTGACACTGCCGCCGCCGTACGTGACGAGGACGCGCGCATCTGCCGGGATTTGCGCCCGCAGTTCTGTGATAGCACCTTTACCAAATAAAATGCGAGTAGGCGTGTGCAGATTGAAATTAAACATAGGTTTTCCCTTCATAACGGGTGAAAAAGACGGTAGCGACAGGGCTACCTGATGGAGTGTATTGTGGTCCTGTGGGCTGTTTGTCTCAATGCACATTCCTGCCTATGTATTGCCCATTTCTCCTGTGGGCTGGAGAATATGAATATTATTATCCACAATACATCCATCGAAATACGTCCCGGATATCGCAAAAAATGAACCGTGAAGAGACCTGTCTGCTGCTGACGGAGAAAATTAAGCAGCTGAAAAATAATGAAGAAAAACTCATTCAACTGTTGCCGGATATTCGCCTGTTGTACGGCACGCAGCCGGGGACCCGCACGCCGGTAATGTACCAGCCGGGCATCGTATTCCTCTTTTCCGGCCATAAGATAGGCCACATTAACGAGCGCGTTTTCCGCTATGACGCCACGGAATACCTGCTGTTGACGGTGCCGTTGCCGTTTGAATGCGAAACCTTCGCCACGCCGGAAGTGCCGCTGGCGGGCCTGCGTCTGAATGTCGATATTCTGCAATTGCAAGAGCTGCTGATGGACATCGGTGAGGACGAACTGTTTCAGCCTTCGATGGCCGCCAGCGGGATTAACTCCGCCACGCTATCCGATGAAATCCTCTGTGCCGCTGAGCGTCTGCTCGACGTGATGGAGCACCCGATGGATGCGCGTATTCTCGGCAAGCAAATCATCCGTGAAATGCTGTATCACGTGCTGATGGGGCCACGCGGCGGTGCGCTGCTGGCGCTGGTCAGCCGCCAGACGCATTTCAGCCTGATTAGCCGGGTGCTGAAACGGATTGAGAGCCAGTACACCGAAAATCTTAGCGTTGACCAGTTGGCAGCGGAAGCCAACATGAGCGTTTCGGCGTTTCATCACAACTTTAAGTCAGTAACCAGCACCTCGCCGCTGCAATATCTGAAATCCTATCGGCTGCACAAAGCGCGAATGATGATGGTGCATGAGGGCCTGAAGGCCAGCACGGCGGCAATAAAGGTGGGATACGAAAGTCCTTCGCAGTTCAGTCGTGAGTTTAAGCGTTACTTCGGGATCACGCCGGGCGAAGATGCAGCGCGTATTCGGGGGATGCAGGGGATGTAGTTTGTCTTCTCCCTGACCCTCGTCCCTTTGGATAGAGGGTCAGGGGAGAAATCAGGCGCTACAATACTTCTTCTTAATCACCACAATCACCGTGCCCAGTAAACCCACAATCAGCAGGAAAATAGGCAGGATCATCAGGAATGTCATCACCTGATCTTCGTGGCGTTTAACGAATGGGATCATGCTCAGCGCATAGCCGAAGCCCGTCACCACACCGACCCACAGCACGGCGCTCAGCCAGTTGAAAATCTGGAAGCGGCGGTTAGACAAACCGGAAATGCCTGCCATCGTTGGCAGCAGGGTTCGAACGAATGCCAGGAAACGCCCGGCAAGCAGCGCCAGCAGCCCGTGGCGGTCAAACATGCAGGTTGCGCGGTCGTGATATTTGTCCGGCAGCTGCGCCAGCCAGCCTTTCACCACTTTAGTGTTGCCTAACCAACGGCCCTGAATGTAGCTCAGCCAGCAGCCGAGACTGGCGGCGGCGGTCAGAATAGCGAGGGTCGGCACAAAATCCATCACGCCTTTGGCGATCAGCGCACCGGCGAGCAGCAACAGGCTATCTCCCGGCAAGAAAGACGCGGGCAGCAGGCCGTTTTCTAAAAACAGCGTGGCGAACATCACCAGATAAACAATACCCACAACGTGGGGATCCGCCAGCGCGGCAAAATCATGCTGCCAGAGTGCGGCGGCAATCTCCTGGATAACAACCATGGACTTTCCTGTGGACTGACATTTTCTGAGTGTATTGTACTCCTGAATTGCCCGGGATGCCTTGATTCCAGGCGCAACAATTCCGGCAGTTTTTGCAGGGACTGTCTGAAATTGTGTCCATCAGGTTGCTACTTTACGCGATGCGCTCGAAACCGGCCGATAAATCCACAAGAAGATCGTCAACATTCTCTAAACCAATGTGCAAACGAATCAGCGTGCCGCTGAAGTCTGGCTTGCCGTTGGGGCGAATGTCCGCCAGCTGCTCTGGCTGCGTCGGCAGAATAAGTGACTCGAAGCCGCCCCAGGAATAGGCCATGCTGAACAGCGTAAAGTTATCGAAATACGCCGCCAGCTCGCTATCGTTCAGGCGCTTTTTGAGCACGAAGGAGAACAGGCCGCTGCTGCCCGTAAAGTCTCGTTTCCAGAACTCATGACCTTTACTGCCCGGTAGCGCCGGGTGATTGACGCGTTCAACCTGCGGATGCTCAGCCAGCCATTCGGCAATTTTCAGGCTGCTTTCGTGATGCTGACGCAGACGCACACCGAGCGTACGCAAGCCACGGCTGGTCATATACGCGGTATCGGCATCCACCATTTGCCCCATCAGATAGGCGTTTTCGCGTAGCTGATCCCAGCAGCGAGCATTGGAAACGGCGGTGCCAATCATGCCATCGGAATGGCCCATCAGGTATTTGGTGGCGGCCTGAATCGAAATATCGATATCAAATTCGAGTGCTTTAAACAGTACGCCCGCGGCCCAGGTGTTATCGATCATGATGATGGCGTCAGGCGCTTTGCTGCGTACGGCGCTGACAATGGCCGGAACGTCATGCACTTCCATGGTGATGGAGCCCGGGGATTCCAGGAACACCACTTTGGTGTTGGGCTGAATCAGGTCGGCAATACCGGCGCCAATAAGCGGGTCGAACCAGCCGGTGGTGACGCCGAGTTTGGCGAGGATTTTGGTGCAGAAATCCTGGCTCGGTTCGTAGGCGCTGTTGGTCATCAGCACGTGATCGCCCTGTTCGACAAACGCCAGAATCGTGTTGGCCACTGCAGCCGCGCCGCACGGGAACAGAGCACAGCCAGCGCCGCCTTCCAGTTCGCACATCGCTTCCTGCAAAGAGAAGTGGGTCAGGGTGCCACGACGACCATAAAACAGCTCGCCTTTGGCGCGGTTGCGGGTGGCCTGTTTCTTGGCTTCAACGGTCTCGAAAACGAGGGATGACGCGCGCTGAATTACGCTGTTCACCGAACCCTGGGTGTATTTTTTACTGCGGCCAGCATTCACCAGCACGGTATCAAGTTGTTCTTTGGACATGTTTTTGTTACCTGTTTTTATACGTCTGGACGTCTAAACTAACATGATTGTTTCGGGTTGTACCTTGTGCGAACAGATTAAGCAGAAAATTTTGCCAGAATATGGCAAAGCACCTTTTTTACTGCGTGAGCGCAATGAAAGTTAGTGATGATTGCGTCAATATGTAAATAGTAATGAGAACGACTATCAATTCGACGACGTTTTGATATTATTACGCTCAGATTTTGTGATTTAGATCCTGGAGATACAGAGTGGGTAATAATTTGATGCAGGCGGATCTCTCCGTTTGGGGTATGTATCATCATGCCGACATCGTAGTTAAGGTGGTCATGATCGGCCTGATTCTGGCATCGGTTGTCACCTGGGCAATTTTCTTCAGCAAAAGTACCGAACTGCTGTCGCAAAAACGCCGCCTCAAGCGTGAGCAGCAGCAGCTGGGCGAAGCCCGCTCTTTGAATCAGGCCAGCGAAATTGCCACCGCATTCCCGGCGAAAAGCCTCAGCCTTCAGTTGCTGAACGAAGCGCAGAACGAACTGGAACTTTCTGAAGGTGCCGAAGACAACGAAGGTATTAAAGAACGTACCGGTTTCCGTCTGGAGCGCCGCGTCGCTGCCGCCGGTCGTCATATGGGTCGTGGTAACGGTTATCTGGCAACAATCGGTGCGATTTCACCGTTTATCGGTCTGTTCGGCACCGTATGGGGCATCATGAACAGCTTCATCGGTATCGCCCAGACCCAGACCACTAACCTGGCCGTTGTCGCGCCGGGTATCGCAGAAGCGCTGTTGGCGACCGCCATTGGCCTGTTCGCCGCCATCCCTGCCGTGGTTATCTACAACATTTTCGCCCGCATGATTGGCAGCCACAAAGCGCTGCTCGGTGATGTGGCGGCGCAGGTTCTGCTGCTGCAAAGCCGTGACCTTGACCTGAACAACAGCGGCGCTCAGCCGGTGCGTACCGCCCAGAAATTACGGGTAGGGTGATAACCAATGGCAATGCGTCTAAACGAAAATCTGGACGATAACGGCGAAATGCATGAAATCAACGTGACGCCGTTTATCGATGTCATGTTGGTACTGCTGATCATCTTCATGGTGGCGGCTCCGCTGGCGACCGTTGATGTGAAAGTGAACCTGCCGGCGTCCTCCAGCCAGCCGCAGCCGCGTCCGGAAAAGCCGGTGTATCTGTCGGTGAAAGCGGATAACACTATGTTCCTCGGCAACGATCCGGTAACCGACGACACCATGGTGAATGCGATTAACACGCTGACCGAAGGCAAGAAAGACACCACCATCTTCTTCCGTGCGGATAAAACCGTAAACTACGAGACGATGATGAAGGTGATGGATACTCTGCATCAGGCGGGATATCTGAAAATTGGCCTGGTCGGTGAAGAACACGCCGCCGCGAAAAAATAAGCGGCATCATTAATGAAAGAACCGGCCTCTCGCCGGTTTTTTTATACCTTAAGTAAAATTGTTAACTCGCTGATGTATCGTGTTTTTTCTCATCTGAAAGCCGCCCGCATTTTTGTTGGTCGTCACTGGCAGGCGCGACAAACCTCTCTACGCTTATTCAGGAACATCATAAAAAAGCACCGTGAAAACGGGGCATAACATCCCCTGTATAGCATGGGAGTCCAGTATGACCCTGGCGACTTTACTCAGCACAGCTTCCTCTTCTCGCCACCTCATTTTTCTCACCGCCATTCGTCAGCTAATTGCCGCCTCGGTGGAAAGCACGCAACGGGGATCGCGTCAGGTGGAGCAGGCCGGAATGACCATGCAGGTGGCGCAGCAGCAACAGCGACAAACCGGCGAGCTGAAGACGGCGATTTCCATCTTCAGGCTGGTGTAATCAGGCTTTTTTAGCGACTGGCGACGGGAGGTTTTCTTCCGGTGCCACAATATTAACGCTGGCGGTGCGGCAATTACCGTCAGCGAGTTTGCGCGTCAGGCGCAAGGTGGCGGTTTCGCGGGCCAAAATATGCTGATAGCTCGCTTCAACATGCGCGAGGATCTTCTCTTTTAGCTGCGGATTTCGGGTCATTATCTCGGCCAGCGCCGCGCCGTAGATCTCTTCTTTCACCTGGAAGGCGTAAATCTCCCGGCGGTACTGCCACTTCATACGGACCAGCGCTGCGGGAATCGACACCAGCGCTTTGGCTGTCTCTTCAATCACAGCATTCTTTTCATTTTTTAGCGCCTGAAGATTATGCTTCAGAATGACGGCGTCGCTGTTTCTGTCGTCCAAAGTCAAATAGACATTATTATCTTCACTCTCTTTCATTTTTATTCGCCCTGAAAATCATAAAAAAGAGGGGAGGCTTTTTCGCATGTAATCAAATTAAGCCAAATTTCGTTTCCGGCTTTATTAATTTTGTCGGTGTATTCGGCGATAATTTGACTTAATTCCTGGCTGTCTAATTCGCCTTGCCATTGCAGGTCGTTGAGTACGCGTACAAATGCTTCTATTTTAACCGCCCGAAACAGCCGGTCTTTAATATGGCGGTCACGCTCCTCCAGCAGTATATTGCGCGATTGGCCGTGACGAACCGGCGCGGCGAATATATCTTCGGCGATATTATCGAGGGACATCTTTCCCTGAGTTAAATCAGCGTTATTTTCTGCTGTATCGGTATTTTGCTCTGCGCCGGAAATGTGAAAGCGGGCCGGAATCAGCGACTCGGGTATCATGCCTGATGTCCTTTTGGTTTCAACAGGATAAGGGCGATAAAGGTGTGAGGTTCGTTGACAATATCATGGGGTAAATTTAAAATCAAAAAAAATGGAGCCAACCATGAACAGTATTATCTATTTTGTGATAGCCCTGCTATTGCTGACGGTTGTTATTCTTTGCGTTATCTCTGGTCTGTTTAAAAACGACGTGGTGGAAGAAAAAACGCTGCCTGTTCAGGTGAAATTGCTGAGTAAAGAAGAGGGTGAAGACCATTTTTCGATGCTCATGAACGCGATAACACCGATATGGTACTGGCGGGTAAATCATGAATATATTGATTTTCTTCACGCCACAATAAAGCGGATGAGTATCACCGAATTAAATGCTACGGCGGGCTTATTTGAGGCCCAGCGACGCTGCAGTGATCTCAATTCGGCAGTGTATAAATATTACGACAATATAAAAAAACGCTGTCTTAACGGGGAAAAAGTCCCGCGGGGTGACCTCGACGTGTTGAACCTGCAGCAGTGTTTTAGGGAATTTAGTTTACATGCTTACCCGGACCTGGTGGCGCTGGTGTGGCCGGAGTATCAGCGGCCACAGGTTGATCCGCTGGCAGTGTAGGGCGAGTCTTATCGCCCTCTCTCCCTTTAGGGAGAGGGGGCAAAGACCGCACAGGATGACAGGCATCCCACGTTACTTATCCGACGACGCCTGCCAAAGATTCAGTTGCCCGTCCGCCACGTGCTGGTCAATCTGCGCCAGCTCCTGCGGCGTAAAGGTCAGATTATTCAGCGCCTGTACGTTCTCCTCCAGCTGCTCCGGGCGGCTCGCGCCAATCAGCACCGACGTCACCCGGTTGTCCTTCAGCAGCCAGCTCAGCGCCATTTGCGCCATGCTTTGCCCGCGTGACTGCGCCATTTCCTGCAACAGACGCAAGCTCTGCAAATTACTCTCGCTGAGCATATTTTCCGTCAGCCCGCGCGCTTTCTTGCCTTCAGTCTGCATCCGCGACCCGTCCGGGATCCCGTTCAGGTATTTACCCGTCAGCAGACCCTGCGCCAGCGGCGTAAAGGCGATGCAGCCGACGCCGTTATTTTCCAGCGTATCCAGCAGCCCGGTGTTATCCACCCAGCGGTTCAGCAGGTTGTACGAAGGCTGATGAATCAGTAGCGGGATTTTCCACTCGCGCAGCAGACCCACCATTTGCTGAGTGCGCTCGGTGGAATACGACGAGATGCCGATATACAGCGCCTTGCCGCTCTGCACCGCCTGAGCCAGCGCCGCAGCGGTTTCTTCCATCGGCGTTTTCTCATCGACGCGGTGAGAATAGAAAATGTCGACGTACTCCAGGCCCATGCGCTTCAGACTTTGGTCGAGGCTCGCCAGCAAATACTTGCGCGAACCGCCGGAGCCGTAGGGGCCGGGCCACATGTCGTATCCCGCTTTGGTAGAGATAATCAGTTCATCGCGCCAGGCGGCGAAATCTTCACGCAGCAGACGACCAAAGTTCTCCTCGGCGCTGCCCGGCGGCGGCCCGTAGTTGTTGGCGAGGTCAAAATGGGTAATGCCTAAATCAAAGGCTTTACGCAGCAGTGCGCGTTGGGAATCGAGCGACTGAATGTGACCAAAATTGTGCCACAACCCCAGCGATAACGCGGGAAGCTGCAACCCGCTGTTGCCACAATAGCGATACTGCATCTGTTGATAACGTTCGGAACTGGCGAGCCAGGACATGGAAGCTCCTTCTGGTCTATATTTTGAAACGACGTTTCTATACTAGCGCCTGAAAATGTTCCGGTAAGTTCGGGCGATCACACTGCTGACGATTAATAAGGGAGAACCCCGATGACCCGACTAACGGCGAAGGACTTTCCACAGGCGTTGCTGGATTACTACGATTACTACGCTCACGGCAAAATCACCAAGCGTGAATTCCTGCAAATGGCGGGGAAATATGCCGTCGGTGGCCTCACGGCGCTGGCGTTATTTAACCTGCTCAAACCCAATTACGCGCTGGCGGAGCAGGTGGAATTCACCGATCCGGCTATCAAACCGGAATACATCGAATACCCTTCGGCGAACGGACACGGCACAGTGCGCGGTTATCTGGTCACTCCGACGGGCGGAAGCGGGAAATTCCCGGCGGTGGTGGTGGTGCATGAGAATCGCGGTCTGAATCCGTACATTGAGGACGTAGCGCGACGCGTCGCTAAAGCCGGGTTTATCGCCCTGGCGCCGGACGGGCTGACGTCGGTAGGCGGATATCCGGGCAACGACGACGAAGGACGTGCGTTACAGCAGCAGGTCGACCCAACCAAACTTATGAACGACTTTTTCGCCGCCATTGAGTTTATGCAAACGCATCCGCAGGCCACGGGCAAAGTCGGGATCACCGGTTTTTGCTACGGCGGTGGCGTCTGCAACGCCGCGGCTGTGGCCTACCCGGAGCTTTCATGCGCGGTGCCGTTCTACGGTCGCCAGCCGCCGGTTGCCGATGTGCCGAAAATCAAGGCACCTCTGTTATTGCATTACGCCGCGCTGGATAAAGGCATTACTGACGGCTGGCCCGCATACGAACAGGCGCTGAAAGCGAATGATAAGGTGTATGAAGGTTACGTTTATCCCGGCGTGAACCACGGTTTTCACAATGATTCGACTCCACGCTATGACCCGACGGCGGCTGAGTTGGCGTGGAAACGCACCCTCGGCTGGTTCAATCGCTACCTGACGTAAAAGTTTCACAAAAAAATAATCACAAAACGTTAGGGATTCTCAAGGATCTGCCGATAACGAGGAATCTATTGCACCTGCGGCAATGGAACCCCGCGAAAAATCCACGACTTTTCCTGAATGGGTCGCTTTCTGACAATTGCTGGGACATGCTCAAAATGATGGTGGGTTATCGCGACGAGTGCTAATCAGTCAGCGGAAAGGGAAATCAGTGTCTGCCCAATGGCCGCGCCGTTTTTGCCTGTGTGTTTAATCTGATACATCGAGATGTCAGCCCGCAGAAGCGCGTCGTTAAAATCGTCGCCGTGCAGCACTTCATTAATGCCTATCGATGCGCCTACCGAGGCGGTGCCGCTGACCAGTTCGAACGGCGTCAACGCCGCGCGCAGACAGTTGTGCGCGGTGCTCCAGATAAGCAGGCTGTTGAGCGAAAACGGCAGTAGCAGCACAAACTCATCGCCCCCCAGCCGCCCAACGACGGCACCCGGCGGGCAGGCGTCACGCAGGCGCTTGCTAAGCTGAATGAGAAGCTCGTCACCGCAGCGATGGCCAAACCGGTCATTCACTGCTTTAAAATCATCCAGATCGATAAACGCCACGCACATGGCATCGTTCCGCTGCATCTGCGCGAAGTGTTTTAACAGCGCATGGCGATTGGCGAGCCCGGTAAGCGGGTCGTGATTGGCGAGCAGGGAAAGCTGTTCTTCGTACTGCTTCTCCTTGGTCATGTCGATATGGGTGCCTGTGACCTTCAGTGGTTTGCCGTCATCATCCCACTCGCTCACGCGCCCGCGATCTAACACCCAGCTGACGGTGCCGTTTTTGTGCTGCATCCGATGCAAGGCTTCGTAATAGGGCGCTCTGCCTTCCAGATGACTGTAAAAGGCATCGAGAACCTGCTGGCGGTCTTCCGGATGCAGGTGTTCCCGCCACACGTCAAAATGGGCGCTCAGGGCTTTCGGTTGATAACCGAGCATCGCGCCCCAGCGGCGGTTAAAAATAATTAATTTTCCGCTGGGAATATCCAGTTGCCATAAACACAGACCGGTGCCATCGAGCGCAGCACTGAGCTTGCTCTTTGCATCACGGGCAATGCGTAGCAACCGGGCGTTATGCTTCTTCAGATTCTGGATCTGTTGTTTCAGGGCGATTTCAGACATTTAGATGCCATATGCCAGAGGAAGACATATTCATACTAATAATGTATTGACGTGTAAATATACAGTGAAAAAAAAGTGACCGGGCAATGACGCCCGGTCGACGGGAAGGGCTTAGCCCTGGCGTTTATCTTCTGTGTTGGTGTCGAAATCACTGGCAGAGTGACGCTCATGCAGCTGCTCGTTCAGCGGCCCTTGGGCGCGGTTGACGATGCGCCCGCGTTTTACCGCCGGACGATTGCCTACGTCCTGCGCCCAGCGCAGCACGTTTTTGTAGCTACCGGCATCAAGGAATTCCGCCGCGTTGTACACCGCGCCCAGTACCACGTTGCCATACCACGGCCAAATCGCCATATCAGCAATGGTGTACTCCTCGCCCGCCACATAACGACCGCGCGCCAGCTGTTTATCCAGCACGTCGAGCTGACGCTTGGCTTCCATGGCGTAGCGGTCGATGGCGTACTCAATTTTGACCGGGGCGTAGTTATAAAAGTGACCAAATCCGCCGCCGAGGATCGGGGCCGCGCCCTGCAGCCAGAACAGCCAATTCAGCGCTTCGGTACGGCCCGCCGGATCCTTCGGCAGGAAGTGGCCGAATTTCTCCGCCAGATACAGCAGGATCGATCCGGATTCAAACACGCGCAGCGGCGGGTTCACCGAATGATCGCTCAGTGCCGGAATTTTTGAGTTCGGGTTCACGTCGACAAACCCGCTGGAGAACTGATCGCCGTCGCCAATGCGGATCATCCACGCGTCGTACTCCGCGCCTGTCACGCCGAGCGCCAGCAGCTCTTCGAGCATAATCGTCACTTTCTGCCCGTTCGGCGTACCCAGTGAATAAAGCTGTAGCGGGTGCGTGCCCACCGGCAGCGCTTTCTCGTGCGTCGGGCCAGAAACCGGACGGTTAATATTGGCGAACGCGCCGCCGTTGTTTTGCTTCCACTCCCAGACTTTCGGAGGTTGATAATCATTCTTAGACATAGATAAACCACCCTGTTGTTTGAGGTATTTCCCCGTCATTCTTCGAGCCGCAGGTGCGTTGGCTGCACTCTCTCACCTTAGTCACTTACTTAAGTAAGTGACTGGGGATTCGCTCTTTTGCCGCCTTCCTGCAACTCGAATAATTTAGGGGAACAAAAGCAGGAGTGTAGCAGGTGATAAAGCCGAGCTTTAGCATTCAGAGTCGTGATGGCCTTAACGGCTTATTTTAAAAACATCTTATATAGATCAATACGGATATAAGCTTAAGCGAAAATCGCATTTCAAATCGTGTGGGAAAGGCTCCAATATGCGCGCTGAACTGCGCCCGTTGGCAGACAATAATAATGATGGCAAGGAGTTAATAAAGCATGCGCAAGTTGGTTTTCTCCGCCGCGATGATGTCGCTGGCCTTAGGTCTCGCTGGATGCGACGACGCAAAAAATAATGACACCGTAAACGCTCCTGCCGCCAATCAGAATGCCGCACCGAAAGACGGCGGCTCGCTGATTATTGGCATTACCTCCGGCGATCCGCTGGCGGTGAACCCAATTTACGCTAGCGACCGCACCACGCTGACCATCATGCAGGCGCTGTATGCGCCGCTCTACAGCTACAACGACGGAAAAATTGAATGGGGTCTGGCAGAAAGCCTGACGCCTTCTGCTGATAATCTTAGCTACACCCTGAAGCTGAAACCGAATCTGAAATGGCAGGACGGCCAGCCACTGACCGCCGATGACGTGGTGTTCACCTTCAATAAGCTGCTGGACGAAAAGCAGCACAGCTTCTTCCGCAGCATGTTCATGTTCGGTGGCAAACCGGTACAGGTCAGTAAAGTCGATGATCTGACGGTGAAATTCACTCTGCCGCAGGTCAGCGCGGCGTTTGTTGGCACCCTGGTGCAGATTTACCCGATTCCGCAGCACGTGTTCGCCAATGAAAGCGACCTGGAAAAGAGCAGTAAAAATGATGCGCCGGTCGGTTCCGGACCATTCAAATTCAAGGAATACCGCGCGGGACAGTATTACGCTCTGACGCGTTTTGACGATTACTGGAACGGCAAAGCAAAGCTTGATTCCGTTACTTACCGTTTCGCCAAAGACAGCAACTCCGCCAACCTGGCGCTGCAAAACGGCGAGATCAACATGAAGATGGTCGATCCGCAGGACGTGTCGCGCCTGAAAAGCACCGGCAAATTCGACTTTGTGGTTTACCCGGAAGGGCGTCTGGCGTACATGACGTTCAACCAGAACGTACCGGTGATGAAGAGCAAAGCGCTGCGTCAGGCGATTGCGTACGGCATCAACAAAGACGACCTGGTCACTACCGCGTTTACCTCTCAGGACTACGCCAAACCGGCAACCTCATTCCTGACGCCAGACACCCTGTACCATTCTGACGACGTCGAACAGTACAAATATGACCTGCAAAAAGCCAAAGACCTGCTGAAAGCCTCCGGCGCGCCAGCCAATCTCAAACTGCGTCTGGCCTACGTGAACACCAACAAAACCCAGGAGAGCATGAGCCTCTATATCCAGCAGCAGCTGAAAGCGTTAGGCATTAACGTTGAGCTGATGCCGCTGGATGCGAACGCGATGTCGCAACGCAGCCTCGATATGCAAAGCACGGCGTGGGAGCTGAACCTCGGGGGTTACATCATGGGCGCGGAGCCGGACGGCTATAAATCGCTGTTCATGAGCAACGAAGCCTACAACTACGCGCATTACAAAAATCCGCAGTTCGATGCGCTGTGGGATAAAGGCGCGATTGAAACCGATGTGGCCAAACGTGGTGAAATCTACAAGCAAATCCAGCAGACCGTTGCGAACGACATGACCTACTACCCGATTGCGTACACCAACGCCACCGTGGCCGTCGACAAGCGTTTTGCCGGCACCAAAGAGGCCGAACCGAAGCCGGTGTATATGTTCCAGGATCTGTCGAAAATCTACCAAAAATAATGCGCTTAGCCCCCGCAAGGGTGACACCGTTTATCTCAGGTAATGAATACGGGGAAACGCCGGGATCTGGTTCCCGGAGGGAGGCCAGACCCGGTGGTCGCCCCGAATATCAAAACCTTAAAATAACGGTGTCACCCAGGATGGGGGCTTTTTTGTGAAGGGAATGTCGTGAACGCAATGCTAACGCGTCGGCTGCTGCAACTGCTGCCGATGCTTTTCTTTATTTCACTGGTTGCTTTTTTGCTGGTGAAACTCGCGCCGGGCGATCCCGTGCAAGCGTACATCACGCCGCGCATGGCCCCGGAGGATATCGAGCGTATCCGCCAGAGTCTCGGGCTGGATAAACCGTTGGTGACGCAGTACTTCCTGTGGCTGAAAAACCTGTTTCAGGGTGACCTGGGCTACTCGCTGATTTATCACCGCCCGGTGCTGGAGATGATTGTCGAACGTATGCCCGCCACGCTTGGCCTGATGGGCGCGTCGCTGCTGTTGGCTATCGTGCTGGCGGTGCCGCTCGGCCTGCTGGCCGGTGCGTTTAAACATCGCTGGCTCGATCACGTCCTCAACCTGTTTGCTTATATCGGTATATCGGTGCCGATTTTCTGGTTCGGCATATTGCTGATCACGGTGTTTGCGGTGCAGCTCAACTGGCTGCCGAGCATGGGAATGCGCACTATCGGCGTGGAAGACAACTGGCTCGACGTCGTGCGCCACGGCGTGCTGCCGTGTATCGCGCTGACCTTCTACAACCTGTCGACCTACGTGCGCTACGTGCGTTCCAATACCATCAGCCAGCTCTCGGCGGACTATGTGCAAACCCAGCTGGCGTATGGCGCAACGTATCGCACCATTCTGTTTCGCCACGTAATGAAAAACGTGCTACTGCCGGTCATCACCCTGTTTGGCCTGTCATTTGGCGAAATGGTGGTGGGCGCGTACGTCACCGAAAGCGTGTTCTCGTGGCCGGGCATGGGGCTGCTGGGCATTCAGGCGATCTCCTCGCTCGACTACCCGCTGATCATGGCGATCATTTTGCTGTCGTCGTTAATGCTGATCGTCGGCAACCTGCTGGCAGATCTGCTGTATCGCTTCGCCGATCCCCGCATTCGTACCCAGAGGTAACCGCCGATGAGCAGACGCTGGCAAAACGTACGTCACCAGCTGCGCCGCAATCGTCCGGCGCAGTTCTCCCTTTTGGTGCTCTTTATTTTCATCCTCGCGGCGCTGGCTGCGGGGTTCAGTCCTTACGATCCGGATCAGATGTCGCTTGGTGCACGCCTGCTGCCGCCCGATGCCGCGCACTGGTTCGGCACCGACGAATACGGTCGCGATTACCTTACGCGCGCGCTGTACGGCGGCCAGATTTCGCTGATGGTCAGCTTTATGGTGATGCTGTTTTCCACGCTGATTGGCACCGTCGTCGGTACTGTGAGCGGCTATTTTGGCGGCTGGATAGACAACATCATGATGCGCGCCGTCGATATTCTGTTGGCGATCCCGGCGTTCTTTCTGCTGTTGGTACTCAACGCCTATCTCAAGCCCGGCGTGGACAACATCATCATGATTATCAGCCTGTTGACGTGGATGAATATGTCGCGTCTGATCCGCGCCGAAACGCTGTCGGTGAAGGAGCGCGAATACGTGCTTTACGCCAGGGCGTCCGGCGAGCATCCGTTACGCATTATCGCGCGGCACATCATACCCGGCGTGTTGCCGACGATCATCGTCTCCGCGACGCTCAATATCGCGTCGGCCATATTGATGGAATCGACGCTGAGCTTTTTGGGTCTCGGCGTGCAACAGCCCGCGGCATCGTGGGGCAGCATGCTCAACAACGCACAGTCGTACATCGGGGAAGCCACCTGGCTGGCGATGTTCCCCGGTGTGCTTATCCTGTTGACGGTATTCAGTTTTAACGTGCTGGGCGACGTGTTCCGTACCGCCTTCGAGCCGGGAGCCAATCGCGATGCATAACTTACTGGAACTCGACAACCTGCGAACATCGTTCTTCACCCGTGACGGCGAAGTACATTCGGTGCGCGGCGTGAGTTTTGCGCTGAAGCCGGGCGAACTGGTCGGCATCGTCGGGGAATCCGGCTGCGGCAAAAGCGTCACCTGTAAATCGGTGATTCAACTGCTCGGCAACAATGGCCAAATTACTGGCGGCAGCATTCGTTTTCGCGGTGAAGATCTGGCGCGTAAAACGCCGGAGCAGATGCGCAGAATTCGCGGGAACGATATCGCGATGATCTTTCAGGATCCCATGACCGCGCTGAACCCGGTGCTGACTATTGGCCGTCAGATGAGCGAGATCCTGATCCGCAATAAAGGCCTGTCGAAGCGCGAGGCGAAATCCAGGGCCATCGACATGCTGACCCGCGTCGGGATCGCCGATGCTGCCAGCCGTTTCTCCCAATATCCGCACGAGTTCAGCGGCGGGATGCGCCAGCGCGTGATGATCGCCATCGCGCTCTCCTGCAACCCTGAACTGCTGATTGCCGACGAACCGACCACCGCGCTGGACGTCACTATTCAGGCGCAGATCCTGCGGCTGCTAAAATCGCTGCAACAGGAAACCGGCACCGCCATTTTGCTGGTCACGCACGATCTTGGCGTGGTGGCGCAGGTGTGCAGCCGCGTCGTGGTGATGTACGGCGGGCAGGTGATGGAGGAGGGCAGCGTCGAAGATATTTTCTGGCGGCCTTTGCATCCGTACACCCGCGGCCTGCTGGCGTCACTGCCGCGCGCCGACGACCCGGAACACCGTTTGTCGCCGATTGAAGGCTCGCCGCCGGGGTTACTCAACCCGCCCACCGGCTGCCCGTTTGCCGAGCGCTGCCCGCAGAAGATGGCGCAATGCGACACGCCGCCACCGTTTTATTCGAACGCTGAGGGCCACCGCACCGCGTGCTGGCTGTGGCAGGATAAGGAGATTCAGGCATGAGCCATGAACCGTTAATTCGTGTTCGCGACCTGCGTAAGCACTACGCGCTGAACGGCGGCTGGCTGAGCAAAGGGCGTGTGGTTAAAGCCGTCGACGGCGTCAGTTTCGACATTATGCCGGGTGAGACTTTCGGTCTGGTGGGGGAGTCCGGCTGCGGAAAATCGACTCTCGGGCGTGCCATGCTGCGGCTGTTTGATATCACTTCCGGCGAGATTTCCTTTGCCGGGCAGGAGATTGCCCACGCCTCAGAGAAAACCCTCAAACCGCTGCGCCGCCGGATGCAGGCCATTTTTCAGGACCCGTATTCCTCGCTGAACCCCGGTATGACCGTCCAGCAGCTGGTTGCCGAACCGATGCAAATCCACGGCTACGATAAGCAGGCGCAGCGTGAACGCGCCGAAGAGTTGTTGTACAAGGTGGGACTTAAGCAGGAGCATTTGCAGCGTTTCCCGCATGAGTTCAGCGGCGGTCAGCGTCAAAGGATCAGCATCGCGCGTGCGCTGTCGGTGCGTCCGGAGTTTGTGCTGTGCGATGAGCCGCTGTCGGCGCTGGATGTATCGGTGCAGGCGCAGGTGGTGAATATTCTGCAAGATTTACAACAGGAATTAGGGCTGACGTACCTGTTTATCGCTCATGATTTGTCGATGGTGCGCCACATCTCCAGTCGGATCGGCGTGATGTACCTCGGCAAGCTGGTGGAAGTGGCGGATGCGGAGGAACTGTATCGCCATCCGACGCACCCGTACACCCGGGCGCTGCTGGCTTCGGTGCCGCAGCCCGATCCGCGCGTGCGAAATCTGGAACTCGGCGGGCTGAAAGGCGAGATCCCAAGCCCGACTGCAGAGATTAACGGCTGCCGTTTTTGCAGCCGCTGTCCGCACGTAATGCCGGTGTGCCAGCAGCAGGAACCGCCGATGCAGGAAATTTCTCCGCGCCATTTCGTCGCCTGTTGGCTGTTTAAGGCGTAGGTGCTCTGTCACGGATCTCATGCACGAGATCGATAAACGCTTTTAACCCCGGTGGGACGTGACGTCTGCCGGGGTAGTAAAGACGTAATCCGCCAAACGGCTGACACCACTCGGCCATCACGCTGACCAGTCGCCCTGCGGCGATATCGTCCCGCACAAACAGGTCTGAAATAAATGCCAGCCCGATGCCGCTCAGCGCGGCGTGGCGGATGGCGCGCATTTCATTGAGCACGATGCGCGGCGGCACGTTGACGGAGAATTTCTGCTGATGGCGTTCCAGCTCCCAGTGGTAAATCCCGCCGTGCGCCATGCGCATCCCGACGCTTTGATGCTGAAGCAGATCGTCCGGCGACAGCGGTGTGCCATGTGCGGCCAGATACGCTGGCGTGGCGACGACCAGCATGCGAATGTCCGGCGTCAGCGGCACCGCAATCATGTCCTGCGGCACGGATTCTTCGAGTCGAATACCCGCGTCGTAGCCTTCCGCCACGATATCCACCATCCGCGATTCGCTGGTGATTTCCAGGCGCATCTGTGGATAACGTTGCAGATATTCCTCAATCAACGGTTCGTACAGCAGCGCCACGCTCTCCTGCGGAGCGTTGATGCGCAGTGTGCCGGTTGGCGTGTCCGGCACGGCGGTAATCTCTTCCGACGCGCGCTGAATTTCCGCCAGCGCGGGCGCGATGCGTTCGACATAGCGCTCACCCGCAGGCGTCAGCGCCACGCTGCGCGTCGAACGGTTAAACAGCCGAACCTTCAGGCGGCTTTCCAGCCCGGCGACGGCGTTGCTGACCGCGGTCGCCGACATGCCAAGCTCCCGTGCGGCGGCGCGAAAACTCTGGCGGTGCGCGACGGCGAGCACCACTTCCAGCTCAGTGAATCCACTACGATGCATAGATTATCCCGATTTTCGGTACAGTCCGTACAGGATAGACCCTCTTATCGTAGCGGTCATCCGTTTCTATACTCCTTCCACACACTGAAAAACAGAATACGTGGAGAACACCATGCAGCACATCGACACCATCTATATCAACGGCGAATTCGTTACCCCGCACGGCGAAGAGCGCTTTGAGCTGTTTAACCCAGCCACCGAAGCGGTGATTGGCACCGTGCGTCTGGCGGATGAAGTGGACGCTGAGCGGGCGATTGCTGCGGCGAAAGCCGCGTTTGCGGGTTGGTTGCGTACCACCAAAGACGAGCGTATCGCAGTGCTGAAACGTATGCATAAAGCGGTCGCCGCGCGTGAGGACGAACTGCTGGAGGCTATCGTTACCGAATACGGCGCACCTCAGGCTAGGGGCCGCTGGATGGCGCAATATCCGGCAGACGTTATCGCTCAGGCGATTGAAACCCTGGAAGAATTTGAGTTTGTGGAGCAGGCGGGCAGCGCGCAGGTGATCATGACGCCGGTCGGCGTGGCGGGGCTGATCACGCCGTGGAACAGCGACGCCGGGTTTATCTGCAACAAGCTGGCAACGGCGATGGCCGCAGGCTGCACCGCCGTTATCAAACCGAGTGAAATGAGCGCCATGCAGACGCAGATTGTGACCGAAGCGCTGCACGAGGCGAACATTCCGGCGGGCGTGTTTAACATCATCACCGGGCGCGGGGAGGTGGTGGGCGACGTGATTAACCGTCATCCGGATATCGCGAAAATTTCCTTCACCGGTTCAACGGCGGTGGGCAAACACATTGTCGAAAGCAGCGCGCAATCGCTGAAGCGCGTCACGCTGGAGTTGGGTGGGAAATCGCCGACGGTTATTCTTGATGATGCCGATATCGAAAAAGCCGTCCCGCTGGCGCTGGCGGCAGGCTTTATGAACAGCGGGCAGGCGTGCATTGCCGGGACGCGTATTCTGGTTCCGCGCAGCCGCCAGGCCGAATTTGAGCAGGCGTTTGCCCATGCGGTGGGCCAGGTGCAGTCCGGCGATCCGCGCGACGACAATACTGAAATCGGCCCGATGGTCAGCCGTAAACAGTGGCAGCGCGTGCAGGACTACATTCGTCTGGGCGTGGAAGAAGGTGCGAAACTGCTGGTGGGCGGCGAAGGGCGTCCGGCGGGCATGGAAAAAGGCTGGGGCGTGAAGCCGACGGTGTTTGTCGGGCATAACCAGATGCGCATCGCCCGTGAAGAAATCTTTGGCCCGGTGCTGGTGATGATTCCTTACGAAGATGACGCCGATGCGCTGGCGATTGCCAACGACACGAATTATGGCCTGAATGCGATGGTGCTGGGTGGCAATACCGACCGCGCCGTGCGTATCGCGCAGCAGATTGAGTCCGGTCGCGTGATGGTCAACACCCTGGCCCATGAGCCCAAAGCCCCGTTTGGCGGCGTGAAACATTCCGGCCTGGGACGTGAAATGGGCAAATGGGGAATGCAGGCGTATCTGGAAGCAAAAACGGTGGTGGTGGGGTAAGCGTCTGACTGCCCGGCAAGGCGACATCGCCGCCGGGCACAGGGCTTCGATTAACTCATTATCCGCGCGGCCCACACGGAAATGTCATCCCCGCTGCCCAAATCCGGCTGTACCAGACCATTCACCATAAAGGTTGGCGACACGTGGATGCCGTTCTGACGGGCATATTTGCAATGCCATTTGATGACGGTTTGTAATTCCGGTACCGCAAACGGCTCGCTCACGTTCACACCGCTGTAACGCTCAAGACGTTCAACAATATCCTGCGGCGTGGCCTGCATATTCGGGCCGCTGCAATGGTCGGTGAATTCAAATTCTTCACGATGATCGGCCACCGCCTGTAATACTTTTTTCGCCGCTTCTCTGCCGTCCGGTAAGGTCGACGCCGCCAGAATGTAGCGAACGATCACCCCAGAAAACATGTGCCACGGTTGCGATTGCAGACGAATTTTTACCGTCACGTTATCTTCCCCAACTGCGGCCAGCAGTGCGTCGAGTTTGTTGAACGCCTTTACCGAATAGGGGCAAGTCGGTTCCAGAAAAACCTCGAAAGTCCGTGGACCGTGACCCCATTCCAGTGCCTGTGCCTGTAAGCTCATGTTGACTCCTGATGTTGTGTTGTCGTTTCGATTATCTTATCTGTGAGATGTACGATTAAGCCACTTCTGCCACAGTGTTGGCAATGTGCAGACGACAACAACAACAGGATTTTCGCTAGCCGCCTGCTTCCCTGAACTGGAAAAATTAGGTTGGACGAATCCGATAAAGTGATGAAGGACGATAACCTGCTGGCGCTGTTTAATATCCCGAAAATCCTCTGGCCGCGATGACGACTTTCGTGGCAGCGTCGTCGCCACGACATGATTACCGGGCGCATGGATTTTTGCATGGATGAGCGCGGGCTGAAGGTGTACGACTACAACGCTGACTGCGCGTCGTGTCACACGGAAGGCGGTTTGATTCTGGAGCAGTGGGCCAAAACGGGCTGCTGCGCCCGGAAGTGAGGGTCTTCGAACCGCTGATGGTGGAGAAGGGTGAGTCGTAAACTCGGGATAGTCAGGGGCATGGCGCCCCTGAATGATTTATAGCGGTAAACGAATCACAGCGTTTCATTAAATTGCAGTAAGCGGCCGGTATTCAGTAATACCAGCAGCGTGCTGAGGTTATGCAGTATCGCGGCAATCAATGCCCCGGAGGATCCGAGCAATCCCAGGGCAGCGGCGATAACAATGAGTACCGTCCAGCCCAGCCCGATAATCACATTGACCTGCAACGTGGAACGACACTGCCTGCTCAGCCTCACCGCAGTCGCCAGGCGGCGTAAATCGCTGCCGGTTAACACCACATCTGCCGAAGCCAGGGCGATATCGGCACCGTTGCTGCCCATCGCGATGCCGACGGCACCCGCTTTTAACGCCAGTGCGTCGTTTACCCCGTCACCGACTACCATTGGCCGCCAGCCTTCATTCACCGCCTGATGCACCTTCTGGAGTTTTTCGGCGGGAAGCACTTCGGCGGCCAGTTCACTGATACCGGTCTGTTGGGCCACACGCTGCGCGGCAATCTGTCGATCGCCGGTTAGCAGAAGCTGATGGTCGATACCCAGCATTTTCAGCGTCGCCATTGCCTCGGGAGCTTCAGGACGGAGGGTATCCTCCAGCAGAAACCAGCCGAGAAACACGCCATTTTCTGCAAGGCCGACCACTGGACCGTCATGGCTGGGTAGCGGCGAGGCGCTGACCCGGTAACGCTCAAACAGTTCGCGTCGGCCCAGCAGCGTCTGACCTGCGTCCGTCATGGCAATAACGCCCAGGCCGTGAATTTCCTCCACGTCACTCAGTGGGATCGCTTTATGATTGTGGCGGGCGTCGACCAGCGCCCGGCTGACCGGGTGATTGCTGACGGCACCCAGTGCTGAGGCCAGTTGCAACACGGCCTCGCGCGAGCGTTCGGTAGACTGATTCAGTTCGGCCAGCCGCAATCGGCCCTGGGTCAATGTGCCGGTTTTATCAATAATCAGCGCGTCGACATCGGCCAGCTCCTCCAGAAATGCCGCATTGCGGATCAGGATCCCGTGCCGGGCGGCGACGGCGATCCCCGCCATTGACGTCGCCGGAGCCGATAACACCAGCGCACACGGGCATGCGGCAACCAGTACTGCCAGCATGGCCTGGCTGTTGTAGGTTAAAAACCAGGTGGTAGCGGCAATCAACAGCACCAGGATCAGATAGTGGCCGGCGTAGCGTTCCAGCATCCGTGTTATCGGCGGTTTGGCCTGCTCGGCATCTTTCATCAGGGCGATGACTTTACCCAGCGTCGATTGCTCGCCAGTATGGGTGACTTCGAGGCGCAATAAACCGTTCAGATTCAGTGTACCGCCGAAAACGGCCATCCCCACCGAGACTTCAACCGGCACCGATTCGCCGGTGATCGAGGCGACGTCCAGACTGGCATGACCGGAAAGGATTCGGCCATCGGCAGGGATTTGATCGCCCGCGCGGACCTCAACAATATCCCCAGGTTTAAGATGCTGGCTGCTGATGCTTTCCAGCAAACCATCGGTCCGCACGCGTCTCGCCTGGCTGTGCGTCAGCTTACTCAGGCCGGCAATGGCCTGGCGGGTGCCCATCACGCTGCGCTCTTCAAGGATATGGCCGAAAATCATGATAACCGGCAGTAACGCGGCGGTCATCAGGTCGCCCAGTGCCCATGCGCCGAGCATCGCCAGGACGATCAGCTGGTCAGTGACGCCGTGGAGATCGGGGTGACGTAAACTGTGCCATCCGGCGCGGAACACCGGTACAGCGACCAGCAACCACGCGACGCCCGCCAGAATATCGCTGATTGCTGGCTGCTTTGGTGCCATCGCGCGCCAGAGCAGGCTTAACAACAGCAGCCCGATGGTGACCATTGCCAGCGTGAGCTGGCGCGACATGCGACGCTGTTCAGCCGGAGTTTGCAAGCTGTTGCTAAAGTGAATATGTCCGTGACTACACTGATGGCTCATGGCTGTTTCTCGCTGGCAGGCGGGGTGGTTACTTGCGGCATAAGACCTTGTAAGATCAGACGGCTATCGTCGCCAGGCGCGACGGTAATGACCTGTCCGGCCTGCGCCAGAATTTTGGTGACTTTTTCGCGCCACAGCCGCTGCAACATCCCGCCGTCGGTGCCATCACGCAGGACCTGTGAGAGTTGCAGGATGAGTTGCGTATCGGTGCTGGCTTTGGCCAGCGTTTCCTGGCGGCTGGCTTCTGCCTGCTGGAGAGTGCGGTCCGCCTGTTGCTGCGCTTGCTGAGTGCGCAAGGTGGCGGCGGTGCGCGCCGCAGCAATCGCCTGATCGGCCTGCTGGCTGGCGGTCAGTACCGCATTGAAGGCCGCGACGGCGTTATCCGGCAGTGAGGAAATAATATCGATCCGCTCAATGGTTACCCCCGGATCGTTGCCGCTGGCACGCATTCGCGCGAGGCTTTGTTGCATATTCTGTTTGAAATCGCTGCGCAGACGGAGTCGTTCCTCGGCAGAGTGCTGGTCATTCTGCGGCGTCTCAGGTCGTGCGACCAGGATAGCATCCAGATTGCGTTCCATTGCAACAACGGCTGCCGCCCGCTCGGCGAGGCGGTCGATCAGCGGATCGATATGCGGACGCTGGAGCGCAAAGCGGATGGGATCGCTGACACGCCAGAACACACGTACATCCAGCTGCACAACCCCTTCATCGCCGGTCAGGAGATATCCCGCCCCGGCACCGGCATCACCGTCACGATCCCAGCTGTTGACGAGATCTAATTGTTCGCCGCGGCGCAGCATCAGGACCTCTCGCTCCATAATCCGTTCTGAGGCAGGCACCCGCTCGATGCTGCCGATGGGATGGGGCCAGACAAACAGCAGCCCCGCATTAGCCACGCGAACCGGTTTGCCGAACTGATAGACCACCGCTCGGCTATCGGGCGACACCTGGTGGATGCAGGAGAATAGCCAGACACACGCGGCAATGATGGCCGTGGCATAAAGCGTGAAGAAAGCGATGCGATAAGACTGCCCCCACGGCGTACGGACGGGCATCATGGTTGCGTCTTCTCTTGCGGCTGGCCCGGCTCCTGCACCAGCGTTTTAAACGGGGCAGCATCCGTCCTCAACACCAGACGGGTGCTGGAGTTCACGATCGAACTCAGGGTGTCCAGCGAGCGCAGAAGGTCATAGAGCTGCGGGTCGCTGTGCCAGGCTTTGCCGTATATTCCGGCGGCGTCGCGCTGGGCGTCGGCGGTGATGGCGGCGGCTTTTACCGAGGCATCAGCTTCCAGAATACGGGCGTCGCGATCGGCTTTGGAATGGATTTCCGCCGCCAGCCGTTTGCCTTCAGCCGTGCGTTCGGCGGCGATGGTCTCACGTTCCGCGCGCATCCGGTCAACGGTGGCGTTTAAGGTCACGGCTGGCAGCGTCAGGCGTTCAATGCCGGTCTGGATAACCTCAATGCCATAGCTGTTAAGTAACTGGTTTTTAAGCTGTGACTGAAGCTGCTCTTCCAGTTCGGCAATTTTGACCTTTTTGCCGTCGACGTTAACGATATCCGACAGCGCGTAATTGCTGGCGGTGGTTTCCAGCGCCGAGCCAATAAAGGTGCGGATCTGGCGGGCGGCTTCATCCGGCTGATTTTGTACGGCACGGATGAAACGCAGCACGTCGTCGTTGTCTGATTTTACTTTCCAGATAACCCAGGCTTGCATCAGGACCCGCAGTCCATCCCGGGTGCCGACGTCCTGCAGGCCACTTGAGGTGGAGCGGATGCGTAAATCGACATCAACCGGCGATTCAAAGGGGGCCGGAATTCGCCATGCCAGGCCGGGTGTGAGCAGAACCCGCACCGGATCGCCGAACCGGGTAATGACCGTCGCGCTACCAGCGCGAACTTCCAGCAGACTTGCTGTCAGCACGGCCAGCATCACCAGTAAGGCCGCCACGCCGAAGCGCAGGGCACGTTTTCGTGGTGATGGGGCTTTGGGAAACGTCTGCCTTTTAACCGCATTGGGCGCGTCGTTGGCGGGGGTTATCGCGGTTATCTTCATTTCGTGCTGGCCTTCTGTGGAGCGGTGCTGTCCGTTAACGCGGGAAACTGGCGTAAATCCAGGACGGGTTGGTTCGCGCCCTGGAGGTGAGCGTCGAGAATTAAAAGCGGGGTATGCGCCAGGGTCTGGCTCAGGATTTGGTAGCGTCGTTCAGTGATAAACGCCGCGCCCGCCAGCTGCCATGCCTGCTCTTCCGCCGCGAAGTTGGTCGCTGCGGCCTGAGCCTTCGATAGGTTTTCTGCCACCGTGGCCTGCGCGCTATACATCCCGGTTTGCGCGTTACGTTGCGCTTCGCTGGCCACCGTAGCGGCGTAGCCTTTTTCGCGGGCGATTAACGCGTTACCCGCGATTTGTGCGGCCTGTACGCCATGATATGCATCGGCTGCCCCGGCAGGCGGATGAATCGCTTCGATGCGGGTGAACAGCAATTCCACCCCGGTATTGAGGGCGGTCAGATGCTGCTGGATTTGCTGGCTCAGGGTGGTTGCCAGCGTCGCTCGTTGCTCATCGAGTAATTCATCGAGCTGCTTACTGGCAAATTGGGTCATCAGCACCTGGCGTGCCACGCTGCGTATCAGGCCTGGCAAGTCTTGCGTCTGATACTGACTGTTAAGTGCGTCTTTATCGGTGAGGCCAACGCGCCAGATCAAACGAATGTCAGTATTGACCATCTGGAAGTTCTGGCTGTCCATCGTGGTACTGGCAATCACCTGAGACTGGTCGGTGGCATGGTCGTTATCCCACAGACGCCAGCTGCTCTGCGGCGCAGGTCCTTCCGCGCTGTCGGGTGGCGTTTCCGCTTGACTCACCTGCGTGTTATCACTGAGCTGTAACTCATGTACCGTACCGTTTTCAACGGCGATAACCCGACCAAAGGGCCAGGGTAAGCCGGCGTGCAGACCGGGCTGCAGAATGGCCGTTGGGCGGCCAAATCGTTCATAGATTCCCCGCTGATGTAACGTGATTTCGGTTAATCCGCTGAGTAACCAGCCGAGTGCGGCGATGCCGCAAGTCACCGGCAACAGCTTTTTAGCCATCAGACGGAAGGCCTGGATCTGGCGCAGATCGACGCCAAAACGCTGATGGAATGCGCTCAACAAAAAAACGACCGGTCGCAGCGGCCATTGATACAGCGCGGTCAGCAGACTGCGCGTGAGAAAACGAGGCTCGGACTCCGCGGGAAGAGGGTGCGTCACGGCAGCCAGAGCTCGTAGCAGATACTCAACCGCCATCAGTAGCGGGATGAGGGTCGCCAGCTTAACAGCCCACAGCGCCAGGGCAGGAGAAAGCATCGCGCCGAGCAGGGCCAGCGAAAGTAATATAAAGATGCTGAGCAGGGCGCGGGCAAGACCAATGTGCTCCTGTTGATATTGCCATCCCCGAACGACTTTAAAACTGAGCATTCGCTCAATCAGCAGCAGCGCAAAACACAACAGAATAAAGACGACGCTGACGGTCAAGGGGGGCACATCGCTCGGGTCGACTGGCGTCGTGTCTGCTAAATTTGAGATGGCAAACGCCAGTGCCAGGCCTGCAGTGATCACCGTAGTGGCCAAATGCTGGTGGAAATAATTCAACCAGACGTGAACATTAGGCGGCAATAGCTGACGGCGTGGGCGTGATTGTGCGCCGGGATCAGCAATCAGTTCAGGTTCTGGTGACTGAATGCCTTCGCAGCGGAGTGAATTTTCAACAAAGGCCAGCGCGACAAACGATGCCGACAATAACAAGCGAGTGACTGATAACCATAAACCAGGGCTGGAAAAGAGTTCCAGTAAGGCATAAGCCATGCCAAAGATGACCAAAATACCGAAAAGACAAGCCTGAGTGATGAGCAAACGCTGGCCACGCGGCGTGACTTTAGGCGGTGCCACAGGGGGTGAGGACGGGGTCATAATCCGCTAATTCTCCTGATTGGGTCCAGGACGATTCTCATCGAAAAGCGAAATATTTCGTAATGTTATATTGTTACTATATGTACAATGACAGGTGCGAGATGATGAGGAGGAGTGCTGCCGCCACCGCATTAATGGCTAACAGCAGTAAGACAGAGATGCGTCGCTCTATAAAGAGATAGCTGATAATGCTGATACCAATGGCCGCCGCAATACACAGCGCCATGGACAGGCCGGTTATTTGCCGCTCGAAGAAGTAGGTCGCCCAGACAATAACCGGCCAGTGCCAGAGATACAGGGAATAAGAAATTCGTCCTGCCGGTGAAAGTGTGGCGAGTAGATTGTTTGCCGGGGCATCAGGTATCAGCAGTAATATGGCTGCCGAAAGGCAGGGTATCAGCGCCCATAGCGATGGTGTAGCATCGTTTCCCTGAAACAGAATGCTACAGGCCACAATACTGGTCGTTGCCAGGCAATAGATGAGCGATGATAACCAGGGCGCCAGCAAACGTCGTGCGGGAAGCCAGGCAATAATCCCCCCTATCGCGAACTGCCACAGACGCTCGATAAAACCGTAGTACCCCATTCCCCCATTGAACTGGCCTGCAACCAGGGAACCAACGGCAATGCAGCAGAGTGCCCCCCATCCTTGGCGAGTGATACCCAGAAGCAGTATCAGCAAATAAAACTGCATCTCGACAGAGAGCGACCAGGTATGCAAAAAAGGATACGCCAATGATTGCCCGGCAAAATAACCGACATGATGCGAGGCCCAGAAATTCGAGACGTAAAGCAGTGCCGTCCAGCCATTGTACGCAATATCCTGCCTGTCCATGGGTAATACCCACCACAGTGTAGCGAGCGAAACGACGGTAACCATGCAAAGCAGTGCCGGTAATAACCGCTGTATTCGCCTGGCGACAAATTTCCATGGCGTAAAGGGGGTATTCATTAGCGCAGTTTTGCTCATATAGTAGCCAGATATGACGCAAAAAATATCAACGCCTACAAAACCGCCAGAGAGCCAGCCAGCATGAAAGAATACAACGAGTAAAACGGCCAGGCCACGTAACCCATCAATATCAGCACGGCGAGAAGCGATCAGTTTTTTTCACCTTTCTTCTCAAGGAGGGGCAATGTCGCGTCCACAATATCTGCACCCCATGCTTTATAGCTTTGAGGGGTCAAATGTAATCCATCGACGGTTTTGACGGTGTTACTCTGCATGAGGGAGGTACTGTCAATATAGGTGCAGGGTGTCACGTGTGAACTAAGAAAATCTGAGATGCGTTGGGTTTTTTGCTCAGTTTTCCCGTAGCGAGGAATAAACGTGCCCCACGTTGGCCCGACCCAGATACAACGGGTTTTATTACTGATGGCAGTAGTAAGGGGTTTCATCTCGCTTTCGACCCATTCCGTGGGGAGAGTCTCCGCACTGTAGGCACCGATGGTATCGCCGTACACCACGATCACTGCGGTAGGATCCCACTTTTTTATCAACGTATCGATATCAGGGAAAGGAAATTTTGCGTCGTAAGGATCGACAATTGGGCCGGTCCCTTCTCTTATCGTGCCGCCACAGCCAGTATCGACCGGTCCCTTCAGCCACGCATCAGGAGTGGAGGAGCAAACACCATAGGTAATAACTTTGGCACCCATCTGCTCATAGGTCTCTGGAAGTACAGAAAGTAGTGAACCCTGAAAGGCTACATGACTATCCCCTATGATAAGAAGGGTTACTCCAACCAGTGCTGCTTGCACGCTTTAACTCCTTTTGAAATCAGCATAAAACAGAGACAGACAACTCTCCCCGGAAAAGATCACATTACAAACCACTAATTTACACCTGGGAGGGGGCGTCTACGGCGTGGGCGCGATAACCCTATGATTTTTTTTCATACAGTGGAAGCGTGTCACCCTCACATGCCGTCCATCAGTCCCATGGCCTACATCATCAATTTTCCAGTGTTCCCTTAGCAAGGGGTAAATAGCGTAGTGAGAAATAAATACGGTCTTTATCACAGGCTGTTTTTTGCGTCAGGCGTGCCGTGAGTTCTGTTGATGATAATGCTGTCGCAGTAAACGTTTTGCCCGGTAGGGTCTGAAAGAGCTCGTAGACGATACCCTGTGCAGGTGTCAGAGACTGACAACCCGCGCTGGCATTAAGATAAAGCGCTCTTTCCGGCTTCGTTAGCGTATTCACACCCTCGCCATCCTGAACCCAGACCTGGAGCCCCAATTGATGTATTTCCGCGAGCATACGGCTATAGCTTTCCGGCGTCATATTTCCGGCGAAGAAGCTGCTGATATACACCGGCTTGTTATCTACAGCGGTAAGTTGCGTGCGGGTAGTGCTCAGCCACTGCCGGAGTTGCGCTCTGGCCTCTGGATTACGCCAGTTCAGGTCGTCAATTTCTGCGCTGATATACCAGCCATCGGCATACGCAGACCATTTTTTTGCCTGTTGAATGTCCGCGACGCGCAGGCGATTGAGGTAATTCATCAGGGCGGCGGCAGTTTGTTTCTGGCGCTGAAAAAAGTCAGGATCGGCATGAAGACCAATAATGACATTCAGACCGGCAGCACGTGCGTCTTTTGCCCGCATTTGTAACAGGGTGAGTTCTTTGTCATTGCTGAATGCCTCACCGTAGCGGGTCCATTGCAGCACCAGTGTGTCAAAACCCGTCTGGTGAACGTTTTGCATCAGACTGCGCCATTGCTCTGGTGGAATGCTGTTATCCCGCAGTTGCGGCTGCCAGAAGATGGCATTCATGGCACACGCCAGCGGGCTGAACAGTGCCAGCAGCAGTAAAAAGTGACGTCGTTTCATTACCAGTGAACCCCCACGGTGAAGAACGCGTTATTACGTTCACCCACATCCTGATTGATCGCTTTGAACGTATGCTGATATTCCAGGCCCAGGCTCACTTTATGCGGCCAGGCGTCGTATTGTGTTTGCCCGGTCCAGATATTCCAGCGCACGCCAAGTCCACCAAGTTGAGTTCCTTCTGTATGGCCGTCACGGTATCCATTTATCTGGATATGCGCATAAGGCTCAATGGTTTGATGCTGGCCCACTTTCTGGTGCCAGCTGGTCCGGTAATCAGCGGTCCAGGCCTGAATATCCTGGCGGATGTATTCTGCCGCATCCAGATAAAGGTTTTGGGCAAACCAGCCACTTCCGTTCGGGTGCCATTCATCACTGTACTTGCCATTGTTGAAAAACGAGGCGCTGGCACGCAGCATCGTGTCGGTTTCGCCGTGATGATGGTCAAGAGCAAACTGCTCTTCAACCGCCAGAAAGAGCGTCTGGTCATGCAGTGGCTTCCAGCGAAGCCCTGTGCCGAGCATCGGGTTTTTAACCGGTAGCACGACGCCACTGTCATCGGTACCGGCAAACAGGCGGGTATAGACCGACAACATATCGCCATCGACCAGCATATTGCGGCCAAGACGGTACTCCGCCTCCAGTTGTCCGAAACTGCGATAGCTTTGTGCTGAAGAGGGACCGCTCAGCGGGTTACTGAATGGACTCGCTGCCGCTGAGTTTAAGCCGATGGATGTGTCGAAATTAATTGTCCAGCGACGTCCGATATCTTCATGCAGTCGGCGGACATCATAGCGCTCCTGGTTTTGCGCCGTGGTGAGCGGCGTGACCTCTGAGGCGGCATCCAGCTCATCAACCACCTTGCGGGCATAGAGTTGTGTCTGTGGGATATCACCCAGGCGTTCGTTGACGTACATCAACTGACGAGTGAGCTGAGGATCGTCCGGCGATGTGTTACGCGCTTTTTCCAGCGCATTGCGTGAAGCAGCATAATCGCCATCACTCCATAGCGCATAGCCCAGAGCGGCCTGAACGGAACCGTTATTAGGATCCAGTACCAGCGCCTGACGGAGATCGGCAATGGCTTCTGGCTTCTGGTTAAGTTCCCGGTATAGCGCAGCGCGCGACGTCAGGACGCTCACCGTCGGATCAATCGCGGCAGCCTGATTGAGATCGGCTAAGGCGCGCTCTGGCTGTGCCGGAAGATAGCGCTGGGCATGCAACCACCACCAGTTTTCGCTGTTATCAAGACCGCGCTTGCGTGCCTCATCCACCCAATTATCGCGTGCGGTACGGTCTCCGGCGGACTGAGCTGTATTCGCGGCAGCCATCAAATCGTCGTTGCTCATCTGTGCGACAGGCAGCAACTTCCAGGCTTGCATCGCGGTGACGTAATCCTCTACGGCATACGCCTGATAGGCCACCGCACGGCGTTGATAGATATCCGGCTGGCGTTGTTCTGCCTGTTGTCGGGCATAGAGCGCCATACCGGGAAGCGTGGTGTGATAGCACTCTGCCAGTCGGCTCCAGGTCGCGGCCTCATACTGCGGTGAGAGATCGCCAAGGAGTTTACGCGTGGCCTGACAGTCGGTGTTAACTCCCGGAAGCTGACTCTGGATCTGCCGCAGTGAAGCGCTTGAGAGCGGGGTGCTCAGACGTGCACGTTGTGACTGGGTGGCGAGATCAGGATAACGCAGCAACAGCCCGGCCAGGCGGATAACCAGTTTCTCCGCTTCTGCAGATGCGGCCCCAAAGGGATAACGCGCCAGCAGCAGAGATGCCGCCTTGCGGGATTGACCATTCTGCATCAGCTGCCAGCTGTAGTTATCAAGCAGAGAGATATTGCCGGGCGCGCGTTGATACATGAGCCCAGCCAGTCGTGCACTTTCCGCACGATTGTGGGTGATGGTGCTCAAGGTATAACGTTCAGACAGCATCTGATCTTCAGGCAGTGCATCCAGCAGTTTTTGTGCCTGCTCGTACTGTCCTGCTTTCATCGCCGCAGGGAAGGTGGCACCGGTGACATAGCGCTGGTTAGCCGTAAATTGCGGCGTGTACTGCTGTAACGTCTGCTCAGGGTCTTTACTGTAGCGGGAGATAAGATAGAGCCAGTTCTGCTCCTGTGTTGCCGTGTCAAAACGCGGTTGATTATCGGCAAGGTAGCGCTGTAATTCGGTATTTTCACCGCGTGTGGCCAGCGTACTGGCAAAAGCCAGTTGCTGCCCGGCCTTGGCAAATATGCCCTGCGACTGGAGTGTGCGGATACGGTTATCGAGCTGACCGGCAAGTAAAACATCGAACCACTGTTGCTGTTCTTCGGCGCTCAGGGTGTGCTGTTCGTTTTTCCGACTGAAGATAGCATCTGCTGTCTGCCACGCTTTCAGATAGATGGCCCGCTGGAGAATACTATTCTCCAGCGCCTCTCCATCGGGAGTACCGGCGAATGCCGCATCATTAAGCTGTGCCAGCGCAATATCGAGTTGTTTCAGCTTCAGCGCATTTTGCCCTGTTTCGCTGCGACACTCCGCGGTGGGCGCCGTATCGCAACGCTTCTGCTGCGCCAGAAGTTGTTCAACGGTGGTGACTGGCTGTATTTTCCGTGGGATCGCAGCCAGTTGCTGTTGCAGACGTGGGTCATTCGGATGGTGTTTTAGCTGTTCCTGCAACACCTGCCGGGCCTGATTGTCATGACCAAAATGGCGGTAGGCTTCCGCCAGATAAAGGGTCAGCGCAACGTTATCGGGCGCTTGCTGATGGATATGACGGAACTCCTGAAGGGCTGTTTTTTCGTCGTTATCCTTTTGCGCACGTAACGCTTTTTCCAGATGCGGATAAATAACAAAGTGACGATAGTCGCTTAATCCGAGCGCTTTCGCGCTGGTGTCTGCTACGCCATCCTGCGCAAATGTGCTGGCACTGAGCAGTGAGGCGACCAGCACGCTGACCACGCAGGGTGAGAATCGACGAGTATTTTCCCTGCTCATGCGTGCTCCTGCTCTTGTTGCTGCTGAAGTTCTTCCAGTTGCAGGTCGGTGAAACCGGCGTTTTTCAGCAGTTCCGGCATGGAGAGCTGAAGCTCCTGCTGTAACTGGAGAACCTGATTCAGGGTTGCCTGGGTCACGACACCTTCATCCACCAAAAATTCGCCCAGGGGTTTCTCGCTACGTTCATGACGAAGCAGTAACGCATTCATGGACGAGTTGTTGATGTGGCCGAGGGAGGTCAGCACTTCTGCAAATAACAGCTGGCGCGGTACATATTGCTGCCACAGGGCGTCAGCCTGCTGAGGCGTGAGCCAGCCTTTCGCTACCGCAGAGCGCAGAAGTTCACGGCTGTCCTTGCCACGATGACGGGCATACCAGTACCGCAGCCCTGTCACAACCTGCCCACGTGGAACGATGACATATTTTACTGCGCAGCGCATTTTACGCTCCAGAGCCGAGAGGGAGACCGGGTCGATCCCCTCCTCGCTGGCGACGATCAGCACATTTTCTTCGAAACGGAGTGGCAAGACGGCATAACGCAGGGCGATGGCCGCAGGCATGTTTTCGATAAGCGTGCTGTCTATCTCCCAGGCATCGATCGACTCCATCTTCACGCCACTTTGCTCTGCAAGCGCGACCGCGAGCTGTTCCGCGGTTATGAGTCCCTGGTGCATCAGTGATCCCCCAAGACGCAGGCCGATAACGCGATGCGTCAGCGCAAACTCCAGCTGCTCAGCGGTGATCACCTGATGTTCCAGCAGGATCTGACCTAAAGGTCGCAGCGCGCGGTTTTCACCGGTCACACTCGGAAAATCATGGGTGGTTTTATCCCAGGCGACACGGCGTGGGTCGCCGTGCTGAATGACCTGGCGCAGGGCTCGCCAGTTGGCCATAAAGTTGATCAGGTTGCCCCAGAACAGGCGCAGCACTGACAGTAACCCTTGCGTGAGGCCGTAATAGACCGTCACGAAGATAATTCGCTGCAGTATACGGTTGACCATCAACGCAAAGTTCATCCACAGCAGCGTCACCAGCCAGGGGCCGCCGGTAAATATCGACAAAAATTGCCATGCGTCCGGCCAGACACGCTGATAGATAAGCAGCAGAACCAGCTGAATCATGATAATCATCGCAAAGAAGCTCAGAAAGTTACTGATGGCTCCTTTACGGTCGCGCCAGAGAAAATAGTTGAGCGTCGGGCTTTTGGTCCAGCGATGAGTTTTGAATCCCTGAAAGACAATACCGATAATCCAGCGAGATTTCTGGCGCATCGCGGTGGTAAAGGTATCCGGAAAATATTCCCGTACGCAGATAACAGAAGAGGAGCGCGCGCGTTGCAAAAATTTGCGTGAGCGTCTGGCTTCGGCATCCACGACTGGAAAACGCACGAAAACTTCCGTCATGCCTTTGGCTTTTAAACGAAAACCAATGTCGTAATCTTCTGTCAGACTCTGTACATCGAAGGCGATACCGTCACCATCAGCCAGCAGAGCCATGACCGCCCGGCGACTGAAGCAGGTCCCGACACCTGCGCTGGGCACCTGTCCGGCGATGGCTTCGCGTACAGGCACATCCTTGCCATGCAATTCGGCGAACTCATCAATATAGGACATGCTTGTGAAATGGTGCCATTTACGTTCAAAGGGATACACCGGGATCTGAATGAGATCTTTGCGGTCAACCAGATAGTTAAACAGGCGCAGTTCCATGGGCGAAATAACATCTTCGGCATCGTGCAGAATGAAACCAGCAAAGGTGAAATTCGCACTGCGCTCGAACTGAGTGATGGCGTCAAGAATGTTATTCAGGCAGTCGGCTTTGCTGGTTGGCCCTGGACGTGCGCACACCACTTTATGCACGTTCGGGAAACGGGCACAAACCTCATCAACATCGCGCTGCGTATCAGGATCGTTAGGGTAGGTACCAACAAAAATATGGTAATTCTCATAGTCGAGCGTCATGGCTGCCAGTTCAGCCATATTGCCGATTACCCCGGTTTCGTTCCATGCGGGTACCATAATGGCGAGCGGTTTTTCATCGGGCTTATACAGTGCCTGGTAGTCCATATGCTGGTGACGACGATAAACTGTAACTGCCCGCACAGCACGACGAAACCAGTAGACGATATCGATGATTAAGTCATCCAGTCCACTGATTAACATCATTATTGCCAGAGTAATGGCAACCACCTTGAGTCCATAAAGGTAGGCTGAAAAAACATCCACAAACCAGCTCATTATTTCACCAGAGATTATTAGTTATAATTTACAGAAACATAAGCCTAAAGCATAAGTTGCTATAGATGGAAAAAGTCTTTTACCGCCCGGACTATTTTCATACTTGCCTGACCATCACCGTAGGGAGATGTACCAATAACCATCTTCTTGTATTCATTGGGGTTATCAAGCAGAGTTGAGACGTGATCAATGATGTCCTGTTCATCTGTACCAGCCAGACGCGTTGCACCGACCGCCAGCGCTGCGGTGCGCTCCGTTTCCTGACGAAGTACCAGAACAGGTTTACCCAATGCCGGGGCTTCCTCCTGAACACCGCCGGAATCCGTCAGGATGAGATGCGCCTGTTTCATCGCGCTGACAAATTGCTCATAGCCCAGCGGATTAATTAATTTAATGCGGTCATTTTCAGCAAGGATGCCGTAGACCGTTTCCCGTACATGCGGGTTCGGATGCACCGGGAACACAATACAAACATCATCATATTTAGCGATGATACTACGTAGTGCGTTACAGATATTCTTCAGCGGTTCACCAAAGTTTTCCCGCCGATGTGAGGTCACCAGAATCATTCGACTGTTTTCCGGTAACGTAAAGCCGGGTTCAACATCTTGCTTTGCTGTCTCAAGTAATGCATCGATGACTGTATTGCCCGTCATGACGATTTTACAGGCGTCTATTCCTTCACGAATCAGGTTGTCCTGAGCTAAGGTCGTCGGGGCAAAGTGAAGCGCTGCCAGATGCCCGGCAAGGATACGGTTTCCTTCTTCAGGAAAAGGGGAATACAAATCGCGACTGCGTAAACCAGCCTCGACATGAGCAAACGGTGTTTTGCGGTAAAACGCGGCCAGAGCGGCGGTAAAGACCGTCGTGGTGTCCCCCTGAGCGATAACCATATCGGGGTTGAAACTTTCCAGAACAGCATCAATACCGGTAATTAATTTTGCCGTGAGCTCCGGTAATGTCTGGTTAGGGGTCATCACATCTAAATCATAATCATAAGCAATGCCAAACAGGCTAAAAACCTGATCCAGCAGATGTCGGTGCTGTGCAGTGGCAAGCACACGGACCTCGAAGGCGTCGTCATTTCTCAGCGCCATGATGACGGGCGCCATTTTTATCGCTTCAGGGCGGGTACCTACGATACACAACAGCTTCGTTTTGTTCATCTTTGCCTTATAGAAAAATGTGGATACAAGTCTTTTGTTAAATTTTAAACAAAAAATGGAGAATGTGTGAGCAGTTCATTTATGTAAAAAAAAACTTGAGAATCAATTTGTTGTTTCATTGTATGGGGGCGGGGTCAGCCCATAAATGACTCTGAGGTGTCTGTTATAAACCCGTGGCGATTCAGAATTTGGTGCCTGGACTCGGACTAACGCCGAAGGCGTTGAACAGCGCGCTTGTCGCGCTGGCCCCGAAGGGGTGAGCCGCCTGCGGCGAATAATCGAACGGAGTTAGACGGAGAGTCCGTACCCCAGAAAGCAAAAAACCCGCCATAGGCGGGTTCTTTAAATGAGTGGTGCCCGGACTCGGAATCGAACCAAGGACACGGGGATTTTCAATCCCCTGCTCTACCGACTGAGCTATCCGGGCAACGGGGCGCATTAAACTAAATTCGACACGCGTCGTCAACGAAATTTATGTGTTTCGCGACGGACTGCGCAATCTCTCACCATTCGCGACCGCTGATGCTCTTTCAGTTACTGCAATGGTGTCAGTGTTTTATGCATTAATATTGAATTCATATGGTTTTTTGTGACTGCTTATATGGTGATGAGTCGGGTTTTGTGCATAAAAATTTCATCTTGCTCCCCTGTGAGAAAGGTGTAATTATTGCGCGAATTTTCTCCTTTCAACCCTGGGAGCAGCGGAATGTTTATCCTCGAACAACATTGCCTTATCCACTTCGCGCTCATGCGAAGTTGCTCCCTTATCCTCGCAGAACCTTCTATGCTCACCATGCGGTGAGGGAAACGCACGCTCACTGCAGGACAACAGTAAAATCAGATCTCGTCTGCTTTTACTGATGTCTGGCGGTCGGAGCTGGTCACCAGTCGGACCCTGACAGTTTATGGGCACGGTCAATACCGTGTCCGGGCCTTTTACTCTCCCGATTTGGGTAGTCGCGCTTATGAAATCTTTGCACATTGCCGCCAGCCGCGAGCTGGTCACTCGTCTTTCCAGTCACCGCAGCGTGGTGGCGCTGGACAGTACCGATTTTACCGACGTGGCGGCAGTCGTCATCACCGTGGCAGACAGCCGCAGCGGCATTCTCACGTTGCTAAAGCGCACCGGTTTTCAGCTACCGGTGTTCCTGTTTTCTGAAGAACCCGTGGATGCGCCGGAGGGCGTTGATGCCGTTATCGGCGGCAGCGTTCAGCAGTGGCTGGAGCTTGAAACCGCCGCCATGCGTTATGAAGAGAATCTTCTGCCGCCGTTCTTCGACACGCTGACGCAGTACGTCGAAATGGGCAACAGCACCTTCGCCTGTCCAGGCCATCAGCACGGTGAGTTCTTTAAAAAGCACCCGGCCGGTCGCCAGTTCTATGACTTTTTTGGCGAGAACCTTTTCCGCGCCGATATGTGCAACGCCGACGTCAAATTGGGTGATTTGCTGATCCACGAAGGGGCGGCCAAACGTGCGCAGAAATTCGCGGCGAAAGTGTTTAATGCCGATAAAACCTGGTTTGTGCTGAACGGCACGTCGGCGGCGAATAAGGTGGTGACCAATGCGTTGCTGACCCGTGGCGACCTGGTGCTGTTCGACCGCAATAACCACAAATCGAACCACCACGGCGCGCTGTTCCAGGCTGGGGCCACGCCTGTGTATCTTGAAGCGGCACGCAACCCGTTTGGCTTTATCGGCGGCATTGATGAGCACTGTTTTGACGATAAATACCTGCGCGAGCGGGTTCGTGAAGTGGCCCCGGAAAAGGCGGACGACGCGCGTCCGTTCCGCCTGGCGGTGATCCAGCTCGGCACGTATGACGGCACCATTTATAACGCCCGTCAGGTGGTCGATAAAATTGGGCATCTGTGCGACTACATTCTGTTTGATTCCGCGTGGGTCGGTTATGAGCAGTTCATTCCGATGATGGCCGACTGTTCGCCGTTGCTGTTGGAGCTGAACGAAAACGATCCGGGCATTTTTGTCACCCAGTCGGTACATAAGCAGCAGGCGGGCTTCTCGCAGACTTCGCAAATCCATAAGAAAGACAATCACATTCGCGGCCAGGCGCGTTTTTGCCCGTATAAACGCCTGAACAACGCCTATATGCTGCATGCGTCAACCAGCCCGTTCTATCCGCTGTTTGCGGCGCTGGACGTGAACGCCAAAATTCACGAGGGCGAAAGCGGTCGCCGCCTGTGGGCGGAATGTGTGGCGCTGGGAATTGAGGCGCGCAAAGCCATTATCGCCAACTGCAAGATGATCAAACCGTTTATTCCGCCGACGGTGGCGGGCCGCCCATGGCAGGATCACCCGACGGAAGCCATTGCTCGCGAACGTCGTTTCTTTAGCTTTGGGCCGGGCGAGGAGTGGCACGGGTTTGAGGGCTACGCGCAGGATCAGTATTTCGTCGATCCGTGCAAGCTGCTACTGACCACGCCGGGGATCGATGCTCACACCGGTAAATATGCGGCGTTCGGTATTCCGGCGACGATCCTTGCGCACTATCTGCGTGAAAACGGCATCGTGCCGGAGAAGTGCGATCTGAATTCGATCCTGTTCCTGCTGACGCCCGCCGAAAGCACCGCAAAGTTGGCGCAGCTGGTGGCGATGCTCGGCCAGTTCGAACAGCACATTGAAGACGATACGCCGCTGGCCGATGTGCTGCCAACGATTTACAGCAAGTATCCGGTGCGTTATCGCGATTATACGATCCGTGAACTGTGCCAGGAGATGCATGATCTGTACGTCAGCTTTGACGTGAAGGATTTGCAAAAGGCGATGTTCCGCAAAGAGAGTTTCCCGGCGGTGGTGATGAATCCGCAGGATGCCAATATCGAATTTATCCGCGGCAACGTCGAGCTGGTGCGTCTCAGCGAAGCGGAAGGGCGCATCGCTGCGGAAGGCGCGCTGCCGTATCCGCCGGGCGTGCTGTGTGTGGTGCCTGGCGAAATCTGGGGCGGCGCGGTGCAGCGTTATTTCCTGGCGCTGGAAGAGGGGGTCAATATGCTGCCAGGCTTCTCGCCGGAGTTGCAGGGCGTGTACAGCGAAAAAGATGCCGATGGCATCAAGCGGCTGTACGGCTACGTGCTGAAGTAGTGTTTTTTGCGGGCCGGGCGCGGAGAGGTTAGCTCTCGTGCGCCCGGCGATACAGCCGCCGAGGGTGGCCGATTTTACCGTACAGTATTTCCACTTTGAGCAAACCCGCCTCGACGCTGTGTTCCAGATAACGTCGGGTCGTGGTTTTGCTTAACCCCGTTTCCGTCACGACGTCATCCACGGAAAAAAAACGTTCAGGCTCTTCCTGAAACAGCGCTTTCACGCGTTCCAGCGTCTTCTCCTCAATGCCTTTACTGCCGTTATCGAGCCGATAGTTTTTCGCCTGGAGCTGATACAGCGAATCGACGTTTTGCTGATCGACAATCTTCCATACCCGCTGCTGTTCGTGAAACTGCACAAACCGCTCCAGCGACTGGCTGAGGCGCTTCCAGGAAACGGGCTTGAGAATGTAATCAAACGCACCATTACGAATTGCCTGGCTACAGGTGTCCATATCGCTGGCAGCGGTGACAAAGATCACCGAACAGTTGGCGAGGTTCAGATTCGGGGTATTCAGCAGCGTGATGCCTTTGCCGTCGGGCAGATAGTTATCCAGCAGCACCAGCTGCGGATGTTTTTCGTTGAGCAGCGTTTGCGCCTCGGCTAACGACGAGGCAATGCCGACCAGCCGCAGCCGCGGGTGTTTGCGGATAAGCTCCGCGTGCAGGGCCGCGAGCTCGCTTTCATCTTCTACAATCGCTACATCAATAATGTCGTGTTGCATGATTCTTCTCTTCCTGGTTGAAGCACAGGGATAAACACGGAGAAAATGGTTCCGCTCGGTTCGTTGTCGGCTACTTCGATAGTGCCGCCGGCCTGGGTCACGTAGCTGTCGATAAGGTACAGCCCGATGCCGTGGTCGCCGCGGGTTTTGGTGGTGACGCCCCGCTCAAAAATGTGATCACGGAGTTCCGGGACAATGCCGATGCCGCGGTCGGCCACTTCAATAATGAGCTCCCGCTCGTTTAAGCGAATCAGGACTTCGACCGGCGCGTGCGGCAGTGCGGCGCGCTGGGTGGCTTCGATCGCGTTATCGAGCAGGTTCCCGATGATGGAAATCACTTCCGCCTCCGGTAGCGTCGGGAAGGGCTTATCCATGCCGCAGCCGGGGTCAAGCTGCAACTCGACGCCCTTCTCCCGCGCCCTGGCCGCTTTACCGAGCAGCAGGCCGCAAATCGTCGGCGAGCTGAAGCGCGCGGAAAGGAAATCGAGCAATTCCTGGGCATGTTCCGACTGTGCCTGAATAAAGCGGATCGCCTCGTCGTAATGGCCCATATGCAGCAAACCGGAGAGGGTGGTCATTTTGTTGAGCTGTTCGTGACGCATAATGCGCAGGTTATCGACATAGCGTTTCACCTGGCTGAGCTGCGCGCTGAGTGAGTCAATGTCATTGCGGTCGCGGAAGGTAATCACCCAGCCCTGTAACGCGTTTTCGAGCATGATCCTGACCCGGCTGGCGAGCACCCGGCTTTGGTTAAAATGGCACATTTCATCGTGCGTATCGTTAGCCAGCATCACTGCGGGATCGAAGAACGGAACCGGCGCAATCACCTCGCCAATCGGCAAGCCGCGCAGCCGTCGCGCGGGCTGGCTGAGGTTCAGTAATTTACGCGCCGCCTGATTAATAACCTCAATATGGCCGTCTTTATCAATGGCGATCACCCCTTCAAAAATGGATTCCATCATCGCTTTTTGCTGACGTACCAGCAGGCCGATTTCCCGTGGTTCGAGCGAGAAAATCTGTTTTTTGATGCTACGGGTGAAGAACCACGAAAAGACAAAGAGTGCGATAAGCAGCAGAACGGCGGCAATCAGAATATTGACCATTTTGCTGACAGTAACATCGTCGAGATAGCTGGTGAGATAGCCTACCGACACGATGCCCACCACCATACCGTCATCATCCAGAATGGGAACTTTGCTGCGCAGTGAAATGCCGAGCCCGCCTTTGCGGATGGTGATAGTGCTTTTGCCCGCCAGTACTTCCTGATTGTCACCCCCGACCAGCTTCGTGCCGACGCGATCGATAAAAACAGAGTGGAATAAATGGCGGGCGTGGTTATCGCCAATCACAATAAAACTGGCATCACTGTGCGCCGCCAGTTTTTGCATGAAGTTGTGAATGGCGGGGATATTTTTATTGGCAACGTCCTGGCGCAGGGTGGGAATAAGGGCAATTTCTTCGGCCTGTATTTTCGCTCTAATGCTCATTTCCTGATACAACTGACGGCCCATGTCGACATAATAATATCCGCCGAGCAGGGCGAATAGCACAGAGAAAAAGGCCACCAGGGATATAAACAGTTTTATCTGGAAAGACAGCTTCATTACCATCACACGCACTCACAAAAATAGTTTTTACTGTATCACCAAAACCCGCCATTACGCCGCTTTTCAGCGAAACTTGTGATCGTTTGCACAGCCGCTTCTCTGAGGCATTTCGCAATAATTAAAACCATAAAAACCACACAAAATAATAAGGTGTAGATCACGTTCAATAATTAAAACCATTAACACCATAGTGACCATAAAAACTTCAGTTTTAATCTGAATTTCCTCACGTAAAGGCGAACGCGGGGCCTCTAAGATGAGAGCGTGAAATAACCAAGGGGCTGATGATGAGCACGACCGATGATTCTTTTACTGTTAACCATGAACCAATAAATATTCCGAAAACATCACTGAGAGAGAAGTGGTGGCACATTATGGATAGCTGGAAAATAGGGATCATTCCTCTGCCGCTGTTTCTGCTTGCCGGGGCGCTAATCGCCATTGATTGCCTCGGGGGCAAATTGCCGAGTGACATCGTGGTGATGGTCGCCACGCTGGCCTTCTTCGGCTTCGCCTGTGGTGAGTTCGGCAAGCGTTTGCCGATTGTGGGTAAATTCGGCGCGGCGGCTATCTGCGCCACGTTTATTCCTTCCGCGCTGGTCTATTATGGCCTGCTGCCGGATGTAGTTGTGGAATCGACCACTAAATTCTACAAATCCACCAACATTCTGTACCTGTACATCTGCTGCATTATCGTTGGCAGCATCATGAGTATGAACCGCACCACGCTGATTCAGGGCTTCCTGCGCATCTTCTTCCCGATGCTGTGCGGCGAAGTGGTCGGCATGGTCGTGGGGATGGGCGTCGGCATGGCGCTGGGGCTGGAACCGTTCCAGATTTTCTTCTTCATCATTCTGCCTATCATGGCGGGCGGCGTGGGCGAAGGGGCGATTCCGTTGTCGATAGGCTATGCCACTTTACTGCATATGGATCAGGGCGTGGCACTTGGGCGCGTGCTGCCGATGGTGATGCTGGGCGGGCTGACGGCGATTGTGATTTCAGGCTGTCTGAATCAGCTCGGCAAGCGTTACCCGCATCTGACCGGAGAAGGGCAACTGATGCCTGCGCGCGACGGTGAACCTGATTCTGCCCCGGACGCGGCAGTCTCCAGCGGAAAAACGGATGTGACGACTATCGCGTCGGGTGCGCTGCTGGCGGTACTGCTCTACATGCTCGGGATGCTCGGCTACAAGTTGATTGGCCTACCTGCGCCGGTGGGAATGCTGTTTATCGCCGTGTTCATCAAGCTGGTGAACGGTGTATCGCCGCGTCTGCTGGACGGCTCACAGGTGGTGTACAAATTCTTCCAGACCGCGGTGACGTATCCGGTGCTGTTCGCGGTTGGCGTGGCTATCACGCCATGGAATGAGCTGATGGCGGCATTTACGATCAGCAACCTGCTGGTTATCGTCAGCACCGTGTCGGCGCTGGTGGCGACCGGTTTTTTTGTGGGTAAAAAGATTGGCATGCATCCGATTGATGTGGCGATTGTTTCCTGCTGCCAGAGCGGGCAGGGCGGCACCGGGGATGTGGCTATCCTGACTGCGGGTAACCGCATGAGCCTGATGCCGTTTGCTCAAATCGCAACGCGTATAGGCGGGGCCATTAATGTCGCGTTGTCGCTGCTTATCCTCAGTAAATTTCTTGCCTGATTAACGGACGAAGGAGAGAAAGTATGACCCTCGAAACGCTGCACCGACCGGGCGTGAAACTGGACGAGATGCTGGCCGCGAAGGACAACCGCGCCGCGCGTCAGACCGACTGGCTGCTGCATTACGGCCAGCCGGTGGTGTCCCTGACGCTGGTGACGCCCGGCGAAGTGAAAGACAGTATCCGCTATCGCAACAGCATGGGCGTTGCCATCCAGGCCTGCGACCAGCTGCTGTGGCAGCATCACTGGCAGGTGCTCGACCGCCAGGTGTTGTGGCTGCCGACCGGGCCGGAAGCCCTGTGGTGCGTGGCGCATAGCGCCGCTGAAATTAAAGCTCATGCGACTACCCTGGAGCAGTCGCATCCGCTGGGCCGTCTGTGGGATATCGACGTGATTTGTCCGCAGAGTGGCCCGGTTGGGCGCACCTCATTGGGCCGCACACAGCGCCGTTGCCTGCTGTGTGATGAACCGGCTCATGCCTGCTCACGTTCCCGTCGTCATGAGCAGGCGTTAGTGGTTGCCAGCGTGGAGAAACTCATTGATGACTGGTTTGCACGCGACTAAACCGCGCGTTAAAAATGTCCCGGCGTTGGCAGAAGAGGCGCTGTGGCAGGAGCTGGAGCTGACGCCAAAACCGGGGCTGGTGGACCGGCGTAACAACGGCTCTCATCGCGATATGGACCACGCGCTGTTTGAGCGCAGCATCCGGGCGATTACGCCATGGTTTGCGCGTTTTGCTGAACTCGGAGCACAGCACGCGACGCGCGATATTACCGAACAGCTGCGCATTCTGCGCCCGATGGGTATCGCCTGTGAGCAAGCGATGTACTCGGCAACCGACGGTATTAACAGCCATAAAGGCGGGATATTTTCTCTCGGCCTGCTGTGCTTTTCCGCCGGACGTATCGGTGACGCGACCGCAGAGAATTTATGCCTGCAGGTGCGGGGGATATGCCGGGGCGTGGTCGCCCGCGAACTGATGGTTCGCACATCGGCGACCACGGCGGGCGAGCGTCAGTTTCAGCAGTTTGGCCTGACGGGCGCGCGCGGCGAAGCGGAAAGCGGTTTCGCGACGGTCAACGCCGTTTTACCGCACTGGAACCGCTATCGACTCGACGAGATGCTGCTGCGACTGATGGCCATTAATCCTGACAGCAATCTGGTGTCGCGTGGCGGAATGGCCGGGCTGGAATACGTCCGGCACGCTGCGCAAAACCTGTTGCGTGACGGCTGGGACAAACACGCGTTAGAGGCGATGGACGATGCGCTGATAGCACGGAATTTAAGCCCGGGGGGCAGCGCAGATTTGCTGTCGGTGGCGTGGGTACTCGGGGAATTGTAAGCCCGGCAGGCGTAGCGCCGCCGGGCATTAATGTGAAATTCGATTAGTGGGCAACCGGCTGCGCGGCCGCAACCGTTGGCACATGTTTGTATTTGAACAATGCCACGAATGCGAAGGCCAGCACCAGCGAATACCCCGCGAAAATCAGCCACACGCTCTGCCAGTCGGTATTGCCGTTCACGGTGTACATCTCAACGACTTTACCGCTCACCATGCCTCCTAGGATGCAGCCGAAGCCGTTGGTCATCATCAGGAACATCCCTTGCGCACTGGCGCGAATTTCAGGTCGCACCTCTTTCTCAACAAACACCGAACCGGAAATGTTGAAGAAGTCGAACGCGCAGCCGTAGACGATCATCGACAGCACCAGCAGGATGGTACCGAACGCGGACGGGTCGCCATAGGCGAACAGACCGAAGCGCAGCATCCACGCGAAAATACTGATAAGCATCACGTTCTTAATACCGTAACGGCTCAGGAAGAACGGGATGGTGAGGATGAACAGGGTTTCGGAAATCTGGGAAATCGACATCATCACCGACGCGTGTTCAACGATAAAGCTTCCGGAGAACAGCGGGTTGTTATCGAAGCTGTGCAGGAAGGTGTTGCCGAACATATTGGTGATTTGCAGTTCAGCGCCGAGCAGCATGGAGAAGATAAAGAATATCGCCATGCGTTTGTTTTTAAACAGCGCGAAGGCATCAAGGCCCAGCATGGTGCTCCAGCTCTGGTTTTTCTGCTGCTGCGAAACCGGAATGTGCGGCAGTGTCAGGGTGAACAGGCTCAGCACCAGCGACAGCGCCGCGCCGATGTACAGCTGCATGTGGCTCAGTTCAAAGCCAGAGAAGCTCACTGCCCACATTGCCATGATAAAGCCGATGGTGCCCCAGATACGGATTGGCGGGAAATCGGTGACGATATCCATGCCCGCTGATTTCAGGCGATAGTAGGAGATAGTGTTCACCAGCCCAAGCGTCGGCATATAGGCCAGCGAGTTAAGCAGGATGACGATGAACATTTCGCCCGGCGTGGTGACCTGCGCCGCCATAAACAGCGTGCCTGCGCCGACTAAATGGCACAGCGCATATACCCATTTCGCACTGATCCATTTATCCGCCATGATGCCGAGCAGCGTCGGCATAAAGACCGCCGCAATCCCCAACGAGCTATACACCGCACCGATGGATGCACCGTCAAATTTGAGCGTGACGAACATATAGGAGCCGAGGGTTGTCAGCCAGCTCCCCCAGAGGCAGAACTGCAGGAACGACAGTATTTTAAGCTGCAGCTTAAGGTTCATGTTATTTTCCTCACAAAGTGACCGGCTGTGTGTTTTTATTGAAACATTTATGGCGTGAATTTGATGCGATTCTATCGAGGTCGGGGTCGGCGTTTTGTTACCTCCAGCAAAAAAATGCAATATTTATTCTTTTGCAGAGTGGATTAGTGACGCAAATAACATTTTCGTATGGTGGGGGCGGATTTTGTGTGGGCTGATGCCCTCACCCGTGGGGTGAGGACATCAATTACTTCCGGCGGTAACTCTTCTGGGTGTTGTTCACTTTATACAGATAGCGGCGCGATTCTTGCGACGGATGACGCGTCGTCAGCGTTTGGTAAACGTCGCCCGGCGCCATGCTGTTAATGATGTTCGCCGCCTGAACTTTATCGCTGGAGAACACGCGGAGTACGCTGCCCGCGCCACCGTTATAAGCGGTGATCACCGCGTAGCGGCGTGAGGTCGGGTTATCAATTCCACCCAGATAAACATTGCTCAACATCGCCAGATACGCGGTGCCGGTATCAATGTTGTTGGCCGGGTCGAACAGATAGCTGCGGCTTGGCGTCCCGGATTTCCCCTGCGCCTTATACACATCTTTCCCCGCGGTATGCTGAACCACCTGCATCAATCCCAGCGCATCGGAATTACTGACTGCGTACGGGTTAAATGAGGATTCGGTCTGCATAATCGCCAGAATCAGTGACTCATCCACGCCATACTTGCGCGAGGCCTGACGTACCATGCCGATGTATTTATGCGCACGTTTATCGAGGTGGTTTGGCACCAGGTTGATGGTCACGCTGTAGATAACGTGCAGCCCGTCGCTGCGGCTCTTCAGACGGTTTTGCAACAGCCAGTCAGCGTAGTTCGACGCGCGGCCTTGCCAGCGAATCGGCTGCCCGGTGTTATCCACCACCTGACCGTACAGGAACGGCTCTTTGGAAATCTGGATATCATCGGCGTCGGAATAGAGATCGACCGAACCCGGATCGTCGCCCATCAACAGCGTTTTGATGATGGTCTGGCGAAGATGGCTCGCAGGATCGGTTCCGGCGATGGTTTCAAAGGTGATGGTGCCATTATCAAAGTTGATATGGCTGCGAGTGTAATACTGGTCGGAATACTTCACGTAGTCCTTCGGTCCGGCGACCAGAACTTCGTTGTATCCCCAGATGTTCTCTATGTTATGGGCAAACTGCCCCATCAAAATGTCAAAACCGTTGGTGTCTTTTACCCAAGCTTCATTATAGGGCGTGCCCTTTTTGGAGCCTGAACACGAAATGAGCAACGGCGCAATCAGGGCTAGCGCTAAATATTTTTTCATCATTCCGGGAAGTGTCGTCAGGTTGAAATAAAGGGCCGAAAGGCCCTTATTGTTTTTCTGGCGGCGTATAGCCTTCGATGTGAACGTCTTTACCCTCGAACAGGAAGTTAACCATCTCCTGCTCCAGCAGTTTGCGGTGCTCCGGGTTCATCATGGTGAGTTTTTTCTCGTTGATGAGCATGGTCTGCTTATGCTGCCACTGACCCCAGGCTTCTTTAGAGATTTCGTTATAGATACGTTTTCCGAGCTCGCCCGGATACAGTTGGAAGTCCTGGCCTTCAGCGTCGCGCTGCAGGAAGGTACAAAAAATGGTTCTGCTCATGACTATTCCTCTTTATGGCCGTCGCTCAAACCAGAGCGCCGGCGCGTAACTGCTGTAACAGACGCTCCACGGGGGCCGCCAGCCCGACTGACGGTGGCTGGGCTAAGTTATACCAGAGAGCGCCGCCTTCATCCATGCACGCGTCTATCGACTGCACACTGAGCCACATAGGCACAATATCTAAATGGAAATGGCTGAAAGTATGGCGAAAAGCCGTTTGCTGCGCGAGTGACGTGGCTTTTATCTGACGCGAGGCCAACCATTCGAGAAGTTCTTCCTCGGAGGTGAACTGTGGAAAACAGAACAGCCCACCCCACAGACCGCTTGGCGGACGCTGAAGCAGGAACACCTCGTCGTCGTGCTGCATAATCAGGAAATACCCCACGCGTTCCGGCAGGGTCTGCTTCGGTTTCTTGCCGGGATACTGTGCCCACGAGTGGTTGGCATACGCCACGCAGCCGTTGTTCAGCGGACAGAGTTCGCACTTAGGTTTTGAACGGGTGCAGACCATCGCGCCCAAATCCATCATCGCCTGATTAAAACGCTCCACGCCTTTCGCCGGGGTCACGTCTTCACTGATTTCCCACAGCCGTTTTTCCACGTCTTTCTTACCCGGCCAGCCGTTCACCGCGTAGCAGCGCGCGAGCACCCGTTTCACGTTGCCATCGAGAATGGGGAAATGTTTACCCAGCGACAGGGAAAGCACCGCGCCCGCAGTAGAACGGCCGACGCCGGGCAGGGCAGAAACTTCCTCGAACGTTTCCGGAAACTTGCCGTTATGCAGCGTCGCGACCTGCTGGGCGGCTTTGTGCAGATTGCGCGCCCGGGCGTAATAGCCGAGGCCCGTCCACAGGTGCAGCACTTCATCGAGCGGCGCATTCGCGAGATCGGTGATGGTCGGAAAACGCGCCATAAAGCGCTCAAAATAAGGAATAACGGTAGCAACCTGAGTTTGTTGCAACATCACCTCAGAGAGCCATACTTTGTACGGCGTTTTTTCCATTTGCCAGGGCAGGGTCTTACGCCCATATTTGTCGTACCAGTCCAGCACCTGGGCTGAAAATTGAGAGGCTTGCATGGCTACCGATTCGCTGTATCAGGGACGCAGATTGCAGCACAGCGCCATCGGGCTGTAAACCGGATCTTTCCCATGCTTGCATACTTCGCCTGAGTTTGGATAATGCCCGTTTCCCGAATACTCATCAGGTAGACAGAATTTTTATGAACAACGACGTCATTTCACCGGATTTTGATGAAAACGGCCGCCCTCTGCGCCGTATTCGTAGCTTTGTCCGCCGTCAGGGCCGCCTGACCAAAGGGCAGCAGCACGCGCTGGATAACTATTGGCCGGTGATGGGTGTCGAGTTTAGCGAAACGCCTGTCGACTTTGCCGCTCTGTTTGGCCGCGATGCGCCGACCACACTGGAAATCGGTTTCGGCATGGGCGCCTCGCTTGTCACCATGGCGAGCGCCAAACCAGAGCAGAACTTCTTAGGCATTGAAGTCCACTCTCCAGGCGTCGGCGCGTGTCTCGCGTCTGCCCATGAAGAGGGTGTGGAAAACCTGCGCGTGATGTGTCACGACGCGGTTGAAGTGCTGCATAAAATGGTTCCTGACAATTCTTTGAACATGGTACAGCTGTTTTTCCCTGACCCGTGGCATAAAGCGCGTCATAATAAACGCCGTATCGTTCAGGCTCCTTTTGCAGAGCTTGTGAAGAGTAAGCTGAAGCTTGGCGGCGTCTTCCACATGGCGACCGATTGGGAAGCTTATGCGGAGCACATGCTGGAAGTGATGTCGTCACTCGACGGGTATAAAAACCTTTCTGAAAGCAACGACTACGTACCGCGTCCGGATTCACGTCCGGTGACCAAATTTGAACAGCGTGGCCATCGTCTTGGTCACGGCGTTTGGGACTTAATGTTCGAGAGGGTGAAATAATGGCGAAGAACCGTAGCCGTCGTCTGCGTAAAAAAATGCACATCGACGAGTTTCAGGAATTAGGATTTTCCGTTGCATGGCGTTTCCCGGAAGGCACGACTGAAGAACAAATCGACCATATCGTTGATGAGTTTATCAACGAGGTGATTGAGCCGAATAAACTGGCCTTTGATGGCAGCGGCTATCTGGCCTGGGAAGGTCTGATTTGCATGCAGGAAATCGGTAAATGTACCGAAGAACACCAGGCCGCCGTGCGTAAATGGCTGGAAGACAGGAAGTTCGAAGAGGTACGCACCAGCGAACTTTTCGACGTTTGGTGGGACTAAACAAACATAAGGGGCCAGCAATCGCTGGCCCGTTTTGTCTTTACAGGAGTTTCTATGATGCGCAAAACGCTGCTGGCAGCGGCTCTCTGCGTCACCGCATTTGCCGCTCAGGCGGATTATCAGTGCAGCGTGACCCCACGTGATGACGTTATCCTCAGCCCGCAAACCGTGCAGGTGAAAGGGGAGAACGGCAATCTGGTCATCACCCCTGATGGCAACGTGATGTATAACGGCAAACAGTACACGCTCAGTGCTGCTCAGCGTGAGCAGGCGAAAGACTACCAGACCGATCTGCGCAGCGCGCTGCCGTGGATTGACGAAGGCGCCCGTTCCCGCGTCGACAAAGGCCGTGTCGCGCTGGACAAAATCATCACCGAGCAGGTTGGGGCCAGCAGCAATATGCATGGACGTCTGACCAAACTTGATGCCCAGCTGAAAGAGCAGATGAACCGTATTATTGAGCATCGTACCGATGGCCTGACGTTCCACTACAAAGGTATCGATCAGGTTCGCGCTGATGGCCAGGAACTGGTGAATCAGGCGATGGGCGGTATTTTGCAGGACAGCATTAATGAGATGGGCGCGAAAGCGGTCGTCAAAGGCGGTGGTAATCCACTGCAAGGTATTTTAGGCAGCCTCGGCGGTCTGCAGGGCGCGATTCAGGATGAATGGAAGAGCCAGCAGGCAGATTTCCAGAAGTTCGGCAAAGACGTGTGTAGTCGCGTTGTGTCGCTGGAAGACAGCCGTAAAACGCTGGTGAGTTCGCTGAAGTAAACTCAGTGACCCTCGCGCAGGCCGGACGCCAACGCGAGGGTCAGACTGTTAAGGTTGTTACATCAGCCCCAGTGCCTGGGGAATAAACAGTGAAATCTGCGGGACGTAGGTTATCAACATCAACGCAACCAGCAGGGCAACGTAGAAGGGCAGCAGCGGTTTGATCAGGTGCTGGATCTTCACCCCGGAAATTGAACATCCCACGAACAATGCGCTACCGACCGGCGGTGTTAACAGACCGAAACACAGGTTAGCCACCATCATAATTCCGAAATGAACCGGGTCCATACCCAGTTCCTGAGCAATCGGCAGGAAGATAGGCGTGAAGATAAGCACTGCCGGGGTCATATCCATAAAGATGCCCACGATCAGCAGCACGATATTAATCAACAGCAAAATGATCAACGGGTTATCGGAGATGCCCATCAGTGTGTCGCTAATCAGGTACGGGATATCCGCATTGGTCATCGCCCATGACATACCGACGGAAAAGCCAATTAACAACAGCACGATAGACGTTGTGACCACCGATTCGAGGATAAGCTTCGGCAAATCGCGCCACTTCACTTCGCGGTAAATAAGCACCGAGAGAATAAAGGTATACACCACCGCAATCGCGGAGGCTTCGGTAGCCGTGAAGATGCCACCCAGAATCCCCCCCATCACAATCACCACCAACAGTAGGCTGGGTAGCGCATCCAGTAAGGCTTTTGCGGCCTGTGCACAGGTTGGGCGTTCAGACAGCGGATACCCCCGGCGTTTGGCGATAATCGCGCACACCACCATGATAGCCAGACCCATCAGGATACCGGGTAGATAACCTGCCATGAACAGTGAGGCGACAGAGACTCCCCCTGCCGTCAGTGAGAAAACAATCAGCACGTTGGACGGTGGAATAAGCAAACCGGTAATACATGATGAAACGTTTACCGCAGTGGAAAAGGCCGGGTCATATCCTTTTTGGGCCTGAATCGGATTTAAGGTCCCGCCGACCGCAGCGGCAGCGGCAACCGCTGAACCGGAAATGGAACCAAACATCATGTTAGCCAGCACATTCACATGACCCAGTGAACCAGGCACCCGACCGACCATGACCTGAGCGAGGTTGATAAGGCGAATGGCTATCCCGCCGCTGTTCATCAGCGTGCCGGCGAAAATAAAGAACGGAATAGCCAGCAGGGCAAAGCTATCCAGCCCGTTGGCCAGGCGTTGAGAAACGGTAATCACCGCAATATCCCAGGGAAACATCAGCAGCATTGAGGTAACTGTGGCGATGCCAATGGAAAAAGAGATAGGAACGCCGATGAACACCAGGGCAAAGAAGCAACCGAACAATGTAAGGGCGATATATCCTTCCATTAGTGTGCCGCCTCCTGCGGATGAGTCAGACGATGAAGATTCAGCTGAATAAAGTACAACGCGTAAAACATCATCATGGCGCCACACAGCGGCAGAATGAGATAGACGTAGCCCATCGGAATTTGCATCGCGGCGGACACCTGCGCGGTGGCGAGAGTCTTATTGATAAGTTTTATACCCCCTGTCACCACCACCAGGCCGGAGAAAAGGAAAATCAGGCTATTAATGAGGATGTTCAGCAGCGCCTGTTTTCGGGCATTCAGCGCCATCGCCAGCAGATCAATCGCCAAATGGCGTTGTGCGCCGACGGTGTAGGCAGCACCTGACAGGCCGACCCAAATCATCAGAAAACGCGCCAGTTCGTCAGTCATCGTACTGGGTTGGTTAAGCACGTAGCGGCTGAACACTTGCCACACCACACAGACCACCAGTGCCACCATTACGGCGATGGAAAACGCCGCAATAGTGCCGTCCACCACCTGTTTAATGCGGTTTAAAATCATCATGGAATACCCCGGAGAGAAGGGCCTGTTACCAGGCCCGTGTCACGTTATTGCGCGGCTTGTTCGAATTTCGCCAGTAAAGCGGCCTGCTGCGGATCTTTTTTGAAATCGTCATACAGCGGTTGTACGGCAGCCCGGAACGGGGCTTTATCCACCGTGACAAAGGTGCCACCCATCGCTTTGGCCTGGGCGCGGGTTTCTGCTTCAACACCGGCCCAGGCTTTTTGCTGCCAGACCTCGGAGTCTTTCGCAGCTTTACTCAGGATTTGCTGTTGTTCCGGGGTTAGCTTGTTCCAGGTTTTGGTCGAGATAACCAGGAAGTCAGGAATAGAGGAGTGTTCATCTTCGGAGAAGACTTTGGCGATTTCGATGTGGCGGGTTTGCACCCAGGAAGGGACGTTATTTTCTGCACCATCCACCACTCCTTGCTGCATGGCGGTATACACCTCACCGAAGGAGATAGGGGTAGGCGAACCGCCCATTAACTCGACCATGCGTAAGGTCGTAGGGCTTGCCTGAACACGAATTTTCAAACCTTTGAGGTCTTCAGGTTTCGTTATCGGTTTTTTTGCGTAGAAACTACGGGTACCGGCAATATAAGCGGAAAGGGCAAAGAAACCTTTATCTTTACTGGATCCCATAATTTCTTTGCCAACGTTGCCAAAGACGACGTTATCAAAATGTTTCTGATCTTTAAATAAATAAGGAAGGTTATAAATAGCGTAGATATTATCAAATGACTCCAGATCGCTGGCGGAGCCTTTGGTCATATCCAACGCACCGTTTTGCAATAATTCCATGGTTTCCCGCGCACTGCCCATCTGGCTGCTCGGATAAATACGGATTGTCATTTTACCGTCAGAAAGCTGTTTGACCTCCTTCGCCATTTGCTCGAAAGCCTGATGTACCACATGGCTTCGCTCAAGGTTGTGTGCCAGCTTTAAGGTCACTTTTTCCGCTGCTTGTGCAGTCGTTGCAAAGAAGGCAAGCATTGAAATGCCCAGCAAGGAACGGGCGATAGTGTTCATTTTCATTATTGGCTCCATGCACATAAATAAGAAGATGATGGTATATAGAAAACCACATACCACAAGAATCTGTATGACATCCTATCCTGGTTGTCAGACATCAATGCACAACCAAGTTCACAGATTTACGCCGAAAAATAAATAGCCGCTTAATTTTGTGCGCTGGGTTAGGTTTATTTTTGTTTTTATTCGGAAGGGGTAAATAAAAAAATAATTATAAATGAATAACTCATATATAATATCGATGAATTAGCTCGGAAATGTCGAATGGATGATGCCTGTGAATAATATACAGGCATCATGCTTTGTGTTTATTCGCTGAGGAATAATTCGAGTAACGAATTCAGGAACAGTTTCCCGTGCTCGGTAATCTGCCAGAATTGCTCGCACTCGCTGAGATAACCCTGGGCGATGGCTTCATCAATCTGCGCACGAACCGCAGACTCCGGTAAACCCGTGAACGCGGTAAATTCAGCGCGAGGGGCAGGTTCCAGCAGGCGGAAGCGGTTCATAAAGAACTCGAACGGCTTGTCAGTGGTTTCGACGTCGTGCTGACGCTCCAGATACCGGCCTTCCATATAGCCACGCGGATGACGAGTTTTGGCGGTACGCAAAATGCGCCCATCCGGGAATGTGACTTTACCGTGCGCGCCACAGCCAATGCCCAGGTAATCACCGAATCGCCAGTAGTTCAGGTTGTGCTGACACTGATAGCCCGGCTTGGCGTAGGCTGACGTTTCATACTGCTGATAGCCCGCGGCACTCAGCAGCTGGTGGCCCTGCTCATAGATATCCCACAGCGCGTCGTCGTCCGGCAGTTTTGGTGGGCGAGAGCCAAACAGCGTGTTCGGTTCGATGGTGAGCTGATACCACGACAAATGCGGCGGATTGAGCGCAATCGCCTGACGCAGATCGTCCAGCGCTTCTTCCAGCGACTGGTCTGGCAGGCCGTGCATCAGGTCAAGGTTAAAGCTGCGTAGGTTCAGACTTGTCGCCAGATGTGCCGCACGTTTCGCTTCGTCGGCGTCGTGAATACGCCCCAGACGTTTGAGTTTGGCTTCGCTAAAGCTCTGCACACCAATCGAAATGCGGTTTACGCCCGCGCGCTGATAATCCACAAAGCGGTCGGCTTCCACCGTGCCTGGGTTGGCTTCCATGGTGATTTCTGCATCGGCCGCCAGATTCAGGCGCGCGCGTACGCCATCCAGCAATGTTTGCATCGCCGGGCCAGACAGCAGGCTCGGCGTGCCTCCGCCGATGAAAATTGTTTTTACTTCGCGTCCCTGTGCGTAAGGCACGTCGACGTCTAAATCGGCGAGCAGATGCTGTACGTAGTCGTCATGCGGCACTTCGCCTTTCAGCGCGTGCGAATTGAAATCGCAGTACGGGCATTTCTGCACGCACCAGGGAATGTGAATATAAAGACTCAGCGGAGGGAGAACGGTCATTAACGCAGTGCTTCCAGTAACAGTTTCAGCGCCTGTCCGCGGTGGGACACGGCGATTTTTTCTTCACGGCTCAGTTCAGCCGCCGTTTTACCGGCGTCGGGAACAAAGAATATGGGGTCATAGCCAAAGCCACCGTTGCCCGCGGCTTCACGGGTAATCACGCCCGGCCAGCTGCCGTGGCACACCAGCGGCGTTGGGTCTTCGGCATGACGCATGTACACCAGCACGCAATGGAATTGCGCCTGACGTTTATCGTCGGGCACGTCTTTCAACGCAACCAGCAGCTTTTCCAGATTCTGCTGATCGCTGGCGTCAACGCCGGCATAGCGCGCGGAGTAGATACCCGGCGTACCGCCGAGAACGTCAACCGCCAGACCGGAATCATCAGCAATTGCAGGCAGGCCGGTGACTTTCGCTGCATGACGCGCTTTGAGAATCGCGTTCTCAATAAAGGTCAGCCCGGTTTCTTCCACCGACTCGACGTTCAGTTCGGTCTGTGCGACCACGTCGAGACCAAAATCGTTTAACAGCGAGGCAAGCTCGCGCACTTTACCGGCGTTACCGGTAGCCAGAACTACTTTTTGCATGGGATGTCCTGTCAGATGAGCGCGTCAACGCCCGAAGGGATTTGTTGCGGTTGAATGATTTTTACCTGCTTGTGGCGGCCCAATTCGCCTTTCTCAATTATCACCTGGCTCTTCGCGACGCGAAACTGTTTGGCGAGAAATTTTACCAAATGCGCATTGGCCTGGCCGTCCACCGGTGGTGCGGTGATGGCGACTTTTAGTTCGTCGCCATGCAATCCGACAATGCTGTCACGGCTGGCTTTCGGCTGAATGTACAGCTGTAAAACCAGCCCGTCGTCGCAGACTTCAACGGCACTCATAGTGCCATCCACAGCCCCGGCAACAGCATATTTCCGGTAGCCTGTAACAGCTCGGAGATACCCATGTTGGCCACGTACAGCAACAGAACGAGGATCATCGGGGAGACGTCGATACCCCCCATCGACGGCAGCATACCGCGAATTGGGCGCAGCAGCGGGTCGGCCAATTGCATCAGCACAAACTCAACCGGGCTACGACCGCGGCTGACCCAGCTCATAATCGCCATCAGCATCAGCACCCAGAAAATCAGCAGGCCGATGGTTTTCACCAGAATCAGCACCGCGGAAATCCAGATAATTGGCTGGAAGGTGATAACCATAAACAGCACGATAGCTTTCAGTACGCAGAGCACGAAGGCAATCAATAATGATGAACTGTCAATTGGCCCCATCGCAGGAATAACGCGACGCAGCGGTCCAACCAGCGGTTGAGTGGCTTTCACCACGAACTGCGAGAAGGGGTTGTAAAAATCACAGCGAGCCCACTGCATCCAGACGCGGAGCAGCATCACCATCGTGTACAGCTCAATCACTGTCGAAAGCAGGAAAGTCAACGTCTTCATGGCGTTCCTCAGTTTTCCTTATTTATTGTTGTGTGTAATCGCGCGCACCAAAAATGGCGGTACCGATGCGCACCATCGTGCTACCCGCCGCAATGGCGGCTTCCATGTCGTCTGACATACCCAGAGAGAGCGTGTCCACGGACGGATAGCGTGTTTTCAGCCGGGCAAATGCTACCGCCATTTGTTGGGCTACCGCAAACTGCCTTACATATTCTGACTCAGGCGCCGGAATGGCCATCAGCCCACGCAGGTTCAGACCTGGCAGAACAGCTACTTCGGCGGCCAGCGCATCGATTTCCTCTGGCGCGATACCGGATTTGCTCGATTCATCGCTGATGTTGACCTGAATAAGCACGTTCAGCGGCGGTAAATGCGCAGGGCGCTGCTCGCTCAAACGGCTGGCGATCCGCAGGCGATCAACGGTATGACACCAGTCGAAATGCTCTGCTACCAGACGACTTTTGTTCGACTGCAGCGGGCCAATAAAGTGCCACTGCAGGTCGTTTTGTCCCGCTTCCTGGAAATAGCGGACCTTTTCTATTCCTTCCTGAACGTAGTTTTCACCAAAGGCACGTTGGCCCGCAGCGATAGCTTCTTCGATGGCGCTCGCAGGTTTCGTTTTACTCACTGCAAGTAACGTAACTTCTTCTGGAGCACGGCCGCAAAGGGCGACAGCGGCTGAGATTTTGTCCCTGACCTGTGTCAGGTTATGCGCAATGTCGTTCATTTTCAGGATGATGGTATGGATATGCAGGAAATTGTGGCCCTTAGTGTAAAGCATAACGTCTCGGATCTACACCTGTGCGGCAATGGCACCGCGCGCTGGCGGCGGCGAGGACTCCTCGAACCGGCTCCTTTCAGTGCGCCGGAGCCACAAACGCTGCTGCAAAACTGGCTGAGTGAAACGGCGCTGCGGCAATGGGAAAAGGATAACCAGTGTGATTTTGCGGTGCAGACGGACAGCGGCATGCGGCTGCGCGCCAGTGCGTTCCGACATGCGGACGGCGTTTCATTAGTTTTACGGCTATTGCCAGAAATCTGCCCGCAGCTGGCGGAGCTTGGTGTTCCGCCCGCCATCAGCGAACTGTTAGCCGGAGAAAGTGGGCTGATTCTGGTTACGGGTGCCACCGGCAGTGGTAAATCCACCACGCTGGCGGCGATGGTTGATTATCTCAATCATCAGCGTGACGGGCATATTCTGACCCTGGAAGATCCGGTGGAGTTTATGCATCACAGCGAGCGATGTCTGATTCATCAGCGTGAAGTTGGGGCGCATTGCGGATCGTTTTCTGCGGCGCTGCGTGTGGCATTGCGTCAGGACCCCGATGTGATAATGCTCGGTGAACTGCGTGACACCGAAACCATTCGTCTGGCGCTTACGGCGGCCGAAACCGGGCATCTGGTGCTGTCGACGCTGCACACGCGAGGCGCAGCACAGGCCATTGAAAGGCTGGTGGATGTATTTCCGGCTGGGGAAAAAGAACAGGTTCGCAGTCAGCTTGCGGGAAGCCTGTGCGCGGTGCTGTCGCAAAAGCTGCTGCCTGATAAACAGGGCGGGCGTGCGGCGTTGTACGAATTGCTGGTCAACACGCCTGCGGTCGGCAGTCTGATTCGCGATGGCAAAACCCATCAGCTGCCCGGTGTGATGCAGGCCGGGCAGCAAATGGGGATGATGACGTTTACGCAGTGTTTCCAGCAGCGACAGGAAGCAGGCCGCCTTTAGCGAACATTGAGTGAATAGACGGCGGGCAGCGCGCCCGCGGTGGCGATAATTTCCAGCCGCACTTCACGTACGCGAATGGCGGTGGGGAACTCATGCCTGCACACGGAATGATGGTTGTTTTCAACTTCTGCCAGTAACGTTTCATCTGCCCACAGGCGGTAATGGGTGATGCAATGTGGTGTCACCGCGCTGGCATGGCCCATCTGCACGGTTTCCATCGCGTTGTCGAAATCGTTGTCCTGCACCAGCGTCAGGCTGTGAATCAGCAGCAGCTCTGGCCAATGCCAGAGAACCGTCGGGGTTTTATCGTTCAGGGCTGGCACCCAGGCGTTAGTTTGCTGTTCCGGGCGCAGGCGACCATTGCGCAGATGAGTTGCCGGATAGCAGTGCAGCGGCGTAGCAAAACGCAGGGCAGGCAGGATCTGATTCGGGTGGCGGCGCGGCAGCCAGAAGTCGAACTCGTCCACGCCGTAGTCGCCGTCGACCACCTGACGAGTGTGTTTTGCGACGCGGGCGTTCAGGCTGTTGAACACGGTCATGATGCCAGGAAGCCGAACGTCGGTAAGCGCAATGTCGATATTTTCCTGTGCGTCGAAGGCAACGAAAACATACTGGTCATGATCGCTTACCCAGTCGAGCTGGCAGCGGTATTCGCCTTCTCCATTTACGCTGAGGCGATGGCTGGCGTAGTGTAACTCCGGCGTGAAGTTGCCAGGGCGTAGACTGCCCAACAGCGTGATGTCCAACATCTGCGGGTTTTGGCTGCGTAAGGTGAATGACAATTCCGACAGCGCTTCCCCGGTTTTCACGGGCAGCAGAAGCGCCATTCGTTCGCGCAGAGAGTGCCACGTACCGTTCGGGGGAAGCTCTCTCAATTGCAGTTCGCTGCTGACGCTGATTTCAGCGCCAAGGGCAGGGTCATCCAGCCACTGGCGCGGGATATAACAGCCCGATTCCTGCAAACGCTGCTGAAGCTCGCCGATGCGTTGCTGGCCCGCCAGCGCTTTTGGCGTAATGACGTGCTCATGACAGAGTGCTGCACCTGCGCCAGCCACTTCGCCGAGTAGCCCGCAGGTGCACATCACGCGGGCGCTGCCGAAGGCGACGTGGGAGGCGGAAATCAGTCGCCCGGTCAGGAGCAGGTTATCCAGCGAGCGGCTGTAAAGGCTGCGCCACGGGATGGTGTAGGTACCTTTACTGTGAAACTGACGGCAGCCGTCGTGGGTGCTGTACACGCCATCGGCGGGATGTAAGTCTATCGACCAGCCGCCGTAGCCGACGGCGTCATAATGATCGCGCTGTTCGACAATGTCCTGCTGAGTCAGCAGATGATCGCCCATAAAGCGTCGGCTTTCGCGCTTGCCGGGCACCGAGCCGACCCATTCGATAGTCATGTTGGCGGCTTCAGGAAACTCGCCGGAATTTTTGATGTGATCCCACACGCCCCAGACGATTTTCCACAGCTCCCACTTGATGGTTTCGCTTTCATAGACGGTATCAAGGCGACCCCCCCATTCCAGCCACCACAGATCGCAGCCGTTCAGCGTGGACGTGAGCCGCTTATAGCGTGGGATGTCGGTTATCTCTTTTAGCGCAAAAGAGGGCGGGACAAAGTTGACCGGACCCTCAGTCCTTTTGGTGTAGAAATAGATCGAGTGCCCGAGTTTGTGACCGAAATTGTCGCCCGGGGCCATCTTTTCGCCCAGCTCGCTTTCTTCCTCTGCGCCTTCGCGGAATTCAGCGCCTGCCAGATAGCCGAGCACACCGTCACCGGTGGCATCGCAAAACTGCGAGGCGGAAACCTGGTAGAAGGTTTCATTAATGGCGTTGAAGGCGCTGACGTTCGTAATGCGGTTATGCTCTTTTTTCACCTCATACACGGCGGTGTTGAGCAGTAACGTCAACCCTGGCTGGCTGCGCGCCATATCCAGCAGCACCAGGTCGAACATCACCGGGTTACCTTCTTTATTGCGCCACAGGTTTTCCTCCATGATTTCACCCATGATGCCGCCTTCTCTCGCCCAGCGGTTGTTGTTGCCCATATGCGACGTCGCGCCGTTGGCCCATAATCTGACTTCGCTCGACGCGTTGCCGCCGAGAACCGGACGGTCCTGAATCAGGATAACCTCCAGCCCGCGACGTGCGGCCGCGAGGGCGGCGCATAGCCCGGCCAGACCGCCTCCGGCCACGACAAAGTCAGCGTGCAGTGGTTGCACAGGAAAGGTTCTGTTGTCACATGGCGGGTAGATATTCATTACCTTGTATCCTTTTGAGCTGGCGCTAAAATCATTGCTTTATAATCCTGTAACGGATGGAGCGTTAATGTCCTCTCAACCGAACCAAAGCCTGATCGATGGCATCCGCTGTCTGCAATATCTGGTTTCCAGCGGCCGGGCCATTGGCTGTCGTGAATTGGCGCGCCTGATGGGGATCAACACCACCCGCGTGAACCGACTGCTAATGACCATGGCGTCGGTAGGCCTGACCATGCAGGACGAGCAGCGACGCTATCTTCCAGGGCCGGGCATTCATGCACTGGCCGCGCAGGCCATTCGCGGCTCCGCGCTGTTTTCCCATGCGCTGCCGATCCTCGAACGCGCAGCCCCTGGCGATCTCGTCGTGGCGGTGGGCGTTCTTTGGGAGGACCAGGTGATTTATATCTGGCACTCCGAGCCGGGCAGCAAGATGAGTCAGGCGCTGGCCGGTTTCCATATGCTGCCGGCCTGGCAGTCGGTCATCGGTATGTCCCTGCTGGCTGACGAAAGCGACGAAAGTCTTCAGCAGCGTTTCAGTCCGGAGCAGTGGCAGCAGCTGGCACCTCATCTGCAGCAGCAGCGTGAAAAAGGCCACGTGGTCTGGCATCACAGCGATGGCGAAGTCTCCATGGCACAGCCTTTGGGCGAACATTCCGCCGCATTAGCGTTCGCAGGTATGTGGAACCCGGAACCCGCCGAGGTGGAACGTCGCCGGCAATCGCTGCATGAGCTGGCACGGATGCTCATTAAACCTTCATGATTTGATGTGTTTCTTTTATAGAAACGGTTAATGATATGCAAAAAATGCAGTCATAATCTGTGAGTGCGATCGCGAGATTGACGCCAGAAACATAAAATTATTTATGCAGTATTTAATATTTATTTGAATGGGGCGGAACAAATCAAATTTGTTTAGAGGGAAAAGACTTCATTAACGCTAATGTTATATCGATGTTGAAAATGAATCGGTTAATATAAATTACTTTTACATTCTCATCATTATTTGCTTGCCGGGTCTACAAAATCCAAAGAACCTGTAGGCCCGGTCAGCACTGGGCAAGTCAGAATCCCTGTTCGAAAAAGCTTTCCAGAATCACCACCGCGGAGGCGGAATCCACTTTCCCTTTGTTTAGCGCCCGGTAACCACCGTGCTCGAACAGGCCAGCGCGTGCTTCTACGGTGCTCAAACGCTCATCGTGAAGGATAATTTTTACGCCGAAGCGACCGTGAATTTTATTGGCAAAATTACGCGCGCGTGCGGTAAGCGGCTGTTCGGTGCCGTCCATATTCAGCGGCAGGCCAACCACTACAGCTTCCGGTTGCCACTCTTTGAGTATCTTTTCGATTGCGTTCCAGTCCGGCGTACCGTCCTGCGCTTTTAGCGCACCAAGAGGACGCGCGGTGCCCGTCACGCGTTGTCCGACTGCGACGCCAATGCTGCGGGTGCCGAAATCAATACCAATCAGGGTTCCGCTCATCAGGCGTGTCCCGCCACGCCAGGCATGGTCTGAATATCAATGCCAATCAGACGAGCCGCGTCGCGCCAGCGATCGGCGATCGGTGTTTTGAACAGAATGTTGAGATCAGCCGGGGCGGTCAGCCACGCATTTTCCAGGATTTCCTGCTCAAGCTGGCCTTTTTCCCAGGAGGAATAACCCAGTGCGACCAACACTTCCGACGGCTGTTCGGCGGTGCCGATCGTTTCGAGCACGTCGCGAGACGTGGTGATGACCGTGTTGTCAGATATGCGGATACTCGAGGCGAACGACGAAGGTGGCGTGTGCAGGATAAAACCGCGGTCTTCCGCAAGTGGGCCACCCAACATCACCGGTTTGTCGAGGCGGATCTCCGGATCGCGTGGATCAGGGGTGATTTTCAGCTTTTCCAGAATCCCTTCAACCTTCAGATTTTCCATCGGTTTATTAATGATGATCCCCATCGCTCCGTCATCATTGTATTCACAAATGTAGATCACGGCGCGGCGAAACATCGGGTCCTGGAGAGCAGGCATGGCAATAAGAAAGTGGTGCTGTAAATTCATTGTCAGAGGTTCTGTTTCCTGGTTTAAAAAGCAACAACGGCCAGTATGCGGGCAAACCAGGGCGCTGTCGAGCGAAGGCGGGATTGCTCCCGCCTAAGAAACGGAATTACTTGCCCAGACGTTTTTCGATAGCGTCCATCAGCATCCCGGTGATGGAGACAGGGAATTCGGCTTCGATTTCGCGAATGCAGGTTGGGCTGGTGACGTTAATTTCCGTCAGGCGATCGCCGATGATGTCGAGGCCAACGAATATCAGACCTTTCTCTTTCAGCGTCGGGGCTACTTTGCGGGCGATTTCCCAGTCGCTTTCAGAAAGCGGACGCGGTTCACCACGGCCACCTGCGGCTAAGTTACCACGGGTTTCACCGCCCTGCGGAATACGCGCCAGGCAGTACGGCACCGGTTCGCCGTCAACGACCAGCACGCGCTTGTCACCGTCTTTGATGGCAGGGATATAGTTCTGCGCCATACAATAACGGTTGCCAAGCTCGGTCAGGGTTTCGGCGATGACGCCCAGGTTCGGATCGCCTTGCTTCACGCGGAAAATCGACGCGCCGCCCATGCCGTCCAGCGGCTTGAGGATGATGTCGCCATGCTTTTCCCAGAACGCTTTCAGCTGCGCCTTGTTGCGGGTCACCAGCGTTTCCGGCGTCAGGTCGGCAAACCAGGCGGTGAACAGCTTTTCGTTACAGTCACGCAGGCTCTGCGGTTTGTTAACGATCAGCGTGCCTTTCTCTTCAGCGCGCTCAAGGATGTAGGTCGCGTAGATGTATTCGGTGTCGAACGGCGGATCTTTACGCATCAGGATGACATCCAGATCGGCCAGCGCCAGATCCTGTTCACCGTTGAAGGTATACCAGCCGTCATAATTCTGCTCAACGCTCAGCAGGCGCGTTTGCGCCCGCGCTTCGCCGTTGTTCAGATAGAGATCGTTCATCTCCATATAGTGGAGTTCGTAACCACGACGCTGCGCTTCCAGCAGCATAGCGAAGCTGGAATCTTTCTTGATGTTGATCTTCGCAATGGGGTCCATCACGATGCCGAGCTTGATCATTACTCTTCTCCTGTAACGCGAGTTTTTAGCCCAGATCGCCAAAACGCACCTGCAGCGCGGTAATGGCGGTGAGCGCAGTGGTCTCAGTACGCAGAACGCGAGGTCCCAACAGAATATCAGTAAACGCATAGCGGGCGGTCATGGCAATTTCATCTGCCGATAATCCGCCTTCCGGGCCGATGAGCAAGCGCACGCGCTCAACGGGTTGCGGCAGCGTGTTGATGCTGGCGCTGGCGCGCGGATGCAGGTTGAGCTTCAGCCCGCTTTCCTCTTCTGCGCACCACTGTTCCAGCGTCATCGCCGGGCGAATTTCCGGGACCACGTTACGCCCGGACTGTTCGCAGGCGGCGATGGCGATTTTCTGCCACTGCTGGAGCTTCTTGTTCAGTCGTTCAGCATCCAGTTTAACGCCACAGCGCTCGGAAAAGAGTGGCGTAATGAGGCTTACACCGAGTTCGATCGATTTCTGGATAGTGAATTCCATTTTTTCGCCGCGCGACATCACCTGCCCGAGGTGAATGTGCAGCGGCGATTCACGATCGTCGGTCTCGCCGCTCAGCACATTGACCCGCACGCTCTTTTTATCCGCCTGAATAATTTCGGCTTCAAAGACCTGATTGCTGCCGTCAAACAGCTGAATGGCCTGGCCTGCGCCCATGCGTAGCACGCGGCCTACGTGGTTGGCTGCGTCTTCGCTCAGGGCAATCTGGCTGCCCGCGGTAATAAACTCAGGATGATAGATGCGGGGAATGCGCATAGTCTCAAGATTTCCGGATATCAGTTAACGTTTGACGCTAGTGTAGGGTAGCTCTTTTGCGCCTGGCAAGCCTGCTGGACGTATGGGTTGTGATTCCCTTGTACCCGGGCGATGCGCTCGTCACGCGTACACTCCCAGGCGCTGACCGGATACTGTTTGTCCCATGCGGTGAACAGCTGCGTTTGCTGGCGAGAAAGCGGGAGTTTGTACTGGTCGCGCATATAGAAGTAGGTGCGGGCGATGGCCCCGCGTGCGCGCGTCGGCGGTTCAGCGATTTTGTCTTTAAAATCGACCTTCATTGAACACTGGCCGTACTGGCCTTCGCCGCCGTTCCACTGGCTGTACATAAAGTTGTTCCGATCGCCGTTCACTTCCCCGACTGCGGGCTGCAGATTATGCATGTCGCTTTCGATTTTGCGATATACCGGATCTTTGGCGCAGTTTTTACGTCCGCCGTCCTGCCAGCACTGCATCAGATGACCGAATTGCCAGGCAGGCATCACGTGTTCCCACTCGACGCGACTGGCGCGGGTTTCATTTTTACGCACTTTATAACCGCAAGATTCCAGGTCGATTACGCCTTTTTTACCCTGCCAGTTGATTTTACAGCCGCAGTAAAAATCGCCGGGAACGTCAGCGTTGACCTTCACACCGGCGGTTTTTGCCTGTGAAAAACTGTTGATACCGTTGGCCAATGCCTGGCCTGAAAGGGCGGTGGCAATAAAAGCCAACGCCAGAAGAGATTTACGGGACATCACGAACTCCGTGTCAAAACGAGCCCGCAACGTAGCGAATGCTGTTGCCAGATGCAATCAGCTAGATCAGAAAAACTTCCAGTAGTTTCCGAAGGTTACTTTTCAGCCACCAGAGGATCGCCGCAGTGCACGCAGCGATAAACGGCTTCGCCGCGCAGAACGCGATTGTGGCGGCGTACGGTGAGCTGATGCTGCTGACAGCCGCAGCGATAGGGAAAGGTATTTTTGCGCACGGATTCCAGTTCGAACTGGTGTGTGCGGCGGGCGGGGACGCCGAGTACGCTCTCCATCATCCACTTCCACTCTTTTCCGTGCGGGGCCACGCGACCAAAGCGCTTCCAGACCAGTAAATGCGCCAGTTCGTGCGGCACCACTTCGTCAATGAACGCCTGCTGATTTTCCATCAAAAGCACGGGGTTTAGGCGGATTTCATAGCTTTCCAGCCAGGCCGTGCCTGCGGAAGTGCCGCGCTGTTGCCAGGTCAGTTTCGGCTCAGGGTATTCGCGGCCGAGCTTCAGATTCGCCTGGGCGAGTTTTTCCCGCAGGCTGCGCATAACGGCTTGCTGAATGGCGATGGGGAGGCGAGGGGTTTTCATAACGCAGAAGGATAAAGCCGGGAAACGGGGAGTGCAAGAGAAGGCTTCCCTCCTGGCGGAGGGAAGCCCGGGAACTTAGTTATGCGCACCAATCTCGCGCAGACGACGGCCTTTCATCAGGTTGCGTTCGATGTGCTCCAGCGACACGTGTTTGGTTTCTGGAACCAGCCACAGGGTCAGGACGATGAAGAAGAGGTTCAGCCCGCCGTATACCCAGAAGGTGTTGGCGTTGCCGAGCGAGTTCAGCATAGTCAGGAAGGTTGCACCGACAATCATGTTGGCAATCCAGTTGGTCGCAGTAGAGCAGGTGATACCAAAATCACGTCCTTTCAGCGGCTGGATTTCCGAGCACAGAACCCAAATCAGCGGACCGGCACTCATGGCGAAACCAACGATAAACATCAGCAGCATCGCAACCGCAAAGTACTGCGCGCTCGGGGTATGGATGCCGTTGTGCATCATGGTACCCAGCACGCCCATACCGACCGCCATCACCAGGAAGCCCAGTACCAGTGTCGGTTTACGGCCCCATCTGTCCACCAGACCGATAGCAATAAAGGTCGCCAGCACGTTGGTCAGACCGACGATAACCGTACCCCACATCTGCTCGGTCGTGTTGGTGTAGCCCGCCAGTTCGAAGATTTTTGGCGCGTAGTACATGATGACGTTCATTCCGGTGAACTGCTGCATGACCTGCAGCAGCACGCCAAGGAATACCGCGCGACGGAAGTTGCTGTTCTCTTTAAACAGCGCCCAGCCGGACTGTTTGATCTTCAGGCTTTCGCGGATCTCTTCCAGCTCCTGTTTCGCTTCGGCGCTGGTATCACGCAAGCGTTGCAGGACGCGTTCGGCATCGTTAAAGCGACGTTTAGCGGCGTACCAGCGTGGGCTGTCCGGCAGGAAGAACACGCCAATCAGCAGCAGGACGGCTGGGATAATGATAACGCCGAGCATCCAGCGCCATGCGCCGCTATAACTGAACGCCGTATCGGACAGATAGGCTGCGAGAATACCGATGGTAATCATCAGCTGATACATCGAAATCATGCTGCCGCGAATTTTCTCGGGCGCGATTTCAGACAGGTAGAGCGGCGCGGTGTAGGACGCTACGCCGACGGCGAGGCCGAGCAGCACGCGTGACATCAACAGTATTTCTACGTTCGGCGCAGCAGCGGAGCACAGCGACCCGAGCACGAACAGAACCGCACCAATCATTAGGCTCTTTTTACGCCCAAGACGATAGGAGAGCCAGCCGCTGCCGACGGCCCCGACGGCGGCACCGAACATCATCGAGCTGACGACCCATTCCTGAGTGTGTGAGTCAATCTGGAAATCATGGGCGATAAACGGCAGCGCGCCGGCAATCACACCGATATCAAGGCCGAACAGTAACCCCGCCAGGGCTGCGAGAAAACAGACGAAGAACGTTATCGCCTTGTTGGAATATCCCTGTTTTTTATTGTCAGGCATTATGCCCTCCAGTTGGATTATTAATCTCATCAATATAAAGGTTAGGGTAGGAGGGCATGAAAAGATGTGAGATAAATCACATTGGTGTAATCGGTTACACAAGTGTCATGTTATGTAAGTTAAATAAATGATTATAAATCAGTAGGATAAATATTGTATTGAGGAGATAAAAATACAGGTTTCAGACTTTCCTGAAATATAATGTAACGACAGGCAATCTTTCATCATGCAAAGCGAATAATCTTAAAAATAAGCAATGAATCCAAATGTAATCGCTTTCATTAAAATGAAGTCGAAGTTTTTTAGTATAGGCAGAGCGAGAGAAGAGGGACGGAGTTTTGTGCAGGAAAAAAGACAAAAGGCCAGCACGAGGCTGGCCTTTGACGAGGAAAAGCAACGGTTTTATTTCAGACCGGCAGCTTCACGCAGCACATCGGCTTTGTCGGTTTTTTCCCAAGGGAAATGTTCGCGACCAAAGTGACCGTATGCCGCGGTTTCTTTGTAGATTGGGTGCAGCAGGTCCAGCATCTGAATCAGGCCGTATGGACGCAGGTCGAAGAACTCGCGTACCAGTAGGGTCAGCTGCTCAGTCGGTACTTTTTCAGTGCCGAAGGTTTCGACCATGATGGAAGTCGGCTCTGCAACGCCGATAGCGTAGGACACCTGAATTTCACAACGGTCAGCGAGGCCTGCAGCAACGATGTTTTTCGCTACGTAACGTGCCGCGTACGCTGCAGAACGGTCCACTTTAGACGGATCTTTACCGGAGAACGCGCCACCACCGTGACGAGCCATGCCGCCGTAGGTATCTACGATTATCTTACGACCGGTCAGACCACAGTCACCCATTGGGCCGCCGATAACGAAGCGTCCGGTTGGGTTGATGAAGAATTTGGTTGCGCTGTTCAGCCACTCGGTCGGCAGAACCGGCTTGATGATTTCTTCCATCACTGCTTCCTGCAGGGATTTCTGATCGATATCTTCAGCGTGCTGAGTAGACAGAACCACCGCATCGATGCCGACGATTTTGCCGTCGTCATACTGGAAGGTCACCTGGCTTTTTGCATCCGGGCGCAGCCACGGCAGGGTGCCATTTTTACGCACTTCAGCCTGACGCTGCACCAGACGGTGTGCGTAGGTGATTGGCGCTGGCATCAGCACGTCGGTTTCGTTGGTGGCGTAGCCAAACATCAGGCCCTGGTCGCCAGCACCTTGCTCAAGCGGGTCAGCACGGTCAACGCCCTGGTTGATATCCGGAGACTGCTTACCAATTGCGCTCAGTACCGCGCAAGAATTGGCATCAAAGCCCATATCGGAATGCACATAGCCAATTTCGCGCACCGTATTACGGGTGATCTCTTCGATATCAACCCACGCGCTGGTGGTGATTTCACCACCGACCATAACCATGCCGGTTTTAACGTAAGTTTCGCAAGCAACGCGTGCTTTAGGATCCTGCTCGAGGATCGCATCCAGTACGGCATCAGAGATTTGGTCAGCAATTTTGTCTGGATGCCCTTCAGATACGGACTCGGACGTAAAGAGGTGTTTTGCCATGTTTTATTTCACCTGGAAAGAATTTGGTTAGCGCAAACTGTTGTAGAAAAAGACTTTGATAGACGTTTCGACCAAAGGCTGCAGGTAAACCTACTAACAGTCTGGGTGTTAATCAGTATAGATGGATTAACATCTGGATGGCTATTTTAGGTCAGATATTCGCCCGATTTCCAGTTTTTTTTGAGATAGGTCTCACCTGAGTCGCTTTTGTGCTGGAAATTTTTCCTGACAGCGGTGGAAGAATGCGCATTTTTATTTTGCTTTTTACCCCGGTTCTCGGTATAAAACGCCGCGCGCGGCTCTCCTAAAAAGCGCACGACGAAATCCGTCGTGTCGCCACTTCCAGCCGGGTTAAGCAGTGTAATTTTTGGCTTTGGCTTGTCGCTGGCCCCGAAAGGTTGGCGTGGAGGTGATACGACATAATGAACCAGCGTTTTTTGCAGACTCAGTCATGCCATTCAGGCGTGCGTTTATACCCCGCAACCTTTTTCTCTTCGATAAATACCTGCCGAAGTTATTCCCATTCGGGCACATCTCAGGACTCCAGGGCCGGCAAGGCGCTGTGATAATGGGACTTGGGCGCTCCTGATCGTAAGGGGTTTTCTCGTGGTTTCTCCGGCGGTCCTACAAACCCCGGGCCTATGTTTTACAATTATATGAACATGAAACCGGTCGCGCAGGCGGACGTTCAGCATACTCTGCTGGAACAGACGGCTGTTTATGGGTTGTTATCGCTTTATAACATTGCGATAGTAGTCAACTGTTTTACACTTTCGACAACATTTGAGGTTCGCTATGTCTGACGACATGTCTTTTTCTTCCCCTTCGTCAGCCGGCGAGCAGGGTGTACTACGTTCCATGCAGGAGGTGGCAATGAGCTCTCAGGAAGCCAGCAAGATGCTGCGGACTTACAACATTGCCTGGTGGGGCAATAATTACTACGACGTGAACGAACTGGGCCATATCAGCGTTTGTCCCGATCCTGATGTGCCAGACGCCCGCGTAGATCTCGCTAAGCTTGTTAAAGCTCGCGAAGCGCAAGGACAGCGACTGCCTGCATTATTCTGTTTCCCGCAGATCCTGCAACATCGCCTGCGTTCGATTAACGCCGCGTTCAAGCGTGCGCGTGAATCCTACGGCTATAAGGGTGACTACTTCCTCGTTTACCCGATCAAGGTAAACCAGCATCGCCGCGTGATTGAGTCCCTGATCCATTCAGGCGAACCACTGGGTCTGGAAGCCGGCTCCAAAGCAGAACTGATGGCGGTTCTGGCGCACGCCGGTATGACCCGCAGCGTTATCGTCTGTAATGGTTATAAAGACCGCGAATATATTCGTCTGGCGCTGATCGGCGAGAAGATGGGCCACAAGGTCTATCTGGTTATCGAGAAGATGTCTGAGATTGCGCTGGTTCTCGAAGAAGCTGAGCGTCTGAATGTGACTCCGCGCCTCGGCGTGCGTGCACGTCTGGCTTCTCAGGGTTCCGGTAAATGGCAGTCTTCCGGCGGCGAAAAATCCAAATTCGGCCTGGCGGCAACTCAGGTGTTGCAGCTGGTAGAAACCCTGCGTGAATGCGGTCGTCTGGACAGCCTCCAGTTGCTGCACTTCCACCTCGGTTCGCAGATGGCGAACATTCGCGATATCGCCACCGGCGTACGTGAATCTTCCCGTTTCTACGTCGAGCTGCATAAGCTCGGCGTGAACATTCAGTGCTTCGACGTCGGCGGCGGTTTGGGCGTGGACTACGAAGGAACCCGTTCGCAGTCTGACTGCTCGGTCAACTATGGCCTTAATGAGTACGCGAACAACATTATCTGGGCTATCGGTGATGCCTGCGAAGAGAACGGTCTGCCACATCCAACGGTGATTACCGAGTCCGGCCGTGCCGTGACCGCTCACCACACGGTGCTGGTGTCGAACATCATCGGCGTTGAGCGCAACGAATACACCACGCCAGTAGCCCCGGCTGAAGATGCACAGCGCGCGCTGCAAAGCATGTGGGAAACCTGGCAGGAAATGCGTGAACCGGGCGGGCGTCGTTCGCTGCGCGAATGGCTGCATGATAGCCAGATGGATCTGCATGATATTCACATTGGTTACTCTTCCGGCACCTTTAATTTGCAGGAACGCGCCTGGGCAGAGCAGCTTTATCTGAGCATGTGTCACGAAGTGCAGAAACAGCTCGACCCGAGCAACCGTGCGCACCGTCCGATCATTGACGAGCTGCAGGAACGTATGGCGGATAAGATTTACGTCAACTTCTCGCTGTTCCAGTCTATGCCGGATGCGTGGGGTATCGATCAGCTGTTCCCGGTCTTGCCGCTGGAAGGGCTGGATCAAGTACCGGAACGCCGTGCTGTGCTGCTGGATATTACCTGTGACTCTGACGGTGCTATCGATCATTACATCGACGGCGACGGGATTGCCACCACCATGCCAATGCCGGAATACGATCCGGAGAACCCGCCGATGCTGGGCTTCTTTATGGTCGGTGCCTACCAGGAAATTCTGGGCAACATGCATAACCTGTTCGGCGATACCGAAGCGGTGGACGTGTTTGTCTTCCCTGATGGCAGCGTGGAAGTGGAGCTTTCCGATGAAGGTGACACCGTGGCAGACATGCTGGAATACGTGCAGCTAGACCCGAAAAAACTGCTGACCCAGTTCCGTGACCAGGTAAAACAGACCGATCTTGACGACGCGCTGCAGCAGCAGTTCCTTGAAGAGTTTGAAGCCGGTTTGTATGGCTACACGTATCTGGAAGACGAATAAAACAGGGCACTTGACCCGGTCAAAATTTTGACGATAATTCGCACTATTAAGCAGTAACACGAATAGATCCCTTCCTCGTCGGGCCTAACGACGCGGAGGGGATTTTTTTCATCTTTTTTTCATACACGACGGTTAAAGAGGTCATTTCCATGAGCACTTTGGGTCATCAGTACGACAACTCTCTGGTATCTAACGCCTTTGGTTTTCTGCGTTTGCCGCTGAACTTCCAGCCTTACGATAGCGACGCCGACTGGGTTATTACCGGTGTGCCGTTTGATGCGGCGACTTCTGGCCGTGCGGGCGGGCGTCATGGTCCAGCGGCTATCCGTCAGGTGTCTACCAACCTGGCGTGGGAGCACAACCGCTTCCCGTGGAACTTCGACATGCGCGAACGTCTGAACGTCGTGGACTGCGGAGACCTGGTTTACGCGTTCGGCGATGCCCGTGAAATGAGCGAGAAGTTGCAGGCCCACGCAGAACGCCTGCTGGCAAATGGCAAACGCATGCTGTCCTTCGGCGGCGACCACTTCGTGACGCTGCCACTGCTGCGCGCGCACGCAAAACACTTCGGTAAAATGGCGCTGGTGCATTTCGATGCGCACACCGATACCTACGCGAACGGCTGCGAATTTGACCACGGCACCATGTTCTTCACCGCGCCGAAAGAAGGTCTGATCGACCCAAATCACTCGGTGCAGATTGGTATTCGTACCGAGTTCGACAAAGATAACGGCTTTACCGTATTGGATGCTGCGCAGGTGAACGACCGTGGCGTTGACGATATTCTTGAGCAGGTGAAAAAGGTAGTCGGTGATATGCCGGTGTACCTGACCTTTGATATCGACTGTCTGGATCCTGCGTTTGCGCCGGGCACCGGTACGCCGGTAATCGGCGGCCTGACGTCCGATCGCGCGATCAAACTGGTGCGTGGTCTGAAAGACCTGAACATCGTGGGTATGGACGTGGTGGAAGTCGCTCCGGCTTACGATCAGTCAGAGATCACCGCCCTGGCCGCGGCGACACTGGCGCTGGAGATGCTTTACATCCAGGCGGCGAAGAAAGGCGAGTAAGTCTCAGGCACTTGCCGCTGCTGCGCGACGCATGCGCAGCAGCAGCATGCTGCCGGCAACCAGAGTCACCATCTGCGATGCTACCAGCACCGAAAATCCGGAACTGACCGATCCCGCCGATTTCATCACCATGCCCATCAGAAGCGGAATAAACGCCGCACAGATATTGCCTATTCCATTGATTATCCCATAAGCGCTGCCTACGGCTTGTCGCGGCGCATGATGCTGCACCACTGCCGGTATCGCGGCCCCCTGTAACCCCCAGAAAATATTGGCTGACAGCATAAACAGCGCCAGCAGCGCCGGTTGCTGACTGAGCATCAGCGCCAGTACTGAACAGGCCGTCAGGACTCCACCGATGATAAACAGCAGTGGTGCCTGTTCCGGGCGCATCTTATCGAGCAAGACACCGCCAAGAAATTTAGAGCCCAGGCTGAGCAGAAAAGGGATCGCCGCCAGGAAGCCGGTGGCCTGCAAGGAAAAGTGGTGTTCATCGCGCAGCCAGGCCGGAAGCCAGGCACTGCTGCCCCACAGATAGCTGAGGGTGGCAATTTCAACCAACAGGATCCAGCCGAGGAGAGGGGTATGCCAGGCCAGGAGCAAGGTCTGCTGAAAACCAGGGTTACTGTTTTTCGGCACAGCGACGGGGGCGGGCAGGAAGCGCCAAATCAGTCCACCTCCGAGCACCAGGTTCAGTACCGCCAAACTGTAAAACGATCCCATCCATCCCTGGTGGGCGACTAAAAAAGTGACCAGCGGAAACCCGACGGCCAGCCCCAAAGAGACGCCCAATGCGGTGACGGCATTGGGTTTGCCAATCTGTTCAGCAGCAAAGTTATCGCTGATAAAACGCGTTTTAAGTGAAAACAGCGGACCTTCCGCGATACCCAGAATAATGCGGGCGACCAGCATCCCCATCAGCGAACCCAACAACGGTGAAATCGCGCAGACTACCGCCCAGATAGCGATGCTGGCTAACAATCCCTGTCGGTAATTCCACTGACTTTCTATGAACGGTGTTAAGAGTAATGCCGAAAAACCATAACCCAGAAGAAAACAGGTCATCAGCATTCCCTGTAACATTCTGTTTTCATTTAACTGGAAATGGGCGGCGAAGTCTGGATTCAGTATCATTACTGAAATATTTACCCGATCGATATAAGAAATAATAATTAACAACAGCAATGCTATTGTCCCCTGCCATTTTGTGGTCATCTTTATTCTTTTCTCCCGGTCATCTAACAATCAAAATTGTTATTTTTAAATAGCGGTGATAGTCACGCAGGTAAAATGGTTCACCAGTGAAACTCATTGTTTTAAAACAATAAATTAAATATTGGTTTCACTGGTGAAACGTTATGTAGCATGGCCTTTATCATTTTTAATAACGATCTGGAAAAGAAGTCAATAGTCATTTTCGAAAATTAAATGGCCAGATTAATTTATTCTCATGCCGCGCTTTGAATATCACGACTTCTTCTTTTCGTCCTTTTTCGTGATCGGTTGCACAGTTAGCTCATTAAATAGCGATCGATTAACAAATCCTTCACATTGCCGCTTGACGAAAGAGTGAACGCTTTTATATTGACCGTATTAAATAAGAAACAGAGTTTCATATATGAAACAGAGCCTGGAGGATCGTGATGAGCTGGATAGGCGTATGTGACGCAGAGCAGGTACAGGAAGATTTCCCTTATAGCGGCAACATCGACGGTAAAGAAATCGGCATTTATCTGATTGAGGGGGAGTATTACGCGCTGGAAGACGTATGTCCCCATGCCTATGCGCTGTTAAGCCAAGGTTTTGTGGAAGACGGCAAGGTCGAATGTCCGCTGCATGAAGCGGTATTCGATGTGAAAACCGGCCAGTGTCTGCATGGTCCGGGCGGTCGTAACCTCAATCGTTACCCGGTTCGGGTATTCGACAATCAGATCCAGATTACTTTTATCGAGGAGAGCGTGGCATGAGCGAAACCCTGAACTTCAACCCGGCGCTGCCGGAAAGCCGCCAGTTTACGCCGCCCGCTGAAGGCGGGAATGGCAATATTCATAAGCCCGGCGACTATCACAATCTTATCTGGCAGACCCGTAGCCGCGTCCCGGAAAACTGGGAGCTGCACCTTATCGCCACCCTCGAAACGCTGTTTGAACAGGGAGCGGAGAGCCTGGCGCAACTGGTAGAAGGGCTGAATGCGCTGAAGATGCACGATCAGCAAGGCGAGCCCTGGAGCGAAGCCAGCTTTCAGGCGTTTTTGCAGGTAAACGGTTACTGAGGACACAGCGATGACGACAACGGTACAAAACTATCTTGATAAAGGGTTACGCGGTCTGTGGTATCCGGTTCTGGCAAGCTGGGAAGTGCAATCCGCACCGGTCGGCATTACCCGTCTCGGCGAACAAATTGTGGTGTGGCGTAATAAAGACGGTCAGCTGCAGGCGCTGGAAGACCGCTGCCCGCACCGCGGTGCTCGCCTGTCGATGGGCTGGAACCTGGGCGACCGTATCGCCTGCTGGTATCACGGCGTGGAAGTGGCCGGAAACGGCGAAGTGAAAGATGTTCCGGCGGTGGACAAATGTCCGCTGGTGGGCCAGCAGTGCGTACGCAGCTACAGTGTTCAGGAAGCGCATGGGGCTATCTTCCTGTGGTTTGGCGTCACGGCCGATCAGCCGCCGGAAGATCTCACCTTCCCGCAAGAGCTGGCTGACAGCGATAAATACAGTAATTTCCTCTGCACCGCCGCCTGGAAGTGCAACTATCAGTACGCGCTGGAAAACGTCATGGATCCCATGCATGGCACTTACCTGCACTCCTCTTCGCACTCGATGGCAGAAGGAGAGCGTAAAGCGGAGATGGTACTCCAGCCGACGAAAACCGGTTTTATCTTCGAGAAGAAAGGCCAAAGTGGCGTGAACTTCGACTGGGTAGAGCTGGGTAACAGCGGCGCTTACTGGATGCGGCTGTCTATTCCGTACAAAAAGCGCTTTGGGCCTGGTGGGCACTTCTGGATTGTCGGCATGGTGGTGCCAGAAGATAACGACAACTGCCGGGTCTTTTTCTGGCGTATTCGCGGTGTGCAGGGCTGGCAGCGTGATTTATGGCGCTTTATGTACCGCAACCGCCTGGAAAAACTGCACTGGGAAGTGCTGGAGCAGGACCGCGTAGTGCTGGAAAGCCTCGCGCCCAATGCCCGCGATCACGAATACTTGTATCAGCACGATGTGGGCCTTTCCCGCCTGCGCCGTATGATGCAAAAAGCGGCTAAAGAGCAATTGGCTGCGCGCGAAGAACAGCAGGGAGCCGCCTGATGAACGGGCTGTTAAACGGTAAGCGTCTGGTGGTCACTGGTGCGGCGCGCGGCCTGGGCTTTCATTTTGCCAAAGCCTGTGCAGAGCAGGGGGCTGAGGTGGTGATGTGCGACATTCTGCAGGGCGAGCTGGCGGAAAGCGCCCATCGTCTGCGCGAGCAGGGTTATCGCATCGAATCGCAGTTTATCGATCTGGCTGATGCGCACTCCATCACCGAGGCTTTTCGTGCGATCGGCGAGCAGGGGAAGATCGATGGTCTGGTGAATAACGCCGCGATGGCTACTGGCGTCGGCGGCAAAGATATGATCGATTACGATCCGAGCCTGTGGGATCGGGTGATGTCTGTTAACGTCAAGGGCACCTGGCTGGTGACCCGGGCGGCGGTGCCATTGTTGCGTGAAGGCGCAGGCATCGTGAACGTCGCCTCCGATACCGCATTGTGGGGCGCACCACGGCTGATGGCCTATGTCGCCAGCAAAGGGGCAGTGATCGCCATGACCCGCTCAATGGCCCGTGAGCTTGGCGAAAAGCGTATCCGTATCAATGCTATAGCCCCTGGTCTGACCCGCGTTGAGGCGACGGAATATGTTCCCGCCGAGCGTCATCAGCTGTACGAAAATGGTCGTGCATTAAGCGGCGCTCAGCAGCCGGAAGATGTTACTGGCAGTGTGGTGTGGCTGTTAAGCGATCTGTCGCGGTTTATCACCGGGCAGCTGATTCCGGTCAACGGCGGATTTGTTTTCAACTAAAAAAGCGAGGCGGTATGGCAAACGATCAGGAAGTGAAATACCTGGTGCCGGGGCTGGAGCGAGGACTACAGCTGCTTCTGGCATTTGGCGAACAACATCGCGATCTGACCTTTGCCGAGCTGCACCGGCTGGTCGATATGCCGAAAGCGACCGCCTATCGCGTGGTGCAGACGCTGGAGTATATGGGGTTTCTGGAGCGTAATTCACGCACCAACACCTTCTCGCTTGGGATGAACGTGCTGCGTCTTGGTTTTGAGTACATTGCGTCGCTGGATGTGGCGCAGGTCGGCCAGCCGGTGATTGAGCAACTGCGAGATACCAGTCAGTGCAGCAGCCATCTGGCGATCCGAGATGGACGGGACATTATCTACATCGCCCGCGTCAGCGCCGCCGGTTCACGCATCAATCAGGTCAGTATTGGCACGCGTCTGCCGGTTCACTGTACGTCGCTGGGTCGCATGCTGCTGACCGATGTCTCACGCAGCGAATTTGAAGTGCTGTTTCCTGATGAGCAACTGCCAGGCAACACGCCGGGACAACTCCATGACCGTGAAACGCTGTGGCAGATGGTGCAGCAGGATAAAGCGCGCGGCTATGTGATTGGTGAATCCTTCTACCGTCATGGCATCTCCTCCATTGTCTACCCGGTCTACGATCGCAGCGGTCGAGTGGCGGCGGTAGTGAGCATTCTCGTGCCATCGGATGAGATCCCGCAAACCGACAGGGAACGGCTGCAAAACGACGTCAGCATCGCGGCGGACAAAATTTCTGGCTTTTTAGGTTATCTGTCACAAGCCAGTTAAATCAATACGTTAATGGCAGGCGCTTGATTGCGTCGGGCATGTTTTACGCCCAAATCTGGGTGACAGAACAGTAAAGAGGCTACGAACAATGAGTGTAACCGGAATTGAAAAGCTGGAATTTGGTGTCGACGATCTGAGCCATTGCGCCAAATTTATGCGTGATTTTGGCCTGGCGGGCGATGCCAGCGGCCAGCGCTTTACGACCCTAAGCGGTGCGCGGGTGGAGCTGAACCCGACTCAGAGCCCGGACTTGCCGCCGGCCTTTGAAGCAGGCAACACATTACGCCGTATGACCTGGGGCGTAGCGGACCAGGCGGCACTGGATGCGCTGCGACCTAAGTTGGCACAACAGCCGGCTTTTCGTGAGGTAGACGGCGCGCTGGAGTGTCAGGATCCGAACGGTATGACGCTGCGGGTGCAGGTTAGCCAACAAACCGCAGTGGAGCTTAACGTCGAGCCGATTAACCAGTGGGGCGATGTGCGTCGAATTGATACGCCAAGTCCGGTTTATGATCGTGCGCAGCCTATCAACGTCGGTCATGTGGTGTTTTTCGTCGAAGAGCTGGCAGCGGTTGAAACGTTCTACCGTGAAGTGCTCGGTTTCCAGGTTTCAGATCGCTATATCAACCGGGCGGTATTCCTGCGCTGTGGTGTGCGCGGCGGTCACCATAACCTCTTTTTATTACAGTTACCCAACCGCAAGCGGGGTCTTAATCACGTTGCCTTCACCGTGCGCGATATCCATGAAGTGATTGGCGGCGGTATTGCGATGAACAAAAACGCCTGGAGCACCTTTATCGGTCCGGGTCGCCATCCGGTCTCTTCCGCCTATTTCTGGTACGTCAACAGCCCGACTGGCGGCGCATTTGAGTACTACACCAACGATGATTTCCTGACCGAGAACTGGCAGCCGCGCGAGCTGGAACATTCGCTGGTCTCCTTTACCGAATGGGCGGTGGAAGGCGGCATCGACCACGATACCCGTCGTCAGCAGAAAAAACCGGAGGCGGTATGACGGCGCGGATAGTGATTATCGGCGGTGGTCAGGCGGGCGGCTGGGCGGCGAAAACGCTGCGTGACGAAGGTTACGACGGTGAAATTTGCGTCATTGCTGAAGAGCCGTGGGATTTCTATGAGCGTCCTCCACTGTCAAAGGCGACATTGCTGGAGGTTGAAGCGGCGCTGCCACGGTTGTTTAGCGAGGAGGCCCAGCAAGCGTTAAACCTTAACTGGTATCGCCCTCTGCGCGCTGAATCCATTGATCGTGAAGAAAAAACCATACGGCTGAGTAATGGCGAGCGGCTCGGCTACGACAAGCTGCTGATTGCCACCGGCGGTCGGGCTCGTTTGCCTGGCGACGGATGGGCGAAACACCCGCAGGTTTACACGCTGCGCCACTGGCAGGATGCGCAGCGTCTGAAACAGCGGCTGACAACCCTCTCGCGGCTGGGGATTGTTGGCGGCGGCTGGATTGGTCTTGAAATTGCCGCATCAGCGCGAAAGAGCGGCGTGGACGTCACCGTATTTGAACAGCAACCGGCGCTGTGTATGCGCTCGGTGAGCGGCGACGTGTCGCAAGAACTGGCACGCGTCCATCGTGCACAGGGCGTTGAGATTCGCAGTGGCTGTGGCGCGCTTGAGCTGGAAGAGCGTGATGGTCTGCCGGTTATCCACTGTGACGGCCAGCGTGAAACTTTTGATGCGGTGGTGGTAGGGATTGGCGTTGATCTCAATCTTGAGCTGGCGCATGAGGCGGGGCTGACCGTTGAGCGCGGGATCGTCGTTAATGCGCAAGGCCAGACCACCGATCCAGCTATTTTCGCGGCGGGGGATGTGGCTCAGCATCACCAGTATGGCCTGTGTATTCAGTCGTGGGCATTCGCCCAGAACCAGGCAATCGCGACGGCTAAAGCGATGCTGGATCCGCAGGCTGCGGGATATGACGAAGCGCCGTGGCTGTGGTCGGATCAATATGCGCACAATATTCAGATCCTCGGGATCCCACAACCAGGCAGCCGGACGGTGGTGCGTGAGGATCCCAAAGGGTCGCTATTTTTCTCGATAGACGCTGACGGTCGCCTCAGTCAACTGGTGGCGTTTAACGACCCACGGACCGTCAAACTGGCGAAGCGCTGGATGGCGGCAGGACGGGATCTGTCTGCCGTACCGCTCGATGACCTGACCTTTTCGCTGATGTCATTGCGATAACACTCGCGCACCCTTAAGGGGGAGAGATGACCACATTAGAGACAAACGCCGCGCCGATCGAGGCAAGCGGTGAGGGCGTCCGTACGCCTGAAAAAGCGGTCCGCTGGGCAATTCCGTTGTCATTGCTGGCCTGCGTACTGCTGGCGTTTTTTGACAAGATAAGCATTGCCGCACTGTTTTCCGACAGCCATTTCCAGCAGGCGATGGGCATTGATTTTGACACCACGCGGCTCGGCATTCTGATGAGTGCGTTCTTGCTGAGCTACGGTTTTTCGTCGGTATTGCTGAGCGGATTAGGTGATCGTATCGCCCCGCTGCGCCTGCTCACCGGGATGATGGTGGTGTGGTGCCTCTTAATGGTGATGATGGGCTTCACGCATAACTACACGGCGATGGTCACCCTGCGCATTTTGCTCGGCATCGCCGAAGGGCCGCTGTTCCCGCTGGCGTTCGCGGTTGTCCGCCATACCTTTCCGCAGCGGCTACAGGCGCGCGCGACCATGTTGTGGCTACTTGGTACGCCAGTCGGTGCAGCCATTGGGTTTCCGCTGTCGATATGGCTACTCAACACCTTTGGCTGGCAGAGCACCTTCTTTGTGATGGCAATGCTGACGCTTCCGGTGCTGTTTTTGGTGCGTATCGGGCTGCGCGGGATCCAACTGGAGAACAAAACAGCCGGAGCGAAGGTGTCGCAGGAAGCGCGGCGTGCCGCGCGTCGCGAGCTGTTTGTGAGCCCCCATTTCTGGCTCATCTGCATTTTTAATATCGCCTTCCTGACCTATCTGTGGGGCATCAACGGCTGGCTGCCTGGCTATCTGATCAAAGGCAAAGGTATCCATCTGGAACATGCCGGATGGCTGTCGTCAATGCCGTTTATTGCCATGCTGGTGGGCGAAGTGATTGGCGCCTGGCTCTCTGACCGTGTCGATAAACGTGCCGCCGCCTGCTTTATTTCGTTGGCCGGGGCCGCCGTGGGTCTGGTCGCCGTGATGCACTTGAGTACGCCGCTGACGATCATTACGGCGATGAGCTTTAGCACCTTCATGTGGGGCACAGGTGCACCCAACATCTTTGCGCTGCTGGCGAAGGCGACTCATCCCCGGGTCAGCGCCACCGCGGGAGGTATTTTCAACGGGCTGGGAAACTTTGCAGGCGCTCTGTCGCCAGCGGTGATGGGGGCGCTTATCGCCTTCACCCACAGCATGGATTCCGGGATGATTTTTCTGGCGGTGATGGCGGCTGTGGGCTGCGTCCTGTTACTGCCGCTGCTGAGACGTTACTGAGGATAAAACGATGACTGATTCAACCGTAACTGCAAAACAGGGTATCAAACCAGAGCATCTGACGATGGAAGAGTGGGTGGAGTCGCGTATCGCGCGCTTTGAAGGACGTAAATATGACTGGAATGCGCTGAAATTCCAGGCCGATTTTGACCCTAAATATCGTCGCGCCCAGATGCGTTATATCGGTACCGGTGCTACTGGCGTTGCCAGCGACACCAATACCGTCGCCGCAGATAATTTCACTTTCTCCACCATGGTGCTGCCATCGAAATGCGAGGGGCCGCTGCACCTGCATGATGACGTGGAAGAAGTGTTTTTCATGCTCAAAGGGCAGATAACGCTGATGATTCAGGACGGTGACCGCTATACCGAAACCGTGCTGCGTGAGCGTGACCTGATTTCTGTACCGGCGGGCGTCTATCGTGGGTTGTTTAATCACGGTGAAGAGGAAGCGCTGATGTGCGTGATGCTGGGCACCAGAAAGCCGAATATCCCAACCTATCCGGAAGATCATCCTCTGTCGAAAGTAAAACGTCATTAAGGAGGCGGTATGACGGGTTTTCGTGAACAAGGGCATGGCACACCGCTGATGTTGCTCCACGGTATCAGCTCCGGTGCAGCCTCCTGGCATAAACAGATGGGGCTGGCCGGTTTCCGTGTGCTGGCCTGGGATATGCCCGGTTATGGCGAAAGCCCGATGCTACCGGGTAAGCATGCTGATGCGGGCGAGTATGCCGATGCACTGGCGATGATGCTGGACCGCGCAGGCGTTCAGCAAGCGGTGCTGGTGGGACACTCCCTTGGCGCGCTGGTTGCCAGCGCCTTTGCGGCAAAGTATCCCCAGCGTGTGCTGCACCTGATTTTAGCCGATGCCGCTCAGGGCTACGGCCAGGCGGAGCCGGAACAGCGGGAAAAAGTCTGGCAGGACCGTCAGCAGCAGATGGCGCAGGGAACGGACGTGCTGGCGCAAACCCGGGCGGCGAGGCTGCTGCATCCGTGTGCGCACGAGGCGGACATCGCTACTGTCGCCGCTGGCATGCGCAGGCTACATCGCGAGGGCTATCTGGCTGCGGCATGGATGCTGGCGCACGACGATATTCACCGCTGGCTGGGCGATTATCGTGGCCGGTTTGAGCTGTGGTGCGGCGAACAGGACGCAATTACTCAGCCAGAACGGGTTCATGGTCTGGCGCTGCGTTATGGCATGCCATACACCCCGATCCCGCGTGCGGGACATGCCAGCTATCTCGATAACGAAACTTTTTTTAATCAACAGCTTTTACGGGTAGGGGAAGAGGTGCGCGATGAATGCACAAATTGAAGGACGTGTAGCGGTAGTCACCGGAGGATCGTCAGGGATCGGCTTTGAAACGCTGCGTCTGCTGCTGGGTGAAGGGGCGAAAGTCGCCTTCTGCGGCCGCAACGCTGACCGACTGGCTAGCGCTCAAGCGGCACTGCAAAACGAGTATCCCGGCGCGGATATCTTTTCTTATCGCTGCGACGTGCTGAAAGAAGAAGAGGTACAGGACTTTGCCGCTGCGGTGGCAACCCGTTTTGGCGGTACGGACATGCTGATCAATAACGCCGGGCAGGGCTACGTGGCGCATTTTGCCGACACTCCGCGCGAAGCGTGGCTGCACGAAGCGGAGCTGAAGCTGTTTGGCGTGATTAACCCGGTGAAGGCCTTCCAGCCGCAGCTGGAGCAATCGGATATTGCCTCCATTACCTGCGTCAATTCGCTGCTGGCGCTGCAGCCGGAAGAGCACATGATTGCCACCTCCGCCGCCCGTGCGGCGCTGCTTAATATGACGCTGACGCTGTCCAAAGATCTGGTGGGGAAAGGCATTCGTGTTAACTCCATTCTGTTGGGGATGGTGGAGTCCGGGCAGTGGCAGCGACGTTTTGAAAACCGCGCGGACAAGAATCAGACCTGGCCCGAGTGGACGGCGGATATTGCCTGGAAACGCGGGATCCCGATGGCGCGTCTCGGTAAGCCGCAGGAGCCTGCACAGGCGCTGCTGTTCCTCGCTTCGCCGCTGGCGTCGTTTACCACCGGCGCGGCCCTGGATGTCTCCGGCGGTTTTTGCCGTCACCTGTAAGGAGGGGAGATGAAAAAAATCATGCTGATTGGCTACGGTGCCATGGCGCAGGCGGTGATTGAGCGGTTGCCGGCGCAGGTGGCATTAGGCTGGATTGTTGCGCGTGAAGCGCATCATGCGACGATCCGCACCCGCTTCGGTGATGCGGTGAAGGTGCTTGATGATCCGCAAACCTGCACGGAAAACCCGGATTTGGTCCTTGAGTGCGCCAGCCAGCAAGCGGTTGCGCACTATGCTGAAGCCATTCTCGCGCGCGGCTGGCATCTGGCGGTTGTCTCCACGGGAGCATTGGCCGATAGCGCACTGGAACAGCGCCTACAGCAGGCAGGTGGCAGGTTGACGCTGCTGTCAGGGGCGGTGGCCGGTATCGACGGGCTGGAAGCGGCGAAAGAGGGCGGTCTCGAACGGGTGACTTACCAGTCGCGTAAAAGCCCTGCCAGCTGGCGCGGTAGCTACGCTGAAATGCTGATCAACCTCAATACGGTCAGCGAAGCGACAATCTTTTTTGAAGGCAGCGCCCGTGAAGCGGCACGACTGTTCCCGGCAAATGCCAACGTTGCGGCGACGGTAGCGTTGGGCGGCGTCGGTATGGACGACACCCGCGTACAGCTGATGGTCGACCCGGCGACTCAACGCAACACGCACACACTCCATGTCGAAGGGGGATTCGGTGAATTCCACCTGGAGCTGAGCGGCTTACCGCTGGCCAGCAACCCAAAAACCTCCACCCTGGCGGCGCTGAGCGCAGTACGCGCCTGCCGTGAACTGGCACAACGCTGAGAGGCTGCGATGGATGAAGTAACGATTTTTATCGGCGGCCACTGGCGTCACGGGGGCGGCAACCTGATGCACAGCCACTTTCCGGCTGATGGTTCGGTGAATGCCACACTACATGCGGCGAGTCTCGACGATCTGCAGGAGGCGATTACGGCGGCGGAGCGCGCCTGGCGCGAACCCGCCTGGCGCAACATGCTGCCTCACCTACGGGCGAAAATCCTGCATAAGGTGGCGGATATTATCGAATCCCGTATCGATGAACTGGCGCAGTTGCAAAGTCGGGACAACGGTAAACCACTGGCGGAAACGCGCGGGCTGGTGATGAGCGCCGCGGGATGCGCCCGTTATTTTGCGGCCGCCTGCGAACTGCTGGAAGGGGAGCTGCCCACCCCGCGTCAGGCGGATCTGCTGACGCTGAGTCGCTACGAACCGCTGGGCGTCGTGGCAGCGATCACCCCCTGGAACTCGCCGATCGCCAGCGAGATGCAAAAAGTGGCACCGGCGATCGCCGCCGGTAACGCGGTGATCCTTAAACCGGCGGAAGCGACGCCGCTGATGGCACTGGAGCTGGCGCGGATCTTCGAACAAGCCGGTTTACCCGCCGGGCTGTTGAGTGTGCTGCCGGGGAAAGGGTCGGTGATTGGCGACGCGCTGGCTCGTCATCCTCTGGTGCGCAAAATCTCGTTTACCGGCGGCACCAGCACCGGACGTCGGCTGGCGCACGTGGCAGCGGAAAAACTCATTCCGGCCTCGCTGGAGTTGGGGGGGAAATCACCGACCATCGTGCTGGAAGATGCCGATATTGAGCAGGCGGCGCGGGGCATTTGCTATGGCATTTTTAGCTCAGGTGGCCAGGCGTGTATCGCCGGTTCACGGCTGTTTGTGCATGAAAACGTCCACCCCCAGCTGATGACGCGTCTGCTGGAGCTGGCGCGTGGTTTACGGATAGGTCACCCGTTTGACGACGGCACTCACATCGGGCCGCTGATCAATGAAAAGCATCGTGACAGCGTGCTGGAATACGTCGAGCTGGCAAAACGTGAAGGTGGGCGGGTGTTGTGCGGCGGCGAGATCCCCGCAGATCCCGCGCTGGCAGCAGGCAGTTATTTCCAGCCCACCATCATCGAAGGACTGACGAACGGCGCGCGCGCCTGTCAGGAAGAGATCTTCGGTCCGGTGTTGGTGGCGATCACCTTTCGCGATGAGGAGCAACTGATCCGCGACGCCAATGATTCTGTTTACGGCCTGGCCGCGGGCATCTGGACACGGGATAGCGGACGTGCACTGCGCTTAAGCGATAGGCTGGAAGCCGGTACGGTGTGGATCAACACCTACAAAGTGTTCTCCATTTCGACCCCGTTTGGCGGCTTTAAAGAGAGCGGTCTTGGCCGCGAAAAAGGCATCCAGGGGCTGAAGGCCTGGATGCAACAAAAGAGTATTTATCTGGCGACGGGTAATAACGTCAACCACTGGTGTGACTGAGAGAAGGGTGAGCAATGAGTGAAATGATAACCGTCGGCGACGCCATCGCCAGAACGCTGGAGCAGTACAATGTTGAGGCTATTTACGGCGTCATCTCCATTCATAATCTGCCCATTGCCGATGCGATTGGTCAGCGCGGCAATATCCGCTTTGTCCCGGCGCGCGGAGAAGCAGGTTCGGTCACGATGGCCGACGCCCATGGCCGTTTTTCCGGTCTTGGTGTGGCGCTGACCAGTACCGGCGCAGGGGCAGGCAATGCGGTCGGCGCACTGGTCGAGGCGATGAACGCCTGCACGCCGCTGTTGCACCTGACCGGCCAGGTGGAGAAAACTTGGCTGGATGCGGACACCGGCTTTATTCACGAGACCCGCGATCAACTGACTTTCCTGAAAGCCAGTTCGAAACGGGCTTATCGCATCAGCAATGCCAACCAGGCAATAGCGATTTTGCATAAGGCGATTCAGGATGCGCAGACGCCGCCGTGTGGGCCGGTGTCGGTCGAGATCCCGATTGATATTCAGGGGACGAAGATCCCGCTTTCACTGGTGACGGCTCCGCTGAAAAATACAGCGGTTGCATCTGTGGATCAGACGATGGTCGATACCCTATGGACACAGCTCAGGCTGGCAAAACAACCGCTGCTGTGGCTGGGCGGTGGGGCGATTGACAGTGCAGCGGCGGTGAAAAAGCTGGCGGATGCCGGGGTGACGGTGATTTCCAGCACTCACGGACGTGGCGTACTGCCGGACAGCCATCGTGCCAGCCTGCGAGCCTTCCACAATTCGCCATCCGTTGAGGCGTTGATGGCGCAATGTGATTTTACCCTGGTGGCAGGATCACGCCTGCGTAGCAATGAAACCCGTTCCTGGACGCTGGAGTTGCCCTCTCCGCGGGTGCAGATTGACATCGACCCGGCGGCGGCCAGCCGCAACTACCTGATGGACAACACACTGATTGTCGACTGTGCTGCGTTGCTGGGCGCGCTGGCGGAAAAAGTCCAGGGGCGCGAATGGGGTAATGCCCACTGGGATGCGCAAATAAAAGAGGCGCTCATGCTTGCGGAACACGGGTTGCGTGAACAGTGTGGTGCTTATGCGCAACTGAACGATGCTATCGCGCAGGCGCTTCCCGATGATGGCATTCTGGTCCGCGATATTACGGTCTCGGGCAGCCTGTGGGGCAGTCGTCTGTTTCGCGCCCATGGTCCGCTGATGAACATCCATTCGCTGGCCGGGGCGATTGGTATGGGCCTGCCGATGGCTATCGGTACGGCGATAGCTAACCCGCAGCGGAAGATTGTTGCGTTAGTCGGTGATGGTGGATTGAGCCTGAATCTCGGGGAAATGGCGACGCTGGCACAGGAAAAAGCCAATCTGACGCTGCTTATCATGAATGATGGTGGCTATGGCGTGATGCGCGGTATTCAGGATAAGTATTTTGGCGGCCGTCAGTATTACAATGAACTGCATACGCCAGATTTCACTCTGCTGGCTCAGGCCATGGGTCTGCAGGCGTGGAACATCGAGCGGGCGGAAGATTTCCAGGCAGTGATGACCGAAGCACTGGCGATGCCTGGGCCGTCGGTGGTGGAAGTCAGAATGGGGAAGATTGGCGCACTTCGTTTTGCCGGTCCGCCGCAGAAAACGCTTTACTGAGTCACGCGATTCCCCTTTCTGCGATACAGAGAGGGGATTCACGCTTACTTAATCCCATCCGCCTTCATACGATCGCGAATATGCTGCGCGCGCTCTTCGGAGGCCGGGTGATCGTCGAGCATCGAGCTTTGACGTCCCGCTTCCAGTTTCGCCAGTTTTTCAAAGCTGGTCGCCAGACCCGATGGGTTGATCCCGCGTTTACGCAGCAGATCGTAAGAGTAATCATCCGCTTCAGATTCCTGACGCTGGGAGAACTGCGCGTTCACCAGTTTTTCACCCAAATCGCCAAGCTGTGACTGCGACAGACTACCAATCATACCGCCTGCAGACGCTGCCGCCACGCGCAACGCGTTGGTGCTGAGCGCAACTTGCATCCCTTTCTTCACGTGGCCGAGCGCGACGTGACCCATTTCGTGACCAATCACCGCTTCCACTTCGTTATCGGTCATCATGTCCATTAGCCCGGTGTAGACGCGGATGCAGCCATTGGCCATCGCAAAGGCGTTGACGTCTTTGGTGACGTAAACCTTATAGTTCACCGGCTGACCATTGATGTTATCGCCCAGCGCCGTGGCGATGGTGTTCAGGCGTTTGGCGTAATCGCTGCCAGCAGGGGCGAGAGTGGCTTTGCTGTCCATCTCTTTACATGCCTGGTCGCTTAACGTTTTTACCTGCTCGTCGCTCAGCGTATACGCCTGGAAGGCTTCGGCGCCTGAACTCATGAGTCCGTTTGAATCCATGTTCTGACACCCGGTCAGAACGCTCGCTAAGCCAAGGGCCACTACCAGAGAGTGCAATTTCATCATTAATTTTCCGTAATTAAGGGTCGTCAGTTATCGCTATTATCTGAAATATTCCGTTATTCAAAGAAACGGAAATTAGCCAAAGTATAAAGAAAATAATGACAAGGGAGTGAGGAGATTGCGCAACCTGTAGGCACAATCCAGAGATTTCCCAGGCACCGCGCGGATGCTCCATGTACATGACTTGCGGCTTGGGTTACATTGTTCACACTTTTTTCCGGCGTAGCCTAAAACGCGCTGTCGTCAAGCCGTTTTGGCATTGCCTTCATTAGTCCGATTGGAGTCAAAATGTCCTCACGTAAAGAGCTTGCTAATGCTATTCGTGCGCTGAGCATGGACGCAGTACAGAAAGCCAAATCCGGCCACCCGGGTGCCCCTATGGGTATGGCTGACATTGCCGAAGTCCTGTGGCGTGATTTCCTGAACCACAATCCACAGAATCCATCCTGGGCCGATCGTGACCGCTTCGTGCTGTCTAACGGTCACGGCTCTATGCTGATTTATAGCCTGCTGCACCTCACAGGTTACGATCTGCCGATGTCTGAACTTCAGAACTTCCGTCAGCTGCACTCCAAAACCCCAGGCCACCCGGAAGTGGGCTACACCGCCGGTGTAGAAACCACCACCGGCCCGCTGGGTCAGGGCATTGCCAACGCAGTCGGTATGGCTATCGCGGAAAAAACCATGGCCGCGCAGTTCAACCGTCCAGGTCACGACATCGTCGACCACTTCACCTATGCATTCATGGGTGATGGCTGCATGATGGAAGGTATCTCCCACGAAGTGTGCTCCCTGGCGGGTACGCTGAAGCTGGGTAAACTGGTTGCGTTCTACGACGACAACGGCATCTCCATCGACGGTCACGTTGAAGGCTGGTTCACTGACAACACCGCACAGCGTTTCGAAGCCTACGGCTGGCACGTTGTTACTGGCGTTGACGGTCACGACGCAGACGCTATCAAGCGTGCAGTAGAAGAAGCGCGCAAAGTGACGGACAAACCGTCTCTGCTGATGTGCAAAACTATCATCGGTTTCGGTTCTCCGAACAAAGCCGGTACGCACGATTCCCACGGTGCTCCGCTAGGCGAAGCTGAAGTTGCCGCGACGCGCGAGCAGCTGGGCTGGAAATATGCGCCATTCGAAATCCCGTCTGAAATCTATGCTCAGTGGGATGCGAAAGAAGCAGGCCAGGCTAAAGAAGCCACCTGGAACGAGAAGTTCGCTGCTTACGCTAAAGCCTTCCCAGAGGAAGCTAAAGAATTCACCCGTCGCATGAAGAACGAAATGCCAGCCGATTTCGATGCAAAAGCTCAGGCTTTCATCGAGAATCTTCAGGCAAATCCTGCGAAAATCGCGAGCCGCAAAGCCTCTCAGAACGCTATCGAAGCGTTTGGTCCATGGCTGCCAGAATTCCTCGGCGGTTCTGCTGACCTGGCGCCGTCCAACCTGACTATCTGGTCTGGTTCTAAAGCGATCAACGAAGACACCGCGGGTAACTACATCCATTACGGTGTGCGTGAATTCGGTATGACTGCGATTGCCAACGGTATCGCGCTGCACGGCGGTTTCCTGCCGTACACCTCTACCTTCCTGATGTTCGTTGAATACGCACGTAACGCCGTACGTATGGCTGCGCTGATGAAACAGCGCCAGGTGATGGTCTACACCCACGACTCTATCGGTCTGGGCGAAGATGGCCCGACTCACCAGCCTGTAGAACAGCTGGCATCCCTGCGCGTGACGCCGAACATGAGTACATGGCGTCCATGTGACCAGGTTGAATCCGCAGTGGCGTGGAAATACGCCGTTGAGCGTCACGATGGCCCAACCGCGCTGATCCTTTCTCGTCAGAACCTGGCGCAACAGGATCGTACCGCTCAGCAGCTGGCAGACGTGGCACGTGGTGCATACGTTCTGAAAGATTGCGACGGTCAGCCGCAGGTTATCTTCATCGCAACCGGTTCTGAAGTTGAACTGGCTGTTGCAGCGTGGGAGCAGCTCTCTGCTGAAGGCGTTAAAGCGCGTGTGGTTTCCATGCCGTCTACCGACGCATTCGACAAACAGGATGCGGCCTACCGTGAATCCGTACTGCCGAAAACCGTCTCTGCGCGTGTGGCTATCGAAGCGGGTATCGCGGATTACTGGTTCAAATATGTCGGCCTGAACGGCGCTATCGTCGGTATGACCACCTTCGGTGAGTCTGCTCCGGCAGAGCTGCTGTTCGAAGAGTTCGGCTTCACCGTGGCGAACGTTGTCGCGAAGGCGAAAGAACTGCTGTAAAATCTCTTCTGCTGCCAGCAATGGAAGAGGAAAAAGGGTCGCACAGGCGGCCCTTTTTATTTTGGAATGAATTAAATTTCGTCTGGCAATGCCTTAAGTGTGATCTGCATTGCAATTATTGATTTTGTGATTTTTCTGGATCTGCAATGTGAATCACATTTACAGGCTTGCTATTTTTATTATTCGTTGCAACTTATTGATTTGTACTGCTCGGTTTATCCAGTCGGCTAAAAGCTCGCTTAAATCCCCTCGATTGCATTCATCTCTCGCCGCGCGTATTTTGTTTTCATCAGCCAGATTTTTAAAACTGGCCATCCCCGAAAATAAAATGTGAGGATCCGTTATGCGATTAATCGATTATTTCCCTGCGTCATCGATATCGATCAGGAACTCGGCAGAGTCGTGGCAACAGGCCATCGACTTTTCGATGGAGTCGTTATTAAAACACCGCTATGTTAATGAAAAATACGTTCAGGAGATAAAAGAGTCTACGTTGAATAATGGCCCGTATTATATTCTGGCTCCCGGTGTGGCAATGCCACATGCCCGGCCAGAATGTGGTGCGCTGAAAACAGGATTATCGCTCACTTTACTTAAACAACATGTTGGGTTTGGTGAAGATAATGAACCGGTTAAATTATTAATCGGATTATCCGCTGCGGATTCAACTTCACATATCGATGCCATTCAGGCGCTAAGCGAGCTGTTGTGTGAAGAAGAGAATCTTTCAGAATTATTAGCGGCACAATCTGAAGAACAGCTTGCGGATATTCTCGCCCGCGCTTAATTCCCGTTTCCTTCTCAGGATCTCATTATGGAAAATAAGTCTGCTCGTGCAAAAGTCCAGGCTTTTGGGGGCTTTTTGACCGCCATGGTCATCCCCAATATTGGTGCATTTATTGCCTGGGGGTTTATTACCGCTTTATTTATACCGACCGGCTGGTTGCCCAATGAGCATTTCGCCAAAATTGTCGGGCCGATGATCACGTATCTGCTGCCGGTGATGATTGGCTCGACCGGGGGACATCTGGTCGGCGGCAAACGTGGTGCGGTGATGGGCGGTATCGGTACCATCGGCGTCATTGTTGGTGCGGATATTCCGATGTTTATCGGCGCGATGATCATGGGCCCGCTCGGCGGTCTGGTGATTAAACATATCGACAAACTACTGGAGAAACGGATCCCTGCCGGGTTTGAGATGGTTATCAATAACTTCTCGCTGGGTATTGCCGGGATGTTGCTGTGTCTGCTCGGCTTTGAAGTGATTGGCCCTGCAGTGTTGATTGCCAACAACTTCGTCAAAGGCTGTATCGAAGCGCTGGTTCATACCGGTTATCTGCCGTTGCTGTCGATAATCAATGAACCGGCTAAGATCCTGTTTCTGAATAATGCTATCGATCAGGGGGTTTATTATCCGCTGGGCATGCAGCAGGCCTCTGAAACCGGTAAGTCCATCTTCTTTATGGTCGCCTCTAACCCGGGGCCTGGGCTGGGGCTGCTGCTGGGCTTTGCGGTGTTTGGCAAAGGGATGAGTAAAAAATCGGCCCCGGGAGCGATGATTATTCACTTCCTCGGTGGTATTCATGAACTCTATTTCCCGTATGTGCTGATGAAGCCGCTGACCCTGCTGGCGATGATTGCGGGCGGCATGTCCGGCATTTATACCTTTAATCTGCTTGGCGGCGGGCTGGTGGCCGGTCCGAGTCCTGGCTCTATCTTTGCCTATCTGGCGCTTACGCCGAAAGGGTCATTTGTGGCGACTCTGGCTGGAGTGACTGTGGGGGCGGTGGTCTCATTTTCGGTAACCGCTTTGATCCTCAAAATGGAGAAAAACACGGTAGTGGAAGGGGAAGACACCTTTACCCAGTCAGCGCAGAGCGTGAAAACCATGAAGCAGGAAGGGGCATTTTCGTATGCGAACGTTCAGCGTATCGCGTTCGTTTGTGACGCCGGAATGGGCTCCAGTGCGATGGGGGCGACCACTTTCCGCAAGCGCCTTGAAAAGAACGGGCTGAGTATTGACGTTAAACATTACGCTATCGAAAACGTACCGCAGGATGCTGATATTATTGTGACTCATGCCAGCCTTGAAGGCCGTGTTAAACGCGTCAGCCATAAGCCGTTGGTATTAATTAATAACTATATCGGTGATCCACAGCTCGACACATTATTTAAACAGCTTAGCGCCTGACACATTATTTATCGAGGTCAACAATGAAAACCAAAGTGGCGGCCATTTACGGGCCGCGGGATGTTCGCATCCGTGAGTTTGAATTACCTGAAATTAATGACAACGAACTGCTGGTGAGCGTTATTTCCGACAGCGTGTGTTTATCCACCTGGAAAGCTGCATTGCTGGGAAGTGAACATAAACGTGTGCCGGATGATTTAGCACAACATCCTGTTATTACCGGGCATGAATGCGCAGGTATTATTGTAGAGGTCGGAAAAAATCTGGCTGACAAATATAAAAAAGGTCAGCGTTTTGTTTTGCAACCGGCAATGGGATTACCCAGCGGTTACTCCGCGGGATATAGCTATGAATATTTCGGTGGTAACGCCACCTATATGATTATTCCCGAGCAGGCAATTAATCTGGGCTGTGTATTACCGTATAACGGTTCTTATTTTGCAGCGGCGTCGCTGGCAGAACCGATGTGTTGCATTATCGGCGCCTATAAAGCGAATTATCACACCACGCCGTATGTGTATGAACACCAGATGGGGATAAAACCCGGCGGTAATCTGGCGTTGCTGGCCTGCGCCGGACCAATGGGTATTGGTGCCATCGATTACGCCATTCACGGCGACATTGCGCCTGCGCGCATTGTGGTGGTGGATATTGACGAGACACGGCTGGCACAGGCGGAAAAACTGCTGCCTGTGGCGCTGGCGGCGAGCAAAGGTATTGAGCTGATTTACGTCAACACGAGCGAAATGGAAAATCCACAGGACGAACTGCGCGCCCTGACCGGCGACGCGGGCTTCGACGACGTGTTTGTCTACGCTGCCGTCCCTGCGGTAGTGGCACTGGCGGATGGGCTACTGGCGGAAGATGGCTGCCTGAACTTCTTCGCCGGTCCGACGGATAAAAACTTCAGCGTGCCGTTTAACTTTTACAACGTGCACTACAACCGGACTCACGTCGTCGGTACTTCCGGTGGCTCAACGGGTGATATGGAAGAAGCCATTGCATTGAGCGCGGCCGGGCAGTTGCAGCCTTCCTTTATGGTGACGCACATTGGCGGGCTGGATGCGGTACCCGACACCGTGCTCAATCTGCCGGACATCCCTGGCGGGAAAAAGTTGATTTACAACGGTGTCACCATGCCACTCACGGCGATTGCCGATTTTGCTGAGAAAGGCAAAACCGATCCGCTGTTCCGCGAACTGGCACGGCTGGTGGAACCGACGCACGGCATCTGGAATGAGCAGGCGGAGAAGTATCTGCTGGCGCAGTTTGGCGTCGATCTCGGGGAGGCTGCGCAATGAACTCGCTGGCATGGCCGCTGATTCGTACCACGGAGCAGGCGGCGCTTGCCGCCTGGCCGCAAACCGGATGCGGTGATAAGAACGCGATTGATGGTCTGGCGGTGGCGGCAATGCGTCAGGCGCTGAACGATATCCCGATGCAGGGACGCATCGTGATTGGCGAAGGTGAGATTGATAAGGCGCCGATGCTGTATATCGGCGAAGAAGTCGGGTCCGGCGGGCCAGGGGTGGATATCGCCGTTGATCCGATTGAAGGCACCCGAATGGTTGCGATGGGCCAAAGCAACGCGCTGGCGGTAATGGCCTTTGCACCGGCGGGTAGTCTGCTGCATGCACCTGATATGTATATGAAAAAACTGGTGGTGAATCGCAAAGCGCGCGGGGCGATTAATCTGTCGCTGTCGCTCAGTGACAATTTGCGCAACGTTGCCCGCGTATTGGGTAAACCGCTTCACGAACTGAAGATGGTCACGCTGGATAAACCACGCTCTCAGGCGGCAATTGAGGAAGCCTCTGCTCTGGGGGTAAAAGTGTTTGCGCTGCCGGATGGCGATGTTGCCGCCAGCGTGCTGACCTGCCAGCCGGATAACGTTTTCGACGTGATGTACACCGTCGGCGGTGCGCCAGAAGGTGTGATTTCTGCTTGTGCGGTGAGGGCGATGACGGGCGATATGCAGGCCGAGCTGATCGATTTTTGTGAGGCAAAAGGAGAAAGCGACGCGCATCGACGTATTGCCACTGATGAGCGCCGCCGCTGCGTGGAAATGGGCGTGGTGGTCAATCAGGTTTATACGCTGAACGAGCTGGTGAGCAGCCAGGATATTTTATTGAGTGCGACGGGCGTAACCGGTGGAGATTTACTCCAGGGTATTAGCCGAACCAACGAAGGTGTGCGGACGCACACTATGCTGATCAACGGTACAGACCGGACGTGTAATATTATAAACTCCCTGCATTCCTGATGATTTATCGAGAGACGAATGACCGTACTGACCGAAGATGACGTCCTTGAGCAACTGAACGCTCAGGAAACTTTGCCTGCCTTTATGGCCGCTGCGAATGCGATTTTGCTGCAGGCAATTAAGCGTTTTCTGCCGTCGTTATTCGTCAACAACGATGAGGAAATTGTGGAATATGCAGTGAAGCCGTTACTTGCGCAAAGCGGGCCGCTCGATGACCTCGATGTGGCGCTCCGCCTGATCTATGCGCTGGGAAAAATGGATAAATGGCTGTACGCCGATATCACCCATTTTTCCCAGTTCCATCAGTTTCTGAGCGGGCAGGATAACGCCCCGGGTTTTACCGATGAGTTGACCTGGGACTTTATCTGTAACGTGAATGCGATAACCGATAACACCCCGATGTATGACGCTCTGAAGGGCATGAAGTTTGCCGATTTCGCGTTGTACTCGGAAAGTCGCTTCATCGGGATTATCAAAACCGCGTTGGCCCTCGCAGTAACGGCAATTCTCAAGGAATTAACGCCGTGAAGATAATGCTGACCATTAATGGGATTGACGTTACTGCCCATTTTAGTGAACAGGATATTGAAACCGTCCATAAACCTCTGCTGCAAAGGCTGGCGAGACTGCACGCAGCCGCGCAGCACCAACGCACGATTGTTTTTCTGAGCGCGCCACCGGGTACCGGAAAGTCGACGCTCACGGCGTTTTGGGCGTGGCTCGCCGCACAGGACGCCGAACTCCCGGCGCTGCAAACGCTGCCGATGGACGGTTTTCACCACTACAACGACTGGCTGGACGCGGAAGGTTTACGTCCCTATAAAGGCGCGCCAGAGACCTTTGACGTCGCAAAGCTGGCGGGAAATCTGCAACAAATCCGTGAAGGGCAGGGCACATGGCCCCAGTACGATCGGCAAAAGCACGATCCGCAGGAGCACGCCTTGCAGGTGACTGCGCCGTTGGTAGTGGTGGAAGGTAACTGGTTGCTGCGCGACGATGCCGACTGGTGCAAGCTGCGGGAATATTGTGATTTCTCGATTTTCATCACCGCCCCGGCGGCTGCGTTGAGCCAGAGACTGATTGCCAGAAAACAAGCCGGTGGCCTGAGCAAGCAGGACGCTATCGCTTTTTATCGACGTACCGATGGACCAAATGTTGACCGCGTTCTCAGTGAGAGTGTGCCTGCCGACGTGACGCTGGCGATGACCGAAGAAGGCGACTATCGTTTCGTTTGAATATGGGCGTGAGTGAATAGCGCTCAGCGAAATGCAGGGGTAAATTATTCTTAATCGCTGCAAAAGGGCATGGGAAAATGTGACGTAGATCAGATAACTGTTTTCTGTTGCGGGTCACGGATTCCCTTTATTCCAGGTTTCGCTTACTCTAGCTGAAGCGTTTCAGTCGATTAAATGTTCGACAAATAATCAATCAGTCGCGGTTTGCGACAGCAAGGATTCCTTTCCTGGTGAGGCTGGATTACGCTCTCAGCCACACACTTCAGGGAAAGTCTTGCAGGAGACCTATGACCGTACGCGTAGCGATTAATGGCTTCGGTCGCATTGGACGTAACGTGGTTCGTGCTTTATATGAATCCGGGCGTCGTGCGGAGATCACCGTAGTGGCAATCAACGAACTGGCTGATGCTGCGGGCATCGCGCATTTGTTGAAATATGACACCAGCCATGGCCGCTTTGCCTGGGATGTTCGCCAGGAACGAGAGCAGCTTTACGTCGGTGATGACGTCATTCGCCTGTTACACGAGCCTTCGCTGGAAGCGCTGCCGTGGCGGGAACTGGGTGTTGATGTTGTGCTCGATTGCACCGGCGTGTATGGCACCCGGGCCGATGGCGAAATGCATCTGGCAGCGGGCGCTAAGAAAGTGCTCTTTTCACATCCTGGCAGCAACGACCTCGACGCAACGGTCGTTTACGGTGTCAATCACCACGAATTGCAACGCGACCACCGTCTTGTCTCCAACGCATCCTGCACCACCAACTGCATTATTCCTGTCATCAAATTGCTCGACGATGCCTGGGGTATTGAATCGGGAACGGTCACGACTATCCATTCGGCGATGCACGATCAGCAAGTTATCGATGCGTATCATCCGGACCTGCGTCGTACCCGTGCAGCCAGTCAGTCGATTATTCCAGTTGATACTAAACTGGCTGCTGGCATCACCCGAATTTTCCCGCAGTTTAATGACCGATTTGAAGCCATTGCCGTGCGCGTGCCGACGATTAACGTCACCGCAATCGACCTCAGCGTGACCGTGAAGCATCCGGTAAACGCGTGTGAAGTCAACCAGTTGCTGCAAAAATCGGCGCTGGGGGCATTTCATGGTATAGTTGACTATACGGAATTACCGTTGGTCTCAATAGATTTTAACCACGATCCGCACAGTGCCATTGTCGATGGCACGCAGACGCGGGTGAGCGGTGCGCATCTGATCAAAACGCTGGTCTGGTGTGATAATGAATGGGGTTTCGCTAACCGAATGCTCGACACCACGTTAGCGATGGCCAATACAGGTTTCAGGTAAGGCGCTGTCGCGTCTGCAAAACTTTAGAATCAACGAGAGGATTCACCATGTCTGTAATTAAGATGACCGATCTGGATCTGGCTGGTAAACGCGTTTTCATCCGTGCCGATCTGAACGTTCCGGTTAAAGACGGAAAAGTGACCAGCGATGCGCGTATTCGTGCATCCCTGCCAACCATCGAAATGGCTCTGAAACAGGGCGCTAAAGTGATGGTGACGTCTCACCTGGGTCGTCCGACCGAAGGCGAGTACAACGAAGAATTCTCTCTGCTTCCGGTAGTTAACTACCTGAAAGACAAATTATCTAACCCGGTTCGCCTGGTAAAAGATTACCTGGACGGCGTTGAAATTGCTGCCGGTGAACTGGTGGTTCTGGAAAACGTTCGCTTTAACAAAGGCGAGAAAAAAGACGACGAAGCGCTGTCTAAGAAATACGCTGCGCTGTGTGACGTATTCGTGATGGACGCATTCGGTACTGCACACCGTGCACAGGCTTCCACCCACGGTATCGGCAAATTTGCTGACGTCGCGTGTGCAGGCCCGCTGCTGGCAGCAGAACTGGACGCACTGGGTAAAGCACTGGGTAACCCAGCTCGCCCAATGGTTGCTATCGTTGGTGGTTCTAAAGTTTCCACCAAACTGACCGTTCTGGATTCTCTGTCCAAAATCGCTGACCAGCTGATCGTCGGTGGTGGCATCGCCAACACCTTCGTTGCCGCTCAGGGCCACAACGTGGGCAAATCCCTGTACGAAGCTGACCTGGTTGACGAAGCAAAACGTCTGCTGACCACCTGCGATATCCCGGTTCCGACTGACGTTCGCGTGGCGACTGAGTTCTCCGAAACTGCACCAGCAACCCTGAAATCTGTTAACGACATCAAAGATGAAGAGCAGATTCTGGACCTGGGCGACGTTTCTGCACAGAAACTGGCTGATATCCTGAAAAACGCTAAAACGATTCTGTGGAACGGCCCGGTTGGCGTGTTCGAGTTCCCGAACTTCCGTAAAGGTACTGAAATTGTGGCTAACGCCATCGCCGATAGCGAAGCGTTCTCCATCGCAGGCGGCGGCGACACTCTGGCGGCAATCGACCTGTTCGGTATCTCCGACAAGATCTCCTACATCTCCACTGGCGGTGGCGCATTCCTCGAATTCGTGGAAGGCAAAGTGCTGCCAGCAGTAGCGATGCTCGAAGAGCGCGCTAAGAAGTAATGATTCCGGGCAGGGTTAACCTGCCCGTTGATTTTTTGCCACCGTAACACCTTCGGTGGCACAAACGTTTTTTCTAAATGCCGACGATACAGGACAAACAATCATGTCTAAGATTTTTGATTTCGTAAAACCAGGTGTTATCACCGGTGATGACGTACAGAAAGTTTTCCAGGTAGCAAAAGAGAACAACTTTGCACTGCCAGCGGTCAACTGTGTGGGTACCGACTCCATCAACGCCGTACTGGAAACTGCTGCAAAAGCTAAAGCACCTGTTATCGTTCAGTTCTCCAACGGTGGCGCTGCGTTCATCGCAGGTAAAGGCGTGAAAACTGACGTTCCTCAGGGTGCTGCTATCCTGGGTGCTATCTCTGGTGCACACCATGTTCATCAGATGGCTGAGCACTACGGTGTTCCGGTTATCCTGCACACTGACCACTGCGCGAAGAAACTGCTGCCGTGGATCGACGGTCTGCTGGACGCGGGCGAAAAACACTTCGCTGCTACCGGTAAACCCCTGTTCTCTTCCCACATGATCGACCTGTCCGAAGAGTCTCTGGAAGAGAACATCGAGATCTGCTCCAAATACCTGGCGCGCATGGCCAAAATGGACATGACTCTGGAAATCGAACTGGGCTGCACCGGCGGTGAAGAAGATGGCGTTGATAACAGCCATATGGACGCATCCGCTCTGTACACTCAGCCAGAAGACGTTGACTACGCGTACACCAAACTGAACGCAATCAGCCCACGTTTCACCATCGCTGCTTCCTTCGGTAACGTGCACGGTGTGTACAAGCCAGGTAACGTGGTTCTGACCCCGACTATCCTGCGTGATTCTCAGGAATTCGTGTCCAAGAAACACAACCTGCCGCACAACAGCCTGAACTTCGTCTTCCACGGCGGTTCCGGTTCTTCTGCTCAGGAAATCAAAGACTCCGTAAGCTACGGTGTAATCAAAATGAACATCGATACCGATACCCAGTGGGCAACCTGGGAAGGTATCCTGAACTATTACAAAGAAAACGAAGCTTACCTGCAGGGTCAGCTGGGCAACCCGAAAGGCGATGACCAGCCGAACAAGAAATACTACGATCCACGCGTATGGCTGCGTGCTGCTCAGACCTCTATGATTACTCGTCTGGAGCAGGCATTCAAAGAACTGAACGCGGTTGACGTTCTGTAATTTTTGAAAGCTGATTTCTACCCTAAGCCCGCTATTTAGCGGGCTTTTTTATTGCCTTTTCAACAGGATAATTTTGCTTAATTCTGTGAACTACTTGGCAAAACCGACAATTCTTGTTTACCCTTAACGGACTGCCTGTTTGCAGATTCGTCGAGTTTTATTCCCCGTTAGGGTAGCTATAAGGATTATCAGATGGAAGATTTGAACGTTGTCGACAGTATAAACCACGCAGGCTCATGGCTGGTACGCAACCAGGCGCTGCTGCTGAGCTATGCGGTGAATATCGTCGCGGCTATCGCCATTATCGTCATCGGGATGATTATCGCCCGACTGGTCTCGAATGCCGTTAACCGTGTGATGCGCGCGCGTCAGATTGATGCCACTGTGGCTGACTTCCTGTCAGCAATGCTGCGCTATGCAATTATTGCCTTCACCCTGATAGCCGCGCTCGGTCGCGTCGGCGTGCAGACCGCATCGGTTATTGCCGTCCTCGGTGCCGCAGGTTTGGCTGTCGGCCTGGCGCTGCAAGGCTCACTTTCCAACCTGGCGGCTGGCGTGCTGCTGGTGATGTTCCGTCCGTTCCGTGCGGGTGAATATGTTGATCTCGGCGGCGTGGCCGGTACCGTGCTCAATGTGCAGATTTTCTCCACCACCATGCGCACCATCGACGGCAAAATCGTAGTTATCCCGAACGGTAAAATCATCGCCGGGAACATCATCAACTTCTCCCGCGAGCCGGTGCGTCGTAACGAATTCATTATTGGCGTGGCGTATGATTCCGATATCGATAAGGTGAAGCAGCTGCTGACCAATATCGTTGAGTCCGATGAGCGCATCCTGAAAGATCGTGACATCACCGTGCGTCTGAACGAGTTAGGGCCTTCATCCATTAATTTTGTGGTTCGTGCCTGGAGCAAAAGTGGCGACCTGCAAAACGTGTACTGGGATGTGCTTGAGCGTGTGAAGCGTGACTTCGATGCCAACGGCATCAGCTTCCCGTATCCGCAGATGGATGTGAATTTCAAACGCGTGAAAGAGCAATCAGAAGCCGCGTAATTTCGGCTCATTACTGAACGCAAGCCCGCCGCGAGCGGGCTTTTTTACATCATTCTTTGGTTATCACATGAAGCTGCTTTGCCACCGCGTTCAGCGTTTCGCCCGCGTTGGCGACACCGTTGGCTTCCTGCTTCTTCACCCAATCGGCCTGAACGGCCTGATAACGGCTGGTGCGCTGCCAGGTGTTCAGCTCCTGCGGGGTCAGCGTCCGAACATGCGCGCCTTGCTGACTCATGTTCTGAGTCATCTGTTTCAGGCTGGTGTCGAGCGTCACGCCCAGCGTTTTCTCTGTGCGCGCAGCAGCCCGACGAATGGCGGCTTTATCGTCTTCTGACAGGTTTTCCCAGCGCGTTTTATTCATCACTAGCAGATAAACATGTCCCAGCCACAGACGCGGCGAAACGCGAACTTCCTTCGCCGCCTGCCAGGCGTGAATGTCATCGCCGCTATCCAGATTAACCAGCAGGCCGCTAAGCGTTCCGTTACGCAATGCGTCGGTGATTTGCGCATTCCATGGCATTTTGACGACCTTCGCCCCTGCATTTTCCAGATACGCCTGATGCCAGAAACTTGCGGTGCGCCAGGTAGTGTCTTTCAGATTGTCGTATTTCAGCAAAGGACTGGTTGCGAAAAACGCCGCTGGATAGCCGAGGAAAAATTGCAGGTTCACCAGGTTATTGGCGGCAAGCTCAGCGGAAAACTGCGGTAAATCACGGAACACGTTATGGAAGAATTCCACCTGTGCGTCGCCGTTGTCTGGCCCCAGCGGGAAGCTTTTGAAGATCTGATGTAGCGGTAATTGCTCGGCGGTGTATTCCGGTACCACGATGCCCATATCCGCGACTCTCCCTTCGCTGACCGTTTTCAGCGCGTCATAGCTGACCGAGAGCTCGCCGTTCCAGTGATCTTCCACGCGCAGCCGCCCGTGTGACTCCTCAGCGATGGCGGCAAAGAAAACGTCTTTAATCACTTTGGTACGCATGTTGCTGAGCGGTTCGTGATCGGTGTAGCGCAATACGGTTTCCGCCTGAACCGGCGATATCGAAATGAGCAGAGCGAGGGCAACGCTCTGGACTAAAAACGGCTTTAATTTCATGATCTGTCCTTGAACAAGTGAAAGGGAAAGTCACCAGGAAAATACAATATGCAGTATAACTCACGCCTGGTGCATGAATATGCATTCGCGCAAGGAATACGCATTATTAGTTATATTAATATAGTATTAGCATTATCCATTTCAGCTAATGAGGAACGCGCGTTATAGTCTCGTCATTAACGAACATTCGTGAGAAAAACTATCGTGTTATCTTATTATATTCAGGGGCTTGTCCTCGGTGCGGCCATGATCCTTCCTCTTGGCCCGCAGAATGCGTTTGTCATGAACCAGGGGATTCGCCGTCAGTATCACATCATGATTGCCTTCCTTTGTGCGGTCAGTGATTTGGTATTGATATGCGCCGGCGTGTTTGGCGGCAGCGCGTTACTGATGCAGTCGCCGTGGCTGCTGGCGTTCGTCACCTGGGGCGGCGTTGCGTTCCTGTTATGGTACGGATTTGGCGCGCTGAAAACGGCGATGGGCAGCAATCTGGAACTGGCGACCGCGGAAGTGATGAAGCAGGGCCGCTGGAAGATTATTGCCACTATGCTGGCGGTCACCTGGCTTAATCCGCACGTTTATCTGGACACCTTCGTTGTGCTCGGTAGCCTCGGCGGGCAGTTGGGCGCAGAGCCAAAACGCTGGTTCGCGCTTGGCACCGTGAGTGCGTCTTTCCTGTGGTTCTTTGGTCTGGCACTGCTCGCCGCCTGGCTGGCCCCGCGTTTACGCACTGCCAAAGCGCAGCGCACCATTAATATCCTGGTCGGCCTGGTGATGTGGTTTATCGCTTTCCAGCTGGCGAAAGATGGCATCTCCCATGTTCACGCCTTGTTCAACTAAGGCTTGTCTTATGGACATTCAGGCCTCAGAAGCTAAGCTTGCAGGCATGCGCCCTGTTTTGGGGTCAAGACGTAACAAGGAGGAATGACAGTGAAGTTTAAAGTGATGGCCCTGGCGGCATTAGTGGGATTCGGTGCGATGTCGGTACAGGCAAATGAGTTGCCAGATGGACCGCACATTGTGACCTCCGGAACGGCAAGCGTAGACGCAGCGCCTGATATCGCGACTCTGGCGATTGAAGTCAACGTGGCGGCAAAAGATGCTGCAACGGCGAAGAAACAGGCCGACGATCGCGTAGCCCAGTATCTCTCTTTCCTTGAGAAAAACGATGTCGCTAAAAAAGACATCAGTTCTGCCAACCTCCGTACTCAGCCGGATTATGACTATCAGAACGGCAAAAGCATTCTGAAAGGATACCGCGCGGTGCGTACCGTTGAAGTCACGCTGCGTCAGTTGGATAAGCTCAATTCGCTGTTGGACGGCGCGCTGAAAGCGGGTCTGAATGAAATCCGCTCCGTATCGCTTGGCGTTGCGCAACCGGAAGAGTACAAAGATAAAGCCCGTAAAGCGGCGATTGACGATGCTGTGCATCAGGCAAAAGAGCTGGCCTCCGGCTTTAACGCCAAACTCGGTCCGGTCTATAGCGTGCGCTATCACGTGTCTAACTATCAGCCGAGCCCAATGGTTCGCATGATGAAGGCCGATGCAGCCGCTGCACCTTCCGCGCAGGAAACCTACGAACAGCCAACTATTCAGTTCGACGACCAGGTAGACGTTGTCTTCCAGCTCGAACCGACGCAGGCTGAACCGCAGAATAAAGCGGAATAAAAAGCCGTAGTGTTATAAATGAAAACGCCGGGGAAACCCGGCGTTTTTGATCAATCCTGGCGGAGAACTTTGTGGCCGTACTCCAGCAGGGCATCGGTTACCCTGCGCATCATGCGGCTTTCTGGCGCAAAGCGGTGCCAGTACAGCATCCGGCGCTGGAACAGGCCCGGCGTCAGGTTAATAAGTTCACCGCTGTCCAGCTCACGCTCGATTTGCAGATGCGGGATCATACAGCAGGTGGTGCCCTGGCGCGCCAGCTGCACGAAGGCTTCCGACGAGTTGACGATATGGCACGGTACGCTGCCCGGCGGCAGATCGAAATTCTGCTGCAAAAAGGCCTGATGCATATCATCGAGATGGTCAAACGCCACCACGGGTGCTTTCAGCAGGGCAGAGCGCGTTACGCCGTTGGGGAAGTAGCGTTGCGCAAATGACTTTGACGCGACGAAAAGATAATCGAGCGCACCGAGCTGATCGACCAGGCAACTTGGCAGCGCCTGTGGCTGGATACTGACCGCACCCACCACTTCACCACGACGCAGACGTTCCTGCGTACGTGTTTCATCTTCAACCTGAAGGTTCAGACGAATCGGCGAATCAGACAGCACCGCAGACAGTGCGGGCAGCAGCCAGGTTGCCAGACTGTCGGCGTTGACCGCCAGCGACAGCAGCAGCGGCGTGGAGCCGGTTTGCTCATCGCCCAGCCACTCTTCCTCTAGCAGCTCAACCTGACGCAGCAGCGCCAGTAGTTTCTGCCCTTGCTCGGTCGGACGAGGAGGCACGCTTCGCACCAGTAAAGGCTGGCCGAACATGTTTTCCAGCTGTTTGATTCGCTGAGAGACGGCGGACTGGGTAATACACAGCTTTTGTGCGGCGCGTTCAAACCCGCGTTCCCGAATAACCGCATCCAATGCCTGTAGTGTTCTGTAGTCCGGACGTTTCATTGCTCTGACTGACTCCTCATCTTGTGTTATCCGCACTATGACATAAATTTACGTTAGATACAGGACCAAATTGGGGCCGCAACACCTGGCGTCTGCAAGGACATATCTGGGGTGAATGATCTATAATGCGCGGCATCCCATCACATCACAGGCAAAAATCATGACGCAGGATGAACTGAAAAAAGCAGTTGGCTGGGCAGCACTTCAATATGTACAACCGGGAACTATCGTCGGTGTTGGCACGGGCTCGACCGCCGCGCACTTTATTGACGCACTGGGTACCATGAAAGGCCAGATTGAAGGTGCCGTTTCCAGCTCAGACGCTTCTACCGAAAAGCTGAAAAGCTTAGGTATTCACGTGTTTGATCTCAACGAAGTGGACAGCCTGGGCGTCTACGTTGATGGTGCTGATGAGATTAACGGAAACATGCAGATGATCAAAGGCGGTGGCGCGGCGCTGACTCGCGAGAAAATCATCGCCTCCGTTGCCGACAAGTTTATCTGCATTGCCGATTCCTCCAAACAGGTGGCTATCCTCGGTAATTTCCCGTTGCCGGTGGAAGTTATCCCGATGGCACGCAGTGCGGTGGCTCGTCAGCTGGTGAAACTGGGCGGCCGCCCGGAATATCGTCAGAACGTGGTGACCGATAACGGCAACGTTATCCTTGATGTGCACGGCCTGGAAATTCTGGATGCGATTGCGCTGGAAAACGCGATTAACGCGATTCCTGGCGTGGTCACCGTCGGCCTGTTCGCCAACCGTGGCGCGGATGTGGCGCTGATTGGTACCGCCGAAGGTGTCAAAACTATCGTGAAATGATCTGACGGGAGCCGCCTGGCTCCCGTAAAAAATTTTCGACAGGCGAAATTCGGTGACTTGTGTCACATTTATCGGCTGCATCTGATTAACTCGCTGCATCAATCTCCCCATTCAGCATTTTATGCTGTCAATTTCCACTGAATGACATTTCTTCAGCACGCCGACGCAAACGTTCATATTGCTGCAATAGTTTTTTTTGATATGTTGCTGAGGTGGACGTTCGTTCACCACAACAACGATACAAGACAGACAGGGCGGGGAAATGGCTAAGGTATCACTGGAAAAAGACAAGATTAAGTTTCTGCTGGTGGAAGGCGTGCATCAAAAAGCACTCGATAACCTTCGTGCGGCAGGCTACACCAACATTGAATATCACAAAGGCGCGCTCGACGCAGAGCAGCTGAAAGAATCGATCCGTGATGCCCATTTCATCGGCCTGCGCTCCCGTACTCAACTGACTGAAGACATTATTCAGGCGGCGGAGAAACTGGTGGCCATCGGCTGTTTCTGCATCGGCACCAACCAGGTCGATTTGAACGCGGCGGCAAAACGTGGCGTTCCGGTCTTTAACGCGCCGTTCTCGAATACCCGTTCCGTGGCGGAGCTGGTGATTGGTGAGCTGCTGTTACTGCTGCGCGGTATTCCAGAAGCGAACGCTAAGGCGCACCGCGGGATCTGGAACAAACTGGCGGCGGGCAGCTTTGAGGCACGCGGTAAGAAGCTGGGGATTATCGGTTACGGCCATATCGGCACGCAGCTCGGTATTCTGGCGGAATCGCTGGGGATGCACGTTTTCTTCTACGATATCGAAAACAAACTGCCGCTCGGCAATGCGACACAGGTTCAGCATCTTTCCGATCTGCTGAACATGAGCGACGTGGTGAGTCTGCATGTTCCGGAAAATGCCTCAACGAAGAACATGATGGGCGCAGAAGAACTGGCGCTAATGAAGCCTGGTTCACTGTTAATCAACGCCGCACGTGGCACGGTGGTCGACATTCCTGCGCTGTGCGATGCGCTGGCGCGTAAGCACCTGGCGGGCGCGGCAATCGATGTGTTCCCGACTGAGCCTGCGACCAACAGCGATCCATTCACCTCGCCATTATGCGAATTCGACAACGTGATCCTGACGCCACACATTGGTGGTTCTACTCAGGAAGCACAGGAAAATATCGGTCTGGAGGTGGCGGGCAAACTGGCCAAATACTCCGACAACGGTTCTACGCTTTCAGCGGTTAACTTCCCGGAAGTGTCGCTGCCGTTACACGGTGGTCGTCGTCTGCTGCACATCCACGAAAACCGTCCGGGCGTGCTGACCGCAATCAACCAGATCTTTGCCGAGCAGAGTGTGAACATTGCCGCGCAGTATCTGCAAACCACGCCGCAGATGGGCTATGTGGTTATCGATATTGAAGCGGAAGAAGATGTTGCGGAGAAAGCGCTGCAAAGCATGAAGGCGATCCCGGGGACTATTCGCGCGCGTCTGTTGTACTGATTAGCGGTGTTTGCCCGGCGGCGTAAAGCTTGCCGGGCCTACGTTGTACCGTTTTATAGGCCTGGCAAGCAACGCGCCGCCGGGCAAATATTTATCACCACTGCCACACTTTTGCTGGCGTCACCACCGCGGGTAGCGGAATATCCCACTTCTCTGTAGGCAGAGTCTCCACCAGCTGACAATCATGCGCATAACCGACCGGCTGCAGGCCGTGCTGCTGCCAGTTTTGCAGCGTCCTGTCGTAAAACCCACCGCCCATACCTAATCGTTGGCCCTGCGCGTCAAACGCCACAAGCGGCGTAATCAGCACATCCAGTTCACTGAGCGGCAGCACGTCGCGCACGTCCAGTTTCGGCTCCTGAATTTTCAGCCTGTTCATAACCAGTTCGGAATGGGGATGGTAATAAAGGAACAACAGATTTCCAGAGCTGAACGGATGCAGAACCGGCAGATACACTTTCTTGCCGCTGAGCCAAAGCTGCTCAATAAGTGGGCGGGTATCGAGCTCACCGTCGAAAGAGAGAAACAGCGCCACGGTCTGGCCCATCATCACCGGCGCATACGCCATCATGCGATAAGCAGCCTGTTCGGCAAAATGCTGTTGTTGGTCTGGAGTCAGTGCGCGTCTGCGCTGCCGGATAATCTGGCGAATGTTTTGTCTTGCTGAGGGGATTTCAGGCACGAGTGTCATGGTAGAAACAGAAGGTAGGGAATCTCCGAGATGCCGCCGCAGGCTGTAACCCTTGAACCCTTGGTTCAAGGTGAATATGTCGTCACAGTCTTAAGGCTTCTCGGACGAACCGAGCTTGCTCACCAACCGTGGAGCGCCACATTCTTGTGGTATGAAATATCGGCTCAGGGGACTGGCCCGCTTGCGAACATCTCAGAGAAATTTTGTCTTCAGGGTCACTCTACCATAGTAAACCCGGAAGTGTTATTCAAACTTTGGACCCGTCTTTTCAGTTGTGCGACCTTGATCAAGAAGTGCCTGTTCAATGGTCTGTTGCAGCATCCGAATACGTGTTTCCATGCTGGCAGCATAATCACGCGTCTTCGCTCTTTCCTGCGTCAGCTCGTAGCTGATGTTCAGGGCGGCAATGAAGACCAGCTGCTCAGTATTTGTGACTCTAGTGCGTTCTTTTAGATCTTGCAACCGCTGATTCAGATCGTCCGCGGCCTGATTAAGGGCATCCCTTTGTTCAGGCGGGCAATTCACTCGCAGTGAACGGCCAAAAATTTGGATATCGACGGGTTCTGCAGACATGCCACCTTCCTGCTGATTGACTGCGCAACCTTCACAGCCCGCACCGGGGCCCGCGAAGGGGCGACACTATAGCTACCCCAGTGTGAACATACAAGCCCTTTTCTGGTTCACCAGGGTCCAAAGTGGTAGCATAACATGAAACTTCCCCCCAACGATGACGAATGCGCATGTCTATACAGAACGAAATGCCTGGTTACAACGATGTGAACCAGTTACTTACCCAACAGGGTGTAGGTTTAACGCCTGCCGAAATGCACGGACTGATTAGCGGCATGCTGTGTGGCGGCAACAAAGACAGCAGCTGGTTACCGCTGGTGCATGACCTGACCAACGAAGGCATGGCTTTCGGCCACGAGCTGGCTGAAGTGCTGCGTAAGGTCCACGCCGTCACCAGCGATGCGCTGGAAGACGAAGGTTTCCAGTTCCAGCTGTATATCCCGGATGGCGATAACGTCAGCGTTTTTGAGCGTGCCGATGCGCTATCTGGCTGGGTCAATCACTTCCTGCTGGGACTGGGTGTTACTCAGCCGAAGCTTGAGAAAGTGAAAGGCGAAACCGGCGAAGCCATCGACGATCTGCGTAACATTGCCCAGTTGGGTTATGAAGAAGACGAAGATCAGGAAGAGCTCGAGATGTCGCTCGAAGAAATCGTCGAGTACGTTCGTGTTGCCGCTTTGCTGTGCCACGATACCTTCACGCATCAACAGCCGACCGCGCCAGAAGTTCGCAAACCGACCTTACACTAACAATAAGAATGCTCAGGAGGGTGTCATGACTCAGCAAGAGTACCTTCAGCGTCGGCAAAAGCTGCTGGCGCAGATGCCATCAGGCAGCGCGGCATTAATTTTTGCCGCACCGGAAGCCATACGCAGCGCCGACACGGAATACCCGTATCGCCAAAGCAGTGATTTCAGCTACTTCACCGGCTTTAACGAGCCAGAAGCGGTGCTGGTGCTGATTAAAAGTGATGACACCCACAACCACAGCGTTCTGTTTAATCGCGTTCGCGACCTGACCGCCGAAATCTGGTTTGGCCGTCGATTGGGCCAGGATGCCGCGCCTGAAAAGCTGGGCGTGGATCGTGCGCTGGCGTTCAGCGAAATCGACGAGCAGCTGTATCAGCTGCTGAACGGTCTGGACGCGGTGTATCACGCGCAGGGCGAATACGCTTATGCCGACAGCATCGTGTTCAATGCGCTGGATAAACTGCGCAAAGGCGCGCGTCAGAATCTGAAAGCGCCAGCGGCGATGGTCGACTGGCGTCCGCTGGTGCACGAAATGCGCTTGTTCAAATCTGCGGAAGAAATTGAAGTGATGCGCCGGGCCGGGGAAATCTCCGCGCTGGGGCACACTCGCGCGATGGAAAAATGCCGTCCGGGCATGTTTGAGTATCAGCTCGAAGGTGAAATTCACCATGAATTTACCCGCCACGGCGCGCGTTACCCATCCTACAACACCATCGTTGGCGGCGGCGAAAACGGCTGCATTCTGCATTACACCGAAAATGAATCTGAACTGCGTGACGGCGATTTAGTGCTGATCGACGCGGGCTGCGAATATCGTGGCTACGCGGGCGACATCACGCGTACTTTCCCGGTAAACGGCAAATTCACGCCGGCGCAGCGTGAAATCTACGACATCGTGCTCGAATCGCTGGACACCGCGCTGACGCTGTACCGTCCTGGAACAACCATGCAGGATGTCACTGGCGAAGTCGTGCGCGTGATGGTCAGTGGATTGGTGTCGCTCGGCATCCTCAATGGGGAAGTTGACCAGCTGATTGCCGACAACGCACACCGTAAATTCTTCATGCACGGCCTTAGCCACTGGCTGGGCCTGGACGTTCACGATGTTGGCGAATACGGCGCGGATCGTTCCCGCGTGCTCGAGCCGGGAATGGTACTGACCGTTGAGCCCGGGCTGTATATCGCCCCGGACGCCGACGTGCCGGAGCAATACCGCGGTATCGGCATTCGTATTGAAGATGACATTGTGATAACTGAAAGCGGCAACGAGAATCTGACCGCCAGCGTGGTAAAACGCGCGGACGATATCGAAGCCTTGATGGCGGCGCACGCCCAATGAGCGTGATTATCGTAGGCGGCGGCATGACCGGCGCAACGCTGGCGCTGGCGATCTCACATCTCAGTGCAGGCAAACTGCCGGTACATTTAGTGGAAGCCGTCGCACCGGATTCACTGGCGCATCCGGGCTTTGATGCTCGCGCTATCGCACTGGCCGCAGGGACCTGTCAACAACTGGCCCGTGTAGGTATCTGGCAGGCACTGCGTGAATGTGCCACGGCTATTCGGACCGTTCACGTCAGCGACCGTGGCCATGCAGGTTTCGTGACGCTGGATGCCGACGATTACAGCCTGCCTGCGTTAGGGCAGGTGGTCGAGCTGCACGATGTCGGCCAGCGTCTTTTCGCCTTGTTACGCAAAGCGCCTGGCGTGAGCTTACATTGTCCGGCGCGGGTTGACAGTTTTACCCGCAGCCAGGACCGCGTCGATGTGGCGCTTGATAACGGCGTTACACTCTCCGGGAAACTGCTGGTTGCCGCAGACGGCTCACGTTCTTCGCTCGGCGAACAATGTGGTATCGCATGGCAACAGCAGCCGTACGAGCAGCTGGCAGTGATCGCCAACGTGACCACCGCCGTGCCGCACGACGGCCGCGCGTTTGAGCGTTTTACCGAACATGGCCCGCTGGCGATGTTGCCGATGTCAGATGGACGCTGTTCGCTGGTGTGGTGCCATCCGCTGGAAAACCGTGATGAGGTTCTGAGCTGGTCTGATGCTCGGTTCTGCCAGGAACTGCAGCAGGCCTTTGGCTGGCGACTCGGGCGCATTACCCACAGCGGCAGTCGCAATGCTTACCCGCTTTCCCTGACCACTGCCAGCCGGGCGATATCGCACCGCATGGCGCTGGTAGGTAATGCGGCGCAAACTCTGCATCCGATTGCCGGACAGGGCTTTAACCTCGGACTACGCGATGTTATTTCGCTGGCAGAAATGCTCGCGCAGGCAAACGATCCGGGCGAGTATGCGCTGTTAAGCCAGTATCAACAGCGCCGGGCCGACGATAAAAGTGCGACGGTCGGCGTGACCGACGGACTGGTCCATCTGTTCGCCAATCGCTGGGCACCGCTGGTGGCCGGACGAAATGTCGGGCTGATGGCGATGGAATTATTCACTCCGGCGCGTGATGCGCTGGCGCAGCGTACCCTGGGTCAGGTAGCGAGATAAGGAACAACAACGTGCAAAATGTAGATATCGCTATCGTCGGTGGTGGAATGGTCGGCCTCGCCGTGGCCTGCGGATTGCAGGGCAGTGGACTGCGCGTGGCGGTCATTGAACAACATCAGCCCCAGCCCGTAGCGGCAGATTCCGCCCCGCAGCTTCGTGTTTCCGCCATCAACGCCGCCAGTGAAAAACTGCTCTCACGCCTCGATGTCTGGAATGACATTGTGGGCGAACGCGCCAGCTGCTATCACGGCATGGAAGTGTGGGATAAAGACAGCTTTGGGCGCATCGCGTTTGATGATGCAAGTCTCGGCTATAGCCATTTAGGGCACATCATCGAAAATGGCGTGATCCATCATGCGCTGTGGAAAAAAGCGGAACGCTGTAAAGACGTCACGCTGATGGCACCCGCCGAACTGGCGCAGGTGGCATGGGGCGAAAACGAGGCCTTTTTGACGCTGAAAGACGGCAACATGCTGACTGCGCGCCTGGTGATTGGCGCGGATGGTGCGAACTCCTGGCTTCGTGGCAAAGCGGATATTCCGCTGACCTCCTGGGATTATCGCCATCACGCGCTGGTGGCGACTATTCGCACCGCCGAACCGCATCAGGCGGTGGCGCGCCAGGCGTTTCACGGCGAAGGCATTCTGGCGTTTCTGCCATTAAGCGACCCGCATCTGTGCTCCATCGTCTGGTCGTTAGCGCCGGAAGACGCCGCGAAAATGCAGCAGGCCGACGACGCGACATTCAATCAGGCGCTGAACGTGGCTTTTGATAACCGTCTGGGTCTGTGTGAAGTGGCAAGCGAGCGGCAGGTGTTCCCGCTAACCGGGCGCTATGCCCGCCAGTTTGCCGCGCATCGTCTGGCACTGGTGGGTGATGCGGCGCACACCATTCATCCGCTGGCCGGGCAGGGGGTAAACCTCGGCTTTATGGATGCCGCAGAACTGATCGACGAAACTCGCCGTCTGCACGCGCAGGGGAAAGATTTCGGCCAGCACTTCTATCTGCGCCGCTACGAGCGCAGTCGCAAGCACAGTGCCGCATTAATGCTGGCGGGTATGCAGGGCTTCCGCGAACTGTTTGCCGGAGTCAATCCGGCGAAGAAACTGTTCCGCGATATCGGCCTGAAACTGGCCGACACGCTGCCAGGGGTAAAACCTCAGCTTATTCGTCAGGCGATGGGTCTGAACGATCTTCCAGGCTGGCTGCGTTAAGTCGATCACACTTCCTCACCCGGCAGTCTTGTCGGGTGTGTTTCCCTCGTTTGAAATAATCTAATCTCACTGCTTTTTTCGCATTAGTTTTATTAATGTTACAAAAATTCCCTTACGAAAAATCAGCCCAATTTCCCACGTGAAATATCATTTATCACCAAATCCTGAACAGTATTGTTAATTTTATGTGGCATTAGTCGCAGAAAGCCAGTCGATCGTTCTGTAGAGTTTTTCGCGCATTCTGGTCATAAGCTAATCTGATGGATTGCTTTGCCTTATGGTTTACCACGGTTTTCGGTGGTAACGTCAGACGAAAGAGAACGTTTGCGTCGGTGCCCTGAGCGGTATCGGCGCTGGGCTTTGCGGCGACTTCTGAGTCCGCAAAGCACCTGTAGCCCCGCTTATTCAATGAGGACAAGATGGCTCAACAGACGCCTTTGTATGAACAACACACGCTGTGTGGCGCACGCATGGTGGACTTCCATGGCTGGATGATGCCGCTGCATTATGGCTCGCAGATTGATGAGCACCACGCGGTACGCACCAGCGCCGGAATGTTCGATGTCTCACACATGACCATCGTCGACCTGCGCGGCAGCCGTACCCGTGAATTTCTGCGCTACTTGCTGGCCAATGACGTTGCCAAACTGACCAGGCCCGGCAAGGCACTCTACACCGGCATGCTCAACGCATCCGCCGGGGTCATTGATGACCTGATTGTCTATTTCCTCACCGAAGATTATTTCCGCCTCGTCGTCAACTCCGCCACCCGTGAAAAAGACCTTGCCTGGATTAGCCAACACGCTGAGCCGTACGGCATCGACATCACCGTGCGTGACGATCTGTCGCTGATTGCGGTACAGGGCCCGGATGCGCAAGCTAAAGCTGCCAGCCTGTTCAACGATGAGCAGCGCAGCGCGGTAGAAGGCATGAAGCCGTTCTTCGGCGTGCAGGCAGGTGACCTGTTTGTGGCGACCACCGGTTACACCGGCGAAGCGGGTTATGAAATTGCACTGCCGAATGAGAAAGCGGCAGACTTCTGGCATGCGCTGGTCGAAACCGGCGTTAAGCCTTGCGGTCTGGGCGCGCGTGACACGCTGCGTCTGGAAGCGGGGATGAATCTGTACGGTCAGGAGATGGACGAAGGCGTTTCTCCGCTGGCGGCCAATATGGGCTGGACCATTGCCTGGGAACCTACAGACCGTGACTTCATTGGCCGAGAAGCGCTGGAAGCTCAGCGTGAGCACGGCACTGAACAACTTGTTGGCCTGGTGATGACCGAGAAAGGCGTTCTGCGTGGCGAACTGCCGGTGCGCTTTACCGATGCGCAGGGCAATCAGCGCGAAGGCGTGATCACCAGCGGCACGTTCTCGCCAACGCTGGGCTACAGCATTGCGCTGGCTCGCGTGCCTGCGGGTATCGGTGAAACGGCGGTGGTTCAAATCCGTAACCGCGAAATGCCCGTCACCGTCACCAAGCCTGTATTTGTACGCGCCGGCAAAGCCGTCGTGTAATCGATTATTTTTTCTGGAGAAATTTTAATGAGCAATGTACCTGCAGAACTGAAATACAGCAAAGAACACGAATGGCTGCGCAAAGAAGCCGATGGCTCTTACACCGTAGGTATCACCGAGCATGCGCAAGAACTGCTGGGCGACATGGTGTTTGTTGACCTGCCAGAAGTGGGCAAAACCGTTGACGCTGGCGATGACTGCGCGGTAGCGGAATCCGTAAAAGCGGCTTCTGATATCTATGCACCTATCAGTGGCGAAATCGTGGCCGTCAACGACGCGCTGAGCGATTCCCCAGAGCTGGTTAACAGCGAGCCGTATACCGACGGCTGGATCTTCAAAATCAAAGCCAGCGATGAAGCAGAAGTTGCCGCTCTGCTGGATGCCACCGCGTACGAAGCGCTGTTAGACGATTAAATACGCTTCATATTTCACGTTGTGGGGGCGTTGGCTTCCTCGCGCACCCCAGTCACTTACTCATGTAAGCTCCTGGGGATTTGCTGCGTCGCCGCCTTCCCACTACGCGAAATATTTGCGGATTCATAGTGTAGGCCCGGTAAGCGACAGCGCCACCGGGCATGTTAGTTAAGACATTACCGATTCACTGCACGTTTCAGGAACCATCGCTCATGACACAGACCTTAAGCCAGCTTGAACACCGCGGCGCATTCATCGACCGACATATTGGCCCAGATGCGCAGCAGCAACAGGAAATGCTGAATACCGTTGGCGCAGAGTCGTTAGACGCGCTGACCGGCCAGATTGTGCCGCAGGATATTCAGCTCGCGACGCCACCGCAGGTGGGTGACGCGACCACCGAATTCGCCGCACTGGCCGAGCTGAAAGGCATCGCTAGCCGCAACAAGCGCTTTAAGTCTTACATTGGCATGGGCTACACCGCCGTGCAGCTGCCGCCGGTTATTCAGCGCAACATGCTGGAAAATCCGGGCTGGTACACCGCCTACACGCCTTATCAGCCGGAAGTTTCACAGGGCCGACTGGAAGCACTGCTGAACTTCCAGACTGTCACGCTTGACCTGACCGGACTGGATATCGCCTCTGCATCACTGCTCGACGAAGCCACCGCCGCGGCGGAAGCAATGGCGATGGCTAAACGCGTCAGCAAACTGAAAAACGCCAACCGTTTCTTCGTGGCTGCTGATATTCATCCGCAGACCCTGGACGTGGTACGCACCCGTGCTGAAACCTTTGGTTTTGAAGTGATTGTCGACGACGCTGAAAAAGCGCTCGACCATCAGGATGTGTTCGGCGTGCTGTTGCAGCAGGTCGGTACCACCGGTGAAGTACATGATTACAGCCCGGTGATTAACGAGCTGAAAGCACGCAAAGTGGTTGTCAGCGTTGCTGCCGATTTTATGGCGCTGGTCCTGCTGACCGCGCCGGGCAAGCAGGGCGCAGATATCGTGTTTGGCTCCGCTCAGCGTTTCGGCGTGCCGATGGGCTACGGCGGCCCACATGCAGCCTTCTTTGCGGCAAAAGATGAATTCAAACGCTCCATGCCGGGCCGTATTATTGGTGTGTCGAAAGACGCCGCCGGTAACACCGCGCTGCGCATGGCGATGCAGACCCGCGAGCAGCACATCCGCCGCGAGAAAGCGAACTCCAACATCTGTACCTCTCAGGTGCTGCTGGCCAACATCGCCAGTCTGTATGCTGTGTTCCACGGCCCGGTGGGCCTGAAGCGTATTGCCGGGCGTATACACCGCCTTACCGATATCCTGGCGACCGGCCTGCAACAGAAAGGCCTGAAGCTGCGTCACGAACACTTCTTCGACACTCTGTGCGTTGAAGTCGCCGACAAAGCCGCCGTACTGGCCCGTGCAGAAGCCGCAGAAATCAACTTGCGCAGCGACATTCATCACGCGGTTGGAATCACGCTGGATGAAACCACCACTCGCGAAGACGTGTTGGCGCTGCTGACCGTTATCGTGGGTGACGATCACGGCCTGAACATCGACAGCCTGGATAAAGACGTGGCGCACGACAGCCGCTCTATTCCGCAGGCGATGCTGCGTGAAGACGACATCCTGACCCATCCGGTGTTCAACCGCTACCACAGCGAAACCGAGATGATGCGCTACATGCACTCCCTGGAGCGTAAAGATCTGGCGCTGAATCAGGCGATGATCCCGCTGGGATCCTGTACCATGAAACTCAACGCCGCAGCGGAAATGATCCCGATCACCTGGCCGGAATTTGCTGAACTGCACCCGTTCTGCCCGGCAGATCAGGCTGAAGGCTATCATCAGATGATCAACCAGTTATCCGACTGGCTGGTGAAACTGACCGGATACGACGCACTGTGCATGCAGCCGAATTCTGGCGCGCAGGGTGAATACGCAGGCCTGCTGGCGATTCGTCATTACCACGAAAGCCGCAACGATGGGCATCGCGATATCTGTCTGATCCCAAGTTCAGCCCACGGCACCAACCCGGCTTCCGCGCAAATGGCGGGCATGCAGGTCGTGGTCGTGGCCTGCGACAAACAGGGTAACATTGACCTGGCTGACCTGCGTGAGAAGGCGGAGCAGGCGGGCGAAAACCTGTCCTGCATCATGGTGACCTACCCGTCCACTCACGGCGTGTACGAAGAAACCATCCGCGAAGTCTGCGAAATCGTGCATCAGTTTGGCGGCCAGGTGTACCTCGATGGTGCCAACATGAATGCCCAAGTGGGCATCACCTCGCCGGGCTTTATCGGCGCGGACGTGTCACATCTCAACCTGCACAAAACCTTCTGCATCCCGCACGGTGGCGGCGGCCCAGGCATGGGGCCGATTGGCGTGAAAGCGCATCTGGCACCGTTCGTACCAGGCCACAGCGTGGTACAAATCGAAGGCATGCTGACCCGTCAGGGCGCGGTTTCCGCGGCACCGTTCGGTAGCGCATCAATTCTGCCAATCAGCTGGATGTACATCCGCATGATGGGTGCGCAAGGTCTTAAGCAGGCAAGCCAGGTGGCGATTCTTAACGCCAACTACATTGCGACCCGCCTGCAAGATGCGTATCCGGTGCTGTATACCGGACGCGATGGCCGCGTAGCACACGAATGCATTCTCGATATTCGTCCACTGAAAGAAGAGACCGGCATCAGCGAGCTGGATATTGCTAAGCGTCTGATCGACTACGGATTCCATGCGCCGACCATGTCCTTCCCGGTAGCGGGCACGCTGATGGTTGAGCCAACGGAATCGGAAAGCAAAGTCGAACTTGACCGCTTTATTGATGCGATGCTGGCTATCCGTAATGAAATCAGCCAGGTCCATCAGGGTGAATGGCCGCTGGAAGATAACCCACTGGTGAACGCGCCGCACACCCAGAATGAGCTGGTAGCGGAGTGGAACCACGGTTACAGCCGTGAAGTGGCGGTGTTCCCGGCAGGCATGGCGAACAAGTACTGGCCAACCGTGAAACGTCTCGATGACGTCTACGGTGACCGCAACCTGTTCTGCTCGTGTGTGCCGATGAGCGAATATCAGTAATTAACTGAATAATCTATCTTTCAAGGGCGCTTAGGCGCCCTTTCCTTTGGGAGAATAGCATGGGTATTGCACTGGTCACTGGCGCTAGCCGGGGAATTGGCAAAGCGACAGCGTTACAACTGGCGCAGGAAGGCTACACCGTCGCGGTGAACTACCACCATAACGTCAACGCCGCCACGCAGGTGGTGAACGAGATTATCGAAAAGGGCGGAAAAGCGTTCGCCGTGCGCGCGGACATCAGCGATGAAACGCAGGTGATGTCGCTATTTGAGGCGCTCGACAGAGAAGGTGAGCCATTGACGGCACTGGTGAATAACGCCGGGATTTTGTTTCAGCAGAGCACCATCGAAAATCTGACCGCCGAGCGAATTAATCACGTGCTGGCGACCAACGTCACCGGGTATTTCCTTTGCAGCCGCGAAGCGGTGAAGCGTATGTCGCATAAACACGGCGGAAAGGGCGGGGCGATCGTTAACGTTTCTTCTGCTGCGTCGCGGCTGGGCGCGCCTTTCGAATACATTGACTACGCGGCGTCAAAAGGGGCGGTCGACTCGCTCACTACCGGGCTGGCGCTGGAAGTGGCGGCGCAAGGTATTCGCGTAAACTGTGTGCGTCCAGGGCTTATTTATACCGAAATGCATGCATCCGGCGGTGAGCCAGGACGCGTGGATCGCGTAAAATCAGCATTGCCGATGCTGCGCGGCGGCCAGCCCGAAGAAGTGGCCCAGGCGATTGTCTGGCTGTTGAGCGCCAAAGCGTCGTATGTGACCGGGAGTTTTATGGATATCGCGGGTGGGAGATAGCGTTGGATTTCGCCCGGCGACGCGTTGCTTGCAGGGCCTGCAATCCCAGTAGGCCCGGTCAGCGAAGCGCCACCGGGCAAGGATGCAATTACAGTTTCTCGCCGTTACTCGCAATCACTTCTTTATACCAGTTAAAGCTCTTCTTACGCGAACGCGCCATATCGCCAGTACCGTCATCATGCTTGTTCACATAAATGAAGCCGTAGCGTTTGCTGTACTGGCCGGTGGTGAAGGAGACGCAATCAATGCAGCCCCATGGGGTGTAGCCCATCAGGTCCACGCCGTCGTGCGTCACAGCCTTCATCATCTCTTCTACGTGCGCCCGCAGATAATCAATACGGTAATCATCATTAATACTGCCGTCTTCTTCGACTTTGTCATACGCGCCAAAACCGTTTTCAACGATAAACAGCGGCTTCTGATAACGTTCATACAGCTCGCACATTGCGTAACGCAGGCCAACCGGGTCAATCTGCCAGCCCCAGTCGGAGGCTTTGACGTGCGGGTTTGGCACGCTGCCTTCGAAGCCTGAAATCGCATCACCGCTGCCGCCTTCTGCTTTCACCGCGTTGGTCATGTAGTAGCTAAAACCGAGGTACGCGCAGGTGCCATCGCGCAGGATCTCCGCATCGCCATCTTCCATGGCAATGTTAAATCCACGTCGTTCCCATTCATTGAGCACATAAGTCGGGTAATAGCCGCGTAGCTGGACATCAGTAAAGACGTAGCGCTCGCGCATGGATTCCTGGGCAAACATTATGTCATCCGGTTTGCAGGAGAATGGATACAGCGGCACCATCGCCAGCATGCAACCCACCTGCATTTCCGGGTTAATTTCACGAGCCGCTTTAACCGCCAGCGCGCTGGCAATGAACTGGTGATGCAACACCTGATACATCACTTCTTCCGGGTTGTCGTGTTCGGTATACACCACGCCGGAGCAGCAGTAGCCGAACAATGGCGCACGCCAGTTGCGCTGGTTATTGATTTCGTTGAAGGTCATCCAGTATTTGACCTTGCTCTTATATCGCTCGAACACCACTTCGGAAAAACGCACAAAGAAATCAACCACTTTACGGTTAGTCCAGCCGCCGTATTCCTGCACCAGATGCAGCGGCATCTCGAAGTGGGAAAGGGTGATTACCGGTTCGATGTTGTATTTGAGCAACTCGTCGAACATGTCGTCGTAGAATTTCAGCCCTTCTTCATTCGGCTGAGTCTCGTCGCCTTTCGGGAAGATTCGGGTCCAGGCAATCGAGGTGCGGAAGCATTTGAAGCCCATTTCAGCGAACAGCTTAATGTCTTCTTTGTAGTGGTCATAGAATTCGATGGCTTCGTGGTTCGGGTAGTATTTACCCGGCTCAACCTGGTCGGTAATCTCGCGTGGCACGCCGTGTGCGCCGCCGGTCAGCACGTCGCAAATGCTCGGGCCTTTGCCGCCTTTGTTCCAGCCGCCTTCAACCTGGTGTGCCGCCACTGCGCCACCCCATAAAAAGTCTTTAGGTAAGGTTAATTTTTTCATCGTTGTCGTTCCCACTGATATTACTGATGGGAATGAGTCTAACAAAGGGGAGTTAAATGTCACGATATAACAAATTCAGCATTAGGTAATTTGTTACATCCAAAAAACAGGGCGTTTTTTTATGCCAGTTTTTTCGCCAGTTTACGACCGAGAGTTTCAAGAATATAAATAACCGGTATTTGCGTTGTAATATCGTAGACGCCACCAATGCGGATCGGCGATATATGCCAGGAGAGATTAAAGTCGGCAAGCCTGGCAAGTCGTGAGTGCTCGTGACTGGTGATTGATAGCACCTTGCAGCGGTGCAGACTGAACTGGCCAGCGAAGCGCAGGATCTCTTCGGTTTCACCGGAAACGGAAAGCACAATTGCCAGTGCATTTTTGGCCATGTCATTGGTGACCGGGAAATAAGGATCGTCGATATGATTACTGAATTTTCCGACGTTAGAGAAAAAACGTGCGCCATATTTGGCTAATGCGCCAGACGTTCCCGCACCAACAAATATAATACGTTCCGACGCCAGGATAATATCCACAGCTTCATCAATGAGCTTATCAAAATCTTCATTATTGACGCTTTTGAAAAAACTGATAATTTCACTGGCTGCAAACTGGCTTTGCTGCGGCTCATCTTGTTCCAGATACAGTTTAAAACGTACCCGAAATTCGGAATAGCCTTCGCAGTTCAGCTTCCGGCAGAAGCGCAGCACGGTAGTTGTGGAAACACCCGCCACATCGGCCAGCTCGCGAATCGTCATATACATGACTTTGTCACGATTTTTAATGACATACTGATAGACCATCATCTCAAGATTGTTGAGACTTGCGATGGCGGCGTGGGAGAAAAGACTCACGTTGGCAGGCACTCATCCGGCAAATTCAATACAGGAATCATAACATGGCCCCGAACGACATCACTTTTTTTCAACGCTTTCAGGAAGACATTCTGGCCAGGCGTAAGACCATCACCATCCGGGACGCCAGCGAATCACACTTCAAAACAGGCGATGTCCTGCGCGTAGGGCGTTTTGAAGATGACGGCTATTTTTGCACCATCAAAGTGACCGCCACCTCAGAGGTGACCCTGGATTCCCTGACTGAACAACACGCGCAGCAGGAAAACATGACGCTGCCTGAGCTGAAAGCGGTGATTGCGGAGATCTACCCCGATCAGCAGCAATTTTATGTCATTGAATTTCAGTGTGTTTGATTTTTAGGAAACATCTGTGCGTTGAAAATTGAGTTTAACTTTATGATTTTTAATGTTTAGTTAAATGGTGTCTTTTTATTTTAGCTAACAGGTGTTCACTAGAATCATTCTCAGATAGGCTAGTGATGCGTTAACGTATTTTTATCCTCTCGGAGTGCAGCATGGTTAGCAAACCATTAATTACGCAGGGTTATTCACTGGCGGAGGAAATCGCCAATAGCATCAGCCACGGTATCGGGCTGGTGTTTGGAATTGTCGGTCTGGTGTTGCTGCTGGTGCAGGCCGTGGATGCCAACGCCAGCGCAACGGCGATTGCCAGCTACAGTCTTTATGGCGGCAGCATGATCCTGCTGTTTCTCGCGTCCACGCTTTACCACGCCGTCCCGCATCAGCGCGCCAAGCTCTGGCTGAAGAAATTCGACCACTGCGCGATTTATCTGTTAATTGCCGGGACCTACACGCCGTTTCTGCTGGTGGGGCTGGATTCAGGGCTGGCACGCGGATTAATGGTTGTTATCTGGAGCCTGGCGCTGCTCGGTATTCTGTTCAAACTGACCATCGCGCACCGCTTTAAAGTGCTGTCGCTGGTGACCTATCTGATGATGGGCTGGCTGTCGCTGATTGTGGTGTATCAACTGGCGGTGAAGCTGTCGGCGGGTGGCATCACACTACTGGCCGCAGGTGGGGTGATTTACTCTCTCGGGGTCATCTTCTATGTCTGCAAGCGTATTCCCTACAATCACGCCATCTGGCATGGCTTTGTCCTTGGGGGCAGCGTCTGTCATTTTCTGGCAATTTACCTCTACGTTGGGAAAGTTTGATCTCCGGGGACGGCTAAACCTCCCGGAGGCCAGTCCATATTGCTGACCTCCGGCGGGATGGCCTTGTGCATCGGTTTGAACTTACTGTAAAAAATAAGTAATGCCATAAAATATCGCCAGACTTAATAGCACGGCGCTGACAATATTGCGGATGACAAGTGAAATGATGATGCTAAAAATGGCGGCCACAAAATAAGGATTCAGGGGAAACGATCGAACCACGCCGTGATCCATCAAAATAATCGGGCCGCAAATAGCGGTCAGTAAACACGGGGCGGAATACTTTAAGGCTTTATTAATAATGCCCGGTATTTTCAACGGCACATTCGGTTCAAGAAACACATAGCGATTGAAAAAGACGATTGCCGCCAGCGCCAGAATCAGGATCCAGCTCATTATTGCTCCTTAGCCATAACCGATACAATGACCGAAGAGAACATGCCGCACAGGCCAGCCAGCACAATTGCCCCTTCAAACTGGTAATAGCTCAGTACCATCGACAGCACCAGTGATACCGTCACACCCGCGAGAGTACTTATTTTCTTTATCATCGGTACCACAATAGTGATAAAGGTGGCGACGATAGAGTAATCCAGATGATATTTATCGAGATTCGGTACGGACGAGGCCATAATAATACCCATTATGCTGAAAATATTCCACGAGAGATAAAACGTCAGCCCGGCCCCCAGCAAATAACCCGGCGTTAATTCTGTACGTTTGTCTTTGGTCTCGCTGAGTGCGAATAATTCATCCGTCAGCAAAAAACCAATCGGTAAGCGTACTTTGGTTTTCAGACAGGAAACAAATTCCCGCATTGTCAGACCATAAATAAAATGTTGGGAAGTAATAAAAAATACCGACACCATAATCGTGACTACGCTGGCTCCGGCCATGGTCATCCCCAGCGTTACCAGCTGAGCCGCACCGGCGAAAATAATGGCTGACATGCCAATGCTTTGCCAAAACGTTAGTCCTGCCTGAATCGCCATCGAACCGGCGAGGATCCCCCATGGGATAACCGACACGCACAAGGGCAGCATTTCTATCGCGCCGCGCATAAACGACGAGCGGCGTTGATCATAATAAGTGCTGGAATCAATGATGGCTTTTCTCATGGGATACGTTAACTGATTTTACGGAGGTGTTGTTAACGCTACAGAACAGGCGGGGCGGTGTATTGGATATTATTGCTCAGACTGAACGCCTCAGGCTTTGATAAATTCTCCCGGGGTCAGCCCAACCGAATTTTTGAAGTGACGATGGAAATGACTTTGATCGGTGAAACCACAACTGACTGAGGTATCGAGAATGGTGAAGCCCTGGCGCAGCAGTGTGCGGGCTTTGCGCAACCGAGCCTGTATCAGATAAGCATGCGGGGTCATACCGGTGACCACTTTGAATTGCCTGAGGAAATGCCAGTGGCTGAGGCCAGCCAGTTGCGCCAGCCGGGTCAGAGTATGCTCTTCTTCCGGACAGCTATCGATCAACTCTTTAGCCTGCAAAATACGTTGGGTCGCGGCGGGAAGTTCAGGCGGCACTTTTCGCGTGCGGCTATAGCGAACGCTGAGCAATGTCAGGGATGAGAGCAGCAGGGTTTCTTTCAGCAAATTATTGCCTTCTTTACCTAGCATGCTGAAGGTCAGCAGGAGCTGCTCTGAAAGGCCTGGATCGTGAATAACCGCGTCGGGGAACCAGGGGATGAAATCCTTGCCGTCCGGCACCTGGCGGAGAATGTTATTCAGCATATCCGGGTGCGGATAAATAGCGCGATATGCCCAGCCGTGCTCGAGCTCAGAGCTTCCGGTATGCACATCGTCGGCGTTAACAATAATGATGTCTCCGCGCGGCGCGACGTGCTCGGCACCGGAGCGATAAAAGCGCTGCGCACCCTGATCGATAACGCCGATGCAGAAGGTGTCATGCACATGCCGCGCAAAGCGCTGCTTGTAATAGCGCGCCTGTAGCATATCGATGCCACCCAGCGTGTCGATGCGGTGGAAGTGAGTTTGCTCTTTGTTATTCAATAACACGTCACCCCTCCGCGTCTGTTTTGTATAAAATTGCTGTCGTCATGCCCAATTAAACCCGACGACAGGCTCGTCAGGCTTCTTCGAGTGAGTACGGCAATGGTTCAATGTGCAGCGAACCGGCATCATCACGCACGCGGAATACGCTGTCAGGCTCCATGTCGTTATTCATCACCACCTGAACACGCACGCTCCCATCATCGAGCTGAACGGCTGCCAGCACGGTGCCTGTCCGACGCCAGTTTTCACCCATCTGCAGTTCGAGGTCTTCACCGGCTTCCGGCACGCGGCTGGCGTTTCCGGCCAAAGACCACAGAGCACGCTTGTTAGCGCCGCGGAATTTCGCACGGGCCACCATTTCCTGACCGGTATAGCAGCCTTTTTTAAAGCTGATGCCGCCAAGTGCCTGAATATTGGTGGCCTGAGGAATAAACTGCGCGCTATTTACCGTGTCGATAACCGGAAGACCGGCTTCGATATTCAGTGCCAGCCATTGTTGGCTATTGTTCAGCGCGGCTTCGCCACGCAGTGCGTCGGTCACGCGGTGGGCCGTTTCTTCACTGACAACCAGCAGGAAACGCTCGGCAGGGTATTCCAACCACAGCAGGGTGCTGTCACCGTCGCGAACGGTGTGGTTTTCGTTATCTGGAAGCGTAGCAAAGATATTCGCCAGTGCCGCGCGCGCCTGGAAACCGGCCACGCCGAGCAGCACACGGCTGTCGTCAGCGGCAATGCTCACTTTCGAGAACACGGCGTATTTCTTAAGTTCGGTGAGCTGTGCGTCGCGCAGGTTACGGCGCTCAATCCAGGCGAAGCCTTCCGGTTCGCGGAACAGACGCAGATTGCTCCACATCTTGCCTTTCGGATCACAATGCGCCACCAGCAAATGCTGATGTTCGGTCAATTGTGCGACATCTGCCGTCACCTGGCCCTGCAAATAGCTTTCGCCGTCTTTACCGCTAAGGGTTGCCAGTGCCCAGTCATCGAGGGTCATCAGCGTTAACGGCAAACGTGCAGAAGAAGAGGGCTGGCGTGGAGGAAAAGGAGTAAAAGCCATAGTCGTGTCCTGAATAGCTTAACGCAGTGTTAATGACTCATGGTAAAAGAGCTATTGCGCATTGCAAGCCCTTTCCGAAGTCCATTTGTGCCATTATTCTGTTTTACGAGGCGGCGTGGAAAATAATGTAATGCCTTTCATTCTGTAAGGTATTTCTCTGAAACAGCGCCGCAATTACCAATATTGCTGTAATGTAAGTGAATAAAACGCGTTAAACTACTTTGTATCGATATTCAGGAAGGACAACATGGACATCAACAATAAAGCCCGAATCCACTGGGCGTGCCGTCGGGGAATGCGCGAGCTCGATATTTCCATCATGCCGTTTTTTGAGTATGAGTACGACACACTGAGCGACGGCGATAAAGCGCTGTTTATTCGTCTTCTGGAATGCGACGACCCGGATTTGTTCAACTGGCTGATGAATCACGGCAAGCCAGCGGATGCGGAAATGCAACGGATGGTGCAACTTATTCAAACGCGGAATCGGGAACGTGGTCCTGTGGCAATCTGATCTACGCGTCTCATGGCGCGCGCAATGGGTCTCTTTATTACTCCACGGTCTGGTGGCGGCTTTTATTTTGCTGATGCCATGGCCGCTGAGCTATACGCCGTTATGGCTGCTGCTACTGTCGCTGGTGGTATTTGACTGCGTGCGCAGCCAGCGGCGGATTAACGGCACTCAGGGAGAGATAAAACTGCTGATAGATTCTCGTCTGCGCTGGCAAAACCAGGAGTGGGACCTACTGGGTACACCCTGGGTGCTGAACAGCGGCATGATGCTGCGTCTACGGCGGGTCGATGGACGCAAGAAAATGCACCTGTGGCTGGCGGCAGATAGTATGGATACGGGAGAGTGGCGGGATTTGCGCCGGACTATTTTGCAACAGCCAGCGCAACAGTAACGTCAAATCAGGAGAACTGTTCGGCCATCTCGACGAGGATCTGTTCGCACCAGGTCTGCAAGCGCTCGTCGCTCAGGTCGTACTGGTTTGTTTCATCCAGCGCAAGGCCGACGAACAGTTGGCCGTCCGCAATAACCGGTTTCGGGCTGGTGAACTCATATCCTTCTGTCGGCCAGTAGCCGATGAACTTCACCGCTTTGCTGATAAGCTTGTTGTGCAGCATGCCTAACGCATCGAGGAACCACTCACCGTAGCCCAGTTGATCGCCCATGCCATACATCGCGACAATTTTGCCGTCAAGATTCAGGTTATCCAGCTGTTCCCAGACGGCTTCCCAGTCTTCCTGAATCTCACCAAAATCCCAGGTCGGAATACCGAGGATCAGAACGTCGTACTGCTCCATCAGTGAAGGAGAATCATCCTTCAGATTATGCAACGTCACCAGCTCTGCGCCGATAAGGTCGCGGATCTTCTCCGCTGCCATTTCGGTATAACAGGTACTGGAACCGTAAAAGAGGCCAATTTTCATCGCGAAAACTCTCAGTGCTTGCTATGACTTTGCGCTAGTGTATCAGAAAGGCGTCGCCTTAAGGCATAATGAGGGGGACTGCACCCACAGGAGGCTACGTGGAAAAGGATCTCGCGCAAATCGAACAGTTTCTCGATGCGCTTTGGCTTGAGAAAAACCTCGCTGAGAATACCCTTAGCGCCTATCGTCGTGATTTAACGATGGTTGTAGAATGGATGCACAAAAACAGCCTGACGAGCGAAACGGTGCAAAGTTCAGACCTGCAGTCTTTGCTGGCGGAGCGGGTCGAGGGCGGTTACAAAGCCACAAGCTCGGCCCGTCTGTTAAGCGCAATGCGTCGCTTCTTTCAGCATCTGTATCGGGAAAAACGGCGTCCGGACGATCCCAGCGCGCAGCTGGCATCTCCGAAGCTTCCGCAGCGTTTGCCCAAAGATCTGAGCGAAGCGCAGGTCGATCGCCTGCTGCAGGCACCGCTGGTGGATATTCCGCTGGAACTGCGCGACAAAGCGATGCTCGAAGTGCTTTATGCCACCGGGCTTCGCGTTACCGAACTGGTCGGGCTGACGATGAGTGATATCAGCCTGCGTCAGGGGGTGGTCCGGGTTATCGGTAAAGGTAATAAAGAACGGCTGGTTCCGCTTGGCGAAGAGGCGGTGTACTGGCTGGAAAATTACCTCGAGCACGGTCGCCCGTGGCTGCTCAACGGCGTGTCTATCGACGTGCTGTTTCCCAGCCAACGTGCCCAGCAGATGACGCGCCAGACATTTTGGCACCGGATCAAACATTATGCGGTGCTAGCGGGTATCGACAGCGCAAAACTGTCGCCCCACGTGCTGCGTCATGCGTTTGCCACGCATCTACTCAATCACGGCGCGGATTTGCGCGTGGTGCAGATGCTGCTCGGTCACAGCGATCTCTCGACAACACAGATTTATACGCACGTCGCCACGGAGCGGCTGCGGCAACTTCATCAACAGCATCACCCACGTGCGTGAGCTGCAAACGAAAGAGACAGGAAAGGTTATGAAAAAAGGTTTAGCGATGTTCTCCCTGCTGGCGGCGGCACTGTGCGGTACTGCTCACGCTGACGATGCGGCCGTTCAGCAGTCTCTGGCAAAGCTTGGCGTGCAGAGCACGGATATCCAGTCTTCCCCGGTTGCTGGCATGAAAACGGTACTGACTAACAGCGGTGTGCTGTACGTGACCGAAGACGGCAAGCACATCATCCAGGGCCCAATGTACGACGTCAGCGGTGCGCAGCCGGTGAACGTCACCAACCAGCTGCTGATGGGCAAACTCAATGCGCTGGATAAAGAGATGATTGTCTACAAAGCGGCGCAGGAAAAACATGTGATTACTGTCTTCACGGACATCACCTGTGGTTATTGTCACAAGCTGCATGAAGAGATGAAAGACTACAACGCGCTGGGGATAACCGTGCGTTATCTGGCCTTCCCACGTCAGGGCGTGCAGAGCCAGGCGGAGCAGGACATGAAATCCATCTGGTGCGCCAAAGACCGCAATAAAGCGTTTGATGACGCGATGAACGGCAAAGGCGTTCAGGCGGCGAGCTGCGATATGAATATCGCGAACCACTACGCGCTGGGCGTGCAGTTTGGCGTGAACGGCACACCGGCAATCGTGCTGAACGACGGCTACGTGGTGCCGGGCTATCAGGGCCCGCAGGAAATGAAAGCCTTCCTCGACGAGCATAAAAAACAGACCAGCGGTAAATAATCGGCGTGAAACAGCAGATACAACTTCGTCGCCGGGAAGCGGACAGCTCGGCGCAGCTGCCGGCCGATCTCCCGCCTTTGCTCCAGCGGCTGTATGCCAGCCGTGGGGTTCTGAGTGCATCCGATCTCGAGCGTAGCGTCAAAGGCATGCTGCCGTGGCAGCAGCTCTCCGGCGTTGAGAAAGCCGTTGAGATGCTTTACGACGCGTTTCGCGAAGGGTTGCGGATTGTCGTGGTCGGTGATTTTGACGCCGATGGTGCAACCAGCACTGCGCTCAGCGTGTTGGGGCTGCGCCAGCTGGGCTGTAGCAATGTCACCTATCTGGTGCCGAACCGTTTTGAAGATGGCTATGGCTTAAGCCCGGAAGTGGTGGATCAGGCTCATGCCCGCGGTGCACAGATGATATTGACCGTCGATAACGGTATTTCTTCGCACTCCGGCGTCGATCGTGCGCATGCGCTAGGTATTCCCGTGCTGGTTACCGATCACCACTTGCCTGGCGATACGCTGCCTGCGGCAGAGGCCATCATTAACCCGAACCTGCGTGATTGTGATTTCCCGTCGAAATCGCTGGCCGGTGTCGGCGTCGCGTTTTATTTGATGCTGGCGTTGCGCACTCATTTACGCGATCGCGGCTGGTTTGAGGCGCAGGGCATTGCCGCGCCTAACCTTGCAGAACTGCTGGATTTGGTCGCGCTTGGCACCGTCGCGGACGTGGTTCCGCTCGATGCTAACAACCGCATTTTGACGTGGCAGGGGCTGAGTCGTATCCGTGCAGGAAAATGCCGTCCGGGCATCAAAGCTCTGCTGGAGGTATCTAATCGCGACGCACAAAAACTGGCGGCCAGCGATCTCGGTTTTGCACTCGGCCCGCGCCTGAATGCGGCGGGGCGGCTGGACGATATGTCCGTCGGCGTTGCGCTGTTGCTCAGTGACAATATCGGCGAGGCGCGTCAGCTCGCGAATGAACTCGATGCGCTGAACCAGACGCGAAAAGAAATCGAGCAGGGGATGCAGGCGGAAGCGCTGACGCTGTGTGAGAAACTTGAACGCAGCAGCGAAGCACTGCCCGGCGGTCTCGCCATGTACCATCCAGAATGGCATCAGGGCGTGGTCGGTATTCTGGCTTCACGTATCAAAGAGCGCTTCCACCGCCCCGTGATTGCCTTTGCGCCAGCGGGTGACGGCACGCTGAAAGGCTCCGGGCGTTCGATTCAGGGTCTGCACATGCGTGATGCCCTGGAGCGTCTCGATACGCTGTATCCTGGCATGATGATCAAGTTCGGCGGTCACGCGATGGCGGCAGGTTTGTCGCTGGAAGAGGCGCGCTTTGACGATTTCCAGCAGCGTTTCGGCGAACTGGTGACCGAATGGTTAGACCCGGCGTTGTTACAGGGCGAAGTGGTGTCCGATGGCCCACTGGCGGCGGCGGATATGACCATGGAAATCGCACAGATGCTGCGTGATGCGGGCCCGTGGGGGCAGATGTTCCCGGAACCGTTATTCGATGGGCGTTTTCGTCTGCTTCAACAGCGACTGGTGGGCGAGCGTCACCTGAAGGTGATGGTCGAACCGGTTGGCGGGGGCCCACTGCTCGACGGCATTGCGTTTAACGTAGATACCACCTGCTGGCCGGACAACGGCGTGCGCGAAGTGGAACTGGCCTACAAGCTGGATATCAACGAGTTTCGCGGCAACCGCAGCCTGCAACTGATCATAGACAATATCTGGCCAATTTAGCGTCAGTATTTCCTATAAAAAAGAGCGGAGATCCGTTAAAATCCCGCTCTTATCACCGCATTTATACAAGCCCAGAAAAGATAATCGACCATGTTTGAAATTAATCCGGTAAAAAATCGCATTCAAGACCTCACGGAGCGTTCAGACGTTCTTCGGGGGTATCTTTGACTATGATGCCAAGAAAGAGCGTCTGGAAGAAGTAAACGCCGAGCTGGAACAGCCGGATGTGTGGAACGAACCCGATCGCGCACAGGCTCTGGGTAAAGAGCGTTCTTCACTGGAAGCCATTGTTGAAACCCTGGACCAGATGTCTCAGGGTCTGGAAGACGTTTCCGGCCTGCTGGAATTGGCTGTTGAAGCCGATGACGAAGAAACCTTCAATGAAGCCGTCGCCGAGCTCGACGTGCTGGAAGACAAGCTGGCACAGCTGGAATTCCGCCGCATGTTCTCTGGTGAATACGACAAAGCAGATTGCTATCTCGATATCCAGGCGGGTTCTGGTGGCACCGAAGCGCAGGACTGGGCCAGCATGCTGATGCGTATGTATCTGCGTTGGGCAGAAGCGCGCGGCTTTAAAACAGAAATCATCGAAGAGTCTGAAGGCGAAGTGGCGGGTATCAAATCTGTCACCATCCGTATTCAGGGCGAATACGCCTTTGGCTGGTTACGCACTGAAACTGGCGTACATCGCCTGGTACGTAAGAGCCCGTTTGACTCCGGTGGCCGTCGTCATACCTCGTTCAGTTCCGCTTTCGTCTACCCGGAAGTGGATGACGATATCGATATCGAAATCAATCCAGCCGATCTGCGTATCGACGTGTACCGCGCCTCCGGTGCTGGTGGTCAGCACGTTAACCGTACAGAATCTGCGGTGCGTATTACCCACCTTCCAACCAATACCGTCACGCAATGCCAGAACGACCGTTCGCAGCATAAGAACAAAGATCAGGCCATGAAGCAGATGAAAGCTAAGCTGTACGAGCTGGAAATGCAGAAGAAAAATGCTGAGAAGCAGGCGGCGGAAGATAACAAATCGGACATCGGCTGGGGCAGCCAGATTCGTTCATACGTACTGGACGATTCCCGTATCAAGGACCTGCGTACCGGGGTTGAAACCCGCAATACCCAGGCGGTACTGGACGGCAGCCTCGACCAATTTATCGAAGCAAGTTTGAAAGCAGGGTTATGAGGAACCAATATGTCTGAACAACAAGCACAGGGCGCTGACGAAGTCGTCGATCTTAATAACGAATTGAAATCTCGTCGTGAGAAGCTGGTTGCGCTGCGTGAGCAGGGCATCGCTTTCCCGAACGATTTCCGTCGCGGCAGTACCTCCGACCAGCTGCACGCCGAATTCGGCAGCAAAGAAAATGAAGAGCTGGAAGCGCTGAACGTTGAAGTCACCGTTGCTGGCCGTATGATGACCCGTCGTATCATGGGTAAAGCGTCCTTCGTGACGCTGCAGGACGTTGGCGGCCGTATCCAGCTGTACGTTGCCCGTGACGATCTGCCGGAAGGCGTATACAACGACCAGTTCAAGAAATGGGACCTGGGCGATATCCTCGGCGCGAAAGGTAAGCTGTTCAAAACCAAGACTGGTGAGCTGTCCATTCATTGCACCGAGCTGCGTCTGCTGACCAAAGCCCTGCGCCCACTGCCGGATAAATTCCACGGTCTGCAGGATCAGGAAGCGCGCTACCGTCAGCGTTACCTGGACCTCATCGCTAACGATACGTCCCGCAACACCTTTAAAGTCCGTTCCCAGATTATGGCGGGTATCCGTCAGTTCATGGTTGGCCGTGGCTTTATGGAAGTTGAAACCCCAATGATGCAGGTGATCCCGGGTGGCGCGTCCGCGCGTCCGTTCATCACCCATCACAATGCCCTCGACCTCGACATGTACCTGCGTATCGCGCCGGAACTGTACCTGAAGCGTCTGGTGGTGGGTGGCTTCGAACGCGTGTTCGAAATCAACCGTAACTTCCGTAATGAAGGCGTCTCCGTTCGTCATAACCCAGAGTTCACCATGATGGAACTCTATATGGCGTATGCAGATTACAAAGACCTGATTGAGCTGACCGAATCTCTGTTCCGTACTCTGGCGCAGGATATTCTCGGCAAAACTGAAGTGCCTTATGGCGATCAGACCTTCGACTTTGGTAAGCCGTTCGTGAAGCTGACCATGCGCGAAGCCATCAAAAAATACCGTCCAGAAACCAACATGGCTGATCTGGATAACTTCGACGCGGCGAAAGCTATCGCGGCTGAAATCGGTATTAAGGTTGAGAAGAGCTGGGGTCTGGGTCGTACCGTGACTGAGATCTTCGAAGAAGTGGCAGAAGCACATCTGATTCAGCCGACCTTCATTACTGAATACCCGGCAGAAGTGTCTCCGCTGGCGCGTCGTAATGATGAGAACCCGGAAATTACCGATCGCTTTGAATTCTTCATCGGTGGCCGTGAAATCGGTAACGGCTTTAGCGAGCTGAACGATGCAGAAGACCAGGCGCAGCGTTTCCAGGACCAGGTTGATGCGAAAGCAGCCGGTGATGACGAAGCGATGTTCTTCGATGAAGACTACGTTACCGCGCTGGAACACGGTCTGCCGCCAACGGCGGGTCTGGGTATTGGTATCGACCGTATGGTTATGCTGTTCACCAACAGCCATACCATCCGTGATGTGATCCTGTTCCCGGCAATGCGTCCGACTAAATAAGTCGAACATAACCGGAGACGTCATGGTCTCCGGTGTAAAAAAGCCCGATTTGCTTGAGCAACCGGGCTTTTTTTATGTCTTGCATGTTACACGGCATGGGCAAACTGGAACAGTGCATCGCGGGCTGGGGTGTGGGCAAATTGCCGTCCCATCCACGGGCTAAACAGAAACGGAGCGGCCTCGATAGCCTGGCGTAAATCTTCCAGGTTCAGCCAGCGATACTCCATTACTTCATCTCTGTTTAGCATTATCTCGTTAGTCACCTGAGCGGCAAACACCGGGCAGACTTCATTCTCAACGATGCCGGAACTGTCAATTTCCCGGTAGCGGAACGCCGGGTAGACGGGCGTGATGTCCTTTACTTCGGCACCTACTTCATATCGGCAACGTCGAATAAGCGCTTCTTCTGATGTTTCATTGAGCTGGGGATGACCGCAGACTGAACTTGTCCAGACGCCTGGCCAGGCTTTTTTACTGAGCGCTCGCCGGGTTAACAGCAGCTCACCTTTTGCGTTGAACAACCAGCAGGAAAAGGCCAGATGCAGCGGCGTGGCGGTATTATGGGCGGCATATTTCTCCTGGGTGCCGATAGCTGCTCCCTGCTCATCGAGTAAAATGACGTGCTCTTGCCTGCTCATCGCTTCTCCGGACACAATATCTCAGTCATATAACCGGGCTTTATTATACGACAATCTTTCTCAGGCTGAATGCCCAGGGCGTCAGAGGGGATGGGTTTTGGATGTGATGCGCCATTTTTGCCAAAGGGTTGTTTATCAAAAAGCATGCTAAACATTGGCATACGGGCTACGACTGGTATCATATGCCATCCATTTTTTCGACACCGAGGACTCGCTTTGAGAGCAGGACGCCTGATGAAACACCCATTACGCCTTTTTCTGTGCCTGTTTATTGGGCTGATTCTGGCTGGTTGTTCCGGCAGTAAATCAGGCTCCGAAGGCAGCTACAGCGGCTCCGTGTATACCGTAAAACGCGGCGATACGCTGTCAAAAATCTCTCGCATGACCGGCACCAGCGTCAGCAGCCTCGCCCGCATGAACGGCATTTCACCGCCGTATACCATCGAAGTGGGACAGCGTCTGAAAGTGAGCGGCAGCTCGGGATCAAAAAAATCCTCCGGCAGCCGGACGGCAAAAGTCACGCCATCTTCCGCTGTGCCGCAGTCTTCCTGGCCGCCGGTAGGACAACGCTGCTGGCGCTGGCCGACCAGCGGCAAAGTGGTGTTGCGCTATTCCACCGCCGATGGCGGCAACAAAGGGATTGATATCGCGGGTTCGCGCGGCCAGCCGATTTACGCATCCGGCGCGGGTAAAGTGGTTTACGTCGGGAATCAGCTCCGCGGGTACGGCAATCTGATCATGATTAAGCACAATGATGATTACATCACCGCGTATGCGCATAACGATAAAATGATGGTTAACAACGGACAGTCGGTGAAGATCGGCCAGCAGATTGCCACCATGGGCAACAGCGATGCCGACTCTGTGAAGCTGCATTTCCAGATTCGCTACCGCGCCACCGCTATCGATCCGCTGCGTTATTTGCCACCGCAGGGCAGCAAACCGAAATGCTAAGCGGTTATATAATAGCCACTTAATTGCAGAAAGGCTTGTCAGTGAAGGCGTTAAGTCTATAATGCCTTCACCCCTTTTACGGGCGCGTCTTTCGCGGGTGTAGTTCAATGGTAGAACGGTAGCTTCCCAAGCTGCATACGAGGGTTCGATTCCCTTCACCCGCTCCATGACCATTCTTTCAGTGCCTATCTTATTGAATCCCTTGAGGACATGGCTTAACGCCTCCTGACAGTAGCTGACTGTAACCTACTGTGTAACCCTTATGGGCTTACAAGCATGATTCAAAGCAATACTATTCATCCGACAAATGCTTTGTAGTGGTCAACAAAAACTGGCCACCACTTTAGAGTTTTCCCAGTATCGATTTTCCGATTCGTTGGGGGGTAACCCGCCGTTATATTCATGCGGCCTGAGCGCGCTGTAATACCCAACGATATAAT
>NZ_JALIGC010000037.1:0-441554 GCF_024764775.1 Scandinavium manionii | reverse complement strand
AGATTGTCTGATAAATTGTTAAAGAGCAGTGAGTTACGCGCTTTCGCTTGCTAACTCGAGGTGGCGTATATTACGCTTTCCTCTTTCAGAGTCAACCCTTAATTTCAGGATTTTTAACTCTCATCGCTGCCGGTACACTGTGAAGTTGTTCACATGTTCCGTGTCGATGGAGGCGCATTATAGGGATCCCATTTTTTTGCACAACCCTTTTTTGCGATCTTTTTTCCGACCGCTGTTTTTTCATTCTTTTTGCGGAGATCCCGACCGATCTGAGTATTTTTTGAGGTGTTAAAGCCTTATAGAAAGCCGATAATGTCTAAAAATCACCTGCTCCTTTATGAAAGAGGTAAACATGTCGGTAAATATTCGCCCTTATAAAGCATTACATCCCAAGATCGGTTCCCGCGTAATGATCGACACCACCAGCGTAGTGATCGGAGATGTACGCCTCGCTGACGATGTGGGCATCTGGCCGTTGGTCGTTATTCGCGGTGATGTGAACGATGTCGCTATCGGCGCCCGCAGCAATATTCAGGACGGCAGCGTCCTACACGTCACGCACAAATCCTCTTATAAACCGGAGGGCAATCCCTTGATCGTCGGTGAGGACGTCACCGTTGGGCACAAAGTCATGCTGCACGGCTGCACGATTGGTAATCGGGTATTGGTCGGGATGGGATCGATTCTGCTGGACGGTGCAGTAATAGAAGACGATGTAATGATTGGGGCCGGAAGCCTGGTGCCGCAAAACAAGCGCCTTGAAAGCGGTTTTCTGTATCTCGGAAGCCCGGTCAAACAGATCCGCCCATTAACAGAAGAGGAACGAGAGGGATTGACGTATTCCGCCAACAACTATGTGAAATGGAAAGATGAGTATCTCGCTCAGGAGAGCCAGATCCAGCCCTGATTATCTTCCTGCCAATCACGGATAGCCTGTTCGGCTTCTTCTTCCAGGTCCCAGCGATTCTGTCGAAATCTTTCCAGCCAGAATTCTGGCGCATCGCCACCAAAGCGGTGCGCCAGTGATTCAGCCGATAATGCGCAGTTCAGCTGGAACCCACCGACCAGAACCGGGAAGTAAATGCACAGCAGCACTTCATCCCAGGTCTCACGGTCAGGAAACAGGATCGCCTGATTCACAGAGCGAGTTCCTTTTTCAGTTCTTCGATAACAGGTGTAATTTCCGGCATAACACCATGCCACAGCAATACGGCATGTGCCGCCTGGGCCACCAGCATGCCCAGACCATCGGCATTCTGTTTTGCGCCGTGCTGTTCGCACCAGTTCAGGAAAGGTGTGTTTCCTTTTTGATAGAACATGTCGTAGCAGTGCACATCTTTATTAATAATCGCGGTCGGGATTGCAGGTATTTCACCGCCAATACCACTGGAAGTAGCATTGATTATCAAATCGAATTTTTGATCGGCGAGCACATCCATCGCCAGCGCTTTCACACTGCCGGTATGCGCAAAGAGCGTAGTCAGCTCCTGAGCTCGGGCAAAAGTCCGGTTGGTTACCGTCACCGCACAGTCAAGCGACAGCAACGGTAACAGTACGCCACGTGCCGCGCCACCCGCCCCAATCAATAGAATGCGGTAGCCCGGCTTAATGAAGGCCAGACGTTCAAGGTCACTCAGCAAACCGATCCCGTCAGTGTTATCACCCAGCAGCCGCCCGTCCTCGAGACGCTTCAAGGTATTAACGGCTCCAGCCAGTGCTGCCCGCTCTGTCAGTTCATCCGCACGTGCAAACGCGTCTTCTTTAAAAGGAACCGTCACATTGCAGCCTTTACCGCCTGCTGCCAGAAATGCATCCAGAGTTTCATTAAAGCCTTCACGTGGGGCAAGCACCCGACCATAAGGATGCTCAATATTAAGCTGCTGAGCGAATCGCTGATGAATGAAGGGAGATTTGCTGTGGGAAATGGGGTTGCCGAATACCGCGTACTGTTCCATAGGATTACCCCTGGCGGAAAAGTTCGCCCGTCAGGGCATCACGAATTTCAGAAGGATTCATCCGTCCGCCCGTCTCTCCTTTTACTACCGGGAAGGCATCACCAAACTGAGTGACAACTTCCGCGACGGTACGGCAAGGTTCCTGCCCGGTGAGATTCGCGCTCGTCGATACCAGCGGTTTCCCGTAGACCTGGCACAATTCCACCACCAGCGGATGGTCGCTCACGCGAACAGCAAGCGTATCGAAACGCCCGGTGAGCCAGCGCGGAGTCGAAGCCTGGGCTGGAAAGACGAAGGTGACTGGCCCAGGCCAACGTGAGAACACGGCTTCGCGCTGCGCATCCGACAATACGGAATCGTCGATATACGGTCTGAGTTGTTCAAAATTCGCGGCAATCAGGATGAGGCCTTTTTCCATGGGGCGCTGCTTGAGCTCAAGCAAACGCATGACCGCTGTTTCACTATCAGGGTCACAACCCACGCCAAAAACAGCCTCAGTGGGATATGCGATGACTTGTTTATTATTGAGCGCGTCGATAGCTTTCAAAACGCTTTCTTGATGCAGGTTACTGTTCACTGATTTGTTCCACCGATACCGGCTTTCCACATTGTTTACTGGCACAAAAGAGCTTAACGCCCTGCGCCGTTTTCTTTTCGATAAGCAGTGGGTAATGGCACTCGGGGCATTCGCCCACTACCGGTTTGAAGTTAAGGACAAATTGGCAATCGGGATAGCGATCGCAGGAATGGAAGGTCTTACCATAGCGGGACCGTCGCTGAACCAGATGCCCTTCGTGACACTGCGGGCAAGCGATAGCGGTATCATCAGGCTTGTCGATGAGTTCCGTATGCTCGCAGGCCGGATACTGGCTGCAGCCGATAAACATGCCAAAGCGTCCCTGGCGAAGCACCAGTTCTGCTCCACAAGCTGGACACAGCTGCCCTTCCAGAACTTTGACAATGTGTCCGTCCGCCTGACTTTTCAGGGGACGGACGTAATCGCATTCCGGATAATGAGAACAGCCGAGAAACGGCCCGTGTTTACCGCTTCGGATAACCAGTTCGGCCCCGCACTGTGGGCAAGGCTCGTGTTTAGGCACCGTAAACAGTGCTGATTTGGCCATAACAACTCTTGTCGCTGCGCAATTGAATTAGTGCAGCATACCTTCATTTACTTCGAAGAGTAATTCTTCCATCTGCTGATAGGCATTTTCACAGCCCGGGATGTTAAACAGCACCATCAGAATCACCCACTTCAAATCTTCCAACTCAAACTCTGTGGCATCCAGCGCCATGACGCGTTCGATTACCATTTCACGCGTTTCGAGGTTTAGCACCTGAATCTGCTCCAGGAATAACAAGAATCCCCGGCAACTGGCATCCAGCCGTTGGCACTCATCTGCGGTATAAATACGAACAGAGAGTGGATCTGAAGCAAGCTGCATTGGCTCAGTGAGCCCTTCCTGATAGTCAGCCAGCTTTTCCAACCACAGCAGTGCGTTGTAGATATCTTCACGATCAAAACCGGCGTCAGTCAGATCCTGCGTCAGCTTATCCTGATCCACCCGCATCTCTGCTTCGTTATGGATGTAAGTCTCAAACAAATACATCAATACGTCGAACATGGCATGCCCTCCTTAATCGGACATAGCCGCCGGGTACAGCTGCGATCCATCCTGCTAACTCCAGTTCGAGTAGTTGGGCTACCGTCACTGGCACAGGTTGGCCGGCACGTTCAGCGACAACGTCAACAGGTGTTACCTCATCTCCTACGTTAGCCAGGAGCTCTGGAAATGGCAATGCTGCAAGCTCCGTATCCGGGGAATAATTTGATTTTTCAGCCTCATCTGGCAACGGATGTCGCCCATATTGTAAATTTTCAAGGATGTCATCTACTGACGTCACGGGTATCGCGCCCTGCTTAATCAACCAGTGTGGTCCTTCAGATCCGGGACTGCCTAATGGCCCGGGAACGGCATAAACGTCCCGGCCCTGCTCCAGCGCGGTTCTGGCCGTGACGAGAGACCCACTTTTTATCGCCGCTTCCACCACAAGGACCCCACTACTAAGCCCGCTAATAATCCGATTTCGTCGCGGGAAATTGGCGGGGAAAGGCGGCTGTGCTAATGGGAATTCGCTCACTAGCGCGCCACCGTTTTCAATAATGCGTTGTGCTAACGAAGCATGTCGTCGCGGATAGGAATGAAACAGACCGTTGCCCAACACCGCAATGGTTTTCCCGAATGCATCCAGCGCGGCGCGATGTGCCACACCATCGATACCGAGCGCCATCCCGCTGGTAATCGTCATGCCTTTTCTGGCAAGCGCTTCGCTGAAAATGCGTCCCCATCGTTCGCCGTACCAAGAGTGATCCCGACTGCCGACAATCGCGATTTGTGCAGACGCTAATAGCTTTACATCTCCCGCGACAAACAAAATGCCCGGATAGTCGACGATCGCCCGTAATGAGGAAGGGTAGTCAGGGTGATCAGCAGAAAGAACGGAATGCCCAGGGATTGTTAACCAATTCTGAGTGTCCTCCAGAGTGCGCTGGGTAAGTGAGAAAAATTGTTTGATGTGCCTGGCTGAAAACCCATTTTCCCGCAAGACCTCGGCATTAATTGAATCTGTAGAAATCAACCGTTGCACCAGCGCGAACAGCGTGTCGCCGTATAACCCATTGACCGCCATCAGACGGAGCCATATTTCTGTGGGTGTCATCCCTTTCCCCTTGCCACAAGCAGTCCCGGCAATCTTTGCGATTGGTCAGTGATGCTGTCAATCAGAGGGGGTTTTGTCTAGAATAGAGGTAATAAACTTTCCAACTCCTGAACACAACTCTGGATAATTATGTCAGTTTTGCAAGTGTTACATATTCCGGACGAGCGTCTTCGCAAAGTCGCAGAGCCGGTTAAAGAAGTAAATGCAGAAATTCAGCGCATCGTCGATGATATGTTCGAAACGATGTACGCTGAAGAAGGTATTGGTCTGGCCGCAACTCAGGTCGACATCCATCAGCGCATCATCGTCATTGACGTGTCTGAAGATCGTGCGGAACAGCTGGTGTTGATCAACCCAGAGCTGCTGGAAAAAAGCGGCGATACCGGTATTGAAGAAGGCTGCCTGTCGATCCCTGAACAGCGGGCACTGGTTCCGCGCGCCGAGAAAGTGAAAATCCGCGCACTGGATCGTGAAGGTAAGCCTTACGAATTAGAAGCCGATGGCCTGCTGGCAATCTGCATTCAGCACGAAATGGACCATCTGGTCGGCAAACTGTTTATCGATTATCTGTCCCCGCTGAAACAACAGCGCATCCGTCAGAAAGTTGAGAAACTGGATCGACTGAACGCCCGTGCTTAAGGATAAGAATTAACGTGTCAGAATCACTCCGCATTATTTTTGCTGGTACTCCTGACTTTGCAGCGCGTCATCTTGACGCGCTGTTGTCGTCTGGACACTTGGTGGTTGGCGTCTTCACCCAACCAGACAGGCCAGCCGGGCGCGGTAAAAAACTGATGCCAAGCCCGGTTAAAGTGCTGGCAGAAGAAAAAGGTCTACCGGTTTTCCAGCCTGCATCACTGCGTCCCCAGGAAAACCAGCAGCTCGTTGCCGACTTAAACGCCGACGTTATGGTTGTCGTTGCCTATGGTCTTATCCTGCCGAAAGCGGTTCTGGATATGCCGCGTCTGGGCTGCATTAACGTTCACGGTTCGCTGCTGCCGCGCTGGCGTGGTGCAGCACCTATCCAGCGTTCACTGTGGGCGGGCGATGCCGAAACCGGCGTCACCATCATGCAGATGGATGTGGGTCTTGATACCGGCGATATGCTGCATAAACTCTCCTGCCCTATTACCGCAGAAGATACCAGCGGTTCGCTGTACGATAAGCTCGCAGAGATGGGGCCACAGGGCCTGATCGAAACACTGCAGCAGCTGGCAAGCGGCACGGCGAAACCTGAAGTTCAGGATGAAGCTCTGGTCACTCATGCCGAAAAACTCAGTAAAGAAGAAGCACGCGTTGACTGGTCACTGTCCGCGGAGCAGCTTGAGCGTTGCATTCGTGCCTTTAATCCATGGCCAATGAGCTGGCTGGAGATTGATGGCCAGCCGGTCAAAGTGTGGCAAGCATCCGTAATCCACACGCAAACTGACGCCGCGCCAGGCACCATTGTCGATGCCAATAAACATGGTATCCAGGTCGCGACCGGGAATGGCATTCTGAACCTGCTATCGCTGCAACCCGCAGGTAAAAAAGCCATGAGCGCACAAGATCTTTTAAATTCGCGCCGGGAGTGGTTTATTCCCGGTAACCGTCTTGCCTGACGTCCCCTTACTTCAAGCCCGGTATTGCCGGGCCTTTTCATTTTTACACTTATGAAAAAAAATACAAATTTACGTAGTCTGGCAGCCCTTGCCGTTGAGCAAGTGCTGGAACAAGGCCAGTCTTTAAGCAATGTCCTGCCCGCCATGCAGCAAAAAGTGGCTGATAAAGACAGAGCGCTATTACAGGAACTGAGCTTCGGCGTGCTGCGCACGCTCTCCCAGCTAGACTGGCTGGTCAACAAGCTAATGGCGCGCCCGATGACCGGTAAACAGCGCACCGTGCATTACCTGATCATGGTAGGTTTTTATCAGCTGCTGCATACCCGAATTCCTCCACATGCAGCCCTTGCCGAAACGGTAGAAGGTGCGGTTGCCATTAAGCGCCCGCAGCTGAAAGGGCTGATCAATGGCGTGCTGCGCCAATTCCAGCGTAATCAAGAAGCGCTGCTCGAAGAGTTTGCCTCGACTGAAAGCCGCTTCCTGCACCCTGCCTGGCTGGTTAAACGCATCAAGAAAGCGTACCCGCAGCAATGGCAATCCATTCTTGATGCCAACAACCTGCGTCCACCAATGTGGTTGCGTGTTAACCGTAATCATCATTCACGCGATGAATGGCTGGCATTGCTGGACCAGGCAGGCATGAAGGGTTTTGCGCATGATGCGTATCCTGATGCCGTGCGCCTGGAAACACCGGCACCGGTATTTGCCCTGCCTGGTTTCGAGGAAGGTTGGGTGACGGTACAAGATGCTTCGGCACAAGGCTGCATGAACTATTTGATGCCGAAAAATGGAGAGGCCATTCTGGATTTATGTGCGGCTCCTGGCGGTAAAACAACCCATATTCTGGAAGTCGCGCCGGAAGCAAGCGTAATGGCCGTCGACGTTGACGAACAGCGCCTGTCGCGCGTGTATGAAAATCTGAAACGTCTGGGTATGAAAGCCGACGTCAAACAGGGCGATGGCCGCTATCCAGCACAGTGGTGCGGCGAACAACAGTTCGATCGTATCCTTCTGGATGCACCATGCTCAGCAACGGGGGTCATTCGCCGCCATCCGGATATTAAATGGCTACGCCGCGATCGCGATATTGCTGAGCTGGCACAACTCCAGAGTGAAATTCTGGATGCAACATGGGCGCATCTGAAAACCGGTGGCACGCTGGTATATGCGACCTGCTCAATTTTACCGGAAGAAAACTGCGAGCAAATTTCCGCGTTCCTGAAACGTACGCCTGATGCAGTGCTTCACGAAACCGGCAGCGTAGACCGTCCGGGTGTGCAGAACTTGCCTGCGGCAGACGAAGGCGACGGATTCTTTTACGCTAAGCTAATCAAACAGTGATGAAATAACGGATCGCGACTGATGAAAATTATCATACTGGGTGCCGGACAAGTGGGTGGCACATTAGCGGAGAACCTGGTCGGCGAAAACAACGATATCACCGTGGTAGATACCAATGGTGACCGCTTACGCAGCCTACAGGATAAGTTCGATCTTCGCGTTGTGCAGGGTCACGGCTCGCATCCTCGCGTTTTGCGTGAAGCAGGCGCAGATGATGCCGATATGCTGGTCGCAGTGACCAGCTCTGACGAAACAAATATGGTGGCCTGCCAGGTTGCCTATTCATTGTTTAACACGCCGAACCGCATCGCCCGTATTCGTTCACCTGACTACGTTCGTGACGCCGACAAACTTTTCCATTCAGAGGCAGTGCCAATCGATCACCTGATCGCGCCGGAACAACTGGTCATTGATAACATGTACCGCCTGATTGAATATCCGGGTGCCTTACAGGTCGTCAATTTCGCGGAAGGTAAAGTCAGCCTGGCGGTGGTGAAAGCTTACTATGGCGGGCCTCTGGTCGGTAATGCACTCTCCTCGATGCGCGAACATATGCCACATATCGACACCCGCGTAGCGGCGATTTTCCGTCATGACAGACCGATTCGACCACAGGGTTCGACTATCGTGGAAGCGGGCGATGAAGTTTTCTTCATTGCGGCATCACAGCATATCCGAGCAGTAATGAGTGAGCTTCAGCGCCTGGAAAAGCCGTACAAACGCATCATGCTTGTTGGCGGCGGGAATATCGGGGCCGGACTGGCGCACCGTCTGGAGAAAGAGTACAGCGTGAAGCTGATCGAACGCGATCAACAACGCGCAGCCGAGCTGGCTGAGAAACTGCAGAACACGATCGTGTTTTACGGTGATGCTTCGGATCAGGAATTATTGGCTGAGGAGCATATCGATCAGGTTGATCTGTTCATCGCAGTCACCAACGATGACGAAGCGAACATCATGTCGGCCATGCTAGCCAAACGCATGGGCGCCAAAAAGGTCATGGTACTGATCCAACGGCGGGCATATGTCGACCTGGTCCAGGGCAGCGTGATTGATATTGCCATATCTCCTCAACAAGCGACTATTTCGGCACTGCTAAGCCATGTGCGTAAAGCGGATATTGTCGGCGTCTCTTCTCTTCGTCGCGGTGTGGCAGAAGCCATTGAGGCCGTGGCCCACGGGGATGAAAGTACATCCCGCGTAGTTGGTCGCGTAATTGACGATATTAAGCTGCCGCCAGGCACAATCATCGGCGCTGTGGTTCGCGGGAATGAAGTACTGATCGCCAACGATAATTTACGCATCGAGCAAGGCGACCACGTCATTATGTTCCTGACGGATAAAAAGTTTATTACAGACGTCGAGCGACTCTTCCAGCCAAGTCCCTTCTTCCTGTAACCCTAAAAGGTGCTCAAATGAGCACCTTTTTTATTAACCCTTTATTATTTATGGGTTATTTATTCCATCTGACATCCCGTCTGTAATGGAAATCGACTAAACATTTGTTAAACTTATAAATGTCAGCTGGCACAAGGAGAATAAAATGAGCATTATTAAAGAGTTTCGCGAATTCGCGATGCGCGGAAACGTTGTTGATTTGGCGGTGGGTGTCATTATTGGTGCGGCATTTGGTAAAATAGTATCGTCACTTGTTGCCGATATTATTATGCCCCCCCTGGGATTAGTGATTGGCGGGGTCGACTTTAAGCAGTTTGCCGTGACGCTGCGCGATGCACAGGGTGATGTCCCGGCAGTTGTTATGCACTACGGTATATTCATTCAGAACATCTTTGATTTCGTGATCGTGGCATTTGCCATCTTTATGGCAATCAAACTGATCAACAAACTGAATCGTAAAAAAGAAGAACCGGCGGCAGCCCCTGCGCCAACGAAAGAAGAAGTTCTGCTGACTGAAATTCGTGACCTTCTGAAAGAACAAAACGCACGTTCTTAATCAGGACACTGAAAGCAGAAGGCCAGTGGTAAAAAAGTGCATCACTTTCTTGCCACTGGCCTCCCAATTGCCCCGGTTACCGTGTTTGCCCTTGCGCTCAAAACTCCCTTTCCCTTTCTTACTTTTCTCAACGCGTTGGCGAAACAGCGGGTCATGAAGTAACGCTTCGATAGCGTTGTCTTTAATTTGCCCCTTCGTGTGCTGATAGCGGCTCATATTCTCTCCGATTCTGTGTTTAAGACGGCGGGAGTGTAATCCCGGGCTGTTCTGAAATCAACATTCTGCCTTATCCGTTTCTGCTCCTTGCTCCAGAGCTTCAAGGATTGAACAATAAACGCTGCTGTGCGCAGTTCCACAGCATGCGTCGTTTAGGCGCTGCAAAGAACGTCGCATGGTTTCCAGCTGCGCAATTCTGGCTTCAACTTCATTCAGTCGCGCCTGAACAATACCTTTCGATTCCTGACAGGTGTGATGTTCAGGATCGACACGGATGGATAGCAGCTCACGAATCGCTTCAAGCGTAAATCCTAATTGGCTGCCGTGACGAATAAAACGTAAGCGCTGCAGGTCATTGTCGCTATAAAGTCGGAAGCCCCCTTCGGTGCGCACAGGGTTATCCATCATCCGCTGTTTTTCATAATAGCGGATGGTGTCGGGTGTTACGCCAGCAAGCTTTGCCAGTTCACCAATACGGAACATTATGGCTCCTCGTTGATTTTGTTGATCAGCTTATCGGCATACTCACCGCGTAAAAATTCAGTGTTAACTCCAGACTGTCGCAGTTTAAACTCAAGCAGAGTAAGACGGCGATGGAGTTCAGTAAAACGAGGATCGTCTTCGCGGATCCCTTTCAAAAGATCGGCAAGTTCAACAGCCTCTTTACGCTGCTCCAGTTCAGGTGGCAAACATCCCGCATTTTTCAGCAGCCGAAAGCCCGCACGCAATTCTACAGGAACATGCAAATCGTCATCAAGAAGCAGAGGCTCACCACTGCCTGGCAGGGAATCAAAATCACCTTTGCTTTGTGCATCGAGGATATGACGCTCGGCCCACTGATCCAGTATCCACATCGTGCGCGTCCGGGTGAACAAAAAGAGTACTGCTATTGTAGCGAGGTGGGGATTGTGAGGGTATAAAAAAACCCGCCGAAGCGGGTTTTTTCAAATCACTACAGATTACTCTGCAGCTGCTTCTGCTTTCGATTCAGAACGATCAACGAGCTCGATGTATGCCATCGGCGCATTGTCGCCTGCACGGAAGCCACACTTCAGAATACGAGTGTAACCACCGGCACGGCTCGCGAAACGCGGGCCCAGTTCGTTAAACAGTTTTGCCACGATCTCGTTATCACGAGTACGGGCGAATGCCAGACGACGATTAGCAACGCTATCAGTCTTGGCAAGAGTAATCAGCGGCTCAACTACGCGACGCAGCTCTTTCGCTTTAGGCAGGGTCGTCTTGATGATCTCATGACGAACCAGTGAACCTGCCATATTGCGGAACATAGCCTGGCGATGGCTGCTGTTGCGGTTCAGTTGACGACCACTCTTACGATGGCGCATGACCTTATCCTTCTCAGTAAAACCTTAACCTGTGATCCGGTTACTCGTCAGCAATGCTTGCCGGCGGCCAGTTTTCCAGGCGCATGCCCAGTGACAGACCACGAGAAGCCAGCACGTCTTTAATCTCAGTAAGAGATTTTTTACCCAGGTTCGGCGTTTTCAGCAACTCAACCTCGGTACGCTGTACCAGATCACCGATATAGTGGATAGCTTCTGCCTTAAGGCAGTTAGCAGAGCGGACAGTCAATTCCAGATCGTCAACAGGGCGCAGCAGGATCGGATCGAACTCTGGTTTCTCTTCTTTAACTTCCGGCTGACGTACATCACGTAAGTCAACGAAAGCTTCAAGTTGTTCCGCCAGAATGGTTGCCGCACGACGAATCGCCTCTTCAGGATCGATTGTGCCATTGGTTTCCATTTCGATGACCAGCTTGTCCAGGTCGGTACGCTGCTCAACACGCGCTGCTTCAACATTGTAGGCAATACGCTCTACAGGGCTGTAGCAGGCGTCGACCAGCAGACGGCCGATTGGGCGCTCATCTTCTTCCGAATGAATTCGGGCAGAAGCCGGCACATAACCACGACCGCGCTGAACTTTGATACGCATATTAATAGATGCGTTCTCATCGGTCAGGTGGCAGATAACATGCTGCGGCTTGACGATTTCGACATCACCGTCGTGGGTAATGTCGGCTGCGGTCACAGGGCCAATGCCAGATTTATTCAGAGTAAGAATAACTTCATCTTTACCCTGAACTCTCACCGCCAGCCCTTTCAGGTTGAGCAGGATTTCAAGGATATCTTCCTGAATGCCTTCTTTGGTGCTGTACTCATGAAGTACACCATCAATCTCAACCTCGGTCACCGCGCAACCCGGCATCGATGAGAGCAGAATACGGCGCAGTGCGTTACCCAAAGTATGGCCGAAGCCACGCTCTAAAGGCTCAAGGGTCACCTTGGCGTGCGTCGAACTCACTTGCTCGATATCGACCAGGCGCGGTTTTAGAAACTCTGTCACAGAACCCTGCATTGTGTCCTCTCTTTGGTACTAAGCTTTACTTGGAGTAAAGCTCGACGATCAGGTGTTCGTTAATGTCCGCAGACAGATCAGAACGCTCAGGCTGACGCTTGAACGTACCTTCCATCTTGCCAGCATCAACTTCCAGCCAGGTTGGCTTTTCACGCTGCTCAGCCAGCTCAAGAGCGGCTTTCACGCGAGATTGCTTTTTCGCTTTCTCACGAACGCTGACAACGTCATTCGCTTTAACCTGATAAGAAGCGATGTTAACAACACGACCGTTTACCATGATAGCTTTGTGGCTAACCAGCTGACGTGATTCAGCACGAGTAGCGCCGAAGCCCATACGGTATACAACGTTGTCCAGACGACCTTCCAGCAGAGCCAACAGGTTTTCACCGGTGTTGCCTTTCAGACGTGCTGCTTCTTTGTAGTAGTTACGGAACTGACGCTCCAGCACACCGTAGATACGGCGAACTTTTTGCTTTTCACGCAACTGCACACCATAGTCAGACAGACGCGGTTTACGCGCACCGTGCTGGCCAGGAGCTTGTTCAATTTTACACTTGGTATCGATCGCGCGAACGCCAGACTTAAGGAATAAGTCGGTGCCCTCACGACGGCTCAGCTTGAGCTTAGGACCCAAATATCTTGCCATTTTCTATCTCCAACTAACCTGGAAAACGTGGCGTTATACGCGACGTTTTTTCGGCGGACGACAACCGTTATGAGGGATCGGAGTCACATCAGTAATATTAGTGATGCGGAAACCAGCGGCGTTCAGAGCACGAATGGTAGATTCGCGACCCGGACCCGGACCTTTGACCATAACTTCCAGATTCTTGATACCGTAATCTTTTACGGCTTCAGCGCAACGCTCTGCTGCAACCTGAGCTGCAAACGGAGTGGATTTGCGTGAACCACGGAAACCGGAACCACCGGCTGTTGCCCAACCCAGTGCATTACCTTGGCGATCGCTGATGGTAACGATGGTGTTGTTGAAAGAAGCATGGATATGAGCCACGCCGTCAGAGACTTGTTTTCTTACACGCTTACGTGCACGAACTGGTGCCTTTGCCATTATTCAATCACCCCGATTATTTCTTGATCGGTTTGCGCGGACCCTTACGGGTACGTGCGTTGGTCTTCGTACGCTGACCGCGCACTGGCAGACCACGACGATGACGCAAACCGCGATAGCAACCAAGATCCATCAGGCGCTTGATGCTCATGCTGATTTCACGGCGCAGATCACCTTCAACGACAAATTTGGCAACTTCGTCACGCAGCGTGTCGATTTGTTCTTCAGACAGCTCACTGATCTTAACATCTTCAGCAATGCCCGCCGCCGCCAAGATGGCTTTGGAACGAGTTTTGCCGACACCGAAGATCGAAGTTAATGCGATCACGGCATGTTTCTGATCAGGAATGTTAATGCCTGCTATACGGGCCACTATGCACTCCTACTATTTAATATGTACGCACCATGCCGAAAAGCCCGTTTTCAGGATACTCAAATGGATACGCACAGACATACAAAAAGATTGGCTGGCTAATCTAGCCAGCTCAACCCAACTTTGCAAGAAAAATATGCGAAATAATCAGCCTTGGCGCTGTTTATGCTTCGGCTCGGCACTGCAAATCACACGGATGACACCATCACGCTTAACGATTTTGCAGTTACGGCATAATTTCTTGACGGAAGCACGAACTTTCATTTTTACTCTCCGTAACTTCTCAGGCGACCATTAACGGCCGTAGCCTTTCAGGTTCGCCTTCTTCAATGCAGACTCATACTGACTAGACATCATCAGAGTTTGCACTTGAGCCATAAAGTCCATAATCACGACAACAACGATAAGTAACGATGTTCCACCGAAGTAGAACGGCACTTTCATTGCATCACGCATGAACTCCGGGATCAGGCAGATAAAAGTGATGTACAACGCACCAACCAAAGTCAGGCGGGTCATTACTTTATCGATATACTTCGCCGTTTGTTCTCCCGGACGAATTCCTGGTACGAATGCACCGGACTTCTTCAGGTTATCTGCTGTTTCACGCGGGTTGAAAACCAACGCCGTATAGAAGAAACAGAAGAAGATGATTGCAGACGCATAGAGTAACACATAAAGCGGTTGCCCAGGCTGCAAATACAGCGAAATTGTTGTCAGCCAGTTCCAACCAGTACCGCCCCCGAACCATGACGCGATGGTCGCCGGGAACAGAATAATACTGGAAGCGAAAATTGCCGGGATTACCCCCGCCATATTCACTTTCAGCGGTAAATGTGTGCTCTGTGCAGCATAGACACGACGACCTTGCTGGCGTTTCGCGTAGTTTACCACAATGCGGCGTTGACCACGTTCAACAAACACAACAAAGAAGGTCACTGCAAATACTAATACTGCAACCAACAGCAACAGGAGGAAGTGCAGGTCGCCTTGACGCGCTTGCTCGATAGTATGGGCGATGGCCGGCGGGAGACCCGCAACGATACCGGCGAAGATAATGATCGAGATACCGTTACCGATACCACGTTCAGTAATCTGTTCGCCGAGCCACATCAGGAACATAGTCCCTGTGACCAGACTTACAACAGCGGTGAAGTAGAATGCAAAGCCCGGATTAATCACCAGGCCTTGCATACCAGGCATATTCGGCAGACCGGTAGCAATACCGGTTGCCTGGAATATTGCCAGCACCAGAGTGCCGTAGCGGGTGTACTGACTAATCTTACGACGGCCAGATTCCCCTTCCTTCTTGATCTCTGCCAGCGTCGGGTGAACCACCGTCAGCAGCTGGATAATGATCGATGCCGAAATGTACGGCATGATACCCAAGGCAAAGATAGAAGCACGGCTGAGAGCACCACCAGAGAACATGTTAAACATTTCAATGATGGTGCCTCGCTGTTGCTCAAGCAGTTTGGCAAGTACAGCGGCATCGATACCAGGGATCGGAATAAAAGAGCCAATACGGAACACAATCAGCGCACCAATCACAAACAGAAGTCTGCGTTTCAGTTCGCCGAACCCACCTTTGGCACTTTGAAAATCTAATCCCGGTTGCTTAGCCATTCTGCTACTTATTCCTCAATTTTACCGCCAGCAGCTTCGATAGCAGCACGAGCGCCTTTAGACACGCGCAGGCCGTTAACAGTTACCGGACGAGTTACTTCACCAGCCAGAATCACTTTCGCGAATTCGATCTGGATACCGATAATGTTAGCCGCTTTCAGCGTGTTCAGGTCTACAACGTCGCCTTCTACTTTAGCCAGATCAGACAGACGAACTTCAGCTGTGATCATTGCTTTACGTGAAGTGAAACCGAACTTCGGCAGACGACGGTACAGAGGCATCTGGCCACCCTCGAAACCGCGACGTACGCCACCGCCAGAACGAGAGTTCTGACCTTTGTGACCACGACCACCGGTTTTACCGAGGCCAGAACCGATACCACGACCCAGGCGTTTACCCGCCTTTTTGGAGCCTTCGGCCGGAGACAGAGTATTTAAACGCATCTCTTACTCCTCAACTTTAACCATGTAGGAAACCGCGTTGACCATACCACGAACAGCGGGAGTATCCTCGCGTTCCACGGTGTGGCCAATACGACGCAGACCCAGGCCAAGCAGCGTTGCCTTATGTTTCGGCAGACGACCGATTGCACTGCGGGTTTGAGTAATTTTAATAGTCTTTGCCATGGTCATTACCCCAGAATTTCTTCAACGGATTTACCACGCTTGGCAGCGACCATTTCTGGAGAATTCATATTTTCCAGGCCATCGATAGTTGCACGAACCACGTTAATCGGGTTGGTGGAACCATACGCTTTAGCCAGAACGTTATGAACTCCAGCGACTTCCAGGACGGCGCGCATTGCACCACCGGCGATGATACCGGTACCTTCAGAAGCCGGCTGCATGAATACACGAGAACCCGTGTGAACACCTTTTACAGGGTGTTGCAGGGTGCCGTGGTTCAGCGCGACGTTAATCATATTGCGACGGGCTTTTTCCATCGCTTTCTGGATCGCTGCTGGAACTTCACGCGCTTTACCGTAACCAAAACCTACGCGGCCGTTACCATCACCAACTACAGTCAGAGCTGTGAAGGAGAAAATACGACCACCTTTAACGGTTTTAGATACGCGGTTAACCGCGATCAGCTTTTCCTGCAGTTCGCCAGCTTGTTTTTCGATGTGAGCCATCTTACACCTCTACCTTAGAACTGGAGGCCAGCTTCACGGGCAGCATCTGCCAGTGCCTGGACACGACCATGATATTGGAACCCGGAACGGTCAAAGGAAACATCTTTGATGCCTTTTTCCAGAGCGCGTTCAGCGACAGCTTTACCCACAGCTGCTGCAGCGTCTTTGTTACCGGTGTACTTCAGTTGTTCAGAGATAGCTTTTTCTACAGTAGAAGCAGCTACCAGAACTTCAGAACCGTTCGGTGCAATTACCTGTGCGTAAATATGACGCGGGGTACGATGTACCACCAGGCGAGTTGCGCCCAGCTCTTGGAGCTTGCGGCGTGCGCGGGTCGCACGACGGATACGAGCAGATTTCTTATCCATAGTGTTACCTTACTTCTTCTTAGCCTCTTTGGTACGCACGACTTCGTCGGCGTAACGAACACCCTTGCCTTTATAAGGCTCAGGACGACGGTAGGCGCGCAGATCTGCTGCAACCTGACCGATCACCTGCTTATCAGCGCCTTTCAGCACGATTTCAGTTTGAGTCGGACATTCTGCAGTAATACCTGCTGGCAGCTGATGTTCAACAGGGTGCGAGAAACCTAAAGACAGGTTTACTGCGTTCCCTTTGATCGCTGCACGATAACCTACACCAACCAGCTGCAGCTTCTTAGTGAAGCCTTCGGTAACACCGACAACCATTGAGTTCAGCAGGGCACGCGCGGTACCAGCCTGAGCCCAACCATCCACGAAACCATCACGTGGACCGAAGGTCAGAGCATTATCAGCATGTTTAACTTCAACAGCAGCGTTGAGAGTACGAGTCAGCTCGCCGTTTTTACCTTTGATCGTAATAACCTGACCGTCGATTTTTACATCAACGCCGGCAGGAACAACGACCGGTGCTTTAGCAACACGAGACATTTTTTCCTCCGATTAGGCTACGTAGCAGATAATTTCGCCACCAAGACCAGCTTGGCGCGCTGCACGATCAGTCATAACACCTTTAGAGGTAGAAATAACTGCGATACCCAGACCCGCCATAACTTTCGGCAGCTCATCTTTTTTCTTATAGATGCGCAGACCTGGGCGGCTGACACGCTGAATGCTTTCTACAACAGCTTTACCCTGGAAGTACTTAAGCGTCACTTCCAGTTCCGGCTTGGTGTCGCCTTCAACTTTAAATTCTTCAATAAAACCTTCTTCCTTCAGCACGTTGGCAATTGCCACTTTCAGCTTGGAGGAAGGCATGGTGACCGCAGCTTTGTTCGCGGCCTGACCGTTACGGATACGGGTCAGCATATCCGCGATCGGATCTTGCATGCTCATCTGTCTTTACTCCCGTGATTCAATTGGTGACAATTACCAGCTAGCCTTTTTCAAGCCAGGTACTTCACCGCGCATTGCGGCTTCACGAAGCTTGATACGGCTCAACCCGAACTTGCCCACATAACCATGTGGACGACCAGTCTGGCGGCAGCGGTTACGCTGACGGGACGGGCTGGAATCACGCGGCAGACTTTGCAGCTTGAGAACTGCGTTCCAACGATCTTCGTCAGAAGCGTTTACATCAGAGATGATCGCTTTCAGTTCAGCGCGTTTCGCGAAGTATTTTTCAGCTAAAGCTACGCGTTTAACTTCGCGTGCTTTCATTGATTGCTTAGCCATTAAGTAACCCTACCTTACTTGCGGAACGGGAAGTCAAAGGCAGCCAGCAGAGCACGGCCTTCTTCATCAGAATTCGCAGTAGTGGTAATGGTAATATCCAAACCACGAACGCGGTCGACTTTGTCATAGTCGATTTCTGGGAAGATGATCTGCTCACGGACACCCATGCTGTAGTTACCACGACCATCGAAAGACTTAGCGGACAAGCCGCGGAAGTCACGAATACGTGGAACAGCAATAGTGATCAGGCGCTCAAGGAACTCCCACATGCGTTCGCCACGCAGAGTTACTTTACAGCCGATCGGATAGCCCTGACGGATTTTGAAGCCTGCAACTGATTTGCGTGCTTTGGTGATCAACGGCTTTTGACCGGAGATAGCTGTCAAATCAGCTGCTGCATTATCCAGCAGTTTCTTATCAGCGATCGCTTCACCAACACCCATGTTCAGGGTGATCTTCTCGACCCGAGGGACTTGCATGACAGAATTGTAGCTAAACTCAGTCATGAGTTTCTTAACTACTTCGTCTTTGTAGTAATCATGCAGTTTCGCCATCGTACTACTCCAAATTACTTGATAGTTTCGCTGTTAGACTTGAAGAAACGGACTTTTTTGCCGTCTTCGAATCTAAAGCCTACACGGTCAGCCTTGCCGGTTGCCGCATTGAAGATTGCAATGTTAGAGATCTGAAGCGCAGCTTCTTTCTCAACAATGCCACCTGGTTGGTTCAGGGCCGGAACCGGCTTCTGATGTTTCTTAACCAGGTTGATACCTTCAACAATGACCTTGCCGGAAGACAGGACATTTTTTACTTTACCGCGTTTACCTTTATCTTTACCGGTTAACACGATAACTTCGTCATCACGACGGATCTTCGCTGCCATGATTCGCTCCTTAGAGTACTTCTGGTGCCAGAGAGATAATTTTCATGAACTTTTCATTACGCAGTTCACGAGTTACCGGCCCAAAAATACGCGTGCCGATTGGCTGCTCGCTGTTATTGTTTAAAATAACGCATGCATTACCATCGAAGCGAATGACAGAACCGTCCGGGCGACGAACACCCTTCTTGGTGCGCACCACTACCGCTTTCAGCACATCGCCTTTTTTCACCTTACCACGTGGAATTGCTTCCTTGATGGTAATCTTGATGATATCGCCGACGCCTGCGTAGCGACGGTGCGAGCCACCCAGAACCTTGATACACATTACGCGACGCGCACCGGAGTTGTCGGCGACGTTCAGCATAGTCTGTTCTTGGATCATTTTAGTGCTCCGCTAATGTCAACTACTACTGAGACCCTAAATTCAGAGCCGTTAAAAAACCCCATATCGGGGGCGCGGCATTATAACACCGGTTCCAGAATATGGGTAGAAAAAATAAACGGCTCATTTCTGAGCCGTTTATTCGTTTGAGAATGCGTACTCTATTACAGAACCGCTTTCTCTACAACGCGAACCAGCGTCCAGGACTTAGTCTTGGACAGTGGACGGCATTCGCGGATAATTACCACGTCGCCGATACCACATTCGTTGTTCTCGTCATGTACGTGCAGTTTGGTCGTACGCTTGATGAATTTCCCGTAGATCGGGTGCTTCACAACACGTTCGATGGCAACAACAATGGATTTCTCCATTTTATCGCTGACAACGCGACCTTGCAGAGTACGGATTTTATCGGTCATTACGCACCCGCCTTCTGAGTCAGTAAAGTCTTAACACGTGCAATATTACGACGAACCTGCTTCTGCAGGTGAGTCTGTTGCAGCTGGCCGCTTGCAGCCTGCATACGCAGGTTGAATTGCTCGCGCAGCAGGTTAAGCAGCTCGGTGTTCAGCTCTTCAACGCTCTTTTCACGCAGCTCATTTGCTTTCATTACATCACCGTCTTAGTTACAAAGGTGGTTTTGATAGGCAGTTTCGCTGCTGCCAGGCCGAAGGCTTCACGGGCCAGCTCTTCCGGAACACCGTCCATTTCATACAGGACTTTACCCGGCTGAATCAAGGCAACCCAATACTCCACGTTACCTTTACCTTTACCCATACGAACTTCCAGCGGCTTCTCGGTGATCGGTTTGTCCGGGAATACACGGATCCAGATCTTACCTTGACGCTTAACTGCACGGGTCATAGCACGACGTGCTGCTTCGATCTGACGTGCAGTCAGACGACCACGGCCAACAGCTTTCAGACCGAAAGTGCCGAAGCTAACATCCGTACCCTGCGCCAGACCACGGTTGCGGCCTTTGTGCACTTTACGGAATTTTGTACGCTTTGGTTGTAACATCAGCGACGCTCCTTATTTACGGCCTTTACGCTGCTGCTTTTTAGGTTGAGCAGCCGGTTCCGGTTGTTCAACAGCAGCCATACCACCCAGGATCTCGCCTTTGAAGATCCATACCTTAACGCCGATTACACCGTAAGTGGTGTGCGCTTCAGAGGTGTTGTAGTCAATGTCAGCACGCAGAGTGTGCAGAGGTACGCGACCTTCGCGGTACCATTCGGTACGTGCGATTTCCGCGCCGCCCAGACGGCCGCTAACTTCAACTTTAATCCCTTTAGCGCCAAGACGCATTGCGTTCTGTACAGCACGCTTCATAGCACGACGGAACATAACGCGACGTTCCAGCTGAGAAGTGATGCTGTCAGCAACCAATTTTGCGTCCAGTTCTGGCTTACGAACTTCGGCGATATTGATCTGTGCAGGAACGCCAGCGATATCCGCTACGACCTTGCGCAGTTTTTCTACGTCTTCGCCTTTCTTACCGATAACGATGCCAGGGCGAGCAGTGTGAATAGTCACACGGATGCTCTTAGCTGGACGCTCGATTACGATACGAGATACGGACGCTTTTGCCAGTTCCTTAGTCAGGTACTGACGTACTTTAAAATCGCTGTCCAGGTTGTCAGCGAATTCTTTGGTGTTCGCAAACCAGGTAGAGTTCCAAGGTTTTACAATACCCAGGCGAATACCATTAGGATGTACTTTCTGACCCATTGCTAGTCTCCAGAGTCTCAGCGATCGGACACAACCACAGTAATGTGGCTGGTGCGCTTCAGGATGCGATCTGCACGACCTTTTGCACGAGGCATAATGCGCTTCATGCTAGGGCCTTCGTCTACGAAAATCTTCGTAACTTTCAGATCGTCAATGTCAGCGCCATCGTTGTGTTCAGCGTTAGCAATGGCAGATTCCAGAACCTTCTTGACCAGTACAGCCGCTTTCTTATTGGTGTAGGTCAGAATATCCAGGGCCTGCGACACTTTCTTACCGCGAATCAGGTCAGCAACAAGGCGAACCTTCTGAGCAGAAGAACGAGCATGGCGATGTTGAGCTAAAGTTTCCATCTCTTCCTCCTACCTTATTTCTTCTTCGCTTTTTTATCAGCAGCATGGCCGCGATAAGTACGAGTCGGTGCGAATTCACCCAGTTTGTGACCGACCATTTCGTCGGAAACAAATACCGGAACGTGCTGACGACCATTATGGACAGCGATGGTCAAACCGATCATGTTAGGAAAGATCGTTGAACGACGGGACCAAGTGCGCAGGGGCTTCTTGTCACCGCTTTCCACCGCTTTCTCTACCTTCTTCAGCAAGTGCAGGTCAATAAAAGGACCTTTCTTGAGAGAACGTGGCATGGCTTATCCTCTAATATTATTTGCTACGGCGACGTACGATAAATTTATCAGTACGCTTGTTGCTGCGGGTCTTCTTACCTTTGGTCTGAACGCCCCACGGAGTTACCGGGTGCTTACCAAAGTTACGACCTTCACCACCACCATGTGGGTGGTCGACTGGGTTCATCGCAGTACCGCGAACGGTAGGGCGAATACCACGCCAGCGTGCAGCACCTGCTTTACCCAGAACGCGCAGCATATGCTCAGCATTGCCAACTTCGCCCAGGGTTGCACGGCAGTCTGCTTCGACTTTACGCATTTCACCAGAACGCAGACGCAGGGTGACATAAGCACCATCACGAGCAACGATCTGAACGTAAGTACCAGCGGAACGTGCCAGCTGACCGCCTTTACCTGGTTTCATTTCTACGTTATGAACGGTAGAACCAACCGGGATATTGCGCATCGGCAGGGTGTTGCCTGCTTTGATTGCAGCATCAACGCCAGACTGAATCTGGTCGCCAGCTTTCAGGCCTTTAGGGGCCAGGATGTAACGGCGTTCGCCATCTTTGTACAGAACCAGCGCGATGTTCGCGGAACGGTTCGGATCGTACTCAAGACGTTCAACAATTGCCGGGATACCATCTTTGTTGCGTTTGAAGTCAACAATACGGTATGCCTGCTTGTGACCACCACCAATATGACGAGTGGTGATACGGCCATTGTTGTTACGACCACCGGATTTGCTGTTTTTTTCCAGCAGCGGAGCAAAAGGTTTGCCCTTGTGCAGCTCAGGGTTGACCACTTTAACTACGTGACGACGACCCGGAGATGTCGGTTTACATTTAACAACTGCCATTGTATTACTCCTCCGACTTACTCAGCGCCGCCAACGAAGTCCAGATTCTGGCCTTCTTCCAGGGTGACGTAAGCTTTTTTCCAGTCGCTACGACGACCGACACGCTGTCCGTGACGCTTCACCTTGCCTTTAACGACCAGGGTACGTACGGTATCAACTTTGACTTCAAACAGTTTCTGCACAGCAGCTTTAACTTCTGCTTTAGTCGCGTCTATAGCAACTTTGAGAACGATGGTATTGGTTTTTTCCATCGCAGCAGACGCTTTTTCAGAAACGTGCGGTGCACGAAGCACTTTCAGCAAACGTTCTTCACGAATCATGCCAGCATCTCCTCAACTTGCTTAACAGCATCGGCAGTCATTACGACTTTGTCGAAGGCGATCAAGCTAACCGGGTCGATACCAGTCGCGTCACGTACGTCAACCTTGTGCAGGTTACGTGCGGCCAGGAACAGGTTCTCGTCCAGCTCACCGGTGATGATTAATACATCTTCCAGAGCCATGTCTTTCAGTTTCTGTGCCAGCAGCTTAGTTTTAGGCGCTTCTACAGAGAACGTCTCGACAACGATCAGACGATCCTGACGTACCAGTTCGGACAGAATGCTTTTCAGCGCGCCGCGGTACATCTTTTTGTTAACTTTTTGACTGTGGTCCTGCGGGCGTGCAGCGAAGGTTACACCACCGGAACGCCAGATCGGGCTCTTTACAGAACCTGAACGCGCACGGCCGGTACCTTTCTGGCGCCACGGCTTTTTACCGGATCCAGTTACTTCAGCACGGGTCTTCTGAGCACGAGTACCCTGACGAGCACCAGCTGCATAAGCAACAACAACCTGGTGAACCAGCGCTTCGTTGAAGTCACGACCGAAGGTAGTTTCGGAAACAGTCAGCGCGCTCTGCGCGTCTTTCAATACTAATTCCATTGCTATCTCCTCACGCCTTCACAGCTGGTTTAACGATCAGGTCGCTACCGGTTGCACCGGGAACAGCACCTTTAACCAGCAGCAGGTTGCGCTCAGCGTCAACACGTACTACGTCCAGGCTCTGAACGGTAACGCGTTCATTACCCAGCTGACCTGCCATCTTCTTGCCTTTGAACACTTTGCCCGGAGTCTGGTTCTGACCGATAGAACCCGGAACACGGTGGGACAAGGAGTTACCGTGAGTAGCGTCCTGGGTACGGAAGTTCCAGCGCTTAACGGTACCGGCGAAACCTTTACCTTTAGAGGTACCGGTTACGTCAACTTTTTTAACTTCAGCAAACAGTTCAACGCTAATGTCCTGACCTACGGTGAACTCTTCGCCTTCAGCGAGGCGGAATTCCCACAGACCACGGCCAGCATCTACGCCAGCTTTAGCGAAGTGACCTGCTTCCGGCTTAGTTACGCGGCTAGCTTTTTTAGCACCGGTGGTAACTTGAACAGCACGGTAGCCGTCGTTAGCCAGGTCTTTAACCTGAGTAACACGGTTTGCTTCAACTTCGATTACGGTTACTGGGATAGATACGCCATCTTCAGTGAAGATGCGGGTCATACCCACTTTTTTACCGACTAAACCAATCATTGTATCAACCTCTCAATCGCTCGATGACCTGATTAACCCAGGCTGATCTGCACGTCTACACCGGCAGCCAGGTCCAGACGCATCAGAGCATCAACGGTTTTCTCGGTTGGCTCAACGATGTCAACCAGACGCTTGTGAGTGCGAATCTCGTACTGATCACGCGCGTCTTTGTTAACGTGCGGAGAGATCAGAACGGTAAAGCGCTCTTTGCGGGTCGGCAGCGGGATCGGACCGCGTACCTGCGCACCAGTGCGCTTGGCAGTCTCGACGATTTCCGCGGTTGATTGATCAATCAGACGATGATCAAACGCTTTAAGGCGGATACGGATTCTTTGGTTCTGCATGAGACCAGAGCTCCAATTATTTTATAAACGAAATGGCCACTCCTCACACCCATTACGATTGATGGGGGAGCGTAACCGTTCTTGCGTAGTTCCCCAATTGGGAACATTGTCGACAACAAACAACATTGTCGGAGTTCATATCGAACCCGCCGTCAATTTTGACAAGCCCGCGCATTATACGTAAATCTGGCCACGACGCAAGCAGTGTTTATAAATACGCCATCTGTAATCTGCGGCCTCGTGCGCAAGTACTTCTGTATTGAACGCATCAGTAACGCACACTGTGGAAGCGTTCTCGACGATCTGACTTTCCGTGTTTGTCTATGAATCGGTTTCTGAGAATACTCACGGCTTCTGCTCATTCAGGTAAAGCCTATGCCAGTCACCGCCCTCCCCTTCATCGTTATCTACTGCGTATTAACAGGTCTACTTGCCTGGTATGACTACAAAACTGGCCTGCTTCCAGATCGTCTGGTTTGTCCGTTACTCTGGTGTGGGATGCTGTTTTATGTGGTGATTAAACCCCAACACCTGCCCTCTTCCGTAATTGGGGCAATCGCGGGCTACTGCAGTCTGGCTGGTCTGTACTGGCTCTATAAGGGAATTCGGCATAAAGAAGGGCTAGGCTATGGTGATGTGAAATTCTTTGCGGCTCTCGGGGCATGGCATGGATGGCAGCAGCTGCCGGTGCTGATAACAATCGCGACGGCTACCGCGCTGCTTTTTGTGTGCTTCGAAGCGATCATCGCTCGCTCAGGCCAGGCATTAAAAAACCCGCTACGGTTTGGCCCATTTCTGAGCGCAGCGGGTCTGCTTATTGGCTTTCAGACGTGGTGGACTATTCTTCCACTTTGATCTGGGATTGCAGGTAGTTTTGAATTCCCAACTTACCAATCAGATCGAGTTCTGTTTCAAGCCAGTCGATGTGTCCTTCCTCATCGGCCAGGATTTCAATCATCATATCGCGGCTGACATAATCATGAACGGTGTCAGCATAGGCGATTGCCTCACGGAGATCTTTGGCACCCTCGAGTTCAAGCCTGAGGTCAGACTGCAGCATTTCTTCGACATCTTCACCAATGCCAAGCTTGCCGAGATCCTGCAGATTAGGAAGGCCTTCAAGAAATAAAATACGTTCGATATATTTATCGGCGTGTTTCATCTCATCGATGGATTCATGGTATTCGACATCATTGAGGCGCGTCAGGCCCCAGTTTTTGAACATTCTCGCATGGAGAAAGTATTGATTGATTGCGACAAGCTCATTTCCCAATAATTTATTGAGATAACTTATGATTTTAACATCACCTTTCATTATATAGTCCCTCCGCTTCCACTCATAGAAGCGTAGAACGGGCTACAGGGATGTCAAAAAAAAGACCGAAGGCTCATGCTATCTCTTTAAATTCCGGCATCTGAGTTAATTCGTCCTGCATAATCTCGCGCGCGGCGCGAATGCACTTACCACATTGATTTCCCACGGGAATGAACTTGCGGAGTTGTTGAAAAGATTGCGGATGAAACTGGCGAACAGCCTGACGAATTTTTTTATCGCTTACACCATTACACAAACAAACGTACATGATCGCTCCCGTTCAATTTATGCTCAAAGTGTAAATGAGAATAGTTATGATTACAATAGCACAATTATGGAACCGGTGCGGGAGAAAGCGGACAAAATGAAAACAACTGTGTCAGTGGTAAATTATAAATAGCGAAAAGGGCGCCGAAGCGCCCTTTTTTAGTCAAAACTAATTAACGAGTAATTAGCTGATGACTTTAGCAACAACGCCCGCACCTACAGTACGGCCGCCTTCACGGATTGCGAAACGCAGACCGTCATCCATCGCGATTGGGTGGATCAGGGTAACAACCATTTTGATGTTGTCGCCTGGCATTACCATCTCAACGCCTTCTGGCAGTTCGATGGTACCGGTCACGTCAGTTGTACGGAAGTAGAACTGTGGACGGTAGCCTTTGAAGAACGGAGTATGACGGCCGCCTTCATCTTTGGACAGGATGTACACTTCAGATTCGAACTTGGTGTGCGGGTTGATTGAACCCGGCTTGGCCAGAACCTGACCACGTTCGATTTCTTCACGTTTGATACCACGCAGCAGAACACCAACGTTCTCACCAGCACGGCCTTCGTCCAGCAGTTTGCGGAACATTTCAACGCCAGTACAGGTAGTTTTCGCAGTTTCTTTGATACCAACGATTTCTACTTCTTCACCAACTTTAACGATACCGCGCTCTACACGACCGGTAACAACAGTACCACGGCCGGAGATGGAGAATACGTCTTCGATTGGCAGCAGGAATGGCTTGTCGATCGCACGTTCTGGTTCTGGGATGTAAGAATCCAGGAAACCAGCCAGTTCGATGATTTTAGCTTCCCACTCAGCTTCGCCTTCCAGCGCTTTCAGCGCGGAACCACGAACGATAGGTGTGTCGTCGCCTGGGAAATCGTACTGGGACAGGAGTTCACGAACTTCCATCTCAACCAGTTCCAGCAGCTCTTCGTCATCAACCATGTCACATTTGTTCAGGAACACGATGATGAAAGGAACGCCTACCTGACGACCCAGCAGGATGTGCTCACGAGTCTGTGGCATAGGGCCATCAGTCGCAGCAACAACCAGGATAGCGCCATCCATCTGCGCAGCACCGGTGATCATGTTTTTAACATAGTCGGCGTGGCCTGGGCAGTCTACGTGTGCGTAGTGGCGAGTCGGGGTGTCATATTCAACGTGGGAAGTGTTGATGGTGATACCACGAGCTTTTTCTTCTGGTGCGTTATCGATCTGGTCGAATGCGCGAGCAGCGCCGCCGTAGGTCTTAGCCAGTACGGAGGTGATTGCTGCAGTCAGAGTAGTTTTACCATGGTCGACGTGGCCGATAGTACCAACGTTGACGTGCGGTTTTGTACGTTCAAATTTTTCTTTAGACACGGCTATATTCCTTACTATAGTGCTCTCCCCTCAAGGAGAGAGCACGGGACATTAGTTTTAACCTTGCGGCTTATTTGCCACGAGCTTCGATAACGGCCTGAGCAACGTTGTTCGGCGCGTCGTCGTACTTCAAGAACTCCATGGAGTAAGAAGCACGACCTTTGGTCAGAGAACGCAGCTGAGTTGCATATCCGAACATTTCAGACAGCGGAACTTCAGCGTGAATCTGAACGCCAGTAGCGTTAGATTCCTGACCTTTCAGCTGACCACGACGACGGCTAAGGTCACCGATAACATCACCGGTGTTCTCTTCTGGAGTTTCAACTTCAACCTTCATGATAGGCTCAAGCAGAACTGGTTTTGCTTTCTTAAAGCCATCTTTGAAGGCGATAGAAGCAGCCAGTTTAAACGCCAGCTCAGAGGAGTCAACGTCATGGTATGAACCGAAGTGCAGACGCACGCCGAGATCAACAACCGGGTAACCAGCCAGTGGACCAGCTTTCAGCTGCTCCTGGAGGCCTTTATCAACGGCAGGGATGAATTCACCAGGAATTACACCACCTTTGATGTCGTTGACGAACTCGTAGCCTTTCGGATTTGAGCCCGGCTCCAGTGGGTACATGTCGATAACAACATGACCGTACTGACCACGACCACCAGACTGCTTGGCGTGTTTACCTTCGATATCGGTAACTTTCGCGCGAATCGCTTCGCGGTAAGCAACCTGAGGTTTACCGACGTTCGCTTCAACGTTGAATTCACGCTTCATGCGGTCAACGATGATGTCGAGGTGCAGCTCGCCCATACCAGCGATGATGGTCTGGTTAGACTCTTCGTCAGTCCATACGCGGAATGACGGGTCTTCTTTAGCCAGACGACCCAGAGCCAGACCCATTTTTTCCTGGTCAGCTTTGGTTTTCGGCTCAACGGCGATGGAGATTACCGGTTCTGGGAATTCCATACGCTCCAGAATGATCACGTTGTCCGGATCACAGATGGTGTCACCTGTGGTCACGTCTTTCAGACCGATTGCTGCAGCGATGTCGCCTGCGCGAACTTCTTTGATCTCTTCACGTTTGTTAGCGTGCATCTGAACGATACGACCAAAACGCTCACGAGCCGATTTCACTGGGTTATAAACAGTGTCACCAGAGTTAACCACGCCAGAGTACACGCGGAAGAACGTCAGGTTACCCACGAATGGGTCGGTTGCGATTTTGAACGCCAGTGCAGAGAACGGCTCTTCATCACTTGCGTGACGCTCAGCCGGGGTGTCTTTACCGTCGTCCAGCAGACCGTTGATCGCAGGTACGTCAACTGGGGATGGCAGGTAATCAATTACCGCATCCAGCATCGCCTGAACACCTTTGTTCTTAAATGCAGAACCACAGGTAACAAGGATGATTTCGTTGTTCAGAACGCGCTGACGCAGAGCAATCTTGATTTCTTCCTCGGTCAGCTCTTCGCCGCCCAGGTATTTTTCCATCAGCTCTTCGGAAGCTTCCGCAGCGGATTCGATCAGGTTCTGGTGCCATTCGTCAGCCAGGTCCTGCATTTCTGCTGGGATATCTTCGTAGGTGAAAGTTACACCCGCGTCTTCTTCGTTCCAGTTGATGGCTTTCATTTTCACCAGGTCAACAACACCGGTGAAACCTTCTTCAGCACCAATCGCCAGCTGCAGCGGAACAGGGTTCGCGCCCAGACGGGATTTGATCTGACCAACAACTTTCAGGAAGTTAGCACCCATACGGTCCATTTTGTTAACGAACGCGATGCGTGGAACTTTGTATTTGTTCGCCTGACGCCATACGGTTTCAGACTGCGGCTGAACACCACCAACTGCGCAGTAAACCATTACCGCACCGTCAAGAACACGCATGGAACGTTCAACTTCGATGGTGAAGTCAACGTGGCCCGGGGTGTCGATGATGTTTACGCGATGCGGTTCATACTGCTTCGCCATACCAGACCAGAATGCAGTAGTTGCTGCGGAGGTAATGGTAATACCACGCTCCTGCTCCTGCTCCATCCAGTCCATGGTTGCGGCGCCGTCGTGTACTTCACCGATTTTATGGTTTACACCGGTGTAGAACAGGATACGTTCGGTAGTAGTGGTTTTACCGGCGTCGATGTGCGCACTGATACCAATGTTACGGTAGCGTGCGATGGGTGTTGTACGAGCCATTTGATTCCTCGTTTATTTCTTTAGACGTTCTGATTAAGTAACCCAAAGCGAGCAACTTATCTGAAGCGCTCGCCTGGGGACTAACACTCCGAAGGGATTACCAACGGTAGTGAGCGAACGCCTTGTTGGCTTCTGCCATACGGTGAACGTCTTCACGTTTCTTAACTGCAGTACCTTTGTTGTCTGCAGCATCAGTGAGTTCGTTCGCCAGACGCAGGGCCATTGATTTATCACCGCGTTTACGAGCAGCTTCTACGATCCAACGCATTGCCAGGGCATTACGACGAACCGGACGAACTTCAACTGGAACCTGATAAGTAGAACCACCAACGCGGCGAGACTTAACTTCTACAGTCGGGCGCACGTTGTCGAGAGCGACTTCGAAAGCTTCCAGTTCATTTTTTCCAGAACGCTGAGCCAGGGTCTCCAGCGCGCTGTATACGATTGATTCTGCAGTAGATTTTTTACCATCTACCATCAGGATGTTGACAAATTTAGCCAGCAGTTCTGATCCGAACTTAGGATCCGGCAGGATTTTACGCTGACCAATGACGCGACGACGTGGCATGGGAATACTCCGTTGTTAATTCAGGATTGTCCAAAACTCAAAGAGTTTAGTTTTGACATTAATATAAAACGTTTGGCCTTACTTAACGGAATCCATTAAGCCTTAGGACGCTTCACACCATACTTGGAACGAGCTTGCTTACGGTCTTTAACACCGGAGCAGTCAAGCGCACCACGAACGGTATGGTAACGAACACCCGGAAGGTCTTTTACACGACCGCCACGGATCAGGATCACGGAGTGTTCCTGCAGGTTGTGACCTTCACCGCCGATGTAGGAGGTGACTTCGAAACCGTTAGTCAGACGCACACGGCAAACTTTACGCAGTGCGGAGTTAGGTTTCTTAGGAGTGGTGGTATATACACGAGTACATACGCCACGTTTCTGCGGGCAGGCTTCCAGCGCAGGCACGTTGCTTTTAGCAACTTTGCGAGTGCGTGGTTTGCGAACCAGCTGATTTACTGTTGCCATTAAATAGCTCCTGGTTTTAGCTTTTGCTTCGTAAACACGTAATAAATCGCCTCATATAATATGAGGACGCGAAATTTTAGGGCCACGCCGAAAAGGTGTCAAGAAATATACAACGATCTCTGTTACCAGGTGAGTTGTCCCGGATGCTGGATCGTGAGTCTGACGAAGTCATTATAGCTAACCCTGACGACAGCGCTCGAAATTTGACCAGCGAGGCCGCGGGCCTCAATGTCCTCATCTAACGCATACAGAGATATGGGGGCGGCGCGGAGAATATCAAGGAAGCGGCAACCGTCCAGGGCAGCAATGACGCCGTCTGACAGTAGCAGCAGGTCATCGCCCGGGCTGACTAAACGAAGCTGGGCGCTGATATCATGTTGCCAGGGAGAGTGGCTAAGGGTATGCAGCATCGTTACCTCAGAATCGCAAAATCACATCGTAATCATCGAGCCGCTGACGGAGCAAAACAGGCTCCAGAATTTCTGACTCAATAATAAAAGAAGATTCACTCAAACCACGCTCGCGCAGCGAAGCGGCGCATAGCCAGCAGTTTTCGATGTCATAGAGCGCCATCAGCTTAAAAGTAGGAATGTAGTCGCGAGCCAGAATGTTTGCAGGATGTTGGTTACTGAGAAGCTGGAACACACCGTCACCGACAAAAAAGACGCCAATCTCTTCTGTTAGCGCCGAAGTTGCCAGCAACGCATCAAGCCCTTCCCTTCCGGCACTGCTACCGTGCGGGGCGGTCATAAAGACATAGGCTACGCGTTTCATCAGAATTGCACCATTCGATCGCAGGTCAGGGAGGCCTCAGCCAGCGCACCCAGCCCACTTAACGTGAAGCCAGGCTGCAGATTGAAACCAGTCAAACCGAGCTGTTTCGCTTCGGTTTCTTCGGTCACCCCACGACGTAACGCCGCGGCGACACAGATATGCAGCGCCACACCATGTTTTTCATGCAGAGACTGCCAGGCCCGTACCACATCAAACTCATCATTTGCCGGCGCGGTAAGCTGGTTGGCGTTATAAACCCCTTCACGATAGAAGAACACGCTCACGAGTTCATGCCCTTCAGCCAGCACGGCGTTCGCAAACTGCCATGCACTGCTGGACTGCTGGGTGCCGTAGGCTGGGCCCGTCACCATCAGGGCAAAACGCATTACTTATCTTGCCCCTGGAAATCGCCACTTTTGAACTGGCGGATGTAGAGATAGACGGTGTGTTTGGAAATATTCAAACGATCGGCGACTTGGTTGATAGCGTCTTTGATATCGAAAATTCCTTTCTCGTAGAGGTTAAGCACGATCTGGCGATTTTTGGCATTGTTAGAAACGTTGCGATCGGCGTTGACCTCTTCGATGGTGAATTCCAGCGTCTGAGTCACAAGGTCTTCCACGGAGGAAGCAAAGTTCACCTGGGAGTTCACTTCCGGGATTTCCGGCGGAATAAAGGTGCCCATGATTTGCGAGAACGGGACATCAAGATTCATGTTGATACACAGCAGCCCAATCACACGCTGTTCACGATTGCGGATAGCGATCGTGACAGACTTCATCAGCACGCCGCTTTTCGCGCGAGTGAAATAGCATTTGGATACGCTACTGTCTGCGCCGGTCATGTCATGAAGCATGCGTAGCGCTAAATCAGTAATAGGAGAGCCGATTTTACGGCCGGTGTGTTCACCGTTGGCAATACGGATGGCGGAACATTTGAGATCCTGCAAAGAGTGCAGCACGATTTCGCAATGGGAGCCAATGAGCATCGCTAACCCGTCCACAACCGCTTCGTAAGATTTCAAAATATCAAAATCGGTCTGGTCGAAAGGACGTTGATCCAGTAAATCGAGCTCACTGGTTTCGTTGGTTAAAAGCGACCTGGACATGAAAAAAAGCACTCCTTTTCAGGAGCCTGTCGTTTGTTGTCAGGGCAGGCTCATTATCATCATCAAAATTGAGGCATCTAAAGTAATACGCACACCAGGCACTTTCCAGTCTTAATTATACTCGTCATACTTCAAGTTGCATGTACGTTGGCTTCACCTGCTCGCCTCAGTCACTTACTTGAGTAAGCTCTTGAGGACGCTCAGGCTTGCCGCCTTCCTGCAACTCGAATTATTTAGAGTCATTATTGCGCCCAATAAAAAACCGCCGCCCTTTCGGACGGCGGCTTTCAAACGCTTATTTCTTACTGGTGTCAGCTGCAGCTTTGTCGTCTGCGGCAGCAGCCGGAGCGGCTTCTGCTTTCGGTGCTGGTTTGATATCAAGCAGCTCAACATCGAAGACCAGAGTGGAGTTAGCCGGAATACCCGGAACGCCAGTTTTGCCATAAGCCAGTGCCGGTGGAATGACCAGCTTGATCTTGCCGCCTTTCTTGATGTTTTTCAGGCCTTCAGTCCAGCCAGGGATAACACCGTCCAGACGGAATGACAGCGGTTCACCACGGGTGTAAGAGTTATCAAACTCTTTACCGTCGATAAGCGTACCTTTGTAGTTCACCACTACGGTGTCGCTGTCTTTCGGCGCGTCGCCGGTCCCTTCTTTCTCTACTTTATACATCAGACCCGTAGAAGAGGTTTTCACGCCTTTTTCTTTAGCGAAGGTGTCGCGGAAGGTTTTACCTTTCGCTTCGTTATCAGTCGCGTCTTTTTCCATTTTCTGCTGTGCAGCAGTTTTTACGCGAGTCTCGAAAGTCTGCAGAGTCTGCTCGATTTCCTGATCGGACAGTTTGCTCTTATCTGCAAACGCATCCTGAACACCCGCGATCAGCTGAGCTTTATCCAGTTTGATGCCCAGTTTTTCCTGTTCTTTCAGAGAATTTTCCATGTAACGACCGAGCGATGCACCCAGTGCATATGCGGATTGCTGGTCGTCGTTTTTGAATGCAGCGTTGAGGGCAGCCGGTGCGGCTTTAGCGGCGTCAGCAGCTGGAGCTGTTTTTGCAGCGGCAGCATCTGCGGCAAAAGTCAGCGGTGCATTCAGGGCAACGGCCATCGTTGTCGCCAGAAGCGTTACTTTAAACAGTGATTTCATCCATTTCTCCAGGGCCGGGGCATCTCACCCCAGGGTTTATTAAATGAGTAGCGTACTATAAATCGTTGTCGAACAAATCTACATACGAACGCTCTGTAATCTCGAATCTTTTAAGACTATTTTTGTGTAAATAAGTTTCGTTAGACTCGTTATGTGGCTGCACGTGCGGGAAAAGTCCAGTAGAATCCGCCGCAGAATGACATATGAGGTGAATCATGAGCGAGATAACATTAGAAGCGCGTCTGGCAGAGCTTGAGAGCCGAGTGGCGTTTCAGGAAATCACCATTGAAGACCTCAACCAGACGGTGACCTCCCACGAGATGGAAATGGCCAAAATGCGTGACAACATGCGCCTTATGGTTGAAAAACTGAAGTCCAGCCAACCGTCACACATGGCGTCACAGACCGAAGAAACTCCACCGCCACATTACTGATATAAAACATCAGGATGAAAAAAAAGCGTGCCATGCACGCTTTTTTATTATCACCCTAAGTGGATGATCAGTGGCAACCGCAGCCGCCGTTACCGCCACAACCGCCTTTACCCTGTTCCTGGTCGCCGTGATCGTGACCGTGGCCGCCGCAGCAACCGCCTTCATGGTCGTGATCGTGGTGATGGTCGTGCGCACCGTGAACGTGGCCATGAGCCAGTTCTTCTTCAGTTGCTTCACGCAGCGCAATGACTTCAACATGGAATTTCAGATTCTGGCCAGCCAGCATGTGGTTACCGTCGACAACGACATGGTCGTCTTCAACTTCGGTGATTTCAACCGGAACCGGGCCCTGGTCTGTTTCAGCCAGGAAACGCATGCCAACCTGCAGCTCTTCAACGCCCATGAAGACGTCTTTCGGTACACGCTGTACCAGGTTTTCATCATACTGACCGTAAGCGTCGTTCGCGCCAACTTCAACGTCAAACTTATCGCCTACTTCGTGATCTTCCAGCGCTTTTTCCAGGCCAGAGATCAGGGAGCCGTGACCATGCAGGTAGTCGAGCGGCGCACTTACCGGAGACTCATCAACCAATACACCGTCTTCTGTACGTACCTGATAGGCCAGGCTAACCACCAGGTCTTTTGCTACTTTCATGATATCTCCTGAGCATGGGAAGAATAGTGGCGCAGATTGTAGCGGAATTCTGCACCCGTGTACCCCTTAGCTTAAAAAAAGACAGCGGAGATCGCTACTCTGGATGAAAAATACCAATCACCTGTTCGTCTTTGCGAACGTGCTCGCGCGCTTGCTTGTCCGCCTCTCGCATTTGGTGACCGCACTTAACACATTCAACAATATCGACATTGTTCTCGCGCCAGATGGCCAGTGAATCCTGCGCCTGACATGCCGGACATTTTGCCCCGGCGATAAAACGTTTACGGACTGCCATTTTTCACCTTCTATTCAAATTCGTCCCAGCCATCCAGCTGGCGTCGTTCCTGCTGCATTTCGCGTTGGAAAATCTCTTCCAGCTCGCGCCGGGCTTCCCGCACACGGGAAATTTGCTGGATATCGCTATGGACCGGCATCAGTTCGCGCAGCATGCGCATGTCCAGACGTCGGAAGTGAAGCTGTGCACGATGCGCCTGATGCGGATGCATCCCGAGTGTAATAAGCGCTTTGCGCCCCAGTTCCAGCGCACTGGAAAACGTCTCACGGGAGAACTGTTTCACGCCCACCTGTAAAAGTTCATGCGCTTCCACACGGCCACGAGCACGGGCCAAAATATGCAGATGCGGGAAGTGCTGCTGGCAAATTTCCACCAGCTTCATGGTGTCTTCAGGTCCGTTACAGGTGATAACGATAGACTCCGCCTCTTCCGCGCCTGCCGAACGCAGAAGCTCAATCTGAGTGGCATCGCCGTAATACACTTTATACCCGTATTTGCGCATCAGATTAACCGCACTGATGTCGCGCTCCAGCACGGTGATACGCATCTTATTGGCCATCAACAAACGGCCAATAACCTGACCAAAACGGCCAAAGCCAACCACAATTACCTGCGGTTTATCATCTTCCACCCACGGCGTCTCGTCTTCTTCCTCCGGACTATTGATGCGGCGAGAAAGCACCTTATCGACGATTTTCATCAGCAGCGGCGTGGTCATCATCGACATCGTCACCGTCACCAACAGCAGTGCCATCTGGTCATGGTGGAACAACCGCTGCGACGACGCAGCAGAGAACAGCACAAAGGCAAATTCCCCGCCCTGACTCAGCACCACGGCAAACTGCATGCGCTCGGAACTGCGCAGGCCGTAGATCCGAGCCAGCACGTAAAGCACCAGTGACTTCACCGCCACCAGCACAATCACACCCACCAGCACCAGCAAGATATGGGTATACAAAATCCCAATATTCAACGCCATGCCGACGGAGATAAAGAACAGTCCCAGCAGCAGGCCCTTGAACGGCTCAATGGCGATTTCCAGCTCGTGACGGTACTCACTTTCCGCCAACAGAACACCCGCGAGAAACGTACCGAGCGCCATCGACAGACCCAGGGCATCCATAAACAGGGCCGAGCCAAGCACCAGCAGCAGCGTAGCCGCGGTAAACACTTCACGCACGCCGGAGCCTGCGATATAGCGGAACACCGGGCGAAGCAAGTAGCGTCCGCCAATTAACACGCCGACAAACGCCAGCACCTTCATGCCGATTTTGATCCAGTCCGGATGTTCGTCACCAGCCCCCGCCAACAGCGGCACCAGCGCCAACGCTGGGATCACCGCTAAGTCCTGGAAAAGCAGCACCGAGAAGCCTAGTTGACCCGCCTCGTTGCGGTTCATGCCTTTCTCGCGCATTAGCTGCAACGCCATCGCCGTCGAAGACATCGCCAGCCCGATCCCGCCGATCACCGCAGCCTGCCAGGAGAAGTTGGTCAGCATCAGCAAGCCGGTGAGGATCGCCGCACTTAAAAGAACCTGCGCCGCGCCCACGCCAAAAATGGATTGTCGCAACTGCCAAAGCTTAGACGGATTCAGCTCCAGCCCAATGATAAACATCAGGAATACCACGCCGAGTTCGGAGAAGTGCAGAATTTCATCCACATCGCTGATGAAGCCCAAGCCCCACGGGCCGATGGCGATCCCCGCCAACAGATAGCCCAGGACCGGACCAATACCTAAACGTGAGGCCAGTGGCACCGCGGCAACTGCGGCGAACAGGAACAGCACGCCTGCCAGCAGCAAATCCGTTCCTTCCATTAGCGACCTCCCGGCGTGACAGGATTCGCCAGCCAGTCACCGTAAGCTCTGGCATGGCTCGCCAATGCTTCCGGCGGCTGCCGACGCGCCCAGTAAACAATAATCGGATTCATCCAGTGCATACGACACATCGCGGCCGTCAGCTCAAAAGGACGCAAAACGTCGCTCATCGAATAGCGATTGAGGGAGTCGTGGCGATACGCACTTTCCGGTTCGCCGGTGGTTATCACGCTACGCCAGTACTTTCCCGCCAGTTGATTCCCTCCAGGGCCACTGGCGAAACCGCGGCTAAGAACGCGATCGAGCCACTCTTTCAACAGAGCCGGACAGCTATAGGTATAAAGCGGGTGCTGGAACACGATAACGTCATGCTCCTGGAGCAGCTTTTGCTCGCGCGGTATGTCGATAAAAAAATCAGGGTAGTGCGCGTACAAATCATGTACGGTCACGTTTTCAAGCTGTTGAGCCGGCTTAAGCAAAACCCGGTTGGCCACCGAGTCCTGAGATTCCGGATGGGCATACAGCAGCAAAACTTTTGCTGTCTCTGACATCATTCCCCTCCCGGTCAATGAGCAGACAGGTCTTTTCGCACCCCATGTTACGAGATGCGCCTGAATGCTTTTGTCTATCGTTGTTGTTTTGGGCTACCATTGCCGCCCGATGTAGCGTTGGGTTCACCACACTACATTATCATAATGACAATTTAACATAGTCTGAACATACGGCGCCTTATGATTGTTTTCTCCTCGTTACAAATTCGTCGCGGCGTGCGTGTCCTGTTGGATAACGCCACAGCCACTATTAACCCTGGGCAAAAAGTTGGTCTGGTGGGGAAAAACGGCTGCGGCAAATCCACGCTGCTGTCGCTGCTAAAAAACGAGATCAGCGCCGATGGCGGCAGTTTCACCTATCCGGGAAACTGGCAGCTGGCGTGGGTGAATCAGGAAACACCTGCCCTCCCTCAGCCCGCTCTCGACTATGTGATTGATGGCGACCGCGAATATCGGCAACTTGAAGCCGAACTGAATGCCGCCAACGAGCGCAACGACGGTCACGCCATCGCCACCGTACACGGCAAACTGGATGCCATTGATGCGTGGACTATACGCGCCCGCGCCTCCAGCCTGTTGCACGGTCTGGGCTTCAGCAATGAACAGCTCGAGCGTCCAACCAGCTCCTTCTCCGGCGGCTGGCGTATGCGCCTCAACCTGGCGCAGGCGCTGATTTGTCGTTCTGATCTGCTCCTGCTCGATGAACCGACTAACCACCTCGATCTCGACGCTGTAATCTGGCTGGAAAAATGGCTGAAAAGCTATCAGGGCACGCTAATCCTGATTTCCCATGACCGCGATTTCCTCGACCCGGTGGTCGGCAAAATCATTCATATCGAACAACAGGCGATGTTTGAGTACACCGGCAACTACTCCTCGTTTGAGATCCAGCGCGCAACTCGCCTGTCTCAGCAGCAGTCTATGTACGAAAGCCAACAGCAAAAAGTGGCGCACCTGCAGAGCTTTATTGACCGCTTTAAAGCGAAAGCGTCTAAAGCTAAACAGGCGCAAAGCCGCGTGAAGATGCTGGAACGCATGGAGCTGATTGCTCCGGCGCACGTCGATAACCCGTTCCAGTTCAGCTTCCGCGAACCGGAAAGCCTGCCCAATCCATTACTGAAAATGGAAAAAGTCAGCGCGGGCTATGGCGATCGCACCATTCTGGATTCGATTAAACTCAATCTCGTACCCGGCTCACGCATAGGCCTTTTAGGTCGCAACGGCGCGGGTAAATCGACGCTGATTAAACTTCTGGCCGGTGAGCTGGAAGCCCAGAGCGGAGAGATGGGTCTGGCGAAGGGTATTAAACTCGGCTACTTCGCCCAGCATCAGCTGGAATTTTTACGCGCCGACGAATCGCCGCTGCAGCATCTGGTGCGTCTGGCGCCGCAAGTGCTGGAACAACAGCTGCGCGATTATCTCGGCGGCTTTGGTTTCCAGGGCGATAAAGTCAGCGAAGAAACGCGTCGCTTCTCCGGCGGTGAAAAAGCCCGTCTGGTGCTGGCGCTGGTCGTCTGGCAGCGCCCGAACCTGCTGCTGCTCGATGAACCGACGAACCACCTGGATCTCGACATGCGTCAGGCGCTGACTGAAGCGCTGATTGAATTCGAAGGCGCGCTGGTTGTGGTCTCGCACGACCGTCACCTGTTGCGCTCCACCACCGACGATCTGTATCTGGTTCACGATGCGAAAGTGGAACCTTTCGATGGCGATCTTGAAGATTATCAGCAGTGGCTGAGCGATGTTCAAAAGCAGGAAAGTCAGTCTGATGACGCGCCAAAAGACAACGCCAACAGCGCTCAGGCACGTAAAGATCAGAAACGTCGTGATGCGGAACTGCGCACCCTGACGCAGCCGCTGCGTAAAGAGATTACCCGTCTGGAAAAAGAGATGGAAAAGCTCAATACCAGACTTGCGGCGGCAGAAGAAAAACTCGGCGACAGCGGGCTGTATGATCAGGCACGCAAAGCGGAGCTCACCGAGTGTCTGCAACAGCAGGCCACGGCGAAATCAGGGCTGGAAGAGTGCGAAATGGCGTGGCTGGATGCACACGAGCAGCTGGAACAGATGCTTCAGGAAGAGTGATTTAACTCAACGAAAGCGCACTGCGGCTCATTTTCACAAACACATATCCGTCATGACGGTATAGTAGAGCGTTTTTTCACGATAGCAGCGTAAAGGTATGGCTCAGGTAACCCCCGTAGACTTTGAAGTACCTCCAGAAGAGAACGACACCTTTGTGCCGATGAAAGGCGTGCGCAACTGCCATTTGCAGACCATGCTGCCGCGTCTCATCCGTCGTAAAGTGTTGTTCACCCCGCACTGGCAGCGTCTTGAGCTTCCTGACGGGGATTTTGTCGATCTGGCATGGAGTGAAGATCCGAATCAGGCACGGCATAAACCTCGCCTGGTGGTGTTTCACGGCCTGGAAGGCAGCCTGTACAGCCCTTACGCTCACGGTCTGATTCACGCAGCGCAGCAGCGCGGCTGGCTTGGGGTGGTGATGCATTTCCGCGGCTGTAGCGGTGAACCGAACCGCGCTCAGCGCATCTACCATTCGGGTGAAACCGAAGACGGCACCTGGTTCCTCTCCTGGCTGCGCCGTGAATTTGGTGACGTCCCAACGGCCGCAGTGGGCTATTCGCTGGGTGGCAACATGCTGGGCTGTCTGCTGGCAAAAGAAGGCGACAATACGCCACTTGATGCCGCGGTTATCGTCTCCGCGCCATTCATGCTGGAAGCCTGTAGCTATCATATGGATAAAGGTTTCTCCCGCGTGTATCAGCGCTATCTGCTGAACCTGCTGAAAGCCAATGCGTCTCGCAAACTGAAGGCTTATCCTGGAACGTTGCCGGTGGATTTGAAACGTCTGAAAAGCGTGCGCCGTATTCGCGAATTTGATGATCTGATTACCTCAAAAATTCACGGTTATGCTGACGCGATTGATTACTACCGCCAATGCAGTGCGATGCCGGTGCTGAGTCAGATAACCAAACCGACGTTAATCATTCACGCCAAAGATGACCCGTTTATGGATCATCACTCGATTCCGTCTCAGGAAGAGCTTCCGGCCAATATTCAGTACCAGCTGACGGAGTATGGCGGTCACGTTGGATTTGTCGGCGGTACGCTGCGCCATCCTGAAATGTGGCTGGAGAAACGCATTCCCGCCTGGCTCACTCGTTGGTTAGGAACCCCGTTATGATTATTCCCTGGCAAGATCTGGCTCCCGAAACGCTCGATAGCCTGATTGAAAGCTTTGTATTGCGCGAGGGCACCGATTATGGTGAACATGAACGTTCGCTTGAAGACAAGGTCGCCGACGTAAAACAACAATTGAAAAGCGGGGATGTCGTTCTGGTGTGGTCCGAACTGCACGAGACGGTCAACATCATGCCTCGTACCCAATTCCACGGCTGACTATCATAAAAACCATTGCTTATGCAGGGAGTTGTTAGCTATGTCTGCCAAACATCCGGTGATCGCCGTAACCGGCTCCAGCGGGGCGGGAACCACCACCACCAGTCTCGCCTTCCGTAAAATCTTTGCTCAGCTCAATCTCACTGCCGCCGAAGTAGAAGGCGACAGCTTCCACCGTTACACGCGTCCTGAAATGGACATGGCTATCCGCAAAGCGCGCGATATGGGCCGTCACATCAGCTATTTTGGGCCTGATGCCAACGACTTTGGCCTGCTGGAAAATACGTTTATGACCTACGGTCAGAACGGAACCGGACAATCGCGCAAGTATTTGCACACCTACGATGAAGCCGTTCCGTGGAATCAGGTGCCGGGAACCTTCACGCCGTGGCAGCCGTTGCCTGAACCAACCGACGTGCTGTTTTATGAAGGCCTGCACGGCGGCGTCGTGACCCCGCAAAATGACGTCGCGAAACACGTCGATTTACTGGTGGGCGTGGTGCCAATTGTTAACCTTGAGTGGATCCAGAAGCTGACCCGCGATACCAGCGAGCGCGGTCACTCACGCGAAGCGGTGATGGATTCAGTGGTGCGTTCGATGGAAGATTACATTAACTACATTACGCCGCAATTCTCCCGGACGCATATCAACTTCCAGCGTGTGCCGACCGTCGACACCTCCAACCCGTTTGCGGCAAAGGGCATTCCGTCACTGGATGAGAGCTTTGTGGTTATCCATTTCCAGAATCTGGGCGATATTGATTTCCCCTGGCTGTTGGCGATGTTGCAGGGTTCTTTCATTTCTCACATGAACACGTTGGTGGTACCAGGCGGGAAAATGGGGCTGGCGATGGAATTGATTATGTCACCGCTGGTCGAGCGGTTGATGGAAGGCAAAAAGATCGGTTAACGTTTTTGCCGGATGGCGCGTTGCTTATCCGGCCTTACGCCCGGTCAGCACAGCGCCACCGGGCAGTACTCTTACCCTTCGATCACTTCAAACGAATGGGTAATCTTCGCCGCTTTTTCCAGCATCAACGCTACAGAGCAGTATTTCTCCGCAGACAAATCTACCGCACGCGACACTGCAGCGTCTTTCAGGTCTTTACCGGTCACAATGAAGTGCAAATTGATGTGGGTGAACAAGCGTGGCGCTTCTTCGCGACGCTCGGAAGTCAGCTTCACTTCGCAGTCGGTCACGTCATGACGGCCTTTTTGCAGAATAGACACCACGTCAATCGCGCTGCAACCACCCGCGGCCATCAGTACCATTTCCATCGGGCTTGGGGCTTTATCGCCAGAGTTACCATCCATCATAATCTGGTGGCCAGAAGCTGACTCACCCAGGAAGGTTAACCCCTCAACCCATTTCACACGCGCTTGCATATTTGTTAACTCCAGAGTAGCAATTTTCCTGACAGATTACGCGCACATAACAATTCTCGCAACGGAAGGCGACGCGCATCATGCTGAAGCGAGACACCAGGAGACAGGCGACAAAAGCTATGCTAAAACAGTCGGGCTGCTACAGTAATACATTGAAGTAATGCGTGTATGCAGAGAACATCACATTACAGGCTGCAGTAAAATCCGACAGCCGACTTCCCAGGCACAGGGAAGGATACGATTGCAAAGCCAGTGGCAGTGTCGTGTCTGCCATTGGAGACAGCTTATAACAGAGGATAACCGCGCATGGTGCTTGGCAAACCGCAAACAGACCCTACCCTTGAATGGTTCTTGTCTCATTGCCATATTCATAAGTACCCATCGAAGAGCACGCTGATTCACCAGGGTGAAAAAGCAGAAACGCTGTACTACATCGTGAAAGGTTCTGTTGCAGTACTCATCAAGGATGAAGAAGGTAAAGAGATGATCCTCTCTTACCTCAACCAGGGCGATTTCATCGGTGAGCTTGGCCTGTTCGAAGAAGGTCAGGAGCGTAGTGCCTGGGTTCGGGCGAAAACCGCTTGTGAAGTGGCAGAAATTTCTTATAAAAAATTCCGTCAGCTTATCCAGGTGAACCCGGATATCCTGATGCGCCTCTCTTCTCAGATGGCAAATCGTCTGCAGGTCACCTCTGAAAAAGTAGGCAACCTGGCATTCCTCGACGTCACCGGCCGTATCGCGCAGACGCTGCTGAATCTGGCGAAACAGCCTGATGCAATGACCCACCCGGACGGTATGCAAATTAAAATTACCCGTCAGGAAATCGGTCAGATCGTCGGCTGCTCCCGCGAAACCGTTGGCCGCATTCTAAAAATGCTCGAAGATCAGAACCTGATCTCCGCCCACGGTAAAACTATCGTGGTTTACGGTACCCGCTAAGCTAGCTGAACGGCGTATTGCCCCTGCAGTACGCCGTTTTTGTCTCTTCCCCGATGTGGCGCAGGCTGATTTATCACCCGGAAATTAACTATGCACTGCGGCAAACGCTGGTGTTATGTACCCCCGTGGCTATCGGTCTGGTGCTCGGTTACCTCAAGTACGGTCTGCTGTTCTCGTTAGTCCCCGCCTGCTGCAACATTGCCGGGCTGGACACACCGCATAAACGTTTCTTCAAACGCCTGATTATTGGCGGCTCGCTGTTTGCGGGCTGTAGCCTCGCAGTTCAACTGCTGCTGGCGCACACCGTGCCTTTACCGCTGATCCTGACCGGGCTGGCGCTGCTGCTCGGCGTCACCGCAGAAATCAGTTCGCTTCACGCCCGATTACTGCCCGCCTCGCTCATTGCGGCCATCTTTACGCTCAGCCTTGCGGGGAATATGCCGGTCTGGGAACCGCTGCTCATCTACGCCCTCGGCACACTATGGTATGGCTTGTTCAACTGGTTCTGGTTCTGGATGTGGCGCGAACAGCCGCTACGTGAATCCCTGAGCCTGCTGTATCGGCAGCTGGCCGATTACTGTGAAGCCAAATACAGCCTGCTGACTCAACACACCGATCCGGAAAAAGCACTGCCGCCGTTGCTCAGCCGCCAGCAGAAAGCAGTCGACCTGATTACCCAGTGCTATCAACAAATGCACATGCTGGCCGCCAATCAGAATCACGAATATAAGCGCCTGCTGCGCGCCTTCCAGATTGGCCTCGATTTGCAGGAGCACATTTCCGTCAGCCTGCACCAACCCGCCGAAGTCCAAAAACTGGTTGAACGCAGCCACGCCGAAGCGGTGATCCGCTGGAATGCACAGACCATTGCGGCGCGCCTGCGTGTGATGGCGGATGACATTCTCTACCACCGATTTCCACAGCGTTTCAACATGGACAAGCAGATTGGCGCGCTGGAAAAAATTGCACGTCAGCATCCGGATAATCCGGTCGGGCAGTTCTGTGCCTGGCACTTCAGCCGAATCGCTCGCGTGCTGCGCCTTCAGCGACCGCTCTATCCACGCAACCTGATGGCCGATAACGAACGTCGCCTGCCGCTGTTTGCCGCGCTGAAAAGCTATCTGTCGCTAAAATCCCCGGCGTTGCGCAGTGCGGCGCGAATCAGCGTCATGCTGAGTATCGCCAGCCTGATGGGCGCGGCGCTGCATCTGCCGAAACCGTACTGGATCCTGATGACCGTTCTGCTGGTCACGCAAAACGGCTACGGCGCAACGCGGGTCAGGATTTTCCACCGCGCAGCGGGCACGCTTGCCGGGTTGGTGATAGCCGCAGGCACGCTGCACTTTCACGTGCCGGAAGGCTACACGCTGGCATCAATGTTAGTCATCACCCTGGCGAGCTACCTGATCATTCGCAAGAGCTACGGCTGGGCAACGGTCGGCTTTACGGTCACTGCGGTGTACACCATTCAGCTGCTGACCCTGAACGGTGAACATTTCATTCTGGCCCGTTTTGTCGACACGGTGATTGGCTGTCTGATTGCCTTCGGCGGGATGGTCTGGCTTTGGCCACAGTGGCAAAGCGGGCTGTTACGCAAAAACGCACAGCAGGCGCTGGAAGCGGATCAGGAGGCTATCCGACTGATTCTCAGCAACGATCCTCAGGCTCCAACGCTGGCCTATCAGCGGATGCGGGTGAATCAGGCGCACAACGCGCTGTTCAACTCGCTGAACCAGGCGATGCAGGAGCCCGGCTTTAACTCGCATTATCTGGCAGACATGAAGCTGTGGGTCACGCACAGCCAGTTTATCGTCGAACACATCAACGCGATGACGACGCTGGCGCGCGAGCACAACATGCTGACTGAAGATTTGGCCGAACGCTATTTGCAGTCCTGCGAGATTGCTCTGCAGCGCTGCCAGCAGCGACTGGAGTATGACGAGCCGGGGGGAAGTGGCGATGCGAATATCATGGAATCGCCGGAGGCGCTCTCCCACGGACCGTTAAGCACCGTGGAACAGCATTTACAACGCATTCTGGGCCATCTGAATTCGATGCACACCATCTCGTCAGTGGCCTGGCGCCAGCGCCCACATCACGGTAGCTGGCTTAAACGTCAGGCATAAACCGTCAGCCGACTATCTTCTTCACGGCTGCCGCAAAGCGCACCATCCCTTCATCGATATCCGCGTCTTCCACCACCAGCGACGGCGCAAAGCGCATTACGTCAGGCCCGGCATTCAACACCATCACGCCCTCATGAGCAGCAGCGTGCAGGAAATCACGAGCGCGACCTTTGTACTGTGGTTTCAGCTCGGCACCAATCAGCAGCCCCATGCCGCGAACATCGCTGAACACATCAAATTCCGCATCAATTTTCTGCAAATGCTTCACAAAACGTTCGCGTTTGGCGTTCACGCCGCCCAGTACTTCCGGCGTATTGATGATATCAAACGCCGCTCCGGCTACCGCACATGCCAGCGGATTCCCGCCGTAGGTAGAGCCGTGAGAACCAACATGGAACGCGCTGGCAATCTCTTCCGTGGTCAGCACCACGCTTACCGGGAAACCGCCACCCAGCGCTTTAGCACTGGTCAGGATATCCGGCGTCACGCCATAATACTGGTAGGCGAACAGCGAACCGGTACGCCCCATGCCACTCTGCACTTCGTCAAAGACCAGCAGCGCCTGGTGTTCATCACACAGTTCACGTAGCCCTTTGAGGAATTCCGGGGTCGCCGCCAGCACGCCGCCTTCACCCTGGATGGGCTCAACCACTACCGCACAGGTGTGATCGTCCATCACGGCTTTCACCGCATGCAGATCGTTAAACGGAACGTGGATGATATCCGCTGGCTTTGGCCCAAAGCCGTCGGAGTATTTTGCCTGTCCGCCCACGGAAACCGTGAAGAATGAGCGGCCGTGGAACGCATTATTGAAAGCAATGATTTTGCTTTTATACGGGCTGTGGCGCGTGGAAGCGTAATGACGCGCCAGTTTGAACGCGGTTTCGTTGGCTTCGGTACCGGAGTTCATGAACACCACACGCTCGGCAAACGTCGAGGCCACCAGCTTACGCCCCAGCTTCAACGCCGGTTCGTTGGTAAACACATTGCTGGTGTGCCACAGGGTTTCGCCCTGGCTTTTCAGCGCCTCAACCAGTGCCGGGTGGCAATGCCCCAGCGCCGTCACCGCAATACCGCCCGCAAAATCAACGTACTCTTTACCTTGCTGATCCCACACGCGACTGCCGTTGCCTTTCACCGGAATAAAATCCGCCGGGGCATAAATGGGCAGGATCACTTCATCAAATGTGGCACGGGTAATTGCAGCCTGTTCAGTCGCCATGATAATCCTCTTACGCAGCAATGATTATGAAATAATAATCACAAAATATGCATAATAAATCACTTCATGGCAAGATGAATTATCGCTTGAGGAAGTTTTTTAGAAGTTGATGCCCCTGCTCGCTAAGGATACTTTCCGGGTGAAACTGCACCCCTTCCAGGTCCCATTCGCGATGGAGAATCCCCATAATTTCGCCCGTTTCGCTCAGCGCAGTGATGTCAAATTCCGCAGGCAACGTGGGCGGGTCAATGACCAGAGAGTGATAGCGCGTAACGGTGAGAGGATTATTCAGTCCGCCGAATACGCCTGCGCCGGTATGCGTCACCGGGGAAGTTTTGCCATGCATGACTTTTGCCGCCCGCACGATAGTGGCGCCAAAAACCTGGGCGATGGCCTGATGACCGAGGCAAACGCCGAGGATTGGGATTTTGCCCGCGTAAAGACGAATCACATCGAGTGAAATCCCGGACTCATCTGGCGTGCAGGGGCCGGGGGAAATCACGATTTTATCAGGAGACAACCGGGCGACTTCATCCAGCGTGATGTCATCGTTTCGCCTGACCTGCACCTCGGCACCCAGCTCGCAAAAGTACTGGTAAAGATTCCAGGTGAACGAATCGTAGTTATCAATAAGCAGGATCATAGCGGCTCCGGTGACAGCAAACCGCGCTATTCTACTCAGTTTCCTGCGCTTCGCTCACCACTTTAGTGAACAGCGTCATCAACGGCTGTAAATCACCCATCGTCCCGCTCTGGTTCGCCTGACTCCACGTTTGCGGGTCGACTACGCTCCAGTCCAGCACGTAGCCCGCGTGGATCGCCAGCTGCTCGAAGAACACGCGCTGCGCCCGGCCACTGCCGACAAAGAACGGATGCAACACATTAATTTCACAGTAATAGTGCGCCAGGCGCTTAATGAACTCTTCTTTGGGAAGTGCGACGAGGTAATGCTCATCTTCCAGCGCCTGCATCAGGTCGTTGCCTTCGTTTTCGATGTATTCGAAATGGCAGAAACGGGTATCACCCTTGGAAATATCAACCTCACGCAGTTCTCCTGCCCAATCCCAGGCATCCTGGAAAAGCTGCTGGTGAATAGCGCATAACCACGGCAAACCGCGATGCAGTGGACCAAGCTCAAGCGTGGCGACTCGCTGTGCAAAGAGCGCGTCCTGTGCGTGGGGTTCGGGCACGTCCAGCCGACAACTGGCCTCAAACGAGCGACCACGCCGCTGTTCCCATAGACGAATTTTTTGCTTATCGGTGAGCTTTTTCATCTGGACCTCCCTGACAGTTCCGCTTTTGCCACAAGTATAAGCAGCAATTTCGGGTTATGCAGGAAGGCCCGAGTCAGGAAGGATTACGGCAGGACTTTCGCAGAGAGGATAACGACCGGTTTTGTCGGCACATTCTGGTAAGGGCCGACGTCATGGGAAGCCACCTGGGAAATTTTGTCGGCAACGTCCATGCCTTTCACAACTTTACCAAACACCGCATATCCAAAATCACGCTGGCCGTGGTCGAGGAACGCATTGTCTGCGACGTTGATGAAGAACTGGCTGGTTGCGCTGTCTTTGTCGGCAGTACGCGCCATGGAAACGGTGCCGCGGGTGTTACGCAGGCCATTGTCGCCTTCATTTTTGATAGGTGGATTAGGCTGTTTCTGCTGCATCTGCTCGGTGAAACCGCCGCCCTGGATCATAAAGCCCGGGATCACACGGTGAAACGTTGTGTTGTTATAGAAACCACTGTTCACGTAGCTCACGAAGTTCTCAACGGAAATCGGGGCTTTCTGGCTGTTCAGCTCCAGCTCAATATTACCGGCGGAGGTGGTCAGCAATACGTGCGGATCTGCTTTTGCCGCCATGGCTGCAGGTGAGATTGCCGAAATTGCAAGTACAGCCGCGACGGCAGCCAGAGTAGATTTGAGCATGTGAATTCCTTAAACGGGAACGAGAGAGCCTGCGAATCGCTTGATTCTAAAAGGCTCTCGACTCGCAGACCAGCCTTTTACTAAAGTTTACTCAACAGAAACAGTTGTAACCTGGTGGGGAGTGTAAGAGGCATTGCAAAAGTGTGACAAATATCACCATTAATTATTAATTATTTCATCGTTTTCAGAATAAATATTTGCCTCGGTCACTGTAATGCATAAAATCTGTCCACCCCTCGCATTGTCAATGCGTTTTACAGTTCTATTCACAGGCCAGTCATGACTAACAGCAATCGCATCAAGCTCACATGGATCAGCTTTTTCTCCTACGCGCTCACCGGCGCGTTGGTGATCGTCACCGGAATGGTGATGGGAAATATCGCCGATTATTTCCACCTGCCGGTTTCCAGCATGAGCAACACCTTCACCTTCCTGAACGCCGGGATCCTGATTTCTATCTTCCTGAACGCCTGGCTGATGGAAATCGTACCGCTGAAAACGCAGCTGCGTTTCGGCTTTATCCTGATGGTGCTTGCCGTCGCCGGTCTGATGACCAGCCATAGCCTCGCATTGTTCTCTGCCTCAATGTTCGTTCTGGGGCTGGTCAGCGGGATTACTATGTCGATCGGGACATTCCTCATCACTCACATGTACGAAGGCCGTCAGCGCGGCGCACGCCTGCTGTTTACCGACTCCTTCTTCAGCATGGCGGGGATGATTTTCCCGATGGTTGCTGCATGGCTGCTGGCGCGTAGCATTGAATGGTATTGGGTGTACGCCTGCATCGGTCTGGTGTACGTCGCGATTTTCGTCCTGACTTTCGGCTGTGACTTCCCGGTTCTGGGCAAAAAAGCCGAGCAGAGCGCGCTGCCGGTCGCTAAAGAAAAATGGGGCATTGGCGTTCTGTTCCTGTCCGTGGCGGCGCTGTGCTACATCCTCGGCCAGTTGGGCTTTATCTCCTGGGTGCCGGAATACGCGAAAAGCCTGGGCATGAGCCTGAGTGATGCGGGCCAGCTGGTGAGTGATTTCTGGATGTCTTACATGTTCGGCATGTGGGCGTTTAGCTTCATTCTGCGTTTCTTCGACCTGCAACGCATTCTGATGGTGCTGGCTGGCATGGCAACCGTGCTGATGTATCTGTTCATCAACGGTTCGCCGGAGCACATGCCGTGGTTCATTCTGACCCTGGGCTTCTTCTCCAGCGCCATTTACACCTCAATTATTACCCTCGGATCGCAGCAAACCAAAGTGGCGTCACCGAAGCTGGTGAACTTCGTCCTGACTTGCGGCACCATCGGCACCATGCTGACCTTCGTGGTCACCGGCCCGATTGTGGCACACAGCGGCCCTCTGGCTGCACTGCACACCGCAAATGGCCTGTATGCAGTGGTGTTCGTGATGTGTGTGATTCTGGGCTTTGTCAGCCGCCACCGTCAGCACAACACGACGGAAGCCAGCCACTAAGCTCTGTCATTACGCCCCTTTGCGCTCAGCGAAGGGGCTGTTTTTCGTAAAAGACAACTCCTCACCACCGATATCGGTCTGTACCCAGGTTTGCGCCAGTTGCGTCGTCGCAATGACTCTGCCCTGACGAATGGACCAGCGCACCGGCACCTGACAACGCACCGCCTCAAAGCCGTTCTCGGCAGGCAGAATAATCAGATTCGCCACCTTGCCTACGTCGATACCATAATCCGCCACACCGAAAGTACGGGCGCTATTATGAGTAATCAAATTCAGCCCGTCGTTAATCTGCTGATAGCCCATCATCTGACAGACATGCAGCCCCATATGCAGAACCTGCAGCATGTTGCCGGTGCCGAGCGGATACCACGGGTCAAACACATCATCATGGCCAAAGCAGACGTTGATGCCCGCCCCGAGCAGCTCTTTCACTCGCGTGATGCCGCGACGTTTCGGATAGTCATCGAAACGGCCTTGCAGATGAATGTTCACCAGCGGGTTCGCCACAAAGTTAATACCTGACATCTTCAGCAAACGGAACAGCCGCGAGGTATACGCCCCGTTATACGAATGCATCGCCGTGGTATGACTGGCGGTAACGCGTGGGCCGATACCGTCTTTCAGCGCCAGCGCCGCCACGGTTTCGACAAAGCGGGACTGTTCGTCGTCGATTTCATCACAGTGAATATCCAGCGGCCGATCGTATTTCTTCGCCAGCGCGAAAGCGATGTGCAGTGACTCTACGCCGTATTCGCGGGTAAATTCAAAATGCGGGATGGCGCCGACCACATCAGCCCCCAGCTGCAAGGCTTTCTCCAGCAACGCCGCGCCGTCGGGATAGGACAAAATCCCTTCCTGCGGAAACGCGACAATCTGCAACTCAACCCACGGCGCGACTTCTTTCTTCACTTCCAGCATCGCTTTCAACGCGGTCAACGTCGGATCGGAGACATCAACATGAGTGCGCACGAACTGGATCCCGTTGGCGATTTGCCATTTCAGCGTCTTCCACGCACGGGTTTTTACGTCGTCGTGCGTGAGCATCGCCTTGCGTTCGGCCCAGCGCTCAATCCCTTCAAACAGCGTGCCGGACTGGTTCCAGCCTGGCTCCCCGGCAGTTTGGGTGGTATCCAGATGAATATGCGGTTCGATAAACGGCGGGAGAGCCAGACCACCGCGCGCATTGAGGACTTCGATACTGTCGTGACGGGATTCACCCATAGGGGTAATCGCATGGAAACGTCCATCCTCGATACTCAGTTGCCACAATCCTTCGCGCTCTGGCAACCGCACGTTATCAATCAGCCATAACGGTGTCGTGCCCATCTTCATTCTCCCGAATCGGTGCGGTGAACACCCTGATTCATTTTTAGGTTAAAACCCGCATTTTTTGTACATTATTTCAGCAGCCGAGAAAACTCTGTCATTTCCGTTACTTATAAAAATCCTGACAAATCAATCGACTACCCATTAAGGGGTAGGTAAAGGCGTATTTGATTCACATCAATAAGTAACCATGCTGAATCGTTAAGGTAGGCGGTAATAGAAAAGAAATCGAGGCAAAAATGAGCAAAGTCAGACTCGCTATTATCGGTAACGGCATGGTCGGCCACCGCTTTATTGAGGATCTTCTCGATAAAGCCCCGGCGGACCAGTTTGAGATTACCGTCTTCTGTGAAGAACCCCGTATCGCCTACGACCGCGTCCATCTTTCATCTTACTTCTCTCACCATACTGCGGAAGAACTTTCGCTGGTACGTGAAGGATATTATGAGAAACATGGCGTTAAAGTTCTGCTTGGCGAACGCGCTATCACCATAAACCGTCAGGAAAAGGTGATTCACTCAAGTGCGGGTCGTTCAGTGTTTTACGACAAACTGATCATGGCGACGGGTTCTTACCCGTGGATCCCACCGATCAAAGGCTCTGAAACGCAGGATTGCTTTGTTTACCGCACCATCGAAGACCTCAACGCCATCGAAGCCTGCGCCCGTCGCAGCAAACGTGGCGCAGTAGTCGGCGGCGGCCTGCTTGGTCTGGAAGCCGCTGGCGCGCTGAAAAACCTCGGCGTCGAAACCCACGTTATCGAATTTGCCCCGATGCTGATGGCGGAACAGCTTGACCCAATGGGCGGCGACCAGCTGAAGCGCAAAATCGAAAGCCTCGGTGTAAAAGTCCACACCAGCAAAAATACCAAAGAGATCGTGCAAGAAGGCACCGAAGGGCGTAAGACCATGCGCTTCGCCGACGGTAGCGAGCTCGAAATTGATTTCATCGTCTTCTCCACCGGTATTCGTCCACGCGACAAACTGGCGACCCAATGCGGCCTGGCAACCGGACAGCGCGGCGGGATCATGGTGAATGACACCTGTCAGACTTCCGACCCGGATATCTACGCGATCGGCGAATGTGCCAGCTGGAACAACCGAGTCTATGGTCTGGTTGCCCCGGGCTACAAAATGGCTCAGGTCGCCGTCGATCACATCCTCGGCAAAGAAAATGTCTTTGAAGGCGCGGATCTCAGCGCCAAGCTGAAATTGCTCGGCGTAGACGTCGGCGGGATCGGTGACGCACACGGCCGTACGCCGGGCGCACGTAGCTATGTTTATCTCGACGAAAGCAAAGAAGTCTACAAACGCCTGATCGTCAGCCCTGACAACAAAACCTTGCTCGGCGCGGTACTGGTCGGTGATACCAGCGACTTTGGCAACCTGCTGCAGCTGGTACTGAACGCCATCGAACTGCCGGAAAACCCGGACGCGCTGATCCTGCCTGCCCATGCGGCGAACGGCAAACCTGCGATTGGCGTCGACAAACTCCCGGACAGCGCACAGATTTGCTCCTGCTTCGACGTCACCAAAGGTGACCTGGTCAACGCCATCAATAAGGGTTGTCACACCGTTGCCGCCCTGAAGGCAGAAACCAAGGCCGGAACCGGCTGCGGCGGCTGTATTCCGCTGGTGACACAGGTCCTGAACGCTGAACTGGCGAAACAGGGCATCGAGGTGAACAACAACCTCTGCGAACACTTTGCATTCTCCCGTCAGGAGCTGTACCACCTGATCCGCGTGGAAGGCATTAAAACCTTCGACGAACTGCTAAAAAAATACGGCAAAGGCTACGGCTGCGAAGTGTGTAAGCCAACCGTCGGCTCCCTGCTGGCTTCCTGCTGGAATGAGTACATCCTCAAGCCGCAGCACACGCCGTTGCAGGACACCAACGACAACTTCCTCGCCAACATTCAGAAAGACGGCACCTACTCGGTGATCCCACGTTCTGCTGGCGGCGAAATCACCCCGGACGGGCTGATGGCGGTCGGTCGTATCGCGCAGGAATTTAATCTCTACACCAAAATCACCGGCTCCCAGCGTATCGGCCTGTTCGGTGCGCAAAAAGATGACCTGCCGGAAATCTGGCGTCAGCTGATTGATGCGGGCTTTGAAACCGGTCACGCCTATGCGAAGGCGCTGCGTATGGCGAAAACCTGCGTCGGCAGCACCTGGTGCCGTTATGGCGTGGGCGACAGCGTCGGCTTCGGCGTGCAGCTGGAAAACCGTTACAAAGGCATCCGTACCCCGCACAAAATGAAGTTTGGCGTTTCCGGCTGTACCCGTGAATGTGCGGAAGCCCAGGGTAAAGACGTCGGTATCATCGCTACTGAAAAAGGCTGGAACCTGTACGTCTGCGGTAACGGCGGGATGAAACCACGCCACGCCGATCTGCTGGCAGCCGATCTCGACGCTGAAACGCTGGTGAAATACCTCGACCGTTTCATGATGTTCTACATCCGCACCGCAGACAAACTGACCCGTACCGCACCGTGGCTGGATAACCTGGAAGGTGGCATCGACTACCTGAAAGCCGTTATCATCGACGATAAACTCGGTCTGAACGCTCATCTGGAAGAAGAGATGAGCCGCCTGCGCGCAATGTTCGCCTGCGAATGGACTGAAACCGTCAACGACCCGGCAGCACAGGGCCGCTTCAAACACTTCGTGAACAGCGCGCAGCGCGATCCGAATGTGCAGATTGTCCCTGAACGTGAACAGCATCGTCCGGCCACACCGTACGAGCGCATCCCAGTAACTCTGGTGGAGGAAAACGTATGAGCCAGTGGGTAAATATCTGCAACATCGACGCCATCCTGCCTGCTACCGGCGTCTGCGCCTTATTAGGCCAGGAGCAGGTCGCGATTTTCCGTCCGCATCATGACCAGCAGGTGTTCGCCATCAGCAACATCGACCCGTTTTTCGGTTCAAGCGTCCTGTCTCGCGGTCTTATCGCGGAACACAACGGTGAGCTGTGGGTCGCCAGCCCGCTGAAAAAACAGCGCTTCCGTCTCAGTGACGGCCTGTGCATGGAAGATGAAAGCCACTCCATTGCACATTTTGAGGTGCGCGTGAAAGACGGTCAGGTACAATTGAAAGCCTGATGACCCTTCCGGCGGCGTTCTGCCGCCGGATTTGTTTCCCCTGTACTTAGCGAGACGCCCATGGATCACTTACCCATTTTCTGCCAGCTGCGTGGCCGTGACTGTCTGTTAGTCGGAGGCGGCGACGTAGCCGAGCGTAAAGCCCGCCTGCTGCTGGATGCGGGCGCACGCCTGACCGTTAACGCGCTCAACTTCGAACCCCAGTTCCACGTGTGGGCCGAAGCCGGCATGTTGACGCTGGTAGAAGGGGAATTTGATTCAACGCTGCTCGACACCTGTTGGCTGGCGATCGCCGCCACCGATAACGATGCGGTCAATGCGCGCGTCAGTACAGAAGCAGAGCAACGCCGTATTTTCTGTAACGTGGTCGATGCACCGAAACAAGCCAGCTTCATCATGCCATCGATTATTGATCGCTCGCCGCTGATGGTCGCCGTCTCTTCCGGTGGAACGTCTCCGGTGCTGGCGCGCCTGCTGCGTGAAAAGCTGGAATCTCTGTTGCCGCAGCATCTCGGCCAGGTTGCCCGCTTTGCGGGCCAGCTTCGTGGACGGGTGAAAAAGCAGTTTGCCAGCGTCGGCGAGCGTCGCCGTTTCTGGGAAAAACTGTTTGTGAACGACCGTCTGGCGCAGTCACTGGCAAATCAGGATGAAAAAGCGGTCGCGGAAATCACCGAACGCCTGCTCAGTGAACCGCTGGATAATCGCGGTGAAGTGGTACTGGTCGGTGCCGGGCCGGGTGATGCCGGGCTGCTGACGTTGAAAGGTTTACAGCAGATCCAGCAAGCTGACATCGTGGTCTATGACCGTCTGGTATCGGACGACATCATGAATCTGGTACGCCGCGATGCCGATCGCGTTTTCGTCGGTAAACGCGCGGGATATCACTGCGTGCCGCAGGAAGAAATTAATCAAATTCTGCTGCGTGAAGCGCAAAAGGGCAAACGCGTGGTGCGCCTGAAAGGTGGTGATCCGTTTATCTTTGGTCGCGGTGGCGAAGAGCTGGAAACCCTGTGCAACGCCGGGATCCCGTTCTCTGTGGTACCAGGTATTACGGCAGCCTCAGGTTGTTCTGCCTATGCGGGCATTCCACTGACCCATCGTGATTACGCTCAAAGTGTGCGCCTGGTGACGGGCCATCTCAAAACCGGAAGCGAACTCGACTGGCATAATCTGGCGGCGGAGAAACAAACGCTAGTGTTCTACATGGGGCTGAATCAGGCGGCGACCATTCAAGCGAAACTCACCGAACACGGAATGCCGCTCAATATGCCTGTCGCGTTGGTAGAAAACGGTACCGCCGTGAACCAGCGCGTGGTCAGCGGTGACCTGGCACAGTTGAGCGAATTGGCACAGCAGGTTGCCAGTCCGGCGCTGATCATCGTCGGGCGGGTTGTGGAACTGCGTGAAAAATTAAACTGGTATTCGAATCACTAAATAGCCTGCCGGATGCCGAATATTGTAAACACAAAATAATATTCGGCACCCTGAGCACCTTTATTAAAATGATAATTCCCACCCATGATATTCACAGTAATATCATGTCCAGATACAGACCCATCAAAATAACAATAATCGTTGTCGCCGCCCGCATAATTCCTTAAATTCACTCGCTGCCGATGATAATAGACGCGCCTCGTTTAAGCATCATCACGCTGCAACTCACTTTGTATAGTTAAGGGATTACCTCATGAAAAGAATGATAAAAATTGTAGCCTTACTGGCCGCAGTCGGCACGCTTAGCGCCTGCTCCGGGCACGTTGAAAACAAAAGTAAAAGCTGTGGCTATGATTATCTTCTGCATCCTGCCATTTCTATTTCACGAATTATTGGCGGCTGTGGCCCGGCAGAATATTAATCATCAATACGGTCCGTAAAAAAACCGGGAAATTTATCCCGGTTTTGTTATTTTCTAATACGCTTACGGCCTGGCAACAAAACCAATGGCTTCGTACACCGCTTTTAATGTTTCAGCCGCCTGAGCGCTAGCCTTCTGCGCACCTTCACGCATAATCTTCTGCAACAGCGCTTCGTCGTTACGGAAGCGGTTATAGCGCTCCTGCAGATCGGTCAACATGCCAGACACCGCCTCGGCAACTTCGCCCTTCAGGTGACCATACATTTTGCCTTCGAAGTGCTGTTCCAGCTCCTGAACGCTCTGACCGGTCACACCGGAGAGGATATCCAGCAGGTTGGAGACGCCCGCTTTGTTCTGCACGTCATAGCGGATGACCGGCGGCTCTTCGGAGTCGGTCATCGCACGTTTGATTTTCTTCACAACGGATTTCGGATCTTCCAGCAGGCCGATAACGTTGTTGCGGTTATCGTCAGACTTGGACATCTTCTTGGTCGGCTCCAGCAGCGACATAACACGCGCCCCGGATTTCGGAATGAACGGCTCAGGCACTTTGAACACATCACCGTAAATCGCGTTAAAGCGCTGGGCGATATCGCGGCTCAGTTCCAGATGCTGTTTCTGGTCTTCACCCACCGGCACCTGATTAGTCTGATACAGCAGAATGTCTGCCGCCATCAGCACCGGGTAATCGAACAAACCGGCATTGATGTTCTCAGCGTAGCGCGCTGACTTGTCTTTAAACTGGGTCATGCGGCTCAGCTCGCCGAAATAGGTGTAGCAGTTCAACGCCCAACCGAGCTGGGCATGTTCTGGCACGTGAGACTGCACGAAGATGGTGCTTTTCTCCGGATCGATACCGCAGGCGAGGTAAAGCGCCAGGGTGTCGAGGGTGGCTTTACGCAGTTTCTCAGGGTCCTGGCGGGCAGTAATGGCGTGCAGGTCAACAATGCAGTAGATGCAATGGTAATCGTCCTGCATGTTCACCCACTGACGCAGCGCACCCATATAGTTGCCAATGGTCAGTTCACCTGAGGGCTGTGCGCCACTAAATACGATGGGCTTAGTCATTTTTCACTTCCTGAATTTCACTGTGCGGGAGCCCGAGCGCGGGCAACAAATCGTTAAAGCTGTCAAAAACAAAATCGGGATTGCTGTCGGCAATGGCTTCGCCATAGTTGTAGCCATAGGTCAGGCCAATGGAACAGCAACCAGCGGCCTGAGCCGCGAGAATATCATTGCGGGAATCGCCAACAAACAGCAGCGCTTCCGGGGCCACGCCCAATTTCTTCGCCACCAGCAGTAGCGGATCGGGGTGCGGTTTTTTGTTTTCTACGTCATCCCCACCGATCACGACGGAGAAATATTTGGCGATATCTAACGCGTCAAGGATTGGCGCGACGAACGGCGAAGGCTTGTTGGTTACCAGCCCCAGAGGGAGGCCTTTGGCATGCAGCGCGCTTAACGTTTCCGCCACCGCCGGGAACAGATAGCTGCCCTCTTCGGCGAAATCTGCGTAGTAACGGTCGAAGAGTTTGCGTAGCACGCGTAGCTGCTCTTCTTGCGGAATATCGCTATGGTCAACCGACGGTTTGCCCTGCGTTTTACGCAGGCTGGCACGCTCCTGGCGCGCCCAGGTCAGCGCGCGTTCCATCAGCACATCGGCGCCGTTACCAATCCAGGTTATCACTCGCTCTTCGCCAGCGGTCGGCAATTCCAGGGCATACAGCGCGTTGTCTACCGCTGCCGTTAAGCCTGGCGCGCTATCCACTAACGTGCCGTCGAGATCAAACGCAACGCCCTGAATGGTTTCTAATTTACTCATGACTTACCTTTGCCAGTTCACTGCGCATTTCATCAATCACTTTTTTGTAGTCCGGCTGGTCGAAAATGGCCGAGCCGGCGACAAACATATCGGCACCTGCCGCAGCAATCTCACCAATGTTATTGGCTTTCACGCCACCGTCGACTTCCAGGCGAATGTCGAAACCCGAGACGTCAATCCGACGGCGTACTTCACGCAGCTTCTCAAGCGTGTGCGGAATAAAGGACTGGCCGCCGAAGCCCGGGTTAACGGACATCAGCAGGATAACATCGAGCTTATCCATCACGTGGTCGAGGTAGCTCAGCGGCGTCGCCGGGTTGAGAACCAGGCCCGCTTTACAGCCATGCTCTTTAATCAGCTGCAAAGAACGATCGACGTGTTCAGAGGCTTCCGGATGGAAAGTGATAATACTGGCGCCTGCAGCAGCAAAATCAGGAATGATGCGGTCGACGGGTTTGACCATCAGATGCACGTCAATCGGAGCGGTGATGCCGTATTTGCGCAGGGCTTTGAGCACCATCGGGCCCATCGTCAGATTGGGTACGTAATGGTTGTCCATCACGTCGAAGTGAACAACATCGCCACCTGCCGCCAGAGCCTTCGCGGTATCTTCACCCAGACGGGCAAAGTCGGCCGACAGAATCGAAGGGGCAATCAAATACTGTTTCATCCGCATCTCCTTGAAAACGATTATGGTTTTGCTGGGCGATACAAAGCCAGCAGTTCATCCACCTTTTTGCGCGTGCCACCGTTGCTACTGATGCTGCGCCGGACTTTAACCTGAAATTGTTTTGCTGCTTTGTACCACTCACGCGTATCGGGAGTGTCATGGTTCGAAATTAACACCGGAATTTGGTTACTGACCAGTTTTTCCGCCATTTCGGCCAGGTGCGCTTGCTGCGCCGGGCTAAAGCTGTTGGTGTGGTAGGCGGTAAAATTGGCGGTCGCGGACAGCGGCGCGTACGGCGGATCGCAGTACACCACGGAGTCTTTGTCCGCCATCGCCATGCAGTCCTCGTAGGACATGCAGTGGAATTCTGCATTCTGCGCCTTGTACGCAAAATGGTTTAACTCGGCTTCCGGGAAGTACGGCTTTTTATAACGCCCAAACGGCACGTTGAACTCGCCCTTCATGTTATAGCGGCATAAGCCGTTGTAGCCATGACGGTTCAGATACAAAAAGAGCACTGCACGACGCAGCGGCTCCCGGCATTGATTGAACTCGGTCCGCAGCTGGTAATAGATTTCAGCATTGTTATTGGCTGGGATAAACATCGCCTGCGCGGCAGAGATGTACTCAGGGGTCCGCGTTTTGACAATGTTATAGAGATCAATCAGATCGCTGTTGATATCAGCAAGAATATAGCGGGAATAGCGGGTATTCAGGAATACGGAACCGGCCCCGACGAAGGGCTCGATCAAACATTCGCCTTGTGGCAGATGTTTTTCAATATCGTTCAGCAGAGGATATTTACCCCCTGCCCATTTCAAAAAAGCGCGATTTTTTTTCATGCTGTCTGGCTACTTACACTTTCTCCGGCTGAGGAGAAAAGCTCCTGCAGCATCCTGCGCTTAAAAACACATTCGCCTTCAGCCCGCAAATGCAGACTGAAGGCGCTGTGTCATGTACTGCTATTGTTTCAGGTCGGACTGTACCTGATGCAACGGTTTCGCCCATGGGTTTTTCGCCTGGACATTGGCAGGCAGCGCAGCAACGGCACGTTTCGCATCGTCTTTTGTCGCATACATACCACTGACCAGCACATACCAGGGCTGACCGTTACGGGTCGTCTGGTAGACCACGTACTTCTGGATGTTCTCTTTCTTCGCCCAGTTGTTCAGGTTGTCATAGTTTGACGAGCTGCTGAGCTGCAGGGTGTACTGCGAGCCCGGAGCAGTTTTGAGCGAGCCAACATCACCGGTTTCTTTACCCGCTGCCGTTGCAGTCGCTGCCGTTGCAGTCGCTGCTGCGGCTGGCGCTGCAGTCGTTGCAGCCGGTTTTGCGGTGCTGGTAGCAGCAGGCTTAGCCGGCTCTGCCGCTGGTGCGGTAGATTTTGCTGGCGTGCTGGTCGCCGCAGTTTCAGTGTGCTTAGGCTGCGCAACCGGCTTAGGTTCTACGGCTTTCGCTGTCGCCTGCGGTTTGCTCTGCGGCTTCGGCTCGATCACAGCGTGTTTACGCTCTGGACGGGTCGTGGCAGCAGGTGCACTTTCTGCGGTGTTGGTTGGCTGACGTGAAGCATTACCATTACGCACTGGCGCAACGGTTGCAGGTTCTGTCGGCAGCGTGGAGTTTGCAACGGCACCATCAATCTGGCCCTGCTGTTGAGTCAGCGCGTTGTTCAGGTCACCCTGCACTTCGACACGCTGTTGGCCTTGCGGCGCAGCAGTATTCTGACCCTGAGTTGGGGTAGAAGAGATTGGCGGCAGGGAAACATCCTGCTGAGAATTCGCGGCATTCGGATCCACTGGCGCAGTGCCAGGGACAGGCTGCGCGCCATTAGCCTGGTCGGCTGGTGCTCCGTTGTTCGCGTTCAGATCGATGCTCTTCGCATCAGTAGATGCCTGCTCGCTGGAAGATGACGGCGCTTTCAGCGCAGAGCCAATCCCAACAATCAGCAGCAGCAGAACCAGAATACCCACACCCATCATGATGTACTGTCGGGAAGCCGGTTTACTGGCTGGCTTTTTTTTGCGTTTGCGCGGGCGTTGCTCTACAGGCTCTTCCGCTTCGAGATCTTCTTCAGACTCGTCGTAATACGCTTCTTCATCTTGTTCCTCGCGCTCTTCACGTACCTTACGGGTACGCGACGGGCGGCGTTCGTCAGCGTCGAGATCGACGTCATCGAAGTTAATCTGCTGATCGTTTTCACGATCGGAAGATTGACGGGAACGACCAGCACGACGATCGCTGGGATCGGGCTTCAGATCGTCTTCTGGTTTGAATTCATCCATTTAACACCCCACTAAAAGGCTTATGCCAACGACACTTGCACATCACCTGAAGTTAAACGCCGCTATTGCGACATGACCTTTCTTATTAGTTACGCCTGCTGACAATCAGCAATAGCGCCAAGAACTACATCGTGCGCAACACCGCCACGCACCTCACTTTTGCCAATCGAAAGCGGCAAAACCAAACGCATCTCACCGGCGAGGACCTTTTTATCCCGCATCATATGCGGCAGGTACGCGTCAGGAGACATTTCACGCGGGCCGGAAACCGGCAACTTCGCCCGTTCGAGCAGGGCAATAATCCGCTGAGTATCTTTTGCCTCAAACTGACCGAGGCGCTCCGAAGCGTGTGCCGCCATGACCATTCCGGCCGCGACCGCCTCACCGTGAAGCCAGTTACCGTAACCCATTTCGGCTTCGATAGCGTGACCAAAGGTGTGCCCCAGATTGAGTAAAGCACGTAAGCCGGTTTCGCGCTCGTCTGCGGCAACAACTTCGGCTTTCAGCTCACAACAGCGACGAATACAGTAGGCCATTGCTTTTTCATCAAGGGCCATCACTGCATCGATGTTGTTTTCGAGCCAGGAGAAGAATTCTGCATCCAGAATGATGCCGTACTTGATAACCTCGGCCAGGCCGGAGGAAAGTTCGCGCGCAGGGAGCGTTTTCAGGCAATCAAGATCGATAACAACATTCACCGGCTGCCAGAAGGCGCCAATCATGTTTTTACCGAGGGGATGGTTAACGGCAGTTTTTCCGCCAACAGAGGAGTCGACCTGTGACAATAACGTGGTCGGCACCTGGATAAAGCGCACGCCGCGCTGATAGCTTGCGGCCGCAAATCCGGTGAGATCGCCTACCACGCCGCCACCGAGGGCAATCAGTGTGGTATCACGACCATGAGGCTTTTGCAGTAACGCGGTGAAGACCGTTTCCATCACTGCCAGCGTCTTGTACTTCTCGCCATCAGGAATGATAACGCTGTCGACTTTCACGCCAGCCTGTTCAAGCACTAAACGTACCTTGTCCAGGTAGACAGGTGCCAGAGTTTCGTTGGTGACCAGCATTGCCTGATCGCCCGACTTCAGTGGCAGGAAAGAAGCTGGATCGTTAAACAAACCAGCCGCGATGGTAATCGGGTAACTACGTTCCCCGAGAGTTACTGTGATCCTCTCCATAACGCGACGTCCACCTTGGTTACTAGCATTTACTGGCTATCTACACGTAATCCTTCAGGCTGCTCGCTGGTCGGTTGCCTTCGCTCCCCGATTGCTGACAGATGTCAGCAAGAGTTCACGCCGTTGCCGCCATGATGCAGCTTGAACGATTTCGTATAGCGTTGACCAGAATCAGTTACTTTCCAGCATATTAATAATCTGGTTTGCCACCACTTTCGCGCTCTGATCGTCAGTGCGGATAGTGACATCGGCAATTTCTTCGTATAAAGGATTACGCTCGCCTGCTAACGCTTCCAGGACTTCACGCGGTGGCGTTTCAACCTGCAGCAGCGGACGCTTTTTATCACGTTGCGTACGCGCCAATTGCTTCTCAATTGTGGTTTCGAGGTACACCACAACGCCGCGAGCGGAGAGACGATTGCGCGTTTCACGGGATTTCACAGAGCCGCCGCCAGTTGCCAGCACAATTCCCTGCTTTTCCGTCAATTCATTGATGATTTTTTCTTCGCGGTCACGGAAACCGTCTTCGCCTTCGACATCAAAGACCCAGCCCACGTCAGCGCCAGTGCGTTTCTCAATCTCTTGATCAGAATCGTAAAATTCCATATTGAGCTGTTGAGCTAACTGGCGCCCAATAGTGCTTTTGCCGGCACCCATAGGCCCAACCAGAAAGATATTGCGTTTCTCTGCCATTTTTTCGGTACTACTAAGACTATTTCGTTAATAATAAACCCGCGACGCGAACCACAACGGCGACGCCAGGCATGAACTGAAACCTCATATGCGATAGTGCGAGAGTCAGACCGAAAATTATCTCAATATACCGGCAGGTTTGGCAACTCTAATAATTACCAGATTTTGCAGGGCACCGACTCTCAAATCGGTACTCCTTGTATGCTAAATCCGGTCTCACGTCAAACACCTGAAACGTGTTCAGTACGAAAAGAATGTCAGTAAATCCTTTATTGCACAGAAATAATACGCGGTGTGATGAACACAACCAGCTCTCGCCGTTCGCTGTCTTTTCCATCATGACGGAACAACTGACCCAACCAGGGGATGTCGCCCAGTACCGGGATACTGTCTCGCGCAGTCTTATTTTTTTGCGAAAAAATCCCACCCAACGCCAGCGTTTCACCACTTTTCACCTCAACCTGCGTCTCGATCTCCTGCTTATCTATCGCCAATACTTCCCCTTCCGCTTGCTGTAAAACTTGCCCGGGCATGTCTTCGGTGATTTTCAGTTTGAGCCGCACGCGGTTATTTTGCAGCACTGTTGGCGTCACTTCCATGCCCAGAACCGCTTCTTTAAACTCCACCGACGTCGCACCGCTTTCCCCGCTGGAAACCTGATACGGGATTTCCGTGCCCTGCTTGATACTCGCTGGTTGTAAGTGCGATGCCAGCAGATGCGGGCTGGCGATAATCTCCAGCTGCTGTTTTTGTTCCAGCGCTGAGAGCTCCAGCTCCAGCAACCTTCCGCTGATTTTACCGATGTTAAACCCGGCATGAGTGGTCGCGTTTGCCACCGAAAGGTCGCTTCCCAGGGTGGTTATCTTGCCTGAGCCTACGCTGCCTTCGGCATCGGCCAGACTCCATTTCACGCCCAGTTCGCGCAGGCTCTTTTCATTCATTGTGACGATATGGGCAGTTAATTCGACCTGGCCAATCGGCAAATCCATCTCATTAATCCAGGCGAGCAAATCCGTAATGTGCAGTTGGTCATCGCGGATTAGCAGCCGGTTAGAGCGCTTATCGACCGTCAGCGTCCCGCGACTGCTCACCAGTTTTTCCCCGGCTTTCGCAAGCTCTGTGGCATCGGCGTATTGCAAGGAGACGCTTTGCCCTTTCAACGGCACCGTCGATAAGCGCCGTTGGGTTTCCGCTTCGCGCTGAGCCTGTTTCTCGGCGAGCCACGCTTTGGTATGCACAAACAGCACGCTGCCCTGGGTATCCAGCGTCAGCCCCGCACTGCCCACCACCGTCTGCAAAGCCTGCATCCACGGAAGGTTATTGAACTGGAGTGATATTTGCCCGCTGACATCGGGGGCGATAACGATATTCCGCTCTCCCAACCCGGCAATGGCCTGCAATACCTGCGCAACGGGCACCTCATCCACCGTCAGCGAGACCGCCTTTTCCTTGCCCGATACCGCGAAGACCATCAGCAGTAACCCCAGAAGCATCCTTCGAATCATGTTTCGTTCCCTCTTTCATCCAGCGCCACTGCGACGGTTCGCAATCCTGGCCGCTAGTGATGTCCATGTAGTCGGGCTGAACGTCTGCGACCGTCCAGCCATTTTCCAGCCGCTGCCCTTGATTCAGGCGTCGCCATTTGCCGCCGGGTTCCAGCACGATGCCCGTTCTCAGCACGCCGTGGCTTACCGAGCCGCGGTAATGCCAGAGCGCCTGCTGCGATGTGGCGCAGGGATCTTCTATTGGCTGGAACGGGTCGCGCATACCGAGCAGATACGGCAGCGCAAGCATGGTTAGCACCCGCCATTTAGTCATCGCCGTTCGCCTCAATCTGCAGAATCAGCCGTAAATGCTGCTGTTCCGGCTGGATGCTGAACCCCCTGACGGCGCGACCCCGATCGGCCAGCTGATCAAATAAAAGCGGAATGCCCTGCCAGTTTGCCTCCAGCGTGAGTTCTCCCCCGCTGCCCGCCGGTTGCCAGCTCACGACACGGCTGTCAGGACTGTCCATATCAAGCGCTGAAAAAGGTTTCGTCGGCGCGGGAGATACGTGGGAAGCGACAGGTCGCAGCGGCATAATTTTCTGCCACTGCGCGTTGAGTGGAGGCAGGTCTGGCTCAATGAACGGTTCACGGCTGCAAAAACGCCCAATAACCGTTAGCAAACCCAGTAGCGTGAGCCAGATGCCGAACCGCACCCGCGGTGAAAAGTCACACCAGCGGTCAGCGAAACTCTGCATCAACGGCCTCCGTCTGTAGCTGATAGCTGAACTGCCAGTGCCCTTGTTCATCGCGACGTGTTGCACCCGGTGTGACCGGGCCAAAACCCGGCAGGCTTCGAGCCACAAGCTCAACCTGAGTCAATGTGGGGAAGCGGTTTGCCAGCCCCGTGAAGCGTAATGCCTCACCCTGCCATTCCAGCGCGGTGAGCCACGCTTGCGCGGGCATTTTTTCCGCCAGTGTCAGCAGCGTTGTTTGCCAGCGAAGTGTCATTGCACGCTGCAGCTCACGCCGTTGCACGACCCGTACACGCGCTTGCTCCGCGCGCAGCCGCCGCTCCTGTTGAGTCAGCATCTGGCGCACCGCCTGGTCGCTCTCCTGTCGCAAAGCCAGCCAGGTATGCTGCTGCGACTGCCGGGCGCGACCGGCAATAATCAACGCCAGCGTTATCAACAAAACGCCGATAAACATCGCGCCCCATAACCGTAAACACTCACGTCGGCGCTGTTCGCGCCAGCACAGTAAGTTCACCTGTCGGCGCATCTCAGTTCACTCCCAGGGCAAGCGCCAGGGCAATGGCAAACGCGTCACCGCATTCCGGCAGCGGAGGCTGGAGCTGGTTTAAGGGAAACCACGGATTAAAACATTGCCCCCCAGCGGACTGCGTGCTGCATTCCATCAATCCGTCGGGCAGTTCTGCATTGCAGCCCCAGGCGGTGCGCGTTGCCCACAGCCACTGGTCTTTGTCGCGCCAGCAGATCCCCGGGATGTCGCTGTCCATCCACGGCAGAAAGTGTTGTAAGGCGCTGGCATCCGGCGTGACCGACGAGAGATTCAGACCCGCCGCGCGCAAACTCTGTTGCAGCTGTTCAATATCGTGCCGTCTGGCGGCAGTCACGCTGTAACTATTCGTGTCAGCGTTTTGATAGTCAAAGATGAGACTTTCGGCCGGCATCTCGAGCTGTTTTGCCACCGTGCTGGCCACCCACTGCGCCAGTTCGCTTTCACGCAGCGACATCTGTGGCGGTGGCAGCTGTATTTGTAGCGTATCTGAGGCGGGAACGGCGACCGCAACACGATGAAAGCGCGGCATTTCACGTTGAATTCGCCGCAGCACCGCCGCCGTACATTTATCGTCGTTCTTGTCCTCCAGCGGCAGTTGCCACCAGCGGCGTAATGCTCTCCCTAAACGTGTTTTCTGTAGCGCGACGCAGACGATACTATCCTGCTGAAAGTGCAATCCAGCCTGCCATTGACTGTAAGCCATTCTTACGATCTCCTTATCCTTCAACCCATCCGAGCCAACGCCCATACAGTTTGAAATATGACGGGTATATCAATGCTTCAGGCTTGCCTTTATACTACCGCGCGTTTGTTTATAAACTGCCCAATTACCTCTAAATGGGAAATCTCCGGTGAAGTTCGTAAAGTATTTATTCATCCTTGCAGTCTGTTGCATTCTGCTGGGAGCAGGCTCGATATATGGCCTCTACAAATTTATTGAGCCCCAGCTACCCGACGTAGCCACGCTCAGGGATGTGCGCCTGCAGATCCCAATGCAAATCTTCAGCGCCGATGGCGAGCTGATTGCCCAGTACGGTGAAAAACGTCGTATTCCGGTCACCCTGAGCCAAATGCCGCCAGAGCTGACGAAAGCCTTTATTGCGACAGAAGACAGCCGTTTCTACGAGCATCACGGGATTGACCCTGTGGGGATTTTCCGTGCGGCAAGCGTGGCGCTGTTCTCCGGCCACGCCTCTCAGGGTGCGAGTACCATTACTCAGCAGCTGGCGCGTAACTTCTTCCTCAGCCCGGAAAAAACGCTGACGCGTAAAATCAAAGAAGCGTTCCTGGCGATCCGCATTGAGCAGCTGCTCAGCAAAGATGAAATTCTTGAGCTGTACCTGAACAAGATTTATCTCGGCTATCGCGCTTATGGCGTCGGTGCTGCCGCGCAGGTCTATTTTGGCAAGTCGATTGATCAGTTGACGCTGAGCGAAATGGCGGTAATTGCCGGTCTGCCGAAGGCACCGTCAACCTTTAACCCGCTGTATTCGATGAACAGAGCGACCGCCCGCCGTAACGTGGTGCTGTCGCGTATGCTGAGTGAAAACTACATCACCCAGGCGCAATACGATTCAGCGGTCCGCGAACCGATTGATGCCAGCTACCATGCGCCGGAAATTGCTTTCTCCGCGCCGTACCTGACAGAAATGGTGCGCCAGGAAATGGTCAGCCGTTACGGCGACCAGGCTTACGAAGACGGCTATCGCGTTTACACCACTATTGGTCGTAAAGATCAGCTGGCGGCGCAGAACGCATTGCGTACCAACGTGATGGATTACGATATGCGCCACGGCTATCGCGGTCCGACCAACGTGCTGTGGAAAGTGGGCGAAACCCCATGGGACAGCAAAAAAATCACCGATACGCTGAAGAGTTTGCCGACCTACGGGCCGCTTGAGCCTGCAGTGGTCACATCGGCAGATCCTCAGCAAGCTATGGCGATGACCGCCGACGGCACATCGGTGCAGCTGAACATGGACGGAATACGTTGGGCGCGTCCGTACCGATCCGACACCCAGCAGGGCTCAACGCCGCGTAAAGTCACCGATGTTGTCCAGACCGGCCAGCAAATCTGGGTTCGTCAGGTGAATGAAAGTTGGTGGCTGGCGCAGGTTCCGGACGTAAACTCCGCGCTGGTGTCCATCAATCCACAAAACGGCGCCATTATTGCGCTGGTTGGCGGCTTTGATTTCAACCAGAGCAAATTCAACCGTGCCACCCAGGCGCTGCGCCAGGTCGGTTCTAACATCAAACCGTTCCTTTATACCGCGGCGATGGACAAAGGTCTGACGCTGGCGAGCATTCTGAACGACGTGCCAATTTCCCGTTGGGATGCCGGCGCCGGTTCCGACTGGAGTCCGAAAAACTCACCGCCGCAGTACGCCGGTCCGATTCGTCTGCGCCAGGGTCTCGGTCAGTCGAAAAACGTGGTGATGGTGCGCGCGATGCGTGCGATGGGCGTGGACTACGCCGCAGAATATCTGCAGCGCTTTGGTTTCCCGGCCAATAACATTGTGCGGACAGAATCGTTAGCGCTCGGCTCCGCCTCCTTTACACCGCTTCAGGTGGCGCGCGGTTACTCGGTGATGGCCAACGGCGGCTTCCTGATTGACCCGTACTTCATCAGTAAAATTGAGAACGACGCGGCCGGGACGCTTTTCGAAGCCAAACCGAAAATTGCCTGTGCCGATTGCGATATTCCGGTGATTTACGGGGATACGCCAAAGTCCGACGTGCTGGAAAACAAAGACGTTGAAGACGTGGCCACGTCCCTGGAACCTAAAAACTCCACGGTACCGATGCCTAGCCTTGAACAAGCGAACCAGGCGCTGGTCGCGCGCAGCGGCGGTCAGGAATATGCGCCACACGTCATCAGCACGCCGCTCTCCTTCCTGATCAAGAGCGCCCTGAATACCAACATCTTTGGCGAACCAGGCTGGCAGGGTACAGGCTGGCGTGCAGGCCGTGACCTGAAGCGCCATGATATCGGCGGTAAAACCGGGACCACTAACAGCTCGAAAGATGCATGGTTCTCAGGTTACGGTCCGGGGGTGGTGACATCGGTGTGGATTGGCTTTGACGATCATCGCCGTGACCTCGGGCGCACTACCGCTTCCGGCGCGATTAAAGATCAGATTTCCGGCTACGAAGGCGGCGCGAAGAGCGCACAGCCAGCCTGGGACCTATACATGAAAGCGGCGCTGGAAGGCGTACCTGAACAGCCATTTACGCCGCCAGCGGGCGTGGTGACGGTCAATATCGACCGTAGCACCGGCCAGTTAGCAAGCGGGGGCAGCAGTCGCGAAGAGTACTTTATCGAGGGTACACAACCAACCCAACAGGCGGTGCGCGAAGTGGGCACCACGCTGATGGATAACGGCGAAACTCACGAACTGTTCTGACAAAAAAGGCGCCTCTGGCGCCTTTTTGCTGATCTGAATAAAGCGCGTGAGGCTTTTGCCCGGTGGCGCTACGCTTACCAGGCCTACTCGCTCAAGCGGCCCTGCGCTTTCAGCCATTCACGCACCAGGAACAGCGCGCTCACGTTACGGGCCTCGTTGAAATCGGGGTCTTCCAGCAGCGTCAGCATCTGAGCCAGCGGCCAGCGCACCTGCGGCAGCGGTTCAGGTTCGTCACCCGGCAATGATTCCGGATAAAGATCTTCCGCTACCACGATATTCATTTTACTGGAGAAGTACGACGGCGCCATCCCGAGTTTCTTCAGAAACGTCAGGTTATTGGCACCGAATCCCACTTCCTCTTTCAGCTCGCGATTGGCGGCTTCAAACACGGTTTCCCCCGCATCGATAAGCCCTTTCGAAAACCCGAGCTCATACGATTCCGTACCCACGGCGTATTCGCGGATCAGAATAAGATGGTCGTCCACAATGGGGACTATCATCACCGCTTCACGTGTGGAAGGACGCATCCGTTCATACACGCGGCGCTCGCCGTTGCTGAATTCCAGGTCCACGCTCTCCACACTAAACAGTCGAGAACGCGCTACCGTTTCAACTTTATGGATGGTGGGTTTTGTTAAGGGTTTATCCATGGTGACCTGTGTTTGCTGTGATAACAGGGTAATTGTGCGACATGCCGCACAGTTTAGGCAATTCCCGACTTCACATATTTACATTTGTGTAACTTTCACCGTGATTCACTTTTTTAAACAAAAAGTCAAGACCTTGCAATGGATTTGAGAATTTGCTGATATTCGCTTGCGTTGACCTCTGATATGCTCAAAAGTTGCGTCAGAACGTAATAAATCTTTCAAGTTCTGGGTGATACGTGCCGATAGCTAACTACGGGCTCACGTTCTGTGTTAATGGGCAACCGACGAAACCTGTAAGAATAAGTATGATGGGAAAAGCATGGGCACCTTTTTGATTCTTTTCGCTGCTATGCTGGCCTGCGCATTGCTTGCAGGGTGGTTCTATCGACAGCGCTCACAGCACCGGCGTATTCCCCGGCTGCATGCGTTTACTGGCGCGACTACGCGCAAGCTGTCCAGCGAAGAACGTAGTGCCGTCGAAAGTTATGTCGAAGGCCTGAGCCGAACGCTGGAAGTTCCTGCATCCGGTGCCACCGTGGCGCCGTCCGTGCTGACGCTTAATGCCCAGAGCAACACCGTCTATATCGTCACTCAGTCGATCACCCGCTACGGCATCACCACGGAAGATCCGAACAAATGGCGCTACTTCCTCGACTCTCTTGAAATCCATCTGCCGCCTTTTTGGGAGCAATACATCAATGACGAGAACGAAGTTGAACTGATTCACACCGATTCCCTGCCACTGGTCATTTCCCTCAACGGCCATACGCTGCGCGACCATAAGCAGGAAGCGCGAGGCTTCGCGCTGGAGCAGATACCCTCGACCCAGGCATCCATTCGCGGGGAAGAAAGCGAGCAGATTGAACTGCTGAATATTCGCCAGGAAAGCCACGAAGAATATGCCCTGAGTCGCCCGGACGGCCTGCGTGAAGCGCTGCTGATTGTCGGCTCATTCCTGCTGTTTTTCTGCGCCCTGATGGTGCCGGAAGTGTTTGTCCCGTGGGTCACCGGTGGTGCGATATTGCTGCTGGCGTTTGGCCTGTGGGGCCTGTTTGCTCCGCCGTCGAAAACCGCGCTGCGCGAAATTCACTGCCTGCGAGGCACGCCGAAACGCTGGGGTCTGTTCGGTGAAAACGACCAGGAACACATCAACAACATTTCGCTCGGCATTATCGACCTGATTTACCCGCGCCATTGGCAGCCGTTTATCACGCAGGATCTCGGCCAGCAAACCGATATCGACATTTATCTCGACCGCCACGTCGTGCGTCAGGGACGTTTTTTGTCGCTGCATAATGAAGTGAAACACTTCCCGCTCCAGCACTGGCTTCGCAGCGCCATTATTGCCGGTGGCGCGCTGCTGATTGTGGTGATGCTGTGGATGAGCGTTCCCCTCGGGATGCCGTTTAAGTTTACGATATCGTGGTTGAAAGGCGCGCAAACTATTGAGGCCACCACCGTTAACCAGCTCGATCAGGCTGGCGTGCGTGTTGGCGATACGCTGCATATTTCCGGCACCGGCATGTGCAATATCCATTCGCAGGGCACGTGGACCGCGCAGGATAACTCGCCGTTTATGCCTTTTGACTGCTCGCAAATTATCTGGAATGACGCCCCGCCGCTACCGCTGCCGGAATCCGATATCGTCACCAAAGCCACGGCGCTGATACAGGCGGTGAATCGCCAGCTGCATCCCAGCCCGGATGACAGCTCTCGCGTCAGCCCGGCTCTGCGATCGGCCATTCAGAAATCCGGGATGGTATTGTTAGATGATTTCGCCGATATCGTGCTGAAAACGCAAGATTTGTGCTCTGCCGAAGACGACTGTGCGCGCCTGAAGAATGCGCTGATCAACCTCGGTAATACCCGCGACTGGGAAACACTGACTAAGCGGGCCAGCGCCGGAAAACTGGATGGCGTCAACGTGCTGTTGCGCCCGGTCAGCGCGGAATCACTGGATAACCTGGTGACAACCTCAACCGCACCGTTTGTGATGCGTGAAACCTCACGCGCGGCGCAGGCCTTAAACAGCCCGGCGCCTGGCGGCTTCCTGATTGCCAGTGACGAAGGCAGCGATCTGGTATCGCAGCCGTGGCCGTCGGTCAGCCTGTACGACTACCCGGCACACGAACAGTGGACCGAGTTCCAGCGCCTCGCCGGTATGCTGATGCATACGCCGTTCAACGCCGAAGGGATTGTCACCAATCTCTACACCGACGCCAATGGCACCAAACACATTAATCTGCACCGTATGCCTGACAGTTCTGGCCTATGGCGCTACGTCAGCATTACGCTGCTGATGCTGGCAATGCTCGCGTGCTTTGCCTGGAACGGGATTCAGGCCATTCGCCGCTATCATCGTCACGGCATGCGCATGGCGGAAATTCATAAATACTACGAAAGCAGCCTTAACCCCGTGCTGCTGACCTCGCCTGACCTGCTGCATCAGGATCCCACAGACAGCTAAACCGCCCTGCTCCCGCTTGCGCGACCGGTGTGATAACCTGTCGCGCATTCTTCCGGCTGGAGACGCAACATGCATTTTGACATCGACTGGAACGAGGTCGACACCGTTCTGCTGGATATGGACGGTACGCTTCTCGATCTCGCATTCGACAATTATTTCTGGCAGCAGCTGGTCCCGGAAACCTACGGCGCGCAAAACGGCATCAGCCCGCAGGAAGCGCGGGAACGGATCAGCCAGGAATATCACGCCGTGCAGCATACGCTAAACTGGTACTGTCTGGATTACTGGAGCGAGCGTCTGGGGCTGGATATCTGCGCCATGACGACCGCGCAAGGTCCACACGCCGTGCTGCGTGAAGACACCGTGCCGTTCCTGGATGCTCTGAAAGCCAGCGGCAAGCGCCGCATATTGCTGACCAACGCGCATCCGCATAACCTGGCGGTGAAGCTGGAACATACCGGTCTGGCGTCACACCTTGATTTATTACTTTCCACCCACACATTTGGTTATCCGAAAGAAGATCAGCGTTTGTGGCAGGCAGTTGCCGAAGAAACCACCCTGGATGCGCATAAGACGCTGTTCATTGACGACAGCGAGCCGATCCTCGATGCCGCCGCGTTATTCGGTATTCGTTACTGCCTGGGCGTCACCAATCCCGACTCCGGCATTGCGGAAAAGCAGTATCAGCGTCATCCGGCATTGAATGATTATCGTCGCCTGATCCCCGGGATCCGGTGAAGGAGAAGCCATGAAAGAGAAACCCACCGAAACCGCCGTCCGGCTGGATAAGTGGCTCTGGGCGGCCCGCTTCTACAAAACCCGCGCGGTTGCGCGCGAAATGGTAGAAGGCGGTAAAGTGCATTACAACGGACAGCGCAGCAAACCCAGCAAAGTGGTGGAGATGAACGCCATGCTGACGCTGCGTCAGGGCAATGACGAACGGACGGTGATGATTAAAGGCATCACCGAGCAGCGACGCCCGGCCACCGAAGCCACGCTGTTGTACGAAGAAACTGCAGAAAGTATCGAAAAACGGGAAAAAATGGCCGTGGCCCGCAAGCTCAACGCGTTGACCATGCCGCACCCGGACCGTCGCCCTGATAAAAAAGAGCGCCGCGACCTGATGAGATTTAAACATGGGAACAGTGAGTAGCCGTTCCCTTAAGAGAGAATATGATGATTCAACACGATCAATTACACCGCTATCTGTTTGAAAACGTGGCCGTACGCGGCGAACTGGTCACCGTTTCCGAAACGCTTGAGCAGGTCCTCGCCAACCACAGCTATCCGCAGCCAGTAAAAAACGTGCTGGCCGAGCTGCTGGTGGCAACCAGTCTGCTGACCGCGACACTGAAGTTTGCCGGTGACATCACCGTGCAGCTGCAGGGCGATGGTCCCATGTCGCTGGCGGTGATTAACGGCAACAACAATCAGCAGTTGCGCGGTGTGGCACGTGTTCAGGGCGATATCCCGGAAAACGCGGATCTGAAAACGCTGGTCGGTAATGGTTATCTGGTTATCACCATTGCGCCGGAAGAAGGCGAGCGCTATCAGGGCGTAGTGGGTCTGGAAGGCGATACGCTGGCGGCGTGTCTGGAAGACTACTTCCTGCGCTCCGAGCAGCTTCCGACGCGTCTGATCATCCGTACCGGTGAGCATGACGGCAAAATGGCGGCAGGCGGTATTCTGCTGCAGGTGATGCCAGCGCAAAACGCACAGACTACCGATTTCGAGCACCTGGCGACGCTGACTGACACCATCAAAGCGGAAGAGCTGTTTGGCCTGCCAGCGAACGACGTGCTGTGGCGTCTGTATCACGAAGAAGAAGTGACGGTTTACGATCCACAAACGGTCGAATTCAAGTGCACCTGTTCCCGTGAGCGCTGCGCCGATGCGCTGAGAACGCTGCCTGATGAAGAAGTTGACAGCATTCTGGCCGATGACGGCGAAATCGATATGAACTGCGATTACTGCGGCAGCCATTACGTGTTCAATTCGATGGACATTGCTGAGATCCGCAACAACGCCTCCCCGGCTGATCCGCAGGTTCATTGATTTAGTCATCGCTTGTCCCCTCACTCCGGTCCTCGCTCCTATGGGCAAAGGGTTTGGGTGAGGAACTTGCGAGAAGTGAATCGATTTTTTCTGTAACTCTTCCGTAACTTATTTTCAGGAATGCGATTACATTCACATTCCATCAGTTCATAAAACCATTTGTTGACGGTTTAGGAACATTTCCCCCCACTAAAAAACGTTTCCTGCCATAATCTGTGTCGCCTCGTGACAGGAGTCACCGTGTTTTCCGTTAGTTTGACGAGAGTCCGGATACGCAAATCTATGAGCCTGGTCGCGGTCAATAACCCTCAAACAACCCTACAATCATTGGCAGTACATATTGGCTAAGGAGCAGTGACATGCGTGTTAAAGGTATAACCCCGCAGGATCTCAAGGCTTATGGAATCAACGACGCCCAGGACATCGTCTACAACCCCGACTACGACACGTTATTTGAGGAAGAGCTCAACCCCACTCTGGAAGGCTATGAGCGCGGTATTCTGACAAATCTCGGTGCGATTGCTGTCGATACCGGTATTTTTACCGGCCGGTCGCCGAAAGATAAATACATTGTCCGTGATGACACCACCCGCAATACCGTGTGGTGGGCTGATAAAGGCAAAGGCAAGAACGACAACAAACCGCTCTCCCCGGAAACCTGGCAGCAACTCAAAGGACTGGTCACCCAACAACTTTCTGGTAAGCGCCTGTTTATCATTGATGCTTACTGTGGCGCTAACGCCGACACTCGACTGTGCGTACGCTTTATTACCGAAGTAGCCTGGCAGGCGCACTTCGTGAAAAACATGTTTATCCGCCCAACGGACGATGAGCTGGCAACCTTTAAGCCTGACTTCGTGGTGATGAACGGCGCGAAATGCACCAATCCGAACTGGAAACAGCAGGGTCTGAACTCTGAAAACTTCGTGGCTTTCAACCTGACCGAACGCGTGCAGCTGATTGGCGGCACCTGGTACGGCGGCGAAATGAAGAAAGGGATGTTCTCTATCATGAACTACCTGCTGCCGCTGAAGGGCATTGCCTCAATGCACTGTTCAGCGAACGTCGGCGAAAAAGGCGATGTGGCGGTGTTCTTTGGCCTGTCCGGCACAGGAAAAACCACTCTCTCCACCGATCCGAAGCGCCGCCTGATTGGCGATGATGAGCACGGCTGGGACGACGACGGCGTGTTTAACTTTGAGGGCGGCTGCTACGCGAAAACCATTCGCCTGTCAGAAGAAGCCGAGCCGGATATCTATCACGCCATTCGCCGCGACGCCCTGCTGGAAAACGTCAGCGTGCTGGCCGACGGCACCATCGATTTCAACGATGCGTCGAAAACCGAAAACACCCGCGTCTCCTACCCGATTTACCACATCGACAATATCGTGAAACCGGTGTCGAAAGCGGGACATGCAACCAAAGTTATCTTCCTGACCGCCGACGCCTTCGGCGTGCTGCCGCCAGTTTCACGCCTGACGGCTAACCAGACGCAGTATCACTTCCTGTCTGGTTTTACCGCCAAACTGGCGGGTACCGAGCGGGGCGTGACCGAACCAACGCCAACCTTCTCCTCCTGCTTTGGAGCAGCATTCCTGTCGCTGCACCCGACGCAGTACGCAGAAGTACTGGTGAAACGTATGCAAGCTTCCGGTGCGCAGGCGTATCTGGTCAATACCGGATGGAACGGCACTGGCAAACGTATCTCGATTAAAGATACGCGCGCCATTATCGACGCCATTCTCGACGGTACGCTGGATAACACTGAAACCTTCACGCTGCCAATGTTCAACCTGCAGATCCCAACTGAACTGCCAGGTGTGGATACGCACATTCTGGACCCGCGTAATACCTACGCATCACCGGAGCAGTGGCAGGAAAAAGCCAAAGCGCTGGCGAATCTGTTCGTGGAAAACTTCGAGAAGTACACCGACACCCCTGCGGGTGCGGCGCTGGTTGAGGCAGGTCCGAAACTGTAACCGACTGCTGGGTGGCGCTACGCCGCCCTTCATCCAAAGTAAAAGGCCCAACACATCATCGTGTCGGGCCTTTTTTAGCTTTCTTTGGTACTGGACGTTCGCACGACCGGCACTGGCAGCCACGCCCGAATCAACAATCCACCCTTCTCACTGGTATCAATCTCCAGCAAGCCGTTATGATTGTCGATAATGCGCTGCACGATGGCCAGACCCAGCCCGGTGCCGCTGGTGCTGCGCGCGCTGTCACCTCGAACAAACGGCTGGAACAGATGCTTACGTTGCTCAGGTTTGATACCCGGGCCATTATCTTCTACCTGGAACCAGACGCGGTTTGGCTCGCTGCCACTGCTGACTTTGATCCAACCATTACCGTAGCGCGCGGCGTTAACCACCATATTGGTCAGTGCGCGCTTAATCGACAGCGGGTGCATCCGCACCGGGATTTCTCCGGCCTGCATGTCCGTTTCAATTTCACGCTCGTAGCCGCTTTCTGCCGCCACGACTTCGCCGAGCACCGAATTCAGGTCGCCAAGCTCCATCGGCATTTCCTGGCCTGTACGCAGGTAGTCAATGAACTGCTCGATGATGGCGTTACACTCTTCGATATCCTTGTTGATGGATTCTGCAAGGTAACCGTCTTCTTCGCCCATCATCTCCGTCGCCAGACGGATACGCGTCAACGGCGTACGTAAATCGTGACTCACACCCGCCATCAGCAGCGTACGGTCGTCAGCGAGCTGCTTAACGCCTGCCGCCATATGGTTAAAGGCTCGGGTCACGGATCGCACTTCCGACGCGCCATACTCGCGCAGAGGAGGCGGAATGATCCCTTTACCGACCTGCAAAGCCGCGTGCTCAAGATCGACCAAGGGTCGGTTCTGAATACGAATAAACAGCCATGCACCGCCTATCGCCAGCAACATTATTGCCAGGGTATAGCGGAACAGCGGCGAGAAGTCGCCCTGATGGATTTCAGTCAGCGGCACGCGCACCCAAATGTTGGGCGACAGCCAGGTTTTCAGCCACACAACCGGCGAGCTTTTGTTGACTTCAACGCGAACTTCCGTCGGGCCACCCAGCTGCTGCGCCATCTGCTGACTTAAGAATTCATAATGTTGCGCCCAGCGTAGCCCGGCATCTTCCGCCGCTTCATCGGAATAGAGCGAAATGCCAAGCTCGCGGTAAATCTCACGTCGAAATGCCGGAGGCACCACCAGTTGGGTGCCATCCTCAAGCTGCAGTTTATCGGTCATTAGCATACGGACTTCGTAGGCCAGTACCTTATTGAACTGCTGAAGGCTCGGCAAAATCGCGAAGTTAAGGACCACAAGATAGGTCGTCACCAGGCTGACGAACAGCAAGGTGACGATGAGAAGCAGCGTGCGGGCAAATGAACTTCGTGGTGAGAAGCGCATTCGCCTCATGCTTTAGAACCGTCCGGCACAAACACGTAGCCCAGGCCCCACACGGTCTGAATGTAACGCGGATGCGCCGGATCTTCTTCCACCATGCGGCGCAGACGGGAAATCTGCACATCGATGGAACGTTCCATCGCGGAATATTCACGGCCACGCGCCAGGTTCATCAGCTTGTCACGGGACAGCGGCTCACGCGGGTGGCTTACCAGCGCTTTGAGTACCGCAAATTCACCGCTGGTCAGTGGCATAGGCTCGTCTTCGCGGAACATTTCGCGCGTACCGAGATTCAGCTTGAACTTACCGAATGCGATAACCGCTTCTTCCTGCGACGGTGCGCCTGGCAGTTCGTTCGCCTGACGACGCAGCACGGCACGGATACGGGCCAGCAGCTCACGCGGGTTGAACGGTTTCGGAATGTAGTCGTCGGCACCAATTTCCAGGCCCACGATACGGTCAACCTCTTCGCCTTTCGCCGTCACCATGATGATTGGCATCGGGTTACTTTGGCTGCGCAGGCGACGACAAATGGAGAGTCCATCTTCGCCAGGCAGCATTAAATCCAGCACCATCAGGTGGAAGGATTCACGGGTCAACAGGCGATCCATCTGTTCGGCGTTGGCGACGCTTCGAACCTGGAAGCCTTGCTCGGTCAGATAACGCTCAAGAAGCGCACGCAGGCGCATGTCGTCATCCACAACAAGAATCTTATAATTCTCTTGCATTGTTTTTACTCCCAGAAGGTTCGTAACAATTATGAGTACGTATTCTCAAAAAAGCGTACGCCAGGCTCCAGCTAAATCTGGTATAAATTCTAGCCGAAATTGTTACAAAGCATATTTTACAGCAGCTTATCTGTACAATTCATCACAGAAAACTATTTTTTAACCAATTGACGTAATCTATGAGGCAAAATGTGCGCAAGCACAAGTAGTCACAAGGTAGCACCACAATGAAAACGCCGCTAATCACCCGTGAAGGGTATGAGAAGTTGAAGAAAGAGCTGGATTATCTTTGGCGCGAAGACCGACCTGAGGTGACAAAAAAAGTCACCTGGGCCGCAAGCCTTGGAGATCGCAGCGAAAACGCCGATTATCAGTACAACAAAAAACGTCTGCGTGAAATCGATCGCCGGGTTCGCTATCTGACCAAATGCCTGGAAAATTTAAAAATCGTCGATTACTCCCCACAGCAGGAAGGCAAAGTCTTCTTCGGCGCCTGGGTGGAAATCGAAAATGACGATGGCGATACCAAGCGCTTTCGTATTGTCGGCTATGACGAAATTTTCGGGCGCAAAGATTACATCTCCATCGATTCGCCAATGGCCCGCGCGCTACTGAAAAAAGAGATCGGCGACCTCGCCATTGTGCAGACTCCGGCGGGCGATGCCAGTTGGTATGTCAATGAGATCGAGTACGTGAAATAACGCACCTGGAACACTCTGATTACGGATAGGTCCGGCTGGTATTTTGGCTGGCCAATCCGTATAACTATCCCCTGTTTTTCGATCCTACAGATGAAATAAAGCCATGATGAATGATTCGCTCTGCCGCATTATTGCGGGTGAACTTCAGGCCAGAAACGAACAGGTTACTGCTGCCGTTCGTCTGCTTGATGAAGGGAACACCGTGCCGTTTATTGCACGTTATCGTAAGGAAGTCACCGGCGGTCTGGACGACACCCAGCTGCGTAACCTGGAAACCCGTCTTGGCTATTTGCGCGAGCTGGAAGACCGTCGTCAGTCGATTCTCAAATCTATCGACGATCAGGGCAAACTGAGCGACGAACTGGCGAAAGCCATCAACGGCACGCTGAGCAAAACCGAGCTCGAAGATTTATACCTTCCGTATAAGCCGAAGCGCCGTACCCGCGGGCAAATCGCGATTGAAGCAGGCCTCGAGCCGCTGGCCGATTTGCTGTGGAACGAGCCGTCGCACGTACCGGAAGACGAAGCCGCGAAATACATCAACGCCGATAACGGCGTGGCCGACACCAAAGCCGCCCTCGATGGCGCACGCTATATCCTGATGGAACGCTTCGCCGAAGACGCCCAACTGCTGGCGAAAGTGCGTAACTACCTGTGGAAAAACGCCCATCTCGTCGCCGTTGTGGTCAGCGGCAAAGAGCAAGAAGGCGCGAAATTCCGTGATTACTTCGATCACCACGAGCCGATTGCAACCGCGCCATCTCACCGTGCGCTGGCGATGTTCCGTGGCCGTAACGAAGGCATCTTGCAACTCTCCCTGAACGCCAATCCGCAGTTCGATGAGCCGCCAAAAGAGAGCCATTGTGAACAAATCATCATCGACCATCTCAATCTGCGTCTGAATAACGCCCCGGCAGACAGCTGGCGTAAAGGCGTGGTGAGCTGGACGTGGCGCATCAAAGTGCTGATGCACCTTGAAACCGAACTGATGGGCACCGTGCGCGAACGTGCAGAAGACGAAGCGATTAACGTCTTCGCCCGCAACCTGCACGATCTGCTGATGGCCGCTCCGGCGGGCCTGCGTGCGACCATGGGTCTCGATCCAGGTCTGCGTACCGGCGTGAAAGTGGCGGTGGTTGATGGCACTGGCAAGCTGGTCGCCACCGACACCATTTACCCTCACACCGGCCAGGCTGCAAAATCGGCGGTTGTCGTGGCAGCGCTGTGCGAAAAGTACAACGTCGAACTGGTGGCGATTGGCAACGGTACCGCCTCGCGCGAAACCGAGCGTTTCTACCTCGACGTGCAGAAACAGTTCCCAAAAGTGACGGCGGAAAAAGTGATCGTCAGCGAAGCCGGGGCGTCGGTGTATTCCGCCTCCGAACTCGCAGCACTCGAATTCCCGGATCTCGACGTGTCTATTCGTGGCGCGGTGTCTATCGCCCGTCGCTTGCAGGATCCGCTGGCAGAGCTGGTGAAAATCGACCCGAAATCAATCGGTGTCGGCCAGTACCAGCACGACGTTAGCCAGAGCCAGCTGGCACGTAAACTGGATGCGGTAGTGGAAGACTGTGTGAACGCCGTCGGCGTTGACCTCAATACCGCCTCCGTTCCGCTGCTGACCCGCGTCGCGGGCCTGACGCGCATGATGGCGCAGAATATCGTGACCTGGCGTGATGAGAACGGTCAGTTCCAGAACCGCCAACAACTGCTCAAAGTGAGTCGTCTGGGGCCGAAAGCCTTCGAACAGTGTGCGGGCTTCCTGCGTATCAACCACGGCGACAACCCGCTCGATGCCTCAACCGTTCACCCGGAAGCGTACCCGGTTGTGGAACGCATTCTGGCGGTGACCCAGCAGGCGCTGAAAGATTTGATGGGCAACAGCAGCGCGCTGCGTGACGTCAAAGCCGTCGATTTCACCGACGAACGTTTTGGTCTGCCGACGGTGACTGACATCATCAAAGAGCTTGAAAAACCGGGCCGTGATCCACGTCCGGAATTCAAAACGGCGAAGTTTGCCGACGGCGTGGAAACCATGAACGACCTGCTGCCAGGCATGGTGCTGGAAGGCGCGGTGACTAACGTCACCAACTTCGGCGCGTTCGTGGACATCGGCGTGCATCAGGATGGTCTGGTCCACATCTCGTCCCTTGCTGATAAATTCGTCGAAGATCCACACTCCGTGGTGAAAGCGGGCGATATCGTGAAGGTCAAAGTGCTGGAAGTGGATATGCAGCGTAAGCGTATCGCGCTGACCATGCGTCTGGACGAGCAGCCTGGCGACACCAACAGCCGTCGTGGCGGTGGAGGCGGTCGTGAGCAGAATGCGCGCCCGGCAGCCAAAGCGGCAAAACCGCGCAGTCGTGAGGCCACGCCTGCCGGAAATAGCGCCATGATGGATGCGCTGGCCGCGGCGATGAAGAAAAAATAAGACTGTGCCCTTCAGGCCCGTTTATTTATAAGCGGGCCTGATGTATCACGACATTATTCAGACACGCCTTTTTACCTTTCGTTAATTATTCGCATTATTGTTTTCACCCTGATAACAATTCTGCTATTTCGCAAACATCCTTCCCTGCAATAAATATTGAGCCACATCAAATTCGCGTCAATTATTCGGTAAATGAACATCCGTTCACATTTTATGGATTGAAGACAGAAACCATTCTCATTATCATCGTCACTGTTGATATTTTATCCTTTCCTGTTGGCACCATCCTTGGTTTCGTACGCCGTTGCGCGCGTATGAAGGGATTTTCAATTAGCGACTCAAGCAGGTCTTATGCAATTCACTCCTGACAGTACGTGGAAGATAACCGGGTTCTCACGCGAAATTAGCCCGGCTTATCGGCAGAAATTACTTTCGCTTGGCATGTTGCCTGGCTCTTCTTTTCATGTTGTGCGCGTCGCGCCCCTCGGCGATCCGGTTCATATTGAAACCCGCCGCGTCAGCCTGGTATTACGTAAAAAAGACCTGGCGTTAATTGAAATCGAAGCGCTTATCCGTTAATTCCTGCCAGACACAGCGAGTCCAGTAAAATGAAGAAATTAACCATTGGCTTAATTGGCAATCCAAATTCCGGGAAGACGACGCTATTTAATCAGTTAACTGGCGCGCGTCAGCGCGTGGGCAACTGGTCCGGCGTAACGGTTGAGCGTAAAGAAGGCCAGTTCACCACCACCGATAATCAGGTGACGCTGGTGGACCTGCCAGGCACCTATTCGCTGACCACTATCTCTTCGCAAACGTCGCTTGATGAGCAGATTGCCTGCCACTATATTCTGAGCGGCGATGCCGACCTGCTGATCAACGTGGTCGATGCCTCCAACCTTGAGCGCAACCTGTATCTGACGCTGCAATTACTGGAGCTCGGCATTCCGTGCGTCGTAGCGCTGAACATGCTGGATATCGCGGAAAAGCAGCAAATCCGCATCGAAGTCGACGCGCTGGCAAAGCGCCTCGGCTGCCCGGTGATCCCGCTGGTTTCGACGCGTGGACGCGGCATTGAAGCCCTGAAAATGGCGATTGACCGCCATCAGGCTAATGACGATTTAGAGCTGGTGCATTACGCGCAGCCGTTGTTGCGTGAAGCCGATTCTCTGGCGCAGGTGATGCCGCAAGCGATGCCGCTCAAACAGCGTCGCTGGCTGGGGCTGCAAATGCTTGAAGGCGATATTTACAGCCTCGGCTTTGCCGGGGAACACGCCCAACAGCAACTCGATTCCACCTTGCAACGCCTGCAAACTGAAATGGATGACCCGGCCCTGCACATCGCCGATGCGCGTTATCAGTCCATCGCCGCCGTGTGTGATGTGGTGAGTAACACCCTGACCGCCGAACCGAGCCGTTTCACCGCCGCGGTGGACCGAATTATCCTCAACCGTTTCCTCGGCCTGCCGGTATTCCTGTTCGTGATGTACCTGATGTTCCTGCTGGCGATTAACATCGGCGGCGCACTGCAGCCGATTTTCGATGCGGGTTCAGTGGCTATCTTTATTCACGGCATTCAGTGGGTGGGTGCCACCCTGCACTTCCCCGAATGGCTGACTATTTTCCTCGCGCAGGGGATTGGCGGCGGGATCAACACCGTGCTACCGCTGGTACCGCAGATTGGCATGATGTACCTGTTCCTGTCGTTCCTCGAAGACTCCGGTTACATGGCCCGCGCAGCGTTTGTGATGGACCGCCTGATGCAATCCCTCGGGCTGCCAGGGAAATCGTTCGTGCCACTGATTGTCGGCTTCGGCTGCAACGTGCCGTCGGTAATGGGCGCGCGTACGCTGGACGCCCCGCGCGAACGTCTGATGACCATCATGATGGCGCCGTTTATGTCCTGTGGTGCGCGACTGGCGATTTTCGCGGTCTTTGCCGCCGCATTCTTCGGTCAGGAAGGCGCGCTGGCGGTGTTCTCGCTGTACGTACTCGGTATCGTGATGGCTATCCTCACCGGCCTGATGCTCAAACACACCATCATGCGTGGCGAAGCATCGCCGTTCGTGATGGAGCTGCCGGTGTACCACGTGCCGCATCTGAAAAGTTTGATTATCCAGACCTGGCAGCGCCTGAAAGGCTTCGTTCTCCGTGCCGGTAAAGTAATTGTGATCGTCAGTATTTTCCTCAGCGCGCTGAACAGCTTCACCCTGAGCGGCCAGGCGGCGGATAACATTAACGATTCGGCGTTGGCGTCCGTCAGCCGCGTCATCACCCCGCTGTTCAAACCCATTGGCGTGCACGAAGATAACTGGCAGGCCACCGTGGGCCTGTTCACCGGTGCGATGGCAAAAGAAGTCGTGGTTGGTACGCTCAACACCCTCTACACCGCAGAAAATATTCAACAGGAAGCGTTCAACCCGGCTGATTTCAATCTGCTGGATGAGCTGGGCGCGGCCGCCGGGGAAACCTGGCAGAGCCTGCAAGATACCTTCAGCCTGAGCGTGCTGGCTAACCCGATCGAAGCCAGCAAAGGCGACGGCGAAATGGCAACCGGCGCGATGGGCGTAATGAGCAGCAAATTCGGCAGCGCGGCCGCCGCATACAGCTACCTGATTTTCGTCCTGCTCTACATTCCATGCATCTCGGTGATGGGCGCCATCGCCCGCGAATCAAGTCGCGGCTGGATGGGCTTCTCGGTACTGTGGGGGCTGAACATCGCCTGGTCGCTGTCAACACTGTTCTATCAGGTTGCCAGCTACAACCAGCACCCGCGCTACAGCCTGACCTGCATTCTGTCCGTCATCCTGTTTAACGTGGTGGTGCTGGGCCTGTTACGCCGCGCTCGCAGCCGGGTTAACGTGAATCTGCTGGCGACCAGGAAAACCGTCGACAGCTGTTGCGCCAGCCCGGCGGGCGACTGTCACTAAGGACGAAATCATGGCATCGATGATTGAACTGCGGAACATGCTGGCATTGCAGGGCCGAATGGAGGCTCAGCAGCTGAGCCGGGCGCTGCATACGCCACAGCCGATGGTTGATGCGATGCTGATGCGGATGGAAGCGATGGGCAAAGCGAAGCGCATTGCGGAGGAACCGTCGGATTGTCTGAGTGGACACTGTAAGAGCTGCCCGGAAGGAAAAGCCTGTTTACGCGAATGGTGGATTTTACAGTAACGACGTATTGATGCATCAAACGAAGAAGCGGGCCACTGGCCCGCTTTTTGCTTATTTGTAGATATCAGCATTCGCGTGAACGGTCTTCTCGTTCTTCTCGCCTGCAATCACCACGAAGTAAGTTGCACCTTTTTCATCGGCTTTTTTCGACAGATCCTGTTTAGCATCCATTGGCGATGTAGTGCGCGAGGTGGTCACTGTGCCAATCTTGGTAAGATGCATTTTTGCCACGTCCTCTTTCTGAATTTCTTTGGCCGCAAACGCGCCGAAAGAGAGAGAACCCAATACCAGTGCCGTAACCATACCCGTAACATATTTCATAGCCGTACTCTCCTTAGGACCATTTTATGTGGGCACTGCGCGCGTAAAGGCAATGCGCTGACGCAGCGACCTTCTAAGTATTGTCGCTGATATAAATTCTGCCAGTTTGCCTTAAAAATCAGACTATCACCTGCTTAAGGGCTACTAACTGCTGACAAAACTCTGTCGGATGGGAGATGAACGGGGCATGTGCCGCTTTGCTGAAAACATATGACTGGCTGTTCGGCCAGCGCGCATCCAGCAACGGGACCACCTTACGCGGCACGAGCCCGTCGAGGTGGCCATAAAGCCGTAAGAATGGCATCACAAGCGTGGTGAGTGGCTCGCGTAAATCCGCCGTTTTGAGGATTTCCAGCCCGCCGTTAAGCACTTCGGTCGTCGGCATGGGCAACGCCAGCACCGTGCTTTTCAGACGACGCGCATCCTGGCGTGCACTCTCGGTGCCAAGCGTCTGCAGGGCGAGGAAACGCTCCACCGTGCGCTGAAAATCTTCGCTCAGTTGCTGCTGGAAACCGGACAACACTTCCGGCTTGATGCCCGGCCAGTCGGCCTGCGCGGAAAAACACGGTGATGACGCAACGGTCACCAGCGCCTGCACGCGTTTCGGGGCGGTCAACGCCGCCAGACTGGCCACCAGTCCGCCCAGACTCCAGCCGAGCCAAATCGCTTTTTCCGGCGCTTTCATCAGTACCAGACGGGTCATCTCTTGCAGCGAAAGTGCACCAAAACCCGCGCTGCGCCCGAAGCCCGGCAGGTCCACCAGATGAAGCGTGAATTGCGAGCTCAGTTCCGGCGTAATGCAATCCCAGACTTCCGCGTTCAGTCCCCATCCGTGCAGCAGCACAAGATGACAATTTCCTTCGCCTTTGGTTTGCCACCAGATGTCGTTCATCAGTTATTGTTCTCATTCTTCGAATTGGGAGGAGAATGATGCTAACAGCCCACGGCTTGTGCTGGCTATGCCAAATGCCGCTGGCGATGGCCCACTGGGGCATTTGCTCGCGCTGCGCCCGCGCCATGAGCTCTCGTCTGCCCGTCTGTCCACGCTGTGGTTTGCCTGCCGCTGGCGGGCAGACCGACTGCGGCCGCTGCTTGCAAAAAGCGCCGCCGTGGCAACGCCTGGTCGCGGTGAATGACTACGGGCCGCCGCTATCAACGCTGGTGAAAACATGGAAGTTCAACGCCAGGCCTGAACTGGCCCGCGCGCTGGGGCGACTGCTTCTGCTCCGCCTGCGGCAGTGTAACGGGAGGCAAAAACCGGACCGGCTGCTCGCGGTGCCGCTCTGGCAACGCCGCCATTGGCGACGCGGATACAATCAGGCGGATTTACTCTGTCGTCCGCTCGCCCGCTGGCTGGGGATAAGCTATCAGCCCGAGGCGATTCGCCGAGTCATGCCAACGGCCACGCAGCATCAGCTTTCGGCTCGATTGCGCAAACAGAATCTGAAAAACGCGTTTCGTCTTGAATTCCCGGTACAAGGACTCCATATCGCCCTTGTGGACGATGTCGTCACGACCGGCAGCACCGTGGCCGAACTTTCCCGCCTGCTTTTGCAAAACGGCGCCGCGTCAGTTCAGGTATGGTGCCTGTGTCGCACCTTGTAGACCCTTTGTGATGGGCGTATTATAACCGACTAAAGTAGTCAACTATTAGGCCAAAGCTATGATCCGTATTTCCGATGCTGCACAAGCGCACTTTGCCAAACTGCTGGCAAATCAGGAAGAAGGGACACAAATTCGCGTATTTGTGATTAACCCAGGCACCCCGAATGCTGAATGTGGTGTTTCTTATTGCCCGCCGGATGCGGTGGAAGCCAGTGACACTGCCCTCAAATTTGACCTGCTGACCGCGTATGTCGATGAGCTGAGCGCGCCATATCTGGACGATGCGGACATCGACTTCGTGACCGACCAGTTAGGTTCCCAGCTGACGCTGAAAGCGCCGAACGCCAAAATGCGTAAAGTGTCTGACGATGCGCCGCTGATGGAGCGCGTAGAGTACATGATTCAGTCGCAGGTTAACCCGCAGCTCGCCGGTCACGGCGGTCGCGTGTCGCTGATGGAAATCACCGACGAAGGTTTCGCTATTCTGCAGTTTGGCGGCGGCTGTAACGGTTGTTCGATGGTAGATGTGACGCTGAAAGAAGGGATCGAGAAGCAGCTGCTGAATGAATTCCCAGAGCTGAAAGGCGTTCGCGATTTGACCGAACATCAGCGCGGTGAGCACTCTTACTACTGATGTAATGTGCGGGCCTACAAGAACCTTGTGGCCCGCAAATCTATTATTTCCCCAACGCTTTCCTGCGCTTATCCAAATCCTTAATCAGCTTATTCACCGTCTCATCAGCAAACATCGCTTCAAGGGTGGTGGACAGTTTGCGACGCCAGTTTTTGTACTGGTAGCTGGTGCCCGGAATATTCACCGGCCCCGCCATATCCAGCCAGTCTTCCGGCTGAAGCCCCAGCAACGCACTATGACTGTCGGCGATATAACGCTGCATTCCGCGATTCAGAGTGGTGGTCATGTTCATCAGCGACGCCTTATGCCCAGCGCGTTTTGGCAGACAGCCGTACTTATGTAACGCGTCTAACAGCCCCTGCTTCGCCCGTTCACGATCCTGGTACAACCCATGTAAAATCACTTCGTCCGGATATAACCCCAAGGTTTTGCCGAGCGTTAAATCACCGCTTTCCCAGTAGCCGCGCAGCGTCGGTAAATCGTGGGTGGTCGCCACCGCCATGGACTGCTCCGGGTAGGCTTTCGGCGAGCGGTACGTCTTCTCGTGGTCGCTTTCGAAATAGAGCACTTTGTAGGAATACACGCCGCTCTTCCGCAGTTTCCCGACGATTTCCACCGGCACGGTGCCAAGATCTTCGCCAATCACCATGCATTGATGACGTTTACTTTCCAGCGCCAAAATCGACAGCAAATCGTCCACCGGATAATGCACGTACGCGCCGTGATCCGCTGTTTCACCGTACGGGATCCACCACAGGCGCAGGACCGACATCACATGGTCGATGCGCAGCGCACCGCAGTTCTGCATATTGGCGCGCAGCAAATCGATAAACGGCTCGTAGGCGCGCGCGGCGATGATATGCGGATCCATCGGCGGCAGACCCCAGTTTTGCCCCAACGGGCCGAGAATATCCGGCGGTGCGCCCACGGAGGCTTTCAGACAATAAAGCTCGCGATCACACCAGGTTTCTGAACCGCCTTCCGCCACACCTACTGCGAGGTCGCGATACAGCCCAATCGGCATATCATGCGCCTGGCATTCGTTCCAGCATGCGGCGAACTGGCAGTACGCCAGCCATTGCAGCCACAGGAAGAAATCAACTTCATCAGTGTGTTGGGTACAAAAGGCCTTCACTTCCGGGCTGTCGATGTCCTGATACGCGGCAGGCCAGGCAGGCCAGCCCCAGCGCAGTTCATCTTCTTTGACCTGATACGCATGCAGCGCGTCGAAAGCCGCCTGCCAGTAAAGGCTTTCGCCTTCGTTCAGGGCAAACTGGCGGAACGCCGCCATTTGATCGTCGCTGCGCACGGAGAAGCGTTTCCACGCCATCTGCAACGCGGTAATTTTCAGCGCAGTGACGGTAGAATAATCGACCCATTCGGCATCACGTGCGGATTGCAGCGCCTGCTGCGTGGTTGGCAATTTCCACCACGCCTGCGCCTCTTTGCTGTCACGGAAATCGTCTACCGCATTCACGTCGATATAAATGACGTTCAGCCAGCGGCGCGAAGAAGGACTATACGGGCTGGCGCTTTCCGGGTTCGCTGGGTAAAGCGCATGAATCGGATTCAGGCCGATAAACGACCCACCGCGACGGGCAATTTCCGGCAGCATCACTTTTAAATCGCCAAAATCACCGATACCCCAGTTGCGCTCGGAACGCAGGGTGTAGAGCTGCACGCAGCTGCCCCACAGCTTTTTGCCCTGCTTAAGTGCCTGCGGCTCATAGCAACGACCCGGGGCGACAATCACCCGACAGTGCCAACGATTCTCGCTCTGGGTGAGCGTCAGAGTGTGATACCCCTCCGGCAAACGCGTCGGCAAGTTCAGCGCTTTCGTCGCCGTCGCTTTGCCCTGATGCTGCTCCCCCTCTTCGGTGGTCAGCATCCAGTGGAACTCGCCGCTGCCTTCCACCGGCAGCGACATTTTCTTACCGTGGGTAAACACCAGCACGTTGGGAACCGGAGTCACTGCCACTTTCGCGGCCGCGACACCGTGATGCATTGCGTCGAGCAAACGTCGCTTGGTATCTGCACCAATTGACTGCGGTTTGCCGTGGGCATTGATGTAACTTGGGCTGATGCCCGCCGCCTGCGCGGCATTGTCCAGACGTTTGCTCTCCATTGCGTTCCCTTAACGTTTTGCCTGCCAGATACGGCTCTGATAATCACGGATTGAACGGTCGGAACTGAACATCCCACAGCGGGCAGAGTTGAGAATCGTCGCGCGCGTCCAGGCTTCCTGGTCACGGTACAGCACATCTACCTGTTTCTGCGCGTCAACGTACGCCGCGAAATCAGCCATCACCAGATACGGGTCGCCGCCCTGTTTGCCCATGCTGTGCAGCATCTGGTCAAACGCGTGCTTGTCGCCATCGCTGTACTTGCCGCTTTCCAGCTCTTTCAGCACCGCATCCAGCACTTTGTCTTTCTTACGCCATTTCACGGGGTCGTAGCCTTTGGCCTTCAGCGCTTTCACTTGTTCGACGGTGTGGCCGAAGATGAAGATGTTTTCGTCGCCAACCTGCTCGGCAATTTCGACGTTCGCACCATCGAGCGTGCCGACGGTCAGCGCGCCATTCAGCGCCAGCTTCATGTTGCCGGTGCCGGAGGCCTCTTTGCCCGCGGTAGAAATTTGTTCAGACACATCCGCCGCCGGGATCATCACTTCAGCCGCCGATACGCAGTAGTCCGGCAGGAACACCACTTTCAATTTGTCGCCGACTTTCGGGTCATTGTTCACCACATCGGCCACTTTGTTGATAGCAAAAATGATGTTCTTCGCCAGGTAGTAACCCGGCGCGGCTTTCGCCCCGAACAAGAACACGCGCGGCACGCGGTCTGCCTGCGGGTTTTCACGGATTTCTTTGTACAGTGCCAGAATGTGCAGCAGATTGAGATGTTGACGTTTGTATTCGTGCAGGCGCTTGATCTGAATATCAAAAATCGCCGCCGGATTGATTTCAATGCCGGTACGATGCTTTACAAACTCCGCCAGACGCTGCTTATTGGCGAGCTTGATATCACGCCAGGTTTTGCGGAATTTGGCGTCGTCGGCGTATTTTTCCAGGTTGATTAGCTGGTCGAGATCGTTGGCCCACTCTTTCTTCAGATGCTTATCGAACAACGCCGCCAGCGCCGGATTGCACTGCTTGATCCAGCGACGTGGCGTAATGCCGTTGGTGACGTTGTGGAATTTGTTCGGCCACAGCTGGTGATATTCCGGGAACAGGTCCTTCACCACCAAATCAGAATGCAGCGCCGCGACGCCGTTGACCGCAAAGCCGCTCACCACACACATGTTGGCCATGCGCACCTGCTTGTCGTGTACCACCGCGAGTTTCGCCCACACTGCGGCGTCGCCTGGCCAGGTGTTGTCGACCAGCGTTTTGAAACGGGTGTTGATCTCATTGATGATTTGCATGTGACGCGGCAGCAGCGCTTTCACCAGTTTCTCATCCCAGCATTCGAGCGCTTCTGGCATCAAAGTGTGGTTGGTGTAGGCGAAGGTTTTGCTGGTGATGGCCCATGCATCGTCCCAGCTCATCTGATGCTCGTCGAGCAGCACGCGCAGTAGTTCAGGAATGGCAATTGTCGGGTGCGTGTCGTTGAGCTGAATCACCTCAAACTTCGGCAGGTCGGCAATTTTACGGCCCGCCAGATGATGACGACGCAGAATATCCGCTACCGAACAGGCGCACTGGAAATACTGCTGCATCAGGCGCAGCTTTTTACCCGCCAGATGGTTGTCGTTCGGGTACAGCACTTTAGTCAATTTTTCGGCGTCGATGCCCTGCTGTTCTGCACGCAAGAAATCGCCGTCGTTGAATTTGGTCAGGTTGAATGGGTGCGCGTGGGTCGCCTGCCATAAACGCAGCGGTTGTGCCACGCCGTTCCGGTAACCCAGCACCGGCAGATCCCACGCCTGACCGACCAGTGTGAACGCTGGCTGCCAGTCGTCTTTCACCACTTTACCGCCAATCCCAACCTGCACATCCAGCGCAGCATTGTGGCGGAACCACGGATAGCTGTTGCGATGCCAGTCATCCGGGGCTTCCATCTGCTGGCCGTCAGCAAACGACTGACGGAACAGACCGTATTGATAGTTCAGACCGTAACCCGTCGCCGACTGGCCAACGGTCGCCATGGAATCGAGGAAACAGGCCGCCAGACGCCCCAGACCACCGTTACCCAGCGCCGGGTCCGTCTCTTCTTCCAGCAGGTCCGTCAGCGTGATGTCGTGATCTTTCAGCGCAGTGCTCACGTCCTGATACCAGCCGAGGTTCAGCAGGTTGTTGCCGGTCAGGCGACCGATCAGAAACTCCATCGAGATATAGTTGACGTGACGCTGTTTTTTCTCTGGTTTCGCGGCAGGCTGAGCCGCCAGCAGTTCTGCCAGCGCGCCGCTCACCGCTTGCCACCACTGATGCTGAGTCATTTCGCTTGCGGCCTGCAAACCGTATCGCTGCCACTGACGTGTCAGTGCAGCCTGAAACTGTGCTTTATCGAAGGTCGGCTGTGACATAAGGATCCAATCCTGTTAGCTAAAACGTTGGCGCTAGTGTGCCTGGCTACCTGTTTAACGTCCTCATCCCGGCGGGCATTAGCCGGGGAGGAGTAGCAGGGATGAGCGAAAAGTGTGATCTTCGCCACTATAACGGTAGCCGTTTACGGCGGTTCTGCTCAGTTTTACACCGTTGGGAGCAGGAAAGTGAAAAGACGTTTTGCAAATTATATGTAAGGGTGGAAATGATTACTTACGTGTAATAATAACTCCGCAAAGCCCCTTCATTCGAAATGAAAATTTAATGATAAAACGTCACTTTAAATTTATCTGGATGAGGAAAAACGCATTCACACAAATTAGTTTTCGCCTCTTTTTAACAAACTGAGGAACCCAGTCTCCACGCGCACTGGCACCGGTTTCAGTCGATATAATTATTCTTCATTAAGATTTGTGACGCAGTGCAAAATCATAAGCATTAAAATCGGACATAACTTGCAATAATTAAGCATATGTCCGAATTTAATAGACATTAATTACGAAGCGCGAAAAAAAACAAACTCTTACTCTCACAGTGAAGTGATATACCTATGTTGATTCCGTCCAAATTAAGTCGTCCCGTCCGTCTTGAACACACCGTGGTTCGCGACCGGCTACTGGCGAAACTTTCCGGCGCGAACAATTACCGTCTTGCGCTGGTAACAAGCCCAGCTGGTTACGGGAAAACCACTCTCATTTCACAGTGGGCAGCAGGGAAAAGCGATCTGGGTTGGTTTTCTCTGGATGACGGAGATAACCAGCAGGAACGTTTTGCAAGCTATCTGATTGCCGCCGTTCAGCAGGCGACAGGCGGTCATTGCACGGCCAGCGAAACCATGGTGCAGAAGCGGCAATATGCCAGTCTGACCTCGCTGTTCGCCCAGCTGTTTATCGAACTCAACGCCTGGCAGCGCCCGCTGCTGCTGGTCATTGATGATTATCATCTGATAAGCAATCCGGTTATCCACGACGCGATGCGATTTTTCCTGCGCCATCAGCCGGAAAACATGACTCTGGTGGTGCTGTCGCGCAATTTACCGCAGCTCGGAATTGCCAATCTGCGCGTGCGCGATCAGTTGCTGGAGATTGGCAGCCAGCAACTGGCGTTCAATCATCAGGAAGCGAAGCAGTTTTTCGACTGTCGCCTGACCTCACCGATTGAAGCCACAGAAAGCAGCCGCATGTGTGACGACGTTGCCGGATGGGCCACGGCGTTGCAGCTTATCGCCCTCTCTGCTAGACAGAATAACAGCGCCGCGCACCATTCCGCGCGCCGTCTGGCGGGCATTAACGCCAGCCATTTGTCCGATTATCTGGTGGATGAAGTGCTGGATAACGTCGATATCTCCACCCGTCATTTTCTGCTGAAAAGCTCGCTGCTGCGTTCAATGAACGATGCGCTGATCGTGCGCGTGACCGGCGAAGAAAACGGCCAGATGCGGCTGGAAGAAATTGAGCGTCAGGGCTTGTTCCTGCAACGTATGGACAATACCGGCGAATGGTTTAGCTTCCACCCGCTGTTCGGCAGTTTCCTGCGTCAGCGCTGCCAGTGGGAGCTCGCTACCGAATTGCCTGATATTCACCGTAGTGCAGCAGAAAGCTGGATGGCGCAAGGCTTCCCGAGCGAAGCCATTCACCATGCGCTGTCGGCGGATGATGCCAATATGCTGCGCGATATCCTGCTTAATCACGCGTGGGGCCTGTTCCATCACAGTGAACTGGCGCTGCTGGAAGAATCCCTGGCCGCTCTGCCATGGGACAGTCTGTTGGAAAATCCGCGCCTGGTACTGTTGCAGGCGTGGTTGATGCAGAGCCAGCATCGCTACAGCGAAGTAAACACCCTGCTCGCCCGAGCCGAAGAAGAGATGAGCGCCGAAATGGACGCCACGCTGCACGCGGATTTCAACGCACTGCGTGCGCAAGTAGCGATCAACGACGGTGACCCGGACGAAGCCGAACGCCTGGCAATGGTAGCGCTCGACGAATTGCCGCTGGCGAGCTTCTACAGCCGTATCGTGGCGACCTCCGTTCACGGGGAAGTGCTGCACTGTCAGGGCAAACTCAGCAAATCGCTGGCAGTGATGCAGCAAACCGAACAAATGGCGCGTCGCCACGAAGTCTGGCATTACGCACTTTGGAGCCTGATCCAGCAAAGTGAGATTCTGTTTGCGCAGGGCTTTTTACAAGCCGCCTGGGAAACTCAGGAAAAAGCGTTCCAGCTAATCCGCGAACAGCATCTGGAACAGCTGCCAATGCACGAATTCCTGTTGCGCATTCGCGCGCAGCTGCTGTGGGCCTGGGCGCGTCTCGATGAAGCCGAGCAGAGCGCTCGTCACGGAATGGACGTGCTGGCGACCTATCAGCCACAACAACAATTACAGTGCCTCGCGCTGCTGGTGCAAAGTTCGCTGGCGCGCGGTGATTTGGACAATGCACGGAATCACCTGAATCGCCTTGAAAACCTGCTCGGCAACGGACAGTACCACAGCGACTGGGTATCGAACGCCGATAAAGTGCGAGTGATTTACTGGCAGATGATTGGCGATAAAAAATCGGCGGCCAACTGGCTACGCCATACGCCAAAGCCAGCCTTTGCCAATAACCATTTCCTGCAAAGCCAATGGCGCAACATCGCCCGGGCGCAAATCCTGCTCGGCGAATTCGACTCGGCGGAAATGGTGTTGGAAGAACTCAACGAGAACGCGCGGGATCTGCGTCTGATGAGCGATCTCAACCGTAACCTGCTGTTGCTCAACCAGCTGTACTGGCAGTCGAATAAGAAAAATGACGCTCAGCGCGTGTTGATGGAAGCGCTGACGCTGTCCAACCGCACCGGGTTTATCAGTCATTTCGTGATTGAAGGCGAAGCGATGGCGCAACAACTGCGTCAGCTGCTGCAACTCAATATGCTGCCGGAGCTTGAACAGCATCGTGCTCAGCGTATTTTGCGTGAGATTAATCAGCACCATCGCCACAAGTTTGCGCATTTTGATGAGAACTTCGTGGAACGTTTGCTGACTCATCCGGAAGTGCCGGAGCTTATCCGTACCAGCCCACTGACCCAACGCGAATGGCAGGTGTTAGGGCTGATTTATTCAGGTTACAGCAATGACCAGATAGCCGGTGAGCTTGACGTGGCGGCGACGACAATTAAGACGCATATCCGTAATTTGTATCAGAAGCTTGGCGTGGCGCATCGGCAGGATGCGGTACAACATGCGCAGAAGCTGTTGAAAATGATGGGGTATATTTCTGCGGCGTGATGCCGGATGAGTTTGGTGATATTTTTTCGTTAATTGTGGAATTGTTCCGTTCACCAGGGCTCCTCTGCTTTTCTGTTACACCGTTGACGGTGAACGTGCAAAGGGAGCTCGCCGCCGCTCCCTTTGCAATCCCGGCTCCCGGCGATCAAAATCGCCGCTTCGCGGTGCCCGTGACTTATTGCGTCTGGCTTTCGGGTCGGGCGCAGGTAACATCCCTGTAAGTTGCGCCCTCCGCCCGCATCCCTGCGGGCGGCCCCGGCCAGCCGCAAACGTCCCGGCGATTTTCAGCCGGACACAAGGTCAACACCCTCAGTTCCCTCTGACACCGGTTGTGTCCCCGCCAGAAATCGCCGGGCTGTAGGCCAGTTGACAAGGTCAGACCGCCAGGGATGGCGGGCTGAGGCGAAACGAGACAGGAAGTCGAGTAGAGCCGGCCGCAGGCAGATGGCTGAAAGACCGGGGAGTGCGAAGCACCGATTTCTTTTGCGGGGTCGCGGGGATTGATAAGGGGCGTGCGAAAGCGCCCCTTATCCCGTTCACGTTCTGCACGGTTTACGGAACCTGCTGAACATCTGGTGAACGGAACAATTCCACAGTAATTTTTAGGAACAGGGAACTCGCGCGAATATCAGCACAACTCCAGCTGAATATTATTCTCGGCAATCACCTTCAATACTCCCGCCGGCGGCATCACATCAGTGTAGACCGCATCCACCAGACTGATGCTGCCCATATTCACCATCGCATTACGGCCAAACTTCGAGTGATCCACCACCAGCATCACATGACGCGAGTTCTCAATGATCGCGCGCTTGGTGCGCACTTCATGATAATCAAACTCCAGCAGTGAACCGTCGCTGTCGATCCCGCTGATGCCGAGAATGCCGTAATCCAGGCGGAACTGGGAGATGAAATCGAGGGTCGCTTCACCAATGATACCGCCGTCGCGGCTGCGTAATTCACCGCCGGCCAGGATCACGCGGAAATCCTCTTTCACCATCAATGTATTCGCGACGTTAAGGTTGTTGGTCACGATGCGCAGGTCGGAATGTTCCATCAGCGCATGGGCCACCGCTTCTGGCGTCGTGCCGATATCAATAAACAGCGCCGCACCGTTCGGGATTTGGCTCGCCACTTTGCGGGCAATACGCTCTTTTTCCGCCGCCTGCGTGGCGCGTCGGTCCTGCCATGAAGTGTTCACCGCGCTGGACGGCAATGCCGCCCCACCGTGGTGGCGCAGGATCATCTTCTGCTCAGCCAGGTCATTGAGATCGCGACGAATCGTCTGCGGGCTGACGGCAAACTGTTCCACCAACTCTTCTGTACTGACATAACCCTGTTTCTTCACCAGCTCGATAATCGCGTCATGACGTTGTGTTTGTTTCATGCAAGATCCCAGGAATTATTATGTTCGTTTTCGCACATTCTGCGTATCGGCAAACGCCATCGCCAGCCCGACTGCCAGGCCCGTTACGTGCGCGCCATTGGCAATCGACATACCGAAAAGATCCAACCAGCCCACAACCAGCCACAGAACCGAAAAAATAATCAACCCGCGTTGCAGGTAAATCCCGCTTTCCGGGTCGCGCTCACCGCGCAGCCAGACATAACCCATCAGCGCATATACCACGCCGGATAAACCACCGAACCACGGGCCGCTGAATTTATGCTGAATAAAGCCGCTTAACAGGGCGCTGATTACCGTTATCACCAACAGTTTTCCACTGCCGATGCGCTTTTCCACCATCCCGCCGAGATACCACCACCATAACAGGTTGAAGAGGATATGCATCACCGAGAAGTGCATAAACGCATGGGTAAAATAGCGCCACAATTCGAACTGCTGTGAGGGATCATACGGCCACGCCAGCCACAGCATGACCGCCTGGTCGCCCACCACGTTCATCACAATAAACACCAGAATGCAGGCGCACATAATGAGCCAGGTCAACGGCCCGGCATTGCTTTTCAGGGTGGCGATAAAAGGAAAGCGATTGTAGTACAGCCCGCTGTTGGTATGCCCGGATTCCCAGCTTGCCGCCAGATAACGGGGGTCAGCCGGATTTTCCAGAAAACGAGCCAGTTCGTTTTGCACCCGCGCTGCCTGGCTTTCGTCAGCCAGCCAGACGTCGGTTTGGGTGTGCTGTTGAATCGTCAGCACTACGCCCTGGGTGGCCATGTAGTCCACAAACGCCTGGGCGACGCGCGGGTTAGTAAAGGAGGTGATCATCAACATACGGAGCGTCGCTTATTCCACACAAAAGAGGACAGTATACCTGCTCAGTTACCGTGTGCCACTTCCGCCGGAAAATGACGATGCCAGGCGTCAAAGCCGCCGTCCACGCTGTAGACCTGGTCAAAGCCCTGTTGCAGCAGATACTGCGCCGCGCCTTTGCTGCTGTTGCCGTGATAGCACATCACCATCACCGACGTTTCAAAATCGTTATCCTGCATAAACGCGCCCAGCGTGTCGTTGGTCAGATGAAACGCGCCCGGGGTATGGCCCATCGCGTAGCTCTGCGGATCGCGAATATCCACCATCACCGCCCGTCCTTGATGCAGTTTCTGATGGGCTTCTTCTACGTTAATACATTCAAATTGATCCATGGTGCTCTCTTTCATTCATTCCGGGAGGAGAAGTTTACCGTCAAGTGTACTTTGTGACGGCAGGGAAACGCTAATTTGTTACACGCATCACTCTGAAATGTTTTTTTGATGTTACCAAGTGCGCGTTTGTTTGCTATTATGAGCGATAACGAACATTAATGAACTTTAACGAAAGTGCACGAGGGCGCAGCATGGAAACCAAAGATCTGATTGTGATAGGCGGTGGCATCAACGGTGCCGGTATCGCGGCAGACGCCGCAGGGCGTGGTCTATCCGTGCTGATGCTGGAAGCGCAGGATTTAGCCTGTGCCACGTCGAGCGCCAGCTCCAAATTGATTCATGGGGGGCTGCGCTACCTGGAACACTACGAATTCCGCCTGGTGAGCGAAGCGCTGGCCGAACGTGAAGTGCTGCTGAAAATGGCCCCGCACATCGCCTTCCCAATGCGTTTTCGTTTACCACACCGCCCGCATCTGCGCCCGGCGTGGATGATCCGTATCGGCCTGTTTATGTACGATCATCTCGGTAAACGCACTAGCCTGCCGGGTTCAACCGGGTTGCGTTTTGGCGCAGAATCGGTGTTAAAGCCGCAAATCGTGCGCGGTTTCGAATATTCCGACTGCTGGGTCGACGATGCGCGTCTGGTGCTCGCCAACGCCCAGATGGTGGTGAAGAAAGGCGGCGAAGTGCTGACCCGCACCCGCGCCACATCTGCGCGCCGTGAAAATGGTTTGTGGATTGTCGAAGCGGAAGATATCGATACCGGCGAGACGTTCAGCTGGCAGGCGCGCGGCCTGGTGAACGCTACCGGCCCGTGGGTGAAACAGTTCTTTGATGACGGAATGCATCTGCCGTCGCCGTACGGCATTCGCCTGATTAAAGGCAGCCACATCGTGGTGCCACGCGTGCATACCCAGAAGCAGGCCTACATCCTGCAAAACGAAGATAAGCGCATCGTGTTTGTGATCCCGTGGATGGATGAGTTTTCCATCATCGGCACCACCGACGTGGAGTACAAAGGCGATCCGAAAAACGTTGAAATCGAAGAGAGTGAAATCAACTATCTGCTGAAAGTGCACAATGCGCACTTTAAGAAACAGCTCAGCCGGGACGATATTGCCTGGACCTATTCCGGCGTGCGCCCGCTTTGCGACGATGAGTCAGATTCTCCGCAGGCAATCACCCGCGATTACACGCTCGATATTCATGATGTGAATGGCCAGGCTCCGCTGCTGTCGGTGTTCGGCGGCAAACTGACGACCTATCGTAAGCTGGCAGAGCACGCGCTGGAAAAACTGATGCCGTACTACAAAGGCATCGGCCCGGCGTGGACCAAAGGCTCCATTCTGCCCGGCGGTGAGATTGGCGATGACCGGGACGATTACGCCGCGAAGCTGCGCCGTCGTTATCCATTTATCAGTGAAGGGATGGCGCGTCATTTCGCGCGCACCTATGGCAGCAACAGCGAGTGGATCCTCGGCGAGGCAAAAGAGATTGCCGATTTAGGCGAGCACTTCGGGCATGAGTTTTATGAAGCTGAACTGCGCTATCTGGTGGAGCACGAGTGGGTCCGCCGCCTGGACGACGCCATCTGGCGCCGCACCAAACAGGGCATGTGGCTCAATGCTGAAGAACAATCTCGCGTCGCACAGTGGTTGGTACAACACGCGGGAAAGCCTGAACTGTCGTTAGCCTCGTAGGTAACGACTCCCTTCATTCTGACATCCCCCCCTCCCCTTACCCCTCTCCCTTAAGGAGAGGGCCGGGGTGAGAGTGAACGCTACAACCGCACCGGATCGATGTGCCAGATGTGTTCCGCGTACTCCTGAATCGTTCTGTCTGACGAGAAGTAGCCCATGTTGGCGATGTTGCGCATCGCTTTGTTGGTCCACTCTTCCGGTTTGCGATACAGCTCATCCACGCTGTCCTGACAGTCAACGTAGCTGCGGTAATCCGCCAGCACCTGGTAGTGATCACCAAAGTTAATCAGCGAATCCACCAGGTCACGGTAACGTCCCGGCTCTTCAGGGCTGAACAAGCCGGTGGCGATTTGCGTTAGCACCTGATGCAACTCTTCGTCTTTGTCGTAGTAATCACGCGGCTTATAGCCTTTGGCGCGTAGCGCTTCGACTTCTTCAGCGGTATTGCCGAAGATGAAGATATTCTCTGCACCCACGTGCTCCAGCATTTCGACGTTGGCCCCGTCCAGCGTGCCGATGGTCAGTGCGCCGTTGAGAGCAAACTTCATGTTGCTGGTACCCGAAGCCTCGGTTCCGGCCAGTGAAATCTGTTCAGAAAGATCTGCCGCCGGGATGATCACCTGCGCCAGGCTGACACTGTAGTTCGGGATAAACACGATTTTCAGTTTGTCGCCAATCTGCGGATCGTTGTTGATCACCTTCGCCACATCGTTGATGAGATGAATGATGTGTTTCGCCATGTAATACGCCGATGCGGCCTTCCCGGCGAAGATATTCACGCGAGGCACCCACTCTGCGCTCGGATCGGCCTTGATACGGTTGTAACGGGTTATCACATGCATCACGTTCATCAGCTGGCGCTTGTACTCGTGAATGCGCTTAATCTGTACGTCAAACAATGCCTTAGGATTGACCACCACGTTCAGCTGCTGAGCGATAACTTCCGCCAGCCGTTTTTTGTTCTCAAGCTTGGCGTGATGCACCGCCTGATTCACCAGCGGATAATCCAGATGCTGTTCCAGCTCGCTGAGCTGGCTGAGATCGGTGCGCCAGGTGCGTCCAATGTGTTCATCCAGCACTTCGGATAGCGGCGGGTTCGCCAGCGCCAGCCAGCGTCGCGGCGTGACGCCGTTGGTAACGTTGGTAAAGCGCATCGGGAAAATACTGGCGAAATCAGCAAACAGTGACTGCACCATCAGGTTAGAGTGCAACTCCGACACGCCGTTGACCTTGTGGCTGATAACCACCGCCAGCCACGCCATGCGCACGCGGCGACCATCGGATTCGTCGATGATCGAAGTACGGCTTAGCAAGCCGGTGTCGTTCGGATACTGTTCCTGCAATGTTTTCAGGAAGTAGTCGTTAATCTCAAAGATGATCTGCAAATGACGTGGCAGAATTTTGCCCAGCATATCCACAGGCCAGGTTTCCAGCGCTTCGCTCATCAGCGTGTGGTTGGTGTAAGAGAAGACCTGGCAGGTCACTTCGAACGCTTCATCCCACGTGAATTTGTGTTCGTCGATAAGCAGGCGCATCAGCTCGGGGATCGACAGCACCGGGTGCGTGTCGTTAAGGTGAATCGCAATTTTGCCCGCCAGATTGCTGTACGTTTTATGCAGCTGATAGTGACGGCTCAGAATGTCCTGCACCGTTGCCGAGACGAGGAAATACTCCTGTCGCAGACGCAGCTCGCGCCCGGAATAGGTGGAGTCATCCGGGTACAAAACACGGGATACGTTCTCGGAATGGTTTTTATCTTCCACCGCCGCGAAGTAGTCGCCCTGGTTGAATTTACCGAGGTTAATTTCACTGCTGGCCTGCGCATTCCACAAACGCAGCGTATTGGTGGCGTCGGTGTCATAGCCTGGAATGATTTGATCGTAAGCAACCGCGAGGATTTCTTCAGTTTCGACCCAGCGCGATTTTTTACCTTCCTGCTGAATACGGCCGCCGAAACGCACCGCATAACGGGTGTTGTGGCGTTTAAATTCCCACGGGTTGCCGTATTCCAGCCAGTAGTCCGGCGACTCTTTTTGTCGACCGTCGACAATGTTCTGTTTGAACATCCCGTAGTCGTAGCGAATGCCGTAGCCACGGCCCGGCAGGCCAAGTGTCGCCAGCGAATCAAGGAAACATGCCGCCAGTCGGCCAAGACCACCGTTACCGAGGCCGGGGTCATTCTCTTCGCCAATCAGCTCTTCAAGGTCGAGCCCCATCCCTTCCAGCGCGTTTTTGACGTCGTCATAAATCCCGAGCGATAACAGCGCATTGGAAAGGGTGCGGCCAATCAAAAATTCCATCGACAGGTAGTAAACCTGCTTCACTTCCTGGGACAGCTGCGCGCGGTTGGAGCGCAGCCAGCGTTCGACGAGGCGGTCACGCACGGCAAACAGCGTGGCGTTCAGCCATTCGTGTTTATTGGCGATAGCCGGATCTTTCCCGACGGTGAACATCAGCTTGTAGGCAATCGAATGTTTCAGTGCCTCAACGCTGAGTGTGGGGGAAGCATAGGTAATCGGTGCATTCATAGCGATGGTTCCTGTGATTACATCAAGCGTTGATAAAGCTCGCGGTAAGACGTCGCCGCGACTTGCCAGCTAAAATCCATGCTCATCGCCTGACGCTGAACATATCGCCAGAGCGAAGGGCGCGACCACAACACGAAAGCACGCCGGATAGCCCTTAGTAGCGACCAGGCATTACTGTCTTCAAAGACGAAACCACTGGCGATACCGTCCGCCAGGTTTTCCAGCGAGCTGTCGGACACGGTGTCTGCCAGGCCCCCGGTGCGCCTGACCAACGGCAGCGTGCCGTATTTCAGGCCATAAAGCTGCGTTAAGCCGCACGGCTCAAAGCGGCTCGGCACCAGAATCACATCCGCCCCACCCATGATGCGGTGCGAGAACGCTTCGTGATAACCAATCTGCACGCCCACCTGCCCCGGATGCTCGGCGGCGGCGGCGAGAAAACCTTCCTGCAATACCGGATCACCCGCACCCAGCAGCGCCAGCTGGCCGCCCTGCTCGAGCAAGCCTGGCAGCGCTTCCAGCACCAAATCCAGCCCTTTCTGACTGGTCAGGCGGCTGACCACCGCAAACAGCGGCACCTTATCATTCACTTTTAGTCCCATCGCAATTTGCAGCTGCCGCTTGTTCTCGGCTTTTTCCTCGATCTGATCGCGGTTGTAACGCGCCGTCAGCAGCAAGTCGTTTTCCGGGCTCCATATTTTCGGGTCGACACCGTTCAGAATGCCGGACAGCCGGCCTTCCTGATGACGCTGACGCAGCAACCCTTCCACGCCGTAAGCAAACTGCGGCTCGGTAATTTCGCGCGCGTAGGTCGGGCTCACGGCTGTGATGTGATCGGCATAGAACAGCCCGGCTTTCAGGAACGAAATCTGGCCGTTAAACTCCAGCCCGTGCATGTTGTAGAACGACCACGGCAGGTCAATTTCATTCATATGATGCGCGTAGAACATCCCCTGGTAGGCCAGGTTATGCACCGTAAACACGGACTTTGCTGGATGGCCCCGCGCAGCAAGATAGGCCGGAGCCAGCCCTGCATGCCAGTCGTGCGCATGGACAATTTCCGCCCGCCAGAATGGATCCAGCCCGCAGGCCATTTCGCAGCCCACCCACCCGAGTAGCGCAAAGCGCAGTACGTTGTCGGTGTACGCAAACTGATTGGTGTCGTGGTACGGACTCCCTGGACGTGCGTAAAGGTGCGGGGCGTCAATCAGATAGACGCCCACACCGTTATAGTGACCGAACAACAGCGAAATCGGTCCGGCAAAGGTATCGCGACGAGCCACAACCTGGGCATCCGTCACGCCGCGCAGAAGATCCGGAAAGGCTGGCAGCAAAACGCGCGTATCCACGCCATCGGCAATTTGGGCTGCCGGTAACGCGCCAATCACATCCGCCAGACCGCCGGTTTTCAACAGCGGGAACATCTCTGAACATACATGTAAAACCTGCATTATCGCTCCTGTCAGCCCTGCAGTTTGCGCAGCATTTCACGCGTAACCAGCACAATACCTTCCTCGGAACGGTAGAAACGACGAGCGTCTTCTTCCGCATTCTCTCCAATGACCATACCTTCGGGTATCACGCAGGCACGATCGATAACGCAGCGGCGCAGGCGACACGAGCGCCCGACCCAGACATCCGGCAATAACACTGCCGAATCAATATTACAAAACGAGTTGATCCGAACGCGTGGGAACAGCACCGACTGCACCACCACCGAACCGGAGATAATGCAGCCGCCCGACACCAGCGAATTCAGCGTCATTCCGTGACTGCCGGAACGGTCCTGCACGAATTTCGCTGGCGGCAGAGATTCCATATGAGTGCGAATCGGCCAGTTCTGGTCGTACATATCGAGTTCAGGCGTCACCGACGCGAGGTCGAGGTTGGCTTTCCAGTACGCTTCCAGGGTCCCTACATCGCGCCAGTACGGTTCGGCATCCGGGTCTGACTGCACGCATGACAACGGGAAAGGATGTGCATATGCCGTGCCAGCTTTAACGATTTTCGGGATGATATCTTTGCCGAAGTCATGGCTGGAGTTGGCTTCTTTGTCGTCATCTTCCAGCAGCCCATAAAGGTAATCAGCATCAAAGATATAGATGCCCATGCTAGCGAGAGCTTTGGTGTCATCACCCGGCATGGTCGGCGGTTTAGCGGGTTTTTCAACGAAGTCGATAATCTTGTCTTCGTTATCCACCGCCATCACGCCAAACGCCGTTGCCTCAACAACGGGCACCGGTATACAGCCCACGGTGCAACGTGCGCCTTTTTCGACATGGTCGATGAGCATTCGCGAGTAGTCCTGCTTGTAGATATGGTCGCCCGCGAGGATGACGATGTATTCGGCTTTGTAGCGGCGAATGACGTCGAGGTTTTGGGTGACCGCATCTGCCGTACCGCGATACCAGTTTTCACCGCTGACGCGCTGTTGAGCAGGAAGCAGGTCGACAAACTCGTTCATTTCTTCGCTGAAAAACGACCAGCCGCGCTGGATGTGCTGCACCAGCGTGTGCGACTGGTATTGAGTAATCACGCCGATGCGGCGGATCCCTGAGTTAATACAGTTAGAGAGGGCGAAGTCGATAATGCGGAACTTACCGCCGAAATGCACCGCAGGTTTGGCGCGGGTCGTCGTCAGATCTTTGAGTCGGGTTCCGCGCCCACCGGCGAGGATCAGCGCCACCGATTTGATCGGCAATTGACGCGCTAACATCAGAGGATCATTATTTTCTAGTCTAACCATGATTAACTCCTTTTCTCGCTCGCTACACGTCCGAGCGGACCTTTTCGAATACACACACTCCGTGCGCGGGCCCATGCCAGACAGCCAGGATGACCGGATTATCCTCTCCGGCGAATGGAGGAATGGCGCGCCACTCCCCTGTCGGTAATGCAATATCTGCAACGTCCTGCGACGCGTTGAGCGTAATCAGCCAGTTCTGCGAAAGCAGGATTTGCATCCGCGGAATACCGTGCTGCCACTCGTCCGCACTCAGCGGCTGCGCGTCCTTGTTAAGCCAGCGAACGCTGCCATCGCCCTCCTGCCACCAACGATCGTCGGTCAGCGCCGGGATTTTCTGACGCAGGTGAATGAGTGCAGCCGTGAATGTCGTCATGCCAGCGTTAGCCTTTTCCCAGTCGAGCCAGGTTAAGGCGTTGTCCTGACAGTACGCGTTGTTGTTACCGTGCTGGCTATGACCGTGTTCATCCCCGGCCAGTATCATCGGTGTCCCTTGTGATAAGAGCAGTGAGGCCATCAGGGCATGGACGCTGGCGCGTCGCCGCTCAATCACATCGAGACTGCCGTCTAACCCTTCTATACCATGGTTAAAGCTATGGTTATTGTTGGTCCCGTCGCGGTTTTCTTCACCGTTTGCCTCATTGTGTTTCTGATTGAAACAGACGCAGTCGCGCAGGGTGAAACCGTCATGCGCCGTCACCAGGTTGACCGAGGCGGACGGCAAACGCCCATTACGCTGGAACACGTCGCTGGAGGCGGCAAAGCGGTTGGCGAACTCGCCAAGCGACAGGCTTTGTTGTAACCAAAAGCGCCGGGTCGCATCCCGGAAATGATCGTTCCATTCGGCAAACAGCGGTGGGAAGTTGCCCACCTGATAACCGCCGTCACCGATATCCCACGGCTCAGCAATCAGCTTCACCGCGCTCAAATGGGGATCGTTTTTAATCGCCTCAAACAGCGGCGCATCCTGTCGAAACTCGGGCGTTCTGCCCATCACCGAAGCGAGATCGAAACGGAAACCGTCGACGTGACACTCATCGACCCAAAAACGCAGGCACTGGCGCACATATTCCACCGAACCCGGCGTGCTGAGATTCAGGGTATTTCCGCAGCCGGTCCAGTTGTGGTAATCGCCGTCGTCCCTTATCCAATAATAGCTACGGTTGTCGATTCCGCGCAGGGAGAAGGTCGGGCCGTCGAGATCGATCTCCGCGCTGTGGTTCAGCACAATATCGAGAATCACCTCAATGCCTGCAGCGTGCAGCGCTTTAACCGCGTCACGAAATTCGTTCAGTGCGTTCTTTGCCGACATCGCATAGCGCGGGTCAACGGCGAACATCGCCAACGGGTTGTAGCCCCAGTAATTAGACAGCCCCAGCCGTTGCAGACGCGGTTCGCTGGAGAAATGCGCCACCGGCAGCAGCTCCAGCGCGGTGATACCGAGCTTTTTGAAGTAGGCAATCATCAGCGGATGGGCGAGCGCGCCGTAGGTCCCGGCCAGCGCTTTTGGAATACCGGGATGTAAATACGTCAAACCTTTGACATGCGCTTCGTAGATAACGGTTTTGCCCCACGGTGTACGCGGCAAAGCGTCGTGGCCCCAGTCGTAGTGCAAATCCACCACCACCGATCGCGGCGCAACCGCGGCGCTGTCTCTGCTGTCCGGGCTGTCGTGTCCGCCGTGTAACAGCGGATCGTCCGTGGCTTCGCCGTCTACGCGATGCGCGCACGGATCCAGCAGCAGCTTCGCCGGGTTAAAACGGTGCCCCTGCAACGGCTCCCACGGCCCGTGAACGCGGAAACCGTAACGCAGCCCCGGATGCCCATCGGCCAGATAACCGTGCCACACGTCGCCATCACGGCCCGGTAAATCCTCACGCCGTTCGTTGCCGTCTTCGTCAAACACACAGAGTTCGACCCGCTGTGCATGGGCGGAGAAAAGCGTGAAATTCACGCCTTTGCCGTCAAAGAATGCGCCGAGCGGCGCCGGTTTCCCCGCCGTGAGTTTAGTCATTCTCCCTCCCGCACCAGCCAGATGGTCGACAGCGGCGGCAGCGTCAGTGACAGCGAGTGCTGACGGTGATGGCTGGTAATCTCATCGCTATGAACGCCGCCCGCATTCCCCGCATTACTGCCGTGATAGTGCATCGAATCGGTATTCATCACTTCGCGCCAGCGCCCAGGCTGGTTGATGCCAAACCGGTATTCGTGGCGCGGAACCGGGGTGAAGTTGCTGGCGACGATGATTTCGTTGCCCTGTCGGTCGCGGCGCACGAACACAAACACCGAGCGCTCGTGGTCGTCCACCACCAGCCATTCAAAACCGTAGCTGTCGTAATCCAGTTCATGCATCGCCTTGTGATGACGATAGGTCAGGTTCAGGTCACGCACCAGTCGCTGCACGCCGTGATGCCAGTTGTCTCCGCCGTTCAACAGATGCCAGTCGAGACTGGCGTCGTGATTCCATTCACGCCCCTGAGCAAACTCATTGCCCATAAACAGCAGTTTTTTGCCCGGGAAAGCGTACAACCAGCCGTAATAAGCGCGCAGATTAGCGAATTTCTGCCAGGCGTCGCCCGGCATGCGATCGAGAATCGATTTCTTACCGTGCACCACTTCGTCGTGCGACAACGGCAGCACAAAGTTTTCGGTCCCGTTGTACAGCATGCCGAAGGTCAGTTTGTCGTGATGATGCTTGCGATGCACCGGGTCGAGTTTCATGTAGTCGAGGGTGTCGTGCATCCAGCCGAGGTTCCACTTGTACCAGAAACCGAGGCCGCCCATATCCGGTGGACGTGAAACGCCCGCGAAGTCTGTAGACTCTTCCGCCATGCTCACCGCGCCCGGCACCTGCTCGCCAAGAATACGGTTGGTGCTGCGCAAGAATTCAATCGCCTCAAGGTTCTCGCGCCCGCCGTGTTCGTTCGGCACCCATTCACCCGCTTTTCGGCTGTAGTCGCGATAAATCATCGAGGCGACCGCGTCCACGCGCAGAGCATCAATACCGAAACGCTCAATCCAGTACAGCGCATTGCCGACTAAGAAATTCTGCACTTCCCGGCGACCATAGTTGTAAATCAGAGTGTTCCAGTCCTGATGGTAGCCTTCGCGCGGATCGCTGTGCTCGTACAGCTCGGTGCCGTCAAATTTCGCCAGCGCAAAATCATCGGAGGGGAAATGGCCCGGCACCCAGTCGAGAATGACGTTCAGCCCGGCGTTGTGCGCCGCATTGATGAAATAGCGGAAATCTTCCCGCGTGCCGAAGCGACGCGTGGGCGCATATAACCCGGTGGGCTGATAACCCCAGCTGCCGTCGAACGGATGCTCGTTAATCGGTAACAGTTCCAGATGGGTGAAGCCCATCCATTTGGCGTATGGCACCAGCTGGTCCGCCAGCTCGCGGTAGCTCAGCCAGAAATTGTTGTCGGTGTGACGACGCCAGGATCCGAGGTGCACTTCGTAAATGGCAATCGGTGCATCAAAATTATTCGCATTCCGGCGGGATTCCGGCTGCTCGATTTTTTCTGGCAGCCCACAAATCAGCGACGCCGTTTCCGGGCGCATTTGCGCTTCGAAGGCGTACGGGTCCGCTTTGATACGCAAGTGACCTTGCGCGTCGATCATCTCGAATTTGTACAGCTGACCGTTATGCGCCCCGGGAATGAACAGCTCCCAGATGCCCGATTCCGCCCGCAGGCGCATCGGATGACGGCGACCGTCCCAATAGTTGAACTGCCCAACCACCGACACGCGCCGTGCGTTCGGTGCCCAGACGGAGAAGCGCGTCCCGGTGATGCCGTCCATCGTCGCGGCGTGCGCCCCCAGCGTTTCGTAAGGCCGCAGATGCGTGCCTTCCGACAGCAGCCAGGCGTCCACCTCCTGCAATAGCGGGCCGAAACTGTACGGGTCATCAATCAGGTTTTGCTGCCCGTGCCAAAGCACAGCCAGCTGGTAGCGGAAGGTGTTTTTACGGCGCGGCATGACGCCGCAGAAGAAACCGCGTGAATCGAGGCAGTCGAGCTGCCCTATCTTGCGTCCGGTTTTCGGTTCGACGACCCACACCTCGGTGGCGTCAGGTAACAGGGCCCGGACTTCCAGTCCCGCATCGGTGCAATGCATGCCAAGCACGGAAAACGGATCCGCAAAATGGCCAGCAATAAGGGCATTAATCACGTCTTTCTCAATACGATCGGACATGCTATTCATCCTGTTATAGGTGCCGCTGTTTCCAGTACCTGTAGCGACTTTTTTTTGACCTGAACAACGCAGCCCGTAAGCGTCCTCTTCTGCGTCATCCCACCCTCAGGGAAAAACCTCTCCCTTAAAGCATAGCCAAGGCTTTATCTGACTCCTGGTAAATATTCAGGTATACGCATTTAGTTCTGATTTCTGATCTACGTATAAGATGGCAGGCACAAAAAAGGGGTGACTCAGCACCCCTTTTTTCATTTCGTTACGCTAATTGCCGCAACATGCGGCGTAGCGGCTCGGCGGCGCCCCAGAGGAGCTGATCGCCGACGGTGAAAGCGGAGAGATACTCCGGCCCCATATTCAGTTTACGCAACCGCCCGACCGGCGTGCTCAATGTGCCGGTGACCGCTGCAGGCGTCAGTTCGCGCATGGTGATGTCGCGATCGTTTGGCACCACTTTGGCCCACGGATTATGCGCCGCCAGCAGTTCTTCCACGGTCGGGATCGATACGTCTTTCTTCAGTTTGAGGGTGAAAGCCTGACTGTGGCAGCGCAGCGCGCCGATGCGCACGCACAGACCGTCAACCGGAATCACGTTCTGGGTCGCGAGGATTTTGTTGGTCTCAGCCTGCCCTTTCCACTCTTCGCGGCTCTGGCCGTTATCGAGCTGTTTGTCGATCCACGGGATCAGGCTCCCGGCCAGCGGTACGCCGAAGTTGTCGACAGGCAGGTCGCCGCTGCGGGAAAGTGCAGTGACTTTACGTTCGATATCCAGAATGGCCGACGCCGGGTTAGCCAGTTCATCCGCCACGTAGTTATGCAGGCCGCCCATCTGGCTCAGCAGTTCACGCATATGACGCGCGCCGCCGCCGGAGGCTGCCTGATAGGTGGCGACAGATGCCCACTCCACCAGGTCTTCTGCGAACAGGCCGCCGAGGGACATCAGCATCAGGCTGACGGTACAGTTTCCGCCAACAAAGGTTTTTACGCCATTATTGAGGCCGTCGGTAATGACAGCCTGGTTAACCGGATCCAGAATAATAATGGCGTCGTCGTTCATGCGCAGCGAAGAGGCCGCATCAATCCAGTAACCCTGCCAGCCGCTTTCACGCAGCTTTGGATAGATTTCGTTGGTATAATCGCCGCCCTGGCAGGTGACAATGATGTCGAGCGCCTTCAGTGCCTCCAGGTCGAAGGCATCCTGCAGCGTCCCGGCAGGCTGAGTGCCGAATGCAGGCGCAGCCTGACCGAACTGAGAGGTGGAGAAGAAGACCGGGCGGATGGCGTCAAAATCGCGCTCTTCTACCATGCGTTGCATGAGTACAGAGCCGACCATTCCGCGCCAGCCGATAAAACCAACATTTTTCATAGCGTGTGTTCCTGCAGAGGTGTGTGCTGTTGTGCTGACCCCGTTTCTATCAAAAGAAGGCAGGGTATCCCTCACATTACAAAATGCAGCCAAAGTCGCAAGTGAAAAAAATCAATAATGGGTCATGATTAAGTAACATAACTTATTTAACGCGTTAATTTTAAACGTGTATCTACCGTGTAAAACACGATTATCAGGGAACTGTGCAATGAGTGAAATTCTTTCCGCGGCGGTGTTGTTGATCCTGATTATGGATCCACTGGGGAACCTGCCGATTTTTATGTCGGTGCTGAAGCATACGGAGCCTAAGCGCCGTCGAGCGATCATGATACGTGAGCTATTAATCGCCCTGCTTATCATGCTCATTTTCCTCTTTGCGGGAGAGAAAATTCTCGCCTTCCTGAATCTGAGCGCAGAGACGGTTTCTATCTCTGGCGGCATCATTTTGTTCCTGATTGCCATAAAGATGATTTTTCCGAGCGCCGAGGGCGGCAGTAACGGCTTACCGGCGGGGGAAGAACCGTTTATCGTGCCGCTGGCTATTCCGTTGGTTGCCGGGCCGTCTTTGCTGGCGACGCTGATGCTGCTATCGCATCAGTATCCCAATAAGATGAGTCATTTAGTGATCGCGCTGCTGCTCGCCTGGGGCGGCACGGTGGCGATTCTGTTGCAATCGGGATTGTTTTTACGCCTGCTTGGCGAGAAAGGCGTGAATGCACTGGAACGCCTGATGGGGCTGATTCTGGTGATGCTGGCGACCCAGATGTTCCTCGACGGAATTCGGGTGTGGATGAAGGGGTGATATTTAAAGTTTAGAGGTATTGTTCCGTTCACCATCAGATCGATACCTTCTGCAACCCACGCAGAACGTGAACGGGATAAGGGGCGCTTTCGCGCGCCCCTTATCAATCCCCGCGACCCCGCAATAGAAATCGGTGCCAGAGGGAACTGAGGGTGTTGACCTTGTGTCCGGCCGAAAATCGCCGTGACGTTTGTGGCTGGCCGGGGCCGCCCGCAGGGAAGCGGGCGGAGGGCGCAACTTACAGGGATGTTACCTGCGCCCGACCCGAAAGCCAGACGCAATAAGTCACGGGCACCGCGAAGCGGCGATTTTCATTGCCGGGAGCCGGGATTGTAAAGGGGGCGGCGGCGAGCCCCCTTTACACGTTCACCGTCATCGGAGTAACAGAAAAGCAGAGGAGTCATAGTGAACGGAACCATTCCACCGAACAGAACGGAAGCATTCCACAATAAGTGAACGGAACGATTCCACTACGCTTGATAAGATTCATCGGCCTGGCCGAAAAAATCTAACTCAACAACGTAAACGCAATCATCCCGACAATCGCGCCCACGGTCCCCAGAATGGTTTCCATCAGCGTCCAGGTCTTCAGCGTCTGCGCTTCGGTCGCGCCGGTAAACTTACCGAACAGCCAAAACCCCGCGTCGTTTACGTGGCTCACAACGATTGAACCGCCTGCGATACAGATAGACAGAGCGGCCATCTGCGCACCGCTGTAATGCAGTTGCTCGATGACTGGCATCACCAGACCGACCGCCGTCAGACACGCAACGGTAGCGGAACCCTGAATGATGCGCACCGCGGCCGCCAGCACGAAGCAGGTAATGGCAATCGGCAGGCCCATGCCGATCAGTGCTTCACCGAGCGCCGGACCCACACCGGAATCCACCAGTACCTGTTTGAATACGCCACCTGCCCCGATCACCAGCAGAATAATACCCGCTGGTTGCAGCGCCGCACCGCAGATTTCCATCACCCGGTCTTTCGGCATCCCCTGACGCATCGCCAGGCCGTAAATCGCCACCAGACACGCGACGAGGATGGCGGTAAATGGATGGCCGATAAACTCGAACCACTCATACGCCGTAGAACCCTGCGGCACAAAGTGAGCGGCAATAGTTTTCAGGCCGACCAGCACCAGCGGCAGCAGGATCAGCGCGAGACTGAAACCAAAGCTTGGCATTTTTCCTTCGCCCAGATGCGGCTCGGAGATATCGTCCGGAATGTGCAGCTCAACATGACGGCTAATGAAATTACCCCACAGCGGCCCGGCGATAATCATCCCCGGAATGGCTGCGCACAGGCCAATCAAAATCATCCAGCCAAAATCTGCGTGCATTTGCGAAGCCAGCAGCATCGGCGCGGGCCCAGGCAGCAGGAACGCTGCAGCCGCAGCCACGCCCGCAAACAGAGGAATCACCAGTTTCACCAGGTTGGTCCCGGTGTGACGCGCCATAGAAAACGCGACGCTAATCAGCAGCACAATAGCCACTTCGAAGAACAGCGGCAGCGCACAGATAAGCCCTGCGAGGCCTATCGCATAATGCGCCCGACTGTGTCCGAAGGACTTCAGCATTTTGACGGCAATCTGATCGACCGCGCCGGTCTCATGCAGAATTTTTCCGAACATTGCCCCCAGCGCGACCACGATCGCGAGGAAGCCGAGCGTACCGCCCATCCCTTTTTGCATCGTGTCAGCGATTTTATCGAGCGGCATCCCCGAAAAAAGCCCTGCACCAATAGACACCACCATCAAAGCAACGAAGGCGTGCATACGCGCCTTCATCACTAAAAACAGCAGCAGCAATACGGAGCCAACTGCTGTTAAAACAAGCGTTAATGTAGTCACTACTTACTGCCTTTGTTGATTAACTCTATGGTACTGGCGACAACGCCTTCCAGTGGCTGATCGATATCGACCACCAGCACGTCGGCTTCGTCCGCGCCCGGCTCTTGCAGCGTTTCAAACTGCGTGACCAGCATTTGGGTCTTGAAGAAGTGGCCTTTACGCGCTTTCAGGCGGCTTTCGATAACGTCGAAATCGCCCTTCATGTAGATAAAGGAGAGATTCGGATTGCCTTCGCGTAGCAGGTCGCGGTAGGTTTTTTTCAGAGCTGAACAGACGATCAGCGACACTTTATTGGTGCGCTGCATCGCGAAAGCGGCATCGTTCAGGGCCTGCAGCCACGGTTTGCGGTCGTCGTCGTTCAGCGCTTCGCCAGAGGACATTTTGACGATATTGCTGCGCGGATGGAGGAAGTCACCATCAAGAAACGCGGCGTGCAGCTGATAGGCCACTTCGCTGGCGACGGCAGATTTACCGCTACCAGAGACGCCCATCAAAACGTAGACATGGTGATCATGGTTAGTCGTGCTCAAAGCGTTGCTCCCACAGGTCGGTTTGTTACGGGTAACTGTTATCGGTAACATTGTCCTGCCCAGCTTGTGGATAAGCAATAACCATCCGGACGATAAACTGCGTTGTGTGATCTACTTCAAACTTGTCAGTTTAAATTGATCCGCCTGGTGACAATGTGAAACCTAAATCTAACATCTTAGGCGTAACAATTTCACCACGAATGCGCGCCAGCAGGCGCTCAGCGCCGATGCGCCCCATTCGCTCACGCGGGGTCAGTACGCTCGCCAGACGCGGCTCCATCACCTGGCCGATATCGTGGCCGTGGAAACCGGCAATCGCCATATCGTCGGGGATTTTTAAGCCCAGGCGCTGACATTCAAACGCCGCACCAACCGCAAGGTCATCATTAGTACAGAAAATACCGTCGAGCTGCGGATATTCACGACGCGCCTGGCGCATCAGCTCAATCCCGGAGGAATACGATGATGACTGTTCAACCATCACGCTGTAGGGCGTGAGGCCCGCTTCGTTCATCGCTTGCTCGTAGCCCTGCTGTTTGATGATGGTGCGTTCGTCAAGCCGTGCGCCAAGATAGGCGATGTGGCGATGGCCGCGCGAAATAATGGTGGCGGTCATCTGGCGGGCGGCTTCGAAGTTATCGAAACCGACGGCGATATCAATGCACGGCGACTGGCTGTCCATCAGTTCAACCACTGGAATGCCGGACACTTCAATCATTTTGCGGGTGCGTGCAGTGTGGGTGCGCTCAGAAAGGATCAAACCATCGATATTCCAGGAGAGCATCGATTCCAGACGCTCCTCTTCCATTTCCGGTTTGTAGCCATAGTGGGCAAGCATGGCCTGATAGCCCCAGGCATCGGTCACGCTTTCAATGCCTTTCAGCACTTCCGCGAAAACCTGGTTGGTCAGTGAAGGAAGAAGGACACCAATCGCGCGGCTGGTCGAGTTGGATAAAATATCCGGGGCGCGGTTGGGGATATAACCCAGTTCATCAAGAGCGATAGCTATTTTACCGCGCAGCGCCTCGGAAACCTGTTCCGGGTTACGCAGAAAACGACTGACCGTCATTTTGGTCACGCCGACGCGATCGGCAACATCCTGAAGTACGGGTCTTTTCTTTTTCATCGTCCGGAGGCTGATAAAGGGGGAAACATTTCCTCAGTTTATCATGGACGCAGCAGAACCTTCCCCCATTGGGGAAAGGTTCTGAAATTTATTTAATCAGGATCATACCGGCGGCAGATCAAACAGCAGAATTTCAGCATCGCTGTCGGCATGGACGGAAATCGCCTGTTCATCCCAAATCGCCAGACCATCGGCGGTAGTGGCTTGGGTGCCGTTGATAGAGACATTGCCTTTCACCACCTGGATCCACACCCGACGGTCAGCCGAAATCTGATGCACCGACTGCTCATCTTTCAACAGCGCCCAGCGATAGAGTTCCATGTCCTGGTTCACTTTCAGGGAACCGTCACGCGCATCTGGCGACAGCACCAGCTGTTTGCCCTGCTCGGCGTCAAAACGACGCTGCTCATAGCGCGGCGTAATGCCGGTTTCCTGCGGGATAATCCAGATTTGATACAGGTGCAATTTTTCCGTTTTACTCGGGTTGTACTCCGAGTGACGCACGCCGGTCCCGGCGCTCATGATCTGGAATTCACCGGCGGGCACCTGCTCTTTATTGCCCATGCTGTCTTCGTGCTCCACGGCCCCTTCCAGCACGTAGGTCAGGATTTCCATGTCTTTGTGCGGGTGAGTGCCGAAGCCCTGACCGGCATCAATCACGTCGTCGTTAATGACGCGAAGCGCAGAGAAGCCCATGAAATTCGCATCGTAATAATTGGCGAACGAGAAGGTATGCCAGGAGTCCAGCCAGCCGTGATTTGCATGGCCACGTTCGTTTGCTTTGCGTAAGAAAATCATGATGTCTAACTCCGTGTTCATTTCGATGGAGTTAGTGTGGACCGGAACCGTTAAGGATGATAGTGGGTGAAAATTGACTCCTCTGTTCAAAATTTATGAACAACTTCAGAGGAGCCAAATCCGCTTATTTCGCGAGGGTTATCGTGGCGGGAGAAGCCTGCCCGAAGGCCCGCTCGAGGATTTCCAGATTGGTCAGAGCTTCAGATTCCTTGACGTAATTCGGTGCGCCATTTTTCAGCGTCTGATACAGCGCATCGTACACACGGCCGTAGTCACCGATTTCCGGCTTCACTTCTTCCCGCACGATCACGCCTTCAGCATTCATATACTCAAGCTGACCGACGCTGTCGTCCGCGGCAAAACCTGGTTCGCCCGGCATAATATTGGCTTTCAGGCTGGTTTCCTGCTGGTCGATACCGTATTTCAGGTACGAACCTTTGGTGCCGTGAACGATAAATTTCGGGTAATCGATTTTCACCAGATGGCTGGTTTTGACGATCGCTTTCAGGTCGCCGTAGAACAGCTGGGCTTCAAAGGTATCGTCTGGATTCGCTTTGTTACGCAGGCTGCGAATATCGTAGGCCACATGATCCGGGCGGCCAAACAGAGAGATTATCTGGTCCATGGTGTGTACACCCAGACCGTAGAACGCACCATCCTGCGGCAGGCCCGGTTTGGTTTCCGCCACCGGACGGTACATGTCGAAATGGCTCTCAATTTCAACCAGCTCGCCGAGTTTGCCGCTCTCAATCACCTTTTTCGCAGTCAGGAAGCAGGAGTCAAAGCGACGGTTCTGATACGGCGTGACCGTCAGCCCTTTCTCTTTTGCCAATGCAAACAGCACTTTCGCTTCAGCTAATGTAGGGGTGAACGGTTTTTCCACCAACACGTTTTTCCCGGCTTCCAGCGCCTGTTTCGCATAATCAAAATGGCTGTCGGCGTGCGTACAGACCACCACCAGCTTGACCTGCGGATCGTTCAGCACGTCGTTCAGGTCGCTGGTGAAATGAATGTGCTGATATTGCGGATGCTGCTCTTCCGGCTTCGGGCTGCGACGATAAATATGCGCCACATGCCAGCTGTCTTTGCGCTTGAGAACGTAAGGGAGGTGATAACGGGTAGTACTTTTTCCAAAACCAATAAATGCACAATGTAGGGTCATGGCTCAGTCCTTTTTGACTTTGAATTCCACTTACCATACTTGAAGTCAGGGAAAGCAGACATCTCCATTTTCTCCATTTTGCCCAAATTAGTTGGCGTTGTAGCAAGGCGGCAAGAGAGCTTATCCCCAGGAGCTTACTGGAGTAAGTGACTGGGGTAAGTGAGCGCAGCCAACGCCGCTACGGCGTCAAATAAGACGGGCAAAAAAAAGCCAGCGCGAGGCTGGCTATAAACTGGAAGCAATGTGAGCAATGTCGTGCTTTCAGGTTCTCCGTAGGGGTCTCCCTGAACGCATGGCAATAATAATCATTATCATTCGCACTTGTCTACCCCTTTTTGATAAAAATCAGCGGTTGACGAAATTTTGTGACTCGGAGATGTTAAAGGGGACAACTAACCGAAGGAGAAGAGGAATGAACACGAGTGAGATAATCGTCCGCCACGTTGAAGCCACCGACGCGGCAGCTTTACATCAAATGCACACGCATGCGGATGTATATCACTCGACGCTACAAATTCCTCATCCTTCGATGGAGATGTGGCACGAACGCGTGATGCGTAAACCCAACAGACGCCAGCTCGTAGCCTGCATCGACGAACGGGTAGTCGGCCATCTGGTGCTGGACGTGATGGAAAATCCACGACGCAGCCATGTTGCCACCTTTGGCATCAGTGTCGCGTCGGAATTTCAGAACCGGGGCGTCGGCAGTGCGCTGCTGCGTGAGATGGTGAATCTGTGTGATAACTGGCTGCGCGTGGAGCGGATTGAATTGACGGTGTTCGTCGATAATCCGTCAGGTATCGGCCTGTACCGCAAATTCAGGTTCGAAGTGGAAGGCACTGGTAAAAACTTTGCCCTGCGCAACGGCGAATACGTGGATGCGTATTTTATGGCGCGGATGAAGTGATCCATTGGAACGAAGATCGCCGGGCGTCAAACACCCGGCAAGTCGCCGGAATTAATCCCAATCCCCATAGGGATACGTTTTCCCCTTAATAAAATTCTGAATGGACTCGATGTCATCATAACCGTCCGGGTGTCTGGTTTTCCCCTTACAGAGAGTCAGATCTGCGCCAGAACGGGTTTGCAGGTTGATCGGCTTGATCAGGGGGGTGGGGTAATTAGCAGTATCAGGCAAACCAATCCTGACTTTTCCTTCCGGAGCCAGGCCAAAAACCATATAGTCATACCAGTCGGAGTGTCTCCCCCCATCGCTTTGATCGACCGGGGTTTTCATCTGCTGCCAGGTCTCAGGGGAAAACACCACGCTGGTTTCATAGGTTTTTTTATCAATCAACGAATCCCAGCAAAACACCATATACTGCGGTGGCTTTTTGACTTTATTGAAATGAACTAATCCACCTCCCCTCATATTTGCCCACTTACCAATCGAATCAGGATCTTCGCCCGTACCATCAAGGGTGTTGAAAGTGTAAAGATAACCATCGGTATCAATGACCCGGGCAAAGGATACCTGTGCTGGCAGACCCGCAGGTGTTTGAAAGTAGAAAGACCATTCGCCATAGGGTAACGTCCAGTCGCCGCTGGCCGCCTGTTTTGACTGTAAGGGGTACGTTTTGGGGCCGCTACAACCGGCAGCGGCGAACAGTAACGTAACGATTAGAGTTTTTCGTAATTTCATCTTTTTTTACCGTCCATGTTATAGATTGTTCGAAGCCACCCTTCATCCGGTCGATTAACAAACCCAATCAGCTCAGAAGCAGATGTCCCGCCCTGCAGCTCTCCCGATTCGTTGAGGGTGACGGCATTCCAGTGTGCCGAACAGTGGATATAGTCTTTGGCGATCGCATCGATTTCCTCAGGACTAAACCCATTTACTGACTCTCTTAAACGGGCCGCTTTTCCCATTTTCTTAGCACGCTCACCGAACAGCGCAAGATCGGCAGGAAGATCAAGCTCTTTAAACTTTGTGATTGCATCAAACCTCGCCCCCGCGTCTTTCGCCGCGTCGAGCATCACCCGCAGTACCACCTTCGACCAGTCGCTTTTGACCACCCGCTGGCGCAGCGTCAGTGCGGCAAAACTGCGTTTTTGCATTTGCCCATAGCGATCGGTTGGCGCATTGTTGTCAGCCCAAATGTCTGGCGTAATAGGGTTGGTGCGAATGATTGGCATAATCGATGGGGAGTGCTCCATCACCCGCAGTTGCGCCATCATCTGATGGTAAGTCCGTGACTGCTCACCCGGCTGGTTCAAGGGCAAGGTTTCCACCTGCGGGCGGGTGATAAACAGGTCTTCATGCACCTGCGGTAAATAGCCGCCGCCGATATCGGAGTGCGCACCCGGCAGCGCCAGCTCCGGCCAGGCCGGGGCGACACTGTTGAGGGCAAAGTTATAGCGACACTCATTCTGTGCGGTGATTTGAAACACCTTCTGCGCCACGCCTGGACGCAGGCGGAGATTAACCTCCCCGGTGTCGGCGCTATGGGGATTCAACCCATTGGTTGGCGTACCAATCGCCGCGACGGTATCAAACAGGCCGATAAAGCGGGTCTGCCCTACGGCAGGTCCGCTATAGGAAACATCTTTCATCCCAGCGGCGATGGCATTGATGATGGCGCGATCCTCAGACTGGATCCGATTGGCAAAGTGCCGGGCCGCCGCCGCCCCACGGCTAAAGCCAAAAATATCAAACTGCAATGTGTCGACGATAAGTTTGCCGTCGAGGAACGAAAGCGCTTTTGTTATTGATGCCGCCAACTGCGCCACCGCATCATCCGTTTTGGCAACAACTCCCGTATCGGCAGTGCCAAACACCAGCCCAGTAAAATCATCAGGCTCGCCAGCCCGCGTACCAATCCCCTCCACATAAATTTTACCTTGAAGGTCACAGCTCTCAGATGGGAATTCATGCCGATACAACTCATTCAACCAGTGAATATTCGAGTAATCGCCCAGATAGCTCGTCGCCCCGGTTCCGCTGACGCCCATTTGTTCAGATGCATTCCTCGTAAGAATGCTTTGTGCATCCGGGTTGTTGAGATCAAAATGCTGTGCGGTAAAGGCGGCCTGCATATTTCGGGTATTCACCGCATTATTGCCGGTACCATCAAAGAAAACGCCGATCGCCAACGTGATATGGCGAACGGGTGGTTCCGGCGGCGCCACAATTTTCAGCGCCACCGGGAACAGAGCGTTGTAGTTATCCGGCGTCACCAGATAACTGAACTCGGTTCCGCTTATAATATGTTGGCAAAGAATATAGTCATAGCTCAGCGAAATATATTCATAATCCATATCATTTACGACAATTCGGGTATGGATACCCTGGAGCCTGGCCCCCCGTAATTCAATACGATAATATTTTTACCGATGGCCGGTTCTATTGATTCGGTAAATACCAAATACCATTTTCAGGCTTTCATTATTGTTAATGGCGTTCATCAGCAGCGGGGTGCATTTATCCAACGTTTTACAGAAGCGAATGCCCTGGTGATTGACGCCCATCCCGGTGTTGACCATCGCCCCTGACAAACTAAACACAAATATCTGATCTTCATGTCCGTGCTGATAACGGTTTCCTATTGAGGCCGCCGTGCCACAGCCTGCAGATATTTTTCCTTGAAACTCTCCTTCAAGGGTTAAATAAATAATATCACTCATCCTGGCATCCCTGGCTTGTTACGGTTTTAAATGACCACTATCAATACAGGGATAATAGGCGTGTTTTATCCCCCCCGATATAAATAATGAGCGCGATTATTGATTTTATTTTTAATGGTTCAACCTGTAATAGTAATCAAGAAAATGACAGTCACAAAATTAATTAAAATAACAAATGTGGCCCGACCGTTATTTATCGGGCCACAACGTGAATCAGTACCCCGCCGTTAAATCATCCACTGAACGCGGATCTGATGCGCCATACAGCTTACCATCCGGACCAACCATGATGCTCTGGGTGCTGCCCATCGCTTCTTTCACCGCCACCTTCTGACCTTTATCCGCCAGCAGCTTCAGTGTATCCGGGCTAAAGCCCTTCTCCACCCATAGCTCATCCGGCAGCCACTGGTGATGGAAACGCGGCGCGTTAGTCGCTTCGGCGACGTTCATCCCAAAGTCGATAGAATTCACCACCATTTGCAGCACAGTGGTGATAATGCGGCTACCACCCGGGCTGCCGGTTACCAGCCAGGTTTTACCGTCTTTCACGACGATAGTCGGTGACATCGAGGACAGCGGACGCTTATGCGGCCCGACGGCGTTCGCATCCCCGCCGACAAGGCCGTACACGTTCGGCACGCCCGGTTTGGCTGAGAAGTCGTCCATCTGGTTGTTCATCAGGATGCCGCTATTGCCCGCCACGATGCCGGTGCCAAAGGTCGTGTTGAGCGTATAGGTCACCGCCACCGCATTCCCGTCTTTATCCACCACCGAGAAATGGGTGGTCTGGTTACTTTCATATGGCGCCAGTTTTCCGGGGCGGATCTGGCTCGACGGTTTGGCTTTATTGATATCAATTTCATCGGCGATGGATTTTGCATAGGCTTTGCTGGTCAGCGCCTGCCACGGCACTTTGACGAAATCCGGATCGCCGAGGTATTCCGAACGATCGGCGTAAGCATGTTTCTCGGCTTCCGCCATGATTTGCATCGCATCGGCGCTACCGAAGCCGTATTTATGCATATCGAAGTTTTCCAGAATATTCAGGATTTCAACGATATGGATCCCCCCGGAAGACGGCGGCGGCATGGAGAACACCTGATAACCGCGATAGTCGCCGCTGATTGGCTCGCGCTCCACCGCTTTGTAATTCGCCAGGTCCTCTTTGGTTATCAGCCCGCCGTTCTTTTTCATCTCCCCGGTAATCTGATCGGCTATCGCCCCTTTGTAGAACGCCTCCGGGCCGTTTTCGGCAATCATCTCCAGGCTTTTCGCCAGATTGGCCTGCACCAGCTTGTCACCTTTTTTCAACGGCTCGCCGTTTTTCCAGAAGATGGCTTTGCTGTTTTCATGATTGGGAATGACTTCGCTGCCGTAGGTTTTCAGGTCATCGGCCAGCGCATCGTTGACGATAACACCCTCTTTCGCGAGTTTAATCGCCGGGCGTACCACTTTATTGAGTGGCATCGTGCCGTACTCTTTCAGCGCCAGCGAAAAACCGGCCACCGTACCCGGCGTGCCGGATGCCAGATGGGAGGTCAGCGATTTTTTGCTGTCGGGGTTACCCTGATCGTCGAGGAACATATCGCGAGTGGCCTGCGCGGGGGCCATTTCACGGAAGTCGATCGATGTGGTTTTGCCGTCTTTAGTGCGCAGCAACATAAAGCCACCGCCACCGAGGTTCCCTGCCTGCGGATGCGTGACCGCCAGCGCATAACCCACGGCGACGGCGGCATCCACCGCATTCCCGCCTTGTTTCAGTATCTCCACGCCGACTTTCGTCGCCGTTTCATCCACCGACGCGACCATGCCCTTTTGGGCCGTCACCGGGTGGAAAACATCCTCTTCCACACCGTAAGACACCGGCGGTGCAGCGGGCGACGGCTCCGTCGCCGCCACGCTGAACGTCCCTCCTGCCAGCAGAGCAGCAATCGCCGCCCCGCGCCAAAAACGCGTTTCTGTCATTGTTATTCTCCAGGTGATGGGGTGTTGTGTTCCCGCTTAAGCCTGGTTCAGAATTCCTAAAAAATCATCGAAATGGACAATTGGAGGTAAACTTAAGGGAAGCCCCTTTCGGGGAGGAGGACACAATGAACAGGTTATTCTTTCTTGCGGCACTCATGCCGTTTGCCGTTTTAGCACAGCCAATCAATACTACCAACAACCCCAACCAGCCGGGGTATGTGATCCCCAGCCAGCAGCGAATGCAGACTGAAATGAATACGCAGCAGCAACAGCAGAAAGGGATGTTGAATCAGCAGCTACAGAACCAAAACCAGGTTCAGCAGCAGCATTTGCAAACGCAGATGAACAGCAATCAGCAGCGGGTGCTGAACGGCCAGCCGGGGGAGCAGGTGCTGCCGAATACCAACGGCGGAATGCTAAGCGGCAGCAATAGCGACAGAACGCTGAACAGTTCACAGCAACACATGCTGCCGCAGACTCAGAACGGCGACCTGCTGAGTACGCCGTCTAACCCGCAGCCACTTTCTCGTTAAATCGATGGGCCTTAACGGAAGTCCGGCCCGATAGCGTCAATCGCATCGGTACAGATGCAGTCCACTCCCCAGCGTAGCAGCTCTGCCGCCCGCTGGGGTTTGTTCACCGTGTACACCAGAATATGCAGCCCCGCCGCTTTCAACATGTTCACCCGCGCCTCATCCAGCAACTTGTGATAAACGTGAATCGACACGCAGCCCAGCCGCGTGGTCAACGCCTGCCAGTCGTCGCGCCAGTCATCGAGTAACAGCCCGCGAGGCAGTTCAGGTGCCGCGTGTTGTGCGGCTTCCAGCGCGTCGATATCAAACGATGAGAGCAGCGGCGGCGTCATGCCTGCCCACAGCTCACGCGCCGCCAGGGCGACCATTTTACCGGTCAGCGGCCCAGTGCCGGTGGTGGGTTTGATTTCGATATTGGCCATCATGCCGTGCTCACGGCAGCGCTCCGCCACCTGCGAAAGCAGCGGCAGCGGCTCGCCTTTAAACTCACTGCTAAACCAGCTTCCGGCATCAACGTGCAGCAGTTTGTTCCACTCAAGTTCACCCGCCACGCCCCAGCCGTTGCTGGTGCGCTCGAGATTGTCGTCATGCAGCAGGAAAATCTGCCCATCTTTTGACAGCTTAGCGTCAAACTCGATCATCGTGTGGCCGTAGCGCGCGCCCACGTCAATCGCCGCAAGGGTGTTTTCCGGAGCCCGTTTACCGCCGCCACGGTGGGCGACGATGCGGGGATAAGGCCAGTTGTTCATACTCGTTGTCCTGTTTCACCATCAAACAGGTGCAGATGATTTTCCGGCAGATGCAGCCACAGCGTGGTGCCTGCCGTCGGGCGCTGCTGATGCGGTAAACGCACCACCATTTTTTGCTCACCCCAGCGACCATGCGCGAGGTTATCTGCACCCAAAATTTCCAGCGTATCCATCACCAACGGTACGCCACCTTCGGCCTGCGAGCTTAGCGCAATATGTTCCGGACGGATACCCAGCGTCATGCTGCGTCCGGCGTAGCCGCGATAGAGCCAGTTCAAGGGCAGCGCCATGCCGCTGTCGAGTTCGAAATGCGTGCCCGATGGACTCACGCGCCCGTCGAGCAGGTTCATCGCCGGGCTGCCGATAAAGCTCGCCACGAAGCGGCTGGCAGGCTTTTCATACACTTCAACCGGGGTGCCAATTTGCTCGGCAATGCCTTTGTTCATCACCAGCACACGCTGGGCAAGGGTCATCGCTTCAACCTGATCGTGCGTTACGTACAGCGACGTCGTATTCAGGCGGCGGTGCAATTGTTGCAGCTCAAGGCGCATCTGCACGCGGAGTTTGGCATCGAGATTAGACAGCGGTTCATCGAACAGGAACACCGCCGGATCGCGCACGATAGCGCGCCCCATCGCCACCCGCTGGCGCTGCCCACCGGACAGCTCGCGCGGACGGCGTTTGAGTAACGCATCCAGTTCCAGAATGCGCGCCGCCTCTTTCACCCGCTCAGCAATATGGCTTTGGCCCATGCCGCGAATTTTCAGGCCCCAGGCCATGTTTTCTTCCACACTCATGTGCGGATACAGGGCGTAGTTCTGGAACACCATCGCGATACCGCGCTCCTTTGGCTCCAGCTCGGTCACGCGCTGGCGGTCAATCCAGATATCGCCGCTGGACACGCGCTCCAGCCCGGCCACCATGCGCAGCAGCGTCGATTTGCCACAGCCTGACGGGCCAACCATCACAATAAACTCGCCGTCGGACACGTCCAGCGTCAACGGCTGGATCACCTGGGTTTTGCCGTTATCCCAGCTCTTGGTTACAGCCTGTAGTTTCAGTCCTGCCATCTTTTTTATTTCTCACTGTCGACCAGGCCGCGGACAAACGCACGCTGCATGGCTAATACGATAATAACGGGCGGGATCAACGTCAGCAGCATCGCCGCCATCACCTGATTCCACGCCGTGGTGCCTTCCCCGGTGGCGATCATCCCTTTGATAGCCGCCACCGCCGTGCCAAGATTCGCGTCGGTGATAATCAACAACGGCCACAGATACTGGTTCCAGCCGTAGATAAAGGTGATAACAAACAGCGCCGCGAGGTTGGTTTTCGACAGTGGCAGCACGATGTCGCGGAAAAAGCGCATCGGCGACGCGCCGTCGATCCGCGCCGCTTCCATCAATTCATCCGGCAGGGTCATAAAGAACTGGCGGAACAGGAAAGTGGCGGTGGCCGAGGCCATCAGCGGCAGCGTCAGCCCGGTGTAGCTATCGAGCAATTTGAGGTTGGCTATCACTTCCACCGTCGGGAAAATTCGCACTTCAACCGGCAGCATCAGGGTGATAAAAATCATCCAGAAGAACAGGTTACGCAGCGGAAAGCGAAACCAGACGATGGCAAAGGCGGAAAGCATCGACACCGCAATTTTGCCTACCGTGATGGTAAACGCCATGATGAAACTGTTGAGCAACATCAGCCAGAATGGCGCGCTGTTGGCCCCGATGCCACGCGACCAAATGAGCGTCATGTTCTCGAGCAGATGCGAGCCGGGGATAAGCGTCATCGGTGTGGCGAAAACGGCTTTGTCATCCAGCGTGGCCGCGACAAACGCGACATACAGCGGGAACAGGATCACTGCAATCCCCAGAATCAACATGATGTGGCTGAACCAGGTCAGCCCGCGACGATGTTCAATCATTGATAGCGCACCTTACTTTCTACGTAGCGGAACTGAGCCACCGTCAGCACAATCACCAGCCCCATCAGCACTACCGACTGCGCCGCCGACGCGGACAGGTCCAGTCCGGCAAACCCTTCACGGTAAATTTTGTAGATGAGCGTGGTGGTGGCCTGCACCGGGCCGCCCGCTGTCGCCGCGTCAATCACCGGGAAGGTATCGAAGAAGGCGTACACCAGATTGACCACCAGCAGAAAGAAACTCACCGGGGCAATCAGCGGCAGCGCAATCGCAAAGAAGCGGCGCACCGGGCCTGCGCCATCAATGGCGGCGGCTTCCACCAGCGAGCGAGGAATGGATTGCAATGCGGCAAAGAAGAACAGGAAGTTGTAACTGATTTGCTTCCACACCGAGGCGAACACCACCAGGAACATCGCCTGACCGCTGTTTTGCGCGTGGTTCCAGTTATAGCCCACCATATCCAGCCAGTGGGTGATCAGCCCGCGACCGGGGTTGAAAAGGAAAATCCACAGCACCGCGGCGATGGCGGGTGCGACGGCGTACGGCAGCAGCATCAGGGTTTGATAGATACGGCTACCGCGTACCACATAATCAACCAGCGCGGCGAAAAACAGCGACACCAGCAGACCGCTGATAGTGACCATGCCGCTGAATTTCAGGGTGGTCCAGAAGGAATTAAGGTAGTAGCTGTCGTGGAACAGGGCGATAAAATTATCGAAGCCGACAAATTCACTGGAAAGCCCGAACGGATCGACGTTCTGCAGCGAATACCACAACGCTTCGCCCGCAGGCCAGATAAAGAAAATGACGGTAATGGCGAGCTGCGGCGCGACCAGAACATAGGGCAGCCAGCGCGAGCGAAATACCGGACGGGATGAGGACATAGATAGACTCTTTTCCAGAAAATGCCGGGTGGCGGCATTGCCTTACCCGGCCTACACGAGGCAGTGCGTAAGCCCGGTAAGCACTGCGCCACCGGGCATTTCATGCATTACGATTTCGTTGATTTCTCAAAGCGACGCAGCAGCTGATTCCCACGCTCGACGGCGGCATCAAGCGCCTGCTGCGGGGTTTTCTTGCCGGTCCATACCGATTCCAGCTCTTCATCCACAATAGTGCGGATCTGCGGCATATTGCCCAGACGCAGACCTTTGGTGAATGGCAACGGCGGCTTGTTCAGCATCTGACGCGTGGCGATATCCGCCCCTGGGTTCTTGTCGTAGAAGCCCTGCTGACGGGTCAGGTCATACGCCGCTTTGGTGACAGGCAGATAGCCGGTTTTCTGGTGCCATTCGGCAGCGATTTCCGGTTTGGTCAGGAAGTCGAGGAACTCCGCCACGCCTTTGTAGGTCTCTTTATCTTTACCCTGCATCACCCACAGGCTGGCCCCGCCAATGATGGCGTTTTGCGGCGCGCCCTTCGCATCAGCATCGTACGGCATCATGCCTACGCCGTAGTTGAATTTGGCGTACTGGCGAATGTCCGCCAGCGAGCCGGAAGACGCGGTGGTAATGGCGCAATCGCCGTTGTAGAACTTCTCGGTGGACTCATCTTTGCGCCCGAAGTAGCTGAAATCGCCCTTCTTATTCAGCGCTTCCAGCATCGCAATGTGCTTCACCTGCACCGGTTTGTTGAATTCCAGCACCGCATCAGTGCCGTCAAACCCGTTGTTTTGAGTGGCAATTGGCAGACCATTCCAGGCGCTGAAGTTTTCCAGTTGGATCCAACCCTGCCAGCCGCTGGCGTAGCCGCACTTCATCCCAGCCGCTTTCAGTTTCGCGGTATAGTCGGCGAGATCCTGCCAGGTTTTCGGCGGCTGCTCAGGATCTAATCCCGCTTTTTTGAACGCGTCTTTGTTGTAGTACAGCACCGGCGTTGAGCTGTTAAACGGCTGGCTTAGCAGGTGGCCGGTTTTGGAATCGGTGTAGTAGCCCGATACCGTCGGCACGAACTGCGACTCGTCGAACGCAATGCCCGCATCGCTAAACACTTCGTACACGGGTTTGATGGCTTTCGACGCCATCATGGTCGCGGTGCCGACTTCATAAACCTGCAAAATAGCCGGCGCGTTACCGGTGCGGAACGCCGCAATCCCGGCCGCCAGACTCTGTTCGTAGTTGCCTTTATAAACCGGCACAATTTTGTAATCAGGATGGGTGTCGTTAAAACGCTGGGCGAGGGAATCAACTTCTTTGCCCAGTTCCCCTTCCATGGAATGCCAGAACGGAACGGTGGTGACAGCCATGGCCTGGGAAGCAAACGCCAGTCCCAGCGTCAGCGCTAAAGCGGTGTGTCGTAACGATGTCATTCGGTTATCTCTCTTGTTGTGCCGGATGCGCGAAATCACGCGTTTTTGTTCGCAACACAACATGACATGCGCGTATGACAGAAATAGAGACGAAAGATGACGAAGCGGTGACAGCCAGGCTTCAGGGAGATGATGGAATGGTGACGATGGAGGGGTATGTGCGATTCAGGATCCTGTAGGCCCGGCAAGCGACAGCCTCGCCGGGCACAAAGGATTAACCGCCGAGATAAGCGCTCCGCACCGCTTCGTTGGCCAGCAGCGCGTCGCCGGTATCTTCCAGCACCACGTGACCGTTTTCCAGCACGTAGCCGCGGTCAGCAAGTTTCAGCGCCTGGTTGGCGTTCTGCTCCACGAGGAAGATGGTCATTCCCTCTTTGCGCAGTTGCTCAATGGTGTCGAAAATCTGCTGGATGATGATCGGCGCCAGACCCAGCGACGGCTCGTCGAGCAGCAGCAGACGCGGCTGGCTCATCAATGCGCGGCCTATCGCCAGCATCTGTTGCTCCCCGCCGGACATGGTGCCCGCCCGTTGAATACGACGTTCCCACAAACGCGGGAACAGTTCGTACACCCATTTGATACGCGTCTGATACTCGCTACGTTCGGCGAAAAAGCCGCCCATCGCCAGGTTCTCATCCACGGTCATGCGGGAAAATACGCGACGCCCTTCCGGCACAATCGCGACCGCTTCACGCATGATTTTTGCGGTCTGCCAGTCGGTAATATCTTTGCCATCAAAGGTCACGCGCCCGCTGGAGGCGCGTGGATCACCGCACAGCGTGCCGAGCAGCGTGGTTTTACCCGCGCCGTTCGCGCCAATCAGCGTCACAATTTCACCCTGATTGATGTGCAGGCTGACCTCGTGCAGAGCCTGAATTTTGCCGTAATGGGCGCTGACTTTGTCAAAGGACAACATGACTTTTTCCATCTTATGCCTCACCCAGATAGGCGCGAATAACGTCAGGATTATTGCGGATCTCTTCCGGCGTGCCGTTGGCTAACGGCGTTCCCTGATTCACGACGTAAATACGATCGGAAATACCCATCACCAGCTTCATGTCGTGCTCAATCAGCAGAATGGAGGTGTTGTGATGGCTGCGCAGTTCGGCAATCAGCTCATCCAGCTCTTTGGTTTCTTTCGGGTTCAGCCCTGCTGCCGGTTCATCAAGCATCAGGATTTCCGGCTGTGTCACCATGCAGCGCGCGATTTCCAGACGACGCTGATCGCCGTAGGCAAGGTTGCTCGCCTGACGGTTCGCGTGCGGCAGCAGGCCGATACGATCGAGCCACGTCGCGGCGCGGTCCAGCGCTTCGCTCTGCGCTTTGCGAAACGATGGCGTTTTCAGCAGGCCGGAAAACACGCCGGTTTTCAGCTGCTGATGTTGCGCCACCAGCAGGTTTTCAATCACCGTCATTTCGCGGAACAGACGCACGTGCTGGAAAGTACGCACCACGCCCATCTGCGCAATTTTCTGGCCTGGCAGGCCTTCAAGATGCTTGTCGCCCAGCATGATGCTGCCACCCGTTGGCTTATAGAAACCGGTCAGGCAGTTGAAAACTGTAGTTTTCCCGGCACCGTTCGGGCCAATCAGCGAGACGATTTCCTGCGGGTGCAGTTCAAGATTGACGTTATTGACCGCCAGCAGGCCGCCAAAACGCATCATCAGGCCGTTAACGGATAATAATGGCTGACTCATGCCTGCTCTCCTTTGGTCTGTCCGCTTTTCAGTTTCAGCTGTGGACGGGTCATCGGCAGCAAGCCTTGTGGACGCCAGATCATCATCAGAACCATCAAACCACCCAGCATTAACATGCTGTATTCGTTGAAATCACGCATCAGTTCGCGCGATACCACCAGCAGCACCGCGGCGAGGATCACTGCAAACTGCGAGCCCATTCCGCCCAGCACCACAATCGCCAGCACGAACGCCGATTCGGCGAAGGTGAAGGATTCCGGGCTGACGAAGCCCTGCCGGGCGGCGAACAGCGTTCCGGCGAAACCGGCAAACGCGGCGCTGATGGTAAAGGCCGTCAGCTTGATGCGCGTCGGGTTCAGCCCCAGTGAACGGCACGCGATTTCATCTTCACGCAAGGCTTCCCACGCGCGGCCCAACGGCATCCGCAGCAGGCGGTTGATTACAAACAGCGTAAAGACCACCAGCAGCAGCGCCACCAGGTAGAGGAAAATCACACGGTCGTTCGGGTCGTACTTCAGGTGGAAGAAGTTGCTGAAGGTATCCCAACCGCCTTCGCGCGCGGTACGGCTGAACTCGAGGCCAAACAGCGTCGGTTTCGGGATCTGGCTGATACCGTTCGGGCCGCCAGTGATTTCGGTGTTATTGAGCAGCAAAATACGCACGATTTCGCCGAAGCCGAGGGTCACAATCGCCAGATAGTCGCCGCGCAGACGCAGCACCGGGAAGCCGAGCAGGAAACCGGCGGCTGCGGAAACCAGGCCTGCCAGCGGCAGACAGGTCCAGAAGCCGAGACCGTAATAGTGATTCAGCAGCGCAAAGGTGTACGCGCCGATGGCGTAGAAACCGCCGTAGCCCAGCACCAGCAGGCCAGACAGGCCCACGACCACGTTCAGACCGAGACCAAGAATAATGTAGATCATGGTCAGGGTGGCGATATCGATGGTACCGCGAGACACCATGAACGGCCACGCCACGGCGATAACCAGCAGCGCAATCAGGAACAGCTTCTGCTTAACGGTCGAACCGTCAATCGCCGGCAGCACCAGCTTCGGGCCGGACACGCTTTTCAGGCCTTTCTGCACCATCGGGCGCAGGAGCTGGAAGAAAAACACTACCGCGGTGCCGATATAAATCCACTGCCAACGAATGTCGGCGGCGGAATTAACCACCAGTTTGGTGCCACTCAACGAAAGCTGAACGCCCATGAAAACGCCCGCCAGCACGAAGAACATGGCGGCTGAAAGCAGCGCCATCGCAAAATGCATCGGTTTCATACTTTCTCTACCTCCGGACGACCCAGGATCCCGGTTGGCATCACCAGCAGCACCACAATCAGCAGCGCGAACGACACCACGTCTTTGTACTCGGTACTCAGGTAAGCGGAGGACAGCGCTTCGGCCACGCCCAGAATCAGGCCGCCGATCATCGCGCCTGGAATACTGCCGATCCCGCCGAGAACCGCAGCAGTAAAGGCTTTCATCCCGGCCATAAAGCCGATGTACGGGTTAATGACGCCATAGAACTGACCGAGCAGCACGCCCGCCACCGCCGCCATCGCCGCGCCGATAACAAACGTCAGGGCAATAACGCGGTCGGTGTTGATGCCGAGCAGGCTCGCCATTTTCAGGTCTTCTGCGCAGGCGCGACAGGCGCGGCCCATGCGGGAATAGCGGATGAACACCGTCAGAGCCAGCATCGCCACAAAAGTCACAATCCAGATAACGAGCTGCATGGTGGTGATACTGGCGGCGAAGTTTTCGCTGCTGCCGATAATCCACTGGCCGTTAAACAGGCTTGGCAGCGCGATATCGCGCGATCCTTCCGTCAGGCTGACGTAGTTTTGCAGGAAGATGGACATCCCGATGGCGGAGATCAGGGCAATCAGGCGCTTAGAGCTGCGAACCGGACGATAGGCCACGCGTTCGATGCTCCAGCCGTAGGCGCTGGCGATGATAATCGCCCCGACGAATCCGGCACCCACCAGCAGCCAGCCGGTGTCGATACCCATCATCATCAGCGCGGCGATGATCATGAACGACACATAGCTGCCAATCATGTACACCTCGCCGTGGGCGAAGTTGATCATCCCGATGATGCCGTACACCATGGTGTAACCGATGGCGATCAATGCATAGGTGCTTCCCAGCGTGACGCCGTTAAACATCTGCTGCAGGAAATAGAGGAACTGCTCTGACATAAGATAACCTTTTTATCACCGCCCGGCAGGTGATCGGGCGGCAGGGAAATTTGTCTTATTATTTGGCGACGGATGACGAACCATCCGCATGCCACTGGAAGACACCAAACTCAAATCCCTTCAGATCGCCTTTCTCATCCCAGTTCAGCGGCCCAATCACGGTTTTCGCGCCGTGAGCTTTTAAATCTTTAATCAGCGCCTGCGGATCTTCGCTGCCGGTGCGGTCCATGGCGGTCGCCAGAGACTGGACGGCGGCATAGGTGATCCACACGTACGGGCCGCTCGGATCTTTTTTCTCGGCTTTCAGCGCGTCAACGATACCTTTGTTCGCCGGATCCTGATCATAGCGTTTCGGCATCGTCACCAGCATCCCTTCGCCCGCAGCACCCGCGATGTTCGACAGGGAAGCGTTACCCACGCCTTCCGGCCCCATGAACTGCGTTTTCAGGCCAACGGAACGCGCCTGACGCAGGATCTGCCCCATTTCCGGGTAGTAGCCGCCGTAATAAACGAAGTCGATGTTTTCTTTTTGCAGACGCGCCACCAGCGCGGAGAAGTCTTTTTCGCCAGCGGTGATACCGTCGAAGAACACCACGTTCGCGCCACCTTTCTTCAGGCTGTCCTGTACGGAGCGCGCCAGACCTTCGCCGTACTGCTGTTTGTCATGGATGATGGCAATGCGCTGCGCCTTCACCTTATCCAGAATGTATTTCGCGGCGGTTGGCCCCTGCGAGGAGTCGAGACCCGCGGTGCGCATGATGTACTGATAGCCGCGCTGCGTCAGTTCCGGGTTGGTCGCACCAGGGGTAATCATCAGAATGCCTTCGTCTTCGTAAATGTCAGACGCTGGCTGAGTAGAAGAAGAACAGAGGTGACCGATAACATATTTGATGCCGTCGTTGACCACTTTGTTGGCAACCGCCACGGCCTGTTTCGGATCGCAGGCGTCGTCATATTCCACGGCGACCAGTTTGTCGCCTTTGATGCCGCCCTTGGCATTGATGTCTTTAATTGCCTGACGCGCGCCGTTGAACTCCATGTCGCCCCACTGTGCAACCGGGCCAGACATTGCACCAATCACGGCGACCTTAATGTCTTTTGCCATTGCTGACTGCGACATGGCCAGGGCAATCATTCCCGCAATCAATGTTTTTGCATTCCGTTTCATCTTCAATCCCCATTCGTGATGTTGTTTGTATATATTTTGTATTTATTTGGTTAAAAAGCATTCTGTGCTTTTAATGCACAACGCTACTTTTACCAGTCTCTTTAATGGTTTAGCGATGTTATTTGCCAAAAACCAGACTAAAATCTCTATTTTTCAGTCGATTAAGCAAAGATAATATTCTGTATTCAGACAGAGTTAAACAAAAAAAACGCCGTTTTCAGCATAAAATAAGGTTACAAAGAGCGGGATAAATCACTACCTTTCAGGTTAAAATTCTGCTTATTTTTCGATCCATAACGCATTGCGCTACTTCGAACGGTAAGAAGAAAACGAATCCGCTGGTATTCAACATAAAAATAGAAATCGGCGAGTCGAGAAATTAGATAAACTCGGGGCATTATTTTTTACAGGTGGCTTCACATGAAACTGACAGTAATCAGGCTGACCACGCTCAGCGAGCAGGACCACATCGATCTCGGCAAGATCTGGCCAGAATACAGTGCGTCGTCCTTGCAGATGGACGATCAGCATCGGATCTATGCGGCGCGGTTTAATGAACGCCTGCTCGGTGCGGTGCGTGTGACGCTGCAAGGCACACAGGGCGCGCTGGATTCCATGCGGATACGCGAAGTTACCCGTCGCCGCGGCGTAGGGAAATATCTGCTGGAAGAGGTGCTGCGTGATAATCCTGGCGTCGACAGTTGGTGGATGGCGGATGTCGGCGTGGAAGACAGAGGCGTGATGGCGGCGTTTATGCAGGCGCTGGAGTTTACGGCGCAGGAAAATGGCTGGGTGAAGCATTAAAAATGGCTGGGTGAAGCATTAAAAATGCCGGGCGGCGGCTCCGCCTTACCCGGCCTACGTCCTACGTCCTACGTCCTACTCCGAATTTTCCCAAGAATTTCGTGCTGCAGGAAGGCGGCAAGTTATGAAATCCCCGGGAGCTTAGTGAAGTAAGTGACCGGGGTTGAATAACGCAGCCAACGCATCTGCAGCACGAAAGGCGCAGGGAAAATTACTTCGCGTCAGTCGCGGTACCGTTGGCATGCCACGTGAACACACCGAACTCAAAGCCTTTCAGGTCGCCTTTCTTATCCCACATCAGCGGGCCCATGACGGTGTCGACGCTGTTGGCTTTCAGCCATTCAGCAATTTTCGCCGGGTCGTCGCTCTGGTTCAGGCCCGCGCTCAAAGACTGGATCGCGGCATAGGTGGTCCACACGAACGCCCCGCTCGGATCCTGTTTCTTCGCCTTGATAGCGTCTACCACCGGTTTGTTCGCTGGAACCTGATCGTAGTTCTTCGGCTTGGTGACCAGCAGGCCTTCTGCAGAATCACCGGCAATGTTAGACAGTGACACGTTCGCCACCCCTTCCGGGCCCATAAACTGGGTTTTCAGACCGGCAGCACGTGCCTGGCGCAGGATCTGACCCATTTCCGGGTGGTAGCCACCGTAGTAAACGAAGTCGATATTCTCTTTCTTCAGACGTGCAACCAGGGTAGAGAAGTCTTTCTCACCGGCGGTGATCCCGTCAAAGAACACTACGTTGGCGCCGCCTTTTTTCAGCGGATCCTGCACGGCGCGCGCCAGACCTTCACCGTACTGCTGTTTGTCATGCACAATCGCGATGCGTTTCGGCTTCACGGTGTTGAGGATATATTTCGCGGCGGTTGGGCCCTGGTCAGAGTCCAGACCGGTGGTACGCAGGATCAGATTGTAACCGCGCGCAGTCAGCTCAGGCGCCGTCGCAGCCGGAGTGATCATCAGAATGCCTTCGTCTTCGTAGATGTCAGACGCTGGCTGAGTGGAAGAAGAGCACAGGTGACCGATAACGTATTTGATGCCATCGTTCACGACTTTGTTCGCCACGGCTACGGCCTGTTTCGGGTCGCAGGCATCGTCATATTTTACGATTTCGAGTTTGTTGCCTTTGATGCCGCCCTTGGCATTAATGTCAGCGACAGCCTGTTCAGCCCCCGTGAACTCCTGATCGCCATACTGCGCTACCGGACCGGACATGGCCCCCACAACGGCAATTTTAATGTCGTCGGCCATCGCCATGTGACTCATCGCCAGCGCGATACATCCTGCCAGTAACGCTTTACCCTTCATTTTCATCCTGAGATTCCCCATTGTGATGGTGATTGTATTTGTTGTGATGTTGTTATGTAGCGTTTTATATCGATTTTTGGTCTGCCGCCCGCGCTTTTGCAGCATACTCTGCTAAAACATACCCGATTTTTTAACTTTTGGAACGAGAATTTTGAGGGTTATGTAACAGAAACGTGACAAAAAAAAGCCGCTCCGGAGAGCGGCGAGCCATTAGTGACTGAGGGAGTGTCGAATAATCTCCAGCGCCTTGCGGAACTGGGCTTCAGGGATGGTGAGAGGGTAAAGAAAACGAATCACGTTGCCGTAGACGCCACAGCTCAGCAGCAGCAGGCCTTCTTTCATCGCCTTTTCCTGCACCTGTTTAGTGAATTCCGGTGACGGCGCGCCGGTCTGCGGATCGTTAAATTCAACGGCAACCATCGAGCCTTGCGCACGCACATCCACGATGTGAGGACAGCTGGCTCTGGCGTTGTTCAGCACTTCAACCAGGTGATGCCCCAGCTCAGCCGCACGGGCACAGAGCTTCTCTTCGTCGATGATATCGAGCACCGCGTGCGCCGCGGCAACGGCCAACGGGTTACCGGCGTAAGTACCGCCGAGACCGCCGGGAGCGGGTGCATCCATCACCTCGGCACGGCCTGCCACCGCAGAGAGCGGCATGCCGCCGGCCAGACTTTTCGCCATGGTCATCAGGTCTGGCTTCACGTCGTAATGCTCCATCGCAAACAGTTTGCCGGTACGGGCAAAACCGGTCTGCACTTCATCCGCAATCAGCAGCATGCCGTGGGTATCGCACAGTTTGCGCAGGCCCTGCATAAAATCGGCCGGCGCGACGTTGAAACCACCCTCGCCCTGCACCGGTTCGAGAATAATCGCCGCCACCTGATCCGGGGCGATATCCGCTTTGAAAATGCGATCGAGACTTTTCAGCGCGTCTGCGGTGCTGACGCCGTGCGCCGCATTCGGATACTGGCCGTGGTAAACGGAGCCCGGGAACGGACCGAAGCCGATTTTGTACGGAGCCACTTTGCCGGTCAGCGCCATGGTCATGAAGGTACGGCCGTGGAAACCGCCGCCGAAGGTAATCAGGCCGGGGCGCTTGGTGTAAGCACGGGCGATTTTCACCGCGTTTTCAACGGCTTCCGCACCGGTCGAGAAAAATGCGGTTTTCGCCGGGCCGTTCACCGGCACACGCTCGTTAATGCGCTCGGCCAGTGAAACATAGCTTTCATAAGGGACAATCTGGTACGCGGTGTGGGTAAACGCCTGCAATTGTTTTTCAATCGCCGCAACGATTGAAGGATGGCGATGACCGGTGTTTAGCACCGCAATACCCGCCGCGAAATCAATCACTTCATTGCCTTCCACATCCCAAAGCGTGGCGTTTTCAGCTTTCTCGGCGTAGAAGCCGCACATGACGCCAATGCCGCGTGGTGTCGCCTGCAAACGGCGCTGATTCAGTTCATTATTCTTCATCGACCTTACCCCATCTCAAATTCATTAGTGTTAACAACTTTGAAACAATGCAATAGTTTTACTGCTTGAGCGGTCCTATAATCGAGTACCAGTTTTGAATAATTGAGGGATCCAATTGCGTTCTTTAGTGTGCGATCTCCTGCAACTGCGTCTGGACGAGCAATCCGACGATAAATTGCACAAAAAGCTGTATAACGCCGTGCGATTGTCGATCCTTGACGGCAGCCTGCCGCCGCAAAGCCGTCTGCCGCCTTCACGCGATCTCGCGAGCCAGCTGCGCATGTCGCGCAATACGGTGCTGACCGTGTACGAACAGCTGCTGGCGGAGGGCTATATCGTGTCCCGTTCCGGTAGCGGCACCTTCGTGGCAAAAACCGTGCCGGACGCGTTGCTGTTCGCCGCGGGCAGCGATGAACAGCACGCCAGTTCGCCACAAAGCGTGAGCTTTTCAGAACGCGGTCAGGCGCTGTTGGCGCACAGCCGCGCCAGCCCTCGCCAGTGGGGCGCGTTTTTGCCCGGCGTGCCCGACGTGAACGAGTTCCCGCACGCGCTGCTGCGTAAAATCCACACCCGCGTCAGCCGCAAGCCGCAGGCGATGCAGCTTTCCTACAGCCCTTCCGGCGGCAGTCTGGCGCTACAACAGGCGTTGATGGAATATCTGCGCGTGGCGCGCTCGGTGCGCTGCACGCCGGACCAGATCCTGATAACCGAAGGCATTCACCAGGCGATTGATTTAGTGTCACGTATGCTGTGCAACCCCGGCGACAGCGCGTGGATTGAGGAGCCCGCCTATTGGGGTATTCGCAACGTGTTGCAGATGAACAGCGTGAATTTGCAGGCGGTCGATGTCGATCTCAGCGGCATGAACCCACCGGAGCCAGGAGAGTCACCGCCACGTCTGATCTTCGTCACGCCGTCGCACCAGTATCCGCTTGGCTGCGTGATGAGCCTGGAACGCCGTCAACGCCTGCTGGCCCTGGCGCGACAGACCGGCAGCTGGATTGTCGAAGACGATTACGATAGCGAGTTCCGCTTTTCGGGCCAGCCAATTCCGGCGCTACAGGGGCTGGTCGAAGATGCGCCGGTGATTTACATCGGTACCTTCAGCAAAACCATGTGGCCGGGGATGCGCCTCGGCTATGTGGTATTGCCTCGCCCGCTGGCGCAGTCGCTGCGCACCGCCCATGCCGAGCTGTATCGCAGCGGTCGTCTGCTCGATCAGGAAGCGCTGGCGCTGTTTATTCGCGAAGGGCATTACACCGCGCATATCCGTAGGATGCGCCTGCTGTACGCCCGTCGTCGTCAGCGGCTGGCGGGGCTCATCACCGATTATCTCGGTAAAGAGGCATTAAGCGAATTTAACGACAACGCCGGGCTGCACCTGGTGCTGAAACTCGATGCCGATTGTGACGACGTGGCGCTGGCTAACACGGCAAATGAAAAGGGGGTGCTGGTGCGACCGCTTTCACGCTATTACCTGAACAATGCAACGCAGCGCGGATTATTAATGGGTTTTGCAGCGATGCGCGAAGAAGAGATGGAAGGAGCGTTTAAAGTATTGATGGAGTGCATAAAAAACAAAAGCCCGACAGGTTAGACCTTCGGGCTTTCTTGTACCTGGCGGGTTTCACTTGCCGGGCCGTAATGGCGATGTGTAGGCCCGGTAAGCGTGAGCGTCACCGGGCATTGGCTTTCAGCTTACGCCTCGATCGCCATACGCAATTTTTTCATCGCGTTCTTTTCAAGCTGACGCACACGCTCGGCGGACACGCCATAGCGGTCGGCCAACTCCTGCAGCGTGGACTTGTTATCTTCGTCCAGCCAGCGAGCGCGAATGATATCCTGGCTACGTTCGTCCAGACCTTCCATCGCGTGAGTCAGTTTGTTCGCGGCCTGCTCTTCCCAGTTATCATCTTCGATGCCGTCGGCAAAGTTAGACGTTTTATCCTGTAAGTAGAGCACCGGTGCGACGGAATGGCTTTCGGAATCGTCATCAGCAGACATATCAAAGGCCATGTCCTGCGCGGACATTCGCGATTCCATTTCACGCACGTCTTTGCTGGAAACGCCCAGCTCGCGCGCAACCATTTCTACTTCATCCTGATTGAACCAGCCCAGACGCTGCTTGGTTTTACGCAGGTTGAAGAACAGCTTACGCTGTGCTTTGGTGGTCGCAACTTTGACGATACGCCAGTTACGCAGTACGTATTCGTGAATTTCAGCTTTGATCCAGTGCACGGCGAAAGACACCAGGCGCACACCCACTTCTGGGTTGAAACGACGTACGGCTTTCATCAGGCCGATGTTACCTTCCTGAATCAAATCTGCCTGCGGCAGACCGTAGCCCGAATAATTACGAGCAACGTGAACAACAAAGCGCAGGTGAGACAGGATCAGCGTTTTCGCTGCTTCCAGATCGCCCTGGTAATGCAGCTTCTCCGCCAGTGCCCGTTCTTCATCAGCCGTCAACATCGGCCATGCGTTTGCCGCCCGGACATAGGATTCCAGGTTGCCAACAGGGGCTAAAGCTAAAGTTTGCATATCTTTGGTCATTCAAGTCCTCTCAATTTACGTCCTGGCCGTGGTACGTCCCCATCAGGCAACTTTCGGGCCAGTTGTTACGAGCAGCGAGATTAACATTCACATTTTAATCAGACAGTGATGTTATCCACAAGTTCCATGCAACGCTGTGAATAGATTACGCACAAAATGTGACATCACGATGATAATGTTTGCGGGCAGGGAAAGCTGATGGGTTTTGACTCTCTCCCTGCGATTTTGCACAGGAACTTTGCAGCAGGGAGAGAGTATATCAGACTTTTTTTATTCCGGCGTAAAGTGGCGTAAATGTTGTACCGTCGCCAGCCAGGCGGCAATCCAGCCAATCATTGAACAAACAATCAGCATCAGCAAACATTCATCCAGGCCTAAGCCACTGAGTTCAAACTGGGTGCCAAACACTTTCGCCACTTCCGTCACCGCCGATGACAAACGCAGCACCAGAATTTCGGACAGGATAAGCGACAGAAACGCACCAGAAAAGCCCAACAGCGCCCCGCCGTACAGGAATGGACGCAGGATAAAGCCGTCGGTTGCGCCGATAAGCTTCTGGACGTTGATGGTGTCGCGACGCGCAAAGATGCTCAGGCGCACGCTATTACCAATGACGAGGAATACCGCCGCAATCATCAGCACGCCAATCATCGCCGCCACGCGTCCAACCAGGCCGGTGATGGACGAAAGTCGCGCGAACCAGCTGTCATCCATACGCACTTCATCTACGCCCTGAATACGTGACACACGGTCACGTAGGGTATTCAGCGAGTCGGTCCCCTGGAAATCGAGCTTTGGAATGACAATCGCCACCGCGGGAAGCGGGTTCTCTTCCAGCATATCCAGCGCGCCACCGAAGCCTGACCAGTTTCGGAACTCGCCCAACGCTTCATCACGGGACAGGTAATTCACCTTATCCACGCCCTGTTCGGCCTGCAACTGCCCGACGACGCGCGCTGCCGCGTCATCGTCCAGCGTTTTTTCGAGATACACCGTAATTTGCGGCGACGGATAATACTGCGATGCCGCGGTGTTCACGTTCTTGTAAACCATGTAACACACGCTCGGCAGCGTCAGGGAGATGGCGATCACCATCACCGTCAGGAACGTGGCCAGCGGTTTGCTTTTCAGGTCCTGCAATGCGCCGTTAAAGGCGTAACGCACCTGCTCGTTAAACACGTTGGTTTTACGGGAGTTCGGCTTCGGGGAAGACTTCGCGCGTTTTGGCACGTTGCCGCCGTTGTTGTTACCGCCTCTCGCAGAGTTACGCAGCCGGTCAAAACGGTTGCCGAACTGCCGGATGTGATTCATCGCCTCGCGTTTATTCACCGTAGCCTCCGTGCAAATGCCCGTCGCTGAGTGTCAGCTGTCGGTATGAACGGCTGGAAATCAGCCCCAGGTCGTGGGTCGCCATCAACACCGTCACACCAACGCGGTTAAACTCTTCGAACAGGCGCAAAATGCCTTCCGACAGCGCCTCATCGAGGTTACCGGTCGGTTCATCCGCCAGCAGTACCGCTGGTTTGTTCACCACCGCACGGGCAATACCCACGCGCTGCTGCTCACCGCCGGAAAGTTGAATCGGTAAATTTTTCGCTTTGTCGAGCAGCCCGACCTTATCCAGCGCTGCCGAGACGCGACGACGAATGTCATCGAAGCTGGCCCCCGCGATGATCAGCGGAATAGCGACGTTATCAAACACGGTGCGGTCCATCAGCAGATGGTGATCCTGGAAGATCATCCCAATCTGGCGACGCAGGAACGGCACTTCGCGGTTTTTCAGGCGGCTGATGTCGTGGCCGCTAAACCAGATTTTCCCGGTGCTGGGACGCTCGATACCGCAAATGAGCTTCAGCAGGGTACTTTTCCCCGCGCCGGAGTGGCCGGTCAGAAAGGCCATCTCACCCGGCTGCAGCTGGAAGTTAATCCCTTGCAGCGCTTGTCTCCCACCGAGATAGGCTTTGCTGACTTGTTCAAAGCGAATCATTGTTAATCCTCTCGGGCAAAAAGTGCCTCTATAAAATCGTCCGATTTAAACGGACGCAAATCTTCGATACGTTCGCCAACGCCAATGTAGCGAATCGGAATGCCGAACTGATCGGCCACCGAGAAGATAACGCCACCCTTGGCGGTCCCGTCCAGTTTAGTCAATGTGATGCCCGTCAGCCCAACCGCTTCGTGGAACAGCTTCGCCTGGCTGATGGCATTCTGACCGGTACTCGCATCGATGGTCAGCATGATTTCATGCGGTGCATCTTCGTCGAGCTTTTTCATTACGCGGACAATCTTCTTCAATTCTTCCATCAGGTGCGATTTGTTCTGCAAGCGACCTGCGGTGTCGGCAATCAGGACATCCACGTTACGGGCTTTCGCAGCCTGAATGGCATCGAAAATCACCGATGCGGAATCGGCCCCGGTATGCTGAGCAATCACCGGAATATCATTGCGCTGACCCCAGACCTGGAGCTGCTCAACCGCCGCGGCACGGAAGGTATCACCTGCCGCCAGCATCACCGATTTACCCTGCTGCTCAAACTGGCGCGCCAGCTTGCCAATGGTGGTGGTTTTACCCACGCCGTTGACGCCAACCATCAGGATAACAAACGGCATTTTGCCTTCAATATTAAGCGGCTCTTCCACTTTTGCGAGGATTTCGCTCATTTCATCTTTCAGCAGACCGTACAGCGCTTCGGCATCACGCAGCTGTTTGCGGCTTGCGCCTTCGGTCAGATTGGCGATGATTTTGCGGGTCGTTTCCACGCCGACGTCTGCAATCAGCAGCTGTTCTTCCAGCTCTTCAAACAGATCATCATCGATTTTCTTGCCGCGGAACAGACTGATAAATCCGGAACCGAGGTTTTCTTTGGTTTTCAGGAGGCTGCGTTTCAGACGCGCGAAGAAGCCCTCTTTAGTCGGCCGCTCCTGTTCCTGCTGCGTTTGTGCATCGTCGGTTTCTTCTGCCGTTTCTTCCGGCGCATCGATAGCATTTTCTGCCGCATCGGCGGCAGCCAGCGCCTGCGCTTCAAGCTCTTCGTCGCTCAGTTCAACGTCGGCAAAGTCTTCTTCTTCGACAACGTCTTCTGCGACAGTTTCTTCAACCGGGGCTTCTGCAACCACAGGCTCTTCAACGGCTGGTTCTTCTGCAACAGTTTCAACCGGTGTCGCTTCTTCGGCTTGCGCCTGATGCGCGACAACGGCTTCTTCTTCGGCAATCTCTTCCGGCAGCGGCAGCACTTCGTGTTCGATAACGGCCTCAGGCTCAGCGTCAACGCGCGGTTCTTCGACCGACGCAGTGACGGCAGCCACTTCTTCTGGTTCGGCTTCCACCGGCGCGACAGCCACAGCTTCCGGCTCAACCGGCTGTACGATGGCGCTTTGAGAGATCTCTTCGGTCACCTCAACCACGTCGTCGGCGAAGGCTTCGGTTTCTGCTTCGCTGTGCGCGGTCACTTCCGCTTCGGGTTCAGCGAGGCGTTCAACGTCCTGTTCCGCAGCAGGTTCAAGCGTTAGGGCTTCAGCCGTTTCCTGCGTGTCCTGCTCAATGACAGGCTCAGCGGCGGCTTGCTGCGCTTCGCTTTGCTGCTGTTCGGCTTCCTGTTGCTCTTTTTCTTTCTGTCCAAAGCCCAGCCAGGAAAAAAAGCCTCTTTTTTTATCTTTTGCCATTTGCGAGCACGCTCTTCACTGTTGATTCCCGGTACCGCGTTACCGCTATCCCTCCATAATTCAGGTTTCATGAAACCAGAATTATTTAGGTGTATGTACATGGAAGCTAAAAAAATGATGAAATAGTCTATCACTTAACTTAACGCGCATCACCGCCTGGAACAGTAATCCGGCATTGAGCTGAGCATAGATATGAAAAAACCAAACCACTCCGGCAGCGGCCAGATCCGCATTATAGGCGGGCAATGGCGGGGCCGTAAGCTCCCTGTTCCGGACAGCCCAGGCCTGCGCCCGACCACCGACCGCGTCCGTGAGACGCTATTTAACTGGCTTGCGCCGCATATGGTCGATGCTCGCTGCCTCGATTGTTTCGCTGGAAGCGGCGCATTGGGGCTAGAAGCGCTGTCGCGTTATGCCGCCAGTGCGACCCTGCTGGAAATGGATCGCCATGTGGCACAACAGTTACAAAAAAACCTCGCGACGCTTAAGGCCAGCCACGCGAAAGTGGTTAATACCAACAGCCTGACGTTCCTTGCACAGCCTGGCACACCGCACGATGTGGTGTTTATCGATCCGCCGTTCCGTAAAGGGCTGCTCGACGAGACGCTGAATCTGCTGGAAACGAAGGGCTGGCTGGCTGACGACGCGCTGATTTATGTCGAAAGCGAAGTGGAAAACGGCCTGCCGTTGGTCCCCTCGCACTGGGATTTATACCGCGAAAAAGTGGCCGGTCAGGTTGCTTATCGCCTTTATCAACGTGAAGCACAAGGAAATAACAATGCTGCTTAATATCGGCCGCCTGCTCATGCTTTGCGTCTGGGCCTTTTTGGTCCTCAACGTTTTGCACCCGTTCAAATTCCCGGTAAATATCTTCGTCAACGTGGCGCTGATTTTCATGATCCTGATGCACGGCCTGCAAATGACCCTGCTGAAAGCCACCCTGCCGAAGGACGGTCCGCAAATGACCCGCGGCGAGTCGGTTCGCGTATTTCTGTTTGGGGTATTTGAACTGATTGCCTGGCAGAAGAAGATGAAATTGACGACAACGAAGAAGAAGTGATGTTTTTGCCCGGCGACGCTCGCGCTTGCCGGGCCCCCATCATGGCACCGTGAACGCCACAAACTGCGAGCCTTTGTAGCTCAGCGTCCCTTTGTCACCGACGTTCAACGCGTGATACGCCTTCTCATCCAGACGATACGTGACTTCCAGCCCGCCGGTTTCCGGCTTAAAGCTCGCTTCATAACGCATATCGCTGCCCGCCGGGGCGACGATTTGCTGGCGAGAGCGTCGATCGTTCAACACCTTTTCACGTTTGTTGGTCACTACCACCTGCTTTTGCTGCAGCGGCGCGGCCTCGTTTTCCATCTTTTCACGACGCTGTGACACGAAACGGAACGACGCGGCAACGACAATTATCGCCACCACAATCACAAAAAAGAGCGGCATTTTGCTCATGGGAGGATTCTCTCACTGTCTTCTAAGAATTGACGCAAAGGAGGATACCTTGCCTGAACCGGCATTGCCATCTGCCACCCCGCGCCACTACACTGAATCGGAGAGTGCTTTTACATCGATAAAAGATACAAGGACTTATTATGCTGTGGTCTTTCATTGCAGTCTGTTTATCCGGTTGGCTTTACGTCGACGCCTCCTACCGTGGCCCGGTCTGGCAGCGCTGGGTGTTCAAACCCGTCACGCTGATTCTGTTGCTGCTTCTCGCCTGGCAGGCCCCGATGTTTAACGCAATCAGTTACCTGGTGCTGGCGGGCCTGTGTGCGTCGCTGATTGGCGATGCGCTAACGTTGCTGTCGCGCGAACGTATGCTGTACGCGGTGGGCGCGTTCTTCCTTTCTCATCTGCTGTATACGATTTGGTTCGCCAGCCAGATGACGCTGTCGTTCTTCTGGCCGCTGCCGCTGGTGCTGCTGGTGATTGGCGCGCTGCTGATAGCCGTTATCTGGTCACGCCTTGAAGAGCTGCGCCTGCCGGTGTGTACGTTTATTGCGATGACGCTGGTGATGGTGTGGCTGGCGGGCGAACTGTGGTTCTTCCGTCCGGTAGATACCGCGCTTTCCGGCTTCCTTGGCGCGACGCTGCTGCTTATCGGCAATATCGTGTGGCTGGGCAGTCACTACCGTCGCCGTTTCCGCGCCGATACCGCCATTTCCTCGGCGTGCTACTTCGCCGGGCACTTTTTGATCGTCCGCGCGCTGTATTTGTAAAAAGAGGCTTGACTCTGGAGTCGACTCCAAAGTGTATGCTCTGTGTTATTGAGAAAATTATCAGTAACAGGAGAGTGCCATGTCGACTCCAGACGCCAAAGCCAAACCCGCGCCTCAGTTCGCGAAAACGACCTTCACGCCTGCTCCGGTCACGGCACTGCACAACGATCACGGCGCGTGCTGCGGCGGCTCAAAGTCTGAGTCTGCCCCGGTCATCTCTCCCGCTTCCGGTACGCGTTTCAGTTGGCTGGTCAACGGCATGGACTGCGCCGCCTGTGCGCGCAAAGTTGAAAATGCCGTTCGCCAGGTGAGCGGCGTCAACCAGGTTCAGGTGTTGTTCACCACCGAAAAACTGCTGGTTGATGCCGAAAGCGATATTCGCGCCCAGGTCGAAACCGCCGTCGCCAACGCGGGCTATGTCCTGCGTAGCGAATATGCGCCGGAAGCGCCCGCCCCTTCTCGTCTGAAAGAAAATTTACCACTGATAGCGCTGATCGCCCTGATGGCTATCAGCTGGGGGCTGACGCAGATAAACCATCCGCTCGGGAATCTCGCCTTTATCGCCACCACTCTGGTTGGACTGTTCCCGATTGCACGCCAGGCCCTGCGTCTGATTAAAACCGGTAGCTGGTTTGCCATTGAAACGCTGATGAGCGTGGCGGCGATCGGCGCGTTATTTATCGGCGCGACGGCTGAAGCGGCGATGGTGCTGCTGCTGTTTATCATCGGCGAACGCCTTGAAGGCTGGGCCGCCAGTCGCGCCCGCAAAGGCGTCAGCGCGTTAATGGCCCTGAAACCGGACACCGCTGTTCGTCTGCGTGACGGCCAACGAGAAACCGTAGCCCAACGGGATTTACATCCGGGCGATGTGATTGAAGTCGCCGCCGGGGGGCGTCTGCCTGCGGACGGTAAGCTGATATCCGCCTTTGCCAGCTTCGATGAAAGCGCACTCACCGGCGAATCAGTCCCGGTCGAACGTGCGGAAGGGGAAAGCGTACCGGCAGGCGCTACCAGTGTAGACCGCCTGGTGCAGCTGAGCGTGACGTCCGAACCCGGCGACAGCGCCATCGACCGCATTCTGCGCCTGATTGAAGAGGCCGAAGAGCGCCGGGCACCGATTGAGCGCTTTATCGATCGCTTCAGCCGCATTTACACCCCGGCGATTATGCTGGTCGCGCTGCTGGTTGCGGTATTACCGCCACTGCTGGCGGGCGCTGAGTGGCAGCCGTGGATTTACAAAGGCCTGACGCTGTTGCTGATTGGCTGTCCGTGCGCGCTGGTGATTTCCACCCCGGCGGCGATTACCTCGGGCCTGGCTGCCGCGGCGCGCCGGGGCGCATTGATTAAGGGCGGCGCGGCGCTGGAACAGCTCGGTCGCATTCATCACATCGCCTTCGACAAAACCGGGACGCTGACCGTCGGCAAACCGCGCGTGACAAGCATTGTGGCGCTGAACGGCACCAATGAAGGCGAGCTTCTGGCGCTGGCTGCGGCCGTAGAACAAGGCTCCAGCCACCCGCTGGCGACGGCGATTATCAACGAAGCGAACGCACGCCACCTCACGCTGCCAGAGGCTCAGAACCAACGAGCGCTGGCCGGGTCCGGTATCGAAGCCGACGTGAATGGCGAGAAGGTGCTGATTTGCGCCGGGGATAAATTCCCGGCCGAAGGTCAGGCGGCACAAATCAGGGCGCTGGAAGAGGCCGGACAAACAGTGGTGGTGGTGGTTAAAAATCAGCGTCTGCAAGGCATTCTGGCATTGCGCGACACGCTGCGGGACGACGCTCGCGAAGCAGTCAGCGCACTGAATGCGCTGGGCGTTCAGGGCGTTATCCTGACCGGCGATAACCCTCGGGCAGCCGCTGCGATTGCCCATGAGCTGAGGCTGGATTTCCGCGCCGGGCTGCTGCCTGCGGATAAAGTGACCGCCGTGACCACATTGAATCAGCAGGCTCCGCTGGCGATGGTGGGCGACGGCATCAACGATGCGCCGGCGATGAAAGCGTCTACAATTGGCATTGCGATGGGTAGCGGGACGGACGTGGCGCTGGAAACCGCCGACGCGGCGCTGACCGGCAACCGCCTGACGGGTCTGGCGCAGATGATCAGCATTGCCCGCGCGACCCGCGCCAACATCCGCCAAAATATTACGATTGCGCTGGGACTGAAAGCCGTCTTCCTGGTCACTACGCTACTCGGTATCACCGGCCTGTGGCTCGCGGTTCTGGCCGATACCGGTGCCACGGTGCTGGTGACGGCGAATGCGTTACGGTTGTTGAATCGGAAATAGGATCGGAACGTGTCGGCCCGGTCAGCGACAGCGCCACCGGGCATTTAAAAAACAATCCCCAGCGGCGCGTGGCTTGCACGGACCTACAACCTCTGGAGAAACGACTACATCCCCAGGGCGTGCGGCAGCCACAGTGAAATCGCCGGAATGTACGTCACCATCGCCAGCACCACCAACAGCATTGCGTAGAACGGCAGCATCGCGCGGACCACGGTTTCTATCTTCTGCTTACTCACCGCACTGGCCACAAACAGCACCGACCCCACCGGCGGCGTAATCAGGCCAATCCCCAGATTTACCATCATGATCATCCCGAAATGTACCGGATCGATTCCCAGCGCATTGGTCACCGGTAACAGCACCGGCGTCAGGATCAAAATGATCGGCGCCATATCCATCAGCGTACCAATCAACAGCAGCATGACGTTGAGATACATCAGAATCACGTACTTGTTGCTGGAAAGCGTGGTGAAGAACTCGGTGATACGCGTTGGCAGTTGCATGTAGGTCATCACCGCGCCAAACGCCGCGGCAAAGCCAATCAGGATCATCACGATACTGACCGTTTTGACCGTGCGGTACATCAGCTTCGGCAGCTCGCTCCATTTGTAGTCACGGTAGATAAACATGGTGACAAAGAACGCCCACAGGCAGGCCACCGCCGCGGATTCTGTCGCGGTGAAAATGCCGGAAAGGATCCCACCGAGAATGATGACCACCGTCATCAGCCCCCACAGCGCATCAAAGAAAATCTTAACCGCCTGGCGAAAGGGAATGACTTCGCCTTTTGGATAGCCGCGCTTTTTCGCGAAGGCGAGGCACATCACCATCAGGCTGACACCCAGCAGCAAGCCCGGCAACACCCCGGCGATAAACAGCGAGGCAATAGACACCGTGCCGCCTGCCGCCAGGGAGTAAATCACCGAGTTGTGGCTCGGCGGGATCAGGATCGCCTGCACCGAACCGCTGGCGGTGACCGCCGCCGCATATTCGCGCGGATACCCTTTTTTCTCCATTTCCGGGATCATCACGCTGCCGATAGAGGCAGTATCCGCCACCGATGAACCGGAAATAGCACCGAAAAAGGTGGACGCCACAATGTTCACCAGTGACAGTCCACCGCGAATAAAGCCCACGAACAGATAGGCGAAATTGACCAGTCGGCGAGCAATCCCGCCTTCCGCCATGATCGCCCCAGCGAGAATGAAGAACGGAATCGCCAGCAGGGTAAATTTATTCACCCCGCTGGTAATCTGAATCATCAGCGCTTCCAGCGGTAACTCAATCCAGATTGCCCCAGCCACGGCGCTGAGCCCCACGGCAAAGGCCACCGGCATCCCAATAGCCAACAAAATGGCGAGGGTGAAAAGCAGAACAAACGCATCCATCTGACACCCCTTACCCGTGGTTACCGATGAGCACTATCGGGCGGTTCTCCTGAGAACCGAACAGCAGACGCTCAATGACAAACAGAATCAACACCGCCGAGCCAATCGGCAGCGGCAGATAGGTTTCACCCGAGGTCAGCAGTGGAAACTCCGCCACCGGCTGATCCCACAAATCGAGGCACAGCCCGTAGCTGTACCAGAACATCATCCCGGTAATCAGCAGCATCATGAGATCAACCAGCCGCGCCGCAGCGCGTTGCAGCGTGGCGGGTAGACGGTCGGTCAGCATGTTGACGGCGATGTGCGAACCGGCGCGGTAGCCTACCGCCGCGCCGATAAAAGTGAATGTCACCATGCACAGAATCGCTACCGGCTCCGGCCACGATTCCCCCTGATTGAGCACGTAACGGGAAAAAATGCCGATGGGGATCACGATGGTCATCACCAACAGCGACACGCCGGCGACCCACATCGCCAGCATGTACAGCTTATCCATCACTTTTGAAAAGGATTCAGACATAGGTCCTCCGTCCGACGTGAAAATCACTGGACGTCAGCGATGGCTTTCATCAGAGCCTGATGCTTTTCGCCATAGGCTTTACGCACCGGCTCCGTCGCCTGGACGAAGTACGCTTTGTCGATGTCGTGGAACTGCACGCCACCCGCTTTCATTTTTTCCAGCGCCTGTTTGTTGTAGGCGTTCCACAGCTCGCGCTGTTCCATCTGGGCTTCGCGGGCCAGCGTCAGGATTTTTTGCTGCTGATCGGCGTTGAGTTTGTCCCATTTCACTTTGGAATAGAGCAGCATTTCCGGGGTGATGAAGTGGCCGCTGAGGGTGTAATGTTTCGCTACCGGCATGTAGTTGTGGGCGATAAAGGTTGGCGGGTTGTTTTCGGCACCGTCGATAACGCCGGTCTGCATGCCGCTGTAAACTTCACTCACGCCCATGGCGACGGCGTTAGCGCCCATGTCTTTCAGGGTATCAATCGCCACCGGGCTGCCCTGAACGCGGATTTTCATCCCTTTCAAATCTTCCGGTTTGGTGACCGGCTGTTTGGTAATCAGGTTGCGGGTGCCGGAATCCATCCAGCCGAGGAATACCAGTTTGGATTTCGGGTTGTTGGTGAGCTTGTCGCCAATTTGTTTGCCGATCTCACCGTCGATGACCTTGTGCATATGATCTTCATCGCGGAAAACGTACGGCAGAGTGAACACTTCGATGTCCGGCAGAATCGCCGCCACGGGCGCCATTGATACGCGAATGATGTCGATGGCCCCCATTTGCGCCTGCTCAATCATTTGCTTTTCATCGCCCAGCACGCCGCCCGGGAAGACTTTAATTTCCAGGTCGCCGTTAGTTTGCTGTTTGAGTTTTTCGCCCATGTGCTGGACCGCCACCACGTTCGGGTAGCCTTCAGGATGGACATCAGCGGCGCGGATGGTTTGCGCTAAAACCGAGGGCGTAAAACAGAGTGCTGCGGTGGAAAAGCATAAGGCGGCCACAAATGGCCTGACAGTCATTTTCATCGGTCGGCTCCAGGGTATTTAATAAAACGTTGTTTTAGTTTTGCGTTTAAAAATTAGCCTGGTACGGGGAAAACGACGGTGAGACGCCTCACAAAAGCTACAATTGTGAAACGATGGTTTAACGATTTGGTAACGATATTCCAGGGCAGATCACAGTTTCTGCCCTTAGAGAATTAATGGTTTTTACGGATGAGATAGCGATAAGGAAGAGAATCGGTGCTCTGAGCAATCAGCTCATGATCCATAAAGCGGCAGAAGCCAGGGATATCACGGGTCGTCGCCGGGTCATCCGCCACAATCAGCAGCGTTTCGCCGACGGGCATGGTGCGCACAGTTTTGCGTACCATCATTACCGGCTCAGGGCAGCGCAGGCCCTGAGCATCAAGGGTGTGGTCAGCAGCAGAAAAGATATCGCTCATGGTTCACTCAGTCAGTCAAAAAACCGCCCTAGTTTACCGCCAGTTATTTGTGACGCAAGGCAGGTTAACGATTGCGCGAAAATTAGCCGTTGCAAAGCGCACATAACGCAGTATCATGCGGCGGTTTTTAGCGTTTCAAGACACACATTGGGTTCCCTCACCCCAACCACTAAAAAGGCTACAACATGATGCAGTTCTCTCAAGCACAGCGCGTAAAAGCGTTGTTCTGGCTTTCGCTTTTTCATCTGCTGGTGATCACCTCCAGTAACTATCTGGTGCAGCTGCCGGTCTCCATTTTTGGTTTTCATACCACCTGGGGCGCGTTTAGCTTTCCGTTTATTTTCCTCGCAACCGATCTGACCGTGCGTATCTTTGGCGCGCCGCTGGCCCGCAAGATTATTTTTGCGGTAATGGTGCCTGCGCTGCTGATCTCTTACGTTATTTCGTCGCTCTTTTATATGGGCGAATGGCAGGGTTTTTCCGCGCTCACCAGCTTTAACCTGTTTGTTGCCCGCATCGCCGCCGCGAGCTTTATGGCTTACGCGCTGGGTCAGATCCTCGACGTTCACGTCTTCAACCGCCTGCGACAGAATCACCGTTGGTGGATGGCGCCGACCGCCTCCACGCTGTTCGGTAACGTCAGCGATACCCTCGCGTTCTTCTTCATCGCCTTCTGGCGCAGTCCTGACCCGTTCATGGCTTCCCATTGGGTCGAAATCGCGCTGGTTGATTACACCTTCAAGGTGCTTATCAGCCTGGTATTCTTCCTGCCGATGTACGGCGTAGTGTTGAATATGTTGTTGAAAAAACTGGCAGATAAATCTGAAAACCCAGCTTTTCAAGCGGGTTAAAGGTTCATGCAATGGGTTGTGATAAGATAAGCTGATGTGCCATTAATGGCCGTTTATCAAAAGGAAGATGTCAATGCGCAATTTGGTTAAATACGTCGGTATTGGCCTGCTGGTAATGGGCCTTTCCGCCTGTGACAACAGCGACAGTAAAGCCCCAGTTCAGGGAGCAGCCGCCGAAAGCAACGCCGCTGCACAGCCTGTAAAACTGCTGGAAGGCAAACTCAGCTTCTCCCTGCCGGCCGATATGACCGATCAGAGCGGCAAGCTGGGCACTCAGGCCAACAACATGCACGTGTACTCCGATGCAACGGGCCAGAAAGCGGTTATCGTGATTGTCGGCGACAACGCCAACGAAGACCTTAGCGTACTGGCTGCCCGTCTGGAAGCGCAGCAGCGCAGCCGCGACCCGCAACTGCAGGTTGTGACCAACAAATCCATCGAGCTGAAAGGCCAGACCCTTCAGCAGCTCGACAGCATTATCTCTGCCAAAGGCCAGACCGCGTACTCTTCCGTGGTACTGGGCAAAGTGGACGGCAAACTGCTGACCCTGCAAATCACGCTGCCTGCTGACGATCAGCAGAAAGCGCAGAGCACCGCAGAGAACATCATCAATACCATCGTTATCAACTAAGTTAGTCTGCTGACGACACGGCCCCTGGTTTCGCGACCGGGGGCTTTTTTTGTTTTGGGCGGGCTATCGTCCTTCTTTCCGATAGTCAGCCCAGCGGGACGCACTACACTTAATGGCATAGCTCATAAGGAAATTGCCATGACCACACTGGCCGCTGATAAAGCGGGTTTACACATACTTCTCAAACTGGCGTCGTTGGTTGTCATCCTGGCAGGGATCCATGCCGCCGCCGACATTATTGTCCAACTTTTACTGGCCCTGTTTTTCGCCATCGTTCTCAATCCACTGGTGACCTGGTTTATCCGTCGCGGCGTCTCACGACCGCTGTCGATCGCGATTGTGGTCTTTGCGATGCTATGCGTACTCACCGCGCTGGTTGCCGTTCTGGCGGCATCCACCAGCGAATTTGTCGCCATGCTGCCGAAGTACAACAAAGAACTGACCCACAAGCTGCTTGCCTTACAGGACTCGATGCCGTTTTTACACATGCACATGTCGCCGGAGCGTATGCTGCAACGCGTTGATTCCGATAAAATGGTCGCCTTCGCCACCACCATGATGACCCAATTTTCCGGGGCCATGGCAAGCATCGTGCTGCTGATGATGACGGTGGTGTTTATGCTGTTCGAAGTGCGCCACGTCCCGTACAAACTGCGTTTCGCCCTGGTGAATCCGCAAATCCATATCGCCGGGTTGCACCGCGCCCTGAAAGGGGTGTCGCACTATCTGGCGCTGAAAACGCTGATCAGCCTGTGGACCGGGGTGATTGTCTGGCTCGGTTTGCTGTTGCTCGACGTGCAGTTTGCGCTGATGTGGGGCGTACTGGCGTTCCTGTTGAACTACGTGCCCAACATCGGGTCGGTGATTTCCGCCATTCCGCCAATGATTCAGGCGTTCCTGTTTAACGGCTGGTATGAGGGGCTGCTGGTCGGCGGGCTGTTCCTGGCAGTACATATGGTGCTGGGAAATATGGTTGAACCGCGAATGATGGGCCATCGTCTGGGCATGTCGACGTTAGTGGTGTTCTTATCATTATTGGTCTGGGGCTGGCTGCTCGGCCCGGTCGGGATGCTGCTCTCAGTACCGCTCACCAGCGTGTGTAAAATCTGGATGGAAACCACCAAAGGCGGCAGTAAGCTGGCGATTTTGTTGGGGCCGGGGCGTCCAAAGAGCCGATTGCCGGGTTAATGGCATTGCCCGGTGGCGCTGCGCTTGAACACGCCTACCGATCCCGCGGGCCCGGCATGCATTGCGCCGCCGGGCATTTTGTTCTGACGCTTTCTTCGCGCAGAAATTAATAATCCCCCTAACTAAAATTGGCCACTAATTAAAATCCAATTGTCGAAATATTAAAATTACGCAGATACTTATCATCCTATTAACAGATATTCCGGTTGCAGCCACTCACATACTCCCTTATCATTTTTAACGTCAAAATAACCAAAAAAACACCTGTTATCGCGTAATGGAAATAACGTGCGTTCGTTGATAAAGGGTTTGGGTAATGCTTGCTTTAATCTCGCATCGCTTCACAGATTGAATGGAGTTATTGATGAAAAAGTTAGTGAAATGGTTTGCTGCCGTCGCCGTTGTCGGTGCTCTGGCGGGCTGCGTTTCTCGCACCGCTCCGATTGAAACAGTTCAAAGCCCGGTAGCCACCGGTCACACCGAAGCCCAGGTACGGAACGCCATCTTAAAAGCGGGACTCAACCGCCAGTGGATTATGACTGATGCCGGCCCCGGCGTGATTAAAGGTCGCCAGCAGGCACGTGACCATACCGCCAATGTTTTGATTCAGTATTCTGCCAACAGCTACATCATCAAATATGACGGTAGTACTAATCTGATGGCGGAAGGCGGTCAAATTCATAAGAACTACAACCGCTGGGTACATAATCTCGATAAAGATATTCAGATTAGCCTCTCCAGCGCCGTACAGCAGTAATCGTTATTTCGGGATATTAGGCCACAGCGGCCTGATATCCCGCTGCGTTTTATGCCCCGGCGCAACATAGACCAAAATCAAGACTACTCTGCCTTACAGATATTCGCCTGTCTGCCGACAACATTGTAGGATATGAGCGCAAATAGCGGCCCACGGCAAAATGCCGCGTGAACAAAACGATAATAAATGGCATAACGTCTTCTAACGAATAAAGAGTATCGACAGACCAGGCTCGCACTGATGAATTTTGCATTAAACCTTATCGACTGGCAGGCCCGTGCGCCCGGCCTTAGCGACGACGCTCAGTGGATTCAGTGGGCGAATCACGTCCAGCCCATTGATGCCGCTGCGCCGCAGGCCAAACTGACCGCGCTGCCGATGATGACCGCGCGCCGTTTAAGCTCGGGGAGCAAACTCGCAGTGGAGTGCGGGCTGTTGATGTTACGCAAACACGCCATTGATGCGGTGCTCTACACCAGCCGTCACGGCGAACTCGAACGTAACTTCCGCATTCTCGAGGCGCTGGCGACGCAGCAATCCGTGTCGCCCACCGATTTCGCGCTCTCGGTGCATAACTCCGCCGTCGGCAACCTGACTATCGTGGCGCAACAGCCGGTGGTTTCATCGTCGCTGGCCGCCGGAAAAGACACTTTTCAGCAGGGCCTGTGCGAAGTTATCAGCCTGTTGCATGCGGGCTATAAGCGCGTGCTGATGGTTGATTTTGACGGCGCGCTGCCCGCGTTTTATCACCCGGATTTACCCGACGCTATGCCGACCTGGGCCTATGCCTGCGCGATGGTGTTCGAAGCCGGGACAAGTCTCGCCTGCTCCACACAATCCGGTGGAACGGAAGCAGAAAACGCGCTGCCGCAAAGCCTGACATTCCTGCGCCACTATCTGAATCACGACCGCGAATTCGTCATTGACGGTGAAGTCTCCCGCTGGTGCTGGAGCCGGGCATGAAAACCGTCAGTTCCCGCTTCAACCGCCTGTGGCGCATCTTCGCCACCGGGTTTTGCTTTTCGCTGTTTGGCCTCGGCGGGCTGCTGTTGTCGCTTATCTGGTTTAATATTTTATTGTTGTGCGTGCGGAATAAAGACCGTCGCCGCAGCCTGGCGCGCCGCAGCATTGCCACCAGCTTTCGTTTCTTTTTATGGGTCACGAAAGTCATGGGCGTGCTGGACTATCGTATTCACGGCGAAAATATTTTGCGCCAGGAGCGCGGCTGTCTGGTTATCGCCAATCACCCGTCGCTGCTCGATTACGTGATGCTGGCTTCGGTGATGCCCGACACCGACTGCATGGTGAAAAGCGCACTGCTGAAAAACCCGTGCATGAGCGGCGTCATTCGCAGCGCGGACTATTTGATTAACAGCCAGGCCGACACCCTGCTGCCCGCCTGCCAGCAGCGTCTGGCAAAAGGCGACACGATTTTGATTTTTCCGGAAGGCACCCGCACACGCGTGGGCGAGCCAATGACGCTCCAGCGCGGTGCGGCAAATATCGCCGTGCGTTGCGCAAGCGATGTCCGAATTGTGACGATCCAGTGCAGCGAACGCATGCTCGACAAACAGAGCAAGTGGTATGATGTACCGCCGGTGAAACCTATATTCGATGTGAATGTGTGCGAGCGTCTCGCCATCACCGACTTATATGATGCAAACTTACAAGAACCGGCTCTGGCTGCCCGGCAGCTCAACCGGCTATTTTTGTCTCAATTGCAGCAGAACAACCCGGAAAGCTGATCGGGACAGAACTATTTTTGGCAGGAATTAATGATGCAAGCCCTCTATCTTGAAATAAAAAACCTCATCATTCAGACCCTGAATCTTGATGAGCTGTCAGCGGATGATATCGACACCGATGCCCCACTCTTTGGAGACGGCCTGGGCCTGGACTCCATTGATGCACTCGAACTGGGACTGGCGGTAAAGAATCAGTACGGCGTGGTGCTTTCAGCAGAAAGCGAAGAGATGCGTCAGCATTTCTATTCCGTCGCCACACTGGCGTCCTTTATTAACGCTCAACGCGCATGAAGACGAGTCCGTTATGACTGAACAAGAAACGATTTATCAGGAAGTGACCGAGCTTCTGCACAAACTCTTTGAACTCGATCCTCAGGACATTACGCCTGAGTCCCGCCTGTATGAAGACCTGGAGCTGGACAGCATCGACGCCGTCGACATGGTGGTCCACCTGCAGAAAAAAACCGGAAAGAAAATTAAGCCTGAAGAATTCAAATCGGTCCGCACCGTACAGGATGTCGTCGATGCCGTAAGCCGTCTGCTGCACGACGAATAATTCAGATGCGAAGCTTACGTTCGCTGCCGCTGATGCGGCTGGCGACAGGGGCCATTGTTCTGGCCTGGCCGCTGCTGGTTGGCTTTGGTCTGGCGCATAATGGATTGCACTGGCTGCTGCCGGTGATGGCGCTACTGCTGGTGCTCCGTCTGTTCCAGGTGCGCAAACAGGCCGGGCCGATGCGCCGGGTGCTCCAAATTGTGGCGCTCGCCGGAATTGCCCTGTGCGCTGCCAGTGCGCTGCTGAAAGCGCACCAGCTGCTGCTGTTCTATCCGGTGGTGGTGAACGCGGTGATGCTCGCGGTATTCGGCGGCTCGCTGTGGAGTGACATGCCGCTGGTTGAGCGTCTGGCACGCCTGCGAGAGCCGGAATTGCCCCCAGCAGGCGTGCGTTATACCCGTCAGGTGACCCGCATCTGGTGCCTGTTTTTTATCGTGAACGGATCGATTGCCCTCTTCACCGCTCTGCAGGGCGACATGCGGCTGTGGACCGCGTGGAACGGCGTCATCGCCTACCTGCTGATGGGCACCCTGATCACCGGTGAATGGCTGGTTCGCAGACGTTTGATGAAAAGAGATTAACCATGAAACACCCCCTTCCGCTGTCACAGTGGCTGAGTCCAACGCGCCCTGACGACACCTGCATTGCCTGGCTTGGGTCACGACAATGGCAGCTTGGCGAATTGCGCCACGACGTCGCGCAGCTGACGCAGTCGTTACAGGCACAGCCCGGTCAGCGCTGGGCGCTGTGTTTCGAAAACAGCTATCTGTTTATTGTGTCGCTGCTGGCGACGCTGCATGCGGGGAAAATCCCGGTGATCCCTGGCCACTGCCGCGCCTCGCTACTGAACGAACAGCAGGATTTATTCGACGGCATCCTGAGTGAAACGCAGCTGGATTGCGATGGCCCGCAGATAATCGTCAGCGCTGGCGAAAATGCCTCTCACGCGGGTGATATCACGCTCCCGCCCGTCGCCGCCGACAGCGTTGTTGAACTCTTTACTTCCGGCTCCACCGGCCAGCCGAAAAAAATCATCAAGCCCATCGCGCTACTCGATGAAGAAGCGAGAATGCTGCACACCCGTTTCGAACAGCGCTTCGAAGGCTGCCGGTTTGTGGCGTCAGTCGTACCACAGCATCTTTATGGCCTGACGTTCCGTATCTTCTTGCCGATGGCCTGCGGGCTGCCGCTGCACGCCGCCATGCTCTACTACGCTGAACAACTGAGCGCGCTGGACCCTGAGCATCGCTACGTGTTTATCAGCAGCCCGGCGTTTCTCAAGCGTCTGGACGCGAAACTCACGCCGCCGCCCGTCGACATGATCCTCTCCGCAGGCGGTATGCTGCCGTGGCGAGAAGCGAAAGAGACACAAGAATGGTTCAAGGTCTGGCCGGATGAAATCTACGGCAGCACCGAAACTGGGATCATGGCCTGGCGTCAGCGCATCGATAACAGCACATCGTGGCAGCTTTTCCCAAGTGTGACGCTGCGTGCCGAAGGCGAAGAGTGGCGAGTGATTTCGCCGTTGCTTAATGACCCCGAAGGCCTGCTGCTCGACGATATGATCGAACTGGTCGATGACGGTTTCCGCCTGGCGGGACGTCGCGGTCGGGTGGTTAAAATTGAAGAAAAACGCGTTTCCCTGAGCGAAGTGGAAAAACGCCTGCTGGCGCTGGAAGGCATTGTCGATGCCGCCGCGCTCCCCGTTTCACGCGGTGGCCGTCAGGGCATTGGCGTGGTGCTGGTGCTCACCGAACGTGCCCGCCTGCAATGGCAGGCGACTGGCGGAAAAGCACAGGAGCTGGCCTGGCGTCGCGCGCTGCTGCCCTGGCTGGAGCCAGTTTCCGTGCCGCGCTACTGGCGGGTGCTCGACGAAATCCCGGTCAACAGCATGAACAAGCGTGTCTACGCACAATTGCAGGAGCTATTTTCATGAAACCTCGTGAAATTGAACGCCAGCAGACACAACCGCAGGCGCTGTCGATCATTTTGCACCTCGACCCGGAACTGTTCTGGTTTCAGGGCCACTTCGACGTACAGCCGCTGCTGCCCGGCGTGGCGCAGCTTGACTGGGTAATGCACTACGCCACCACCCTGCTGGCCCCCGGTTATCGTTTTCACAGCATCCAGAACGTGAAGTTTCAGGCCCCGCTGTTGCCAGAAACCACGGTCACGCTGGAAATGAGCTGGCAGGCTGACAAACAGCTACTGGCGTTCAGCTACCAACGCCACGACGGCGAGGCGCGCCACACCGCCAGCAGCGGCAAGATCCGGTTATGTCAGTAGCTTTCTCGCCCTGCATTCTGATCCCCTGCTACAACCACGGCGCGATGATGGCGAGCGTGCTCGACCGGCTGTCTGCGTTTGCGATGCCATGCATTGTGGTAGATGACGGCAGCGATGACGCCACCCGCGAGGCGCTCAACGCGCTGGCAGAAACGCACGAACACCTGACGCTGGTACGCCTGGCGGAAAATTCAGGCAAAGGGGCGGCGGTGATTCGTGGTCTGGAAGAAGCGCAGCGCGCAGGCTTTAGCCACGCGGTGCAGGTGGACGCCGACGGTCAGCACGCCATCGAAGACATTCCCGGGCTGCTGTCTCTCGCCGAAAAACACCCCGACGCGCTCATTTCCGGGCGACCGATTTATGACGATTCCGTCCCGCGTTCACGCTTATACGGACGCTACGTCACCCACGTCTGGGTGTGGATTGAGACGTTGTCTCTCCAGCTCAAAGACAGCATGTGCGGCTTTCGCGTGTATCCGATTGAACCGACGCTGCAACTCGCGAAGCAGGTAGCGCTCGGCAAACGCATGGACTTCGACACCGAAGTGATGGTGCGTCTCTACTGGCAGGGCAACACCAGCTATTTTGTGCCGACCCGCGTGACCTATCCGCAGGACGGCCTGTCCCATTTCGACGCCCTGAAAGACAATCTGCGCATCTCGTGGATGCACACCCGCTTGTTCTTCGGCATGTTGCCGCGCATTCCGTCCCTGCTTTTCCGCCGCCGTCGCCAACATTGGGCGAAACAGCCGGAGGCCAAAGGCCTGTGGGGGATGCGGCTGATGATCTGGGTGTGGAAAACGTTCGGGCGCGGCGCATTTTCGCTACTGCTGTGGCCGGTGATTGCCGTTTTCTGGCTGACCGCCCGCGAACCGCGACGCGCCTCACAGCAGTGGATTGTCCGCGCCAAACACGAGCTTTCAGCGCGCAATCTGCCGCAGCCGGAACGCTTTAATAGCTTCCAGCATTTTATGGGCTTCGGCCATGCTCTCCTCGACAAGATCGCCAGCTGGCGCGGAGAACTAAAACCGGGCCGCGATATCGTGTTTGCACCCGGCGCACAGGAGGCGCTGGATATGTCCGCGCCGCAGGGCAAGCTGCTACTGGCCTCGCATCTGGGCGATGTCGAAGCCTGTCGTGCACTTTCCACCCGCACCATAAACGCGCTGGTGTTTAACGATAACGCCCAACGTTTTAAGCAGGTGATGGAAGAGAACGCCCCACAGTCGGGCATCAATCTTATTTCCGTCACCAATATCGGCCCGGACACCGCGATGCTGCTGAAAGAGAAACTCGAAAGGGGTGAATGGGTGGCGATCGTCGGCGATCGCATTGCGGTGAATCCGCAGCGCGGCGGCGACTGGCGGGTTATCTGGAGCGAGTTTATGGGCTCGCCCGCACCGTTCCCGCAGGGGCCATTTATTCTGGCCTCGGTGCTGAAATGCCCAGTGCTGATGATTTTCGCCCTCAAACAGCAGGGCAAATTGCACGTGCACTGCGAACCGTTCGCCGACCCGCTGGTGTTACCGCGCGGCGAACGCCAGCAGGCGTTACAGAATACCGTCGACCGTTACGCGCAGCGGCTGGAGCATTACGCTCTGCTGTCGCCCCTCGACTGGTTTAACTTTTTTGATTTCTGGCGTCTGCCGGATACGACTGAGAAGGAGTAAAGGGTGCTCAACGATCCCCGCTTTACCACCGAAGTTGAAATCACCGTGCCGTTTCACGACGTCGATATGATGGGCGTGGTGTGGCACGGCAACTACTTCCGCTATTTCGAAATCGCCCGCGAAGCGCTGCTCAGCCAGTTTGATTACGGCTATCGCCAGATGAAGGAGTCCGGCTACGTCTGGCCGGTGGTCGATACCCGCGTGAAGTACCGCGACGTGGTGACCTTCGAGCAAACCATTCGCGTGCGCGCGAAGCTGGAAGAATACGAAAACCGTCTGCGTATCGGCTATGAAATTGTCGATGCCACCACCGGTAAGCGCACAACCACTGGCTACACCATTCAGGTCGCCGTGGAAGAGAAAACCAAAGAGTTGTGCTTCGTCAGTCCAGCGGTGTTATTCGAACGCATGGGAGTCAGCGCATGAAACTGTGGCCTCTTGTTGTCTTGCTGCTGGCCCCGCTGGCGCACGCCATCACCCTCGATGATTTGCAGCAGCGCTTCACCGAACAGCCGCTGGTGCGCGCGCACTTCGACCAGACGCGTACCATCAAAGAGATGCCGCAGCCGCTGCGCTCGCAGGGCGAAATGCTGATTGCGCGCGATACCGGCCTGCTGTGGGATCAAACCTCGCCGTTCCCGATGCAGCTGATGCTCAACGATTCGCGAATGGTGCAAATCGTCAACGGCCAGCCGCCGCAGACCATTACCGCTGATAACAATCCACAGATGTTCCAGTTTAACCATCTGCTGCGCGCGCTATTCCAGGCCGATCGCAAAGTGCTGGAGCAAAACTTCCGCATTGATTTCCAGGACAAAGGCAACAACAGCTGGACGCTGAAGCTAACGCCAATCACCACGCCGCTGGATAAGATTTTCACCTCCATCGATTTGGGCGGGGCAACGTACCTGAACACTATCCAACTCAACGATAAGCAGGGCGATCGCACTGATATCACGTTGAGTAACCAGCGCCTGACTCCGGCCACTTTGACCGATGATGAACGTCAACGCTTCGCCGCCCAATAGCGCCCGCCGAGCGGCGTGGGGTTGGCTGGCGCTGTGCCTAATTCTGCTGACCGCGCTGGCGCTGCTGTTGCCGCGCGCGCGCCTGAACAGCAGCGTGCTGGCGATGCTGCCTTCGCAAAGTATGGGCGCTATCCCGCCTGCGCTAAGCGACGGTTTTATGCAGCGTCTCGACCAGCAGCTGGTGTGGCTGGTCAGCCCCGGTAAAACCGCCGACCCGACGGTGGCTAACCGCTGGCAGGCGCTATTGGCGCAGTCCGGCGCGCTACGCGACGTGAAAGGCCAGATGGATGCCAACAGCCAACAGGCGTGGGGCACCTTCTTCTTCCAGCACCGCAACGCGACTATCGACAGCGCCACCCGCAGCCGTTTACAACAGGGGGGTGAAGCGCAGGCGCAGTGGATTTTATCGCAACTCTACTCAGCGTTTTCCGGCGTTAGCGGCAAAGAGCTGAACAACGATCCGCTGATGCTGATGCGCGGCTCCCAGCTGGCGCTGGCGCAGAACGGACAAAAGCTGCGGCTGATGGACGGCTGGCTGGTCGCGCAGGACCACGCGGGCAACTACTGGTATCTGCTGCACGGCGAGCTGAACGGATCTTCGTTCGATATGCAGCAAACCCACCAGCGCGTCACTGAACTGGCGGCGCTGGAAACTCAACTGAAATCCCAATTCCCGCAGGCGCAGCTGCTGTCGCGCGGCACGATGTTCTACAGCGATTACGCCAGCCAGCAGGCCAAACAGGACGTATCGACCCTCGGCGTGGCCACCGTGCTCGGCGTTATTCTGCTGATTGTGCTGGTATTCCGCTCGATTCGTCCGCTGTTTCTGTGCCTGCTTTCCGTCGGCATTGGCGCGCTGGCAGGCACCGTCGCCACGCTGCTGCTGTTCGGTGAACTGCACCTGATGACATTGGTGATGAGCATGAGCATCATCGGCATTTCGGCGGATTACACGCTCTATTACCTGACCGAGCGGATGGTCCACGGAAATGCGTCTACGCCGTGGCAAAGCCTGGTTAAAGTGCGCAGCACGCTGCTGCTGGCATTGCTCACCACCGTCGCGGCCTATCTGCTGATGATGCTGGCCCCGTTCCCCGGCATTCGTCAGATGGCGGTATTTGCCGCCGCCGGACTGAGCGCTTCATGTCTGACAGTGATTTTCTGGCATCCGTGGTTGTGCCGCGGCCTGCCGGTGCGTCCGGTACCGCTGATGACCCTGATGCTGCGCTGGCTGGCGGCCTGGCGTCGCAATAAAAAACTCGCCGTTGGCCTGCCGCTGGCGCTGGCGCTGTTTGCCCTGGCGGGCCTCGCCAACCTGCGCGTGGACGACGATATTTCCCAGCTGCAAGCGCTGCCGCAGCACCTGCTGGCGCAGGAAAAACAGATCACCGCCCTGACCGGGCAGAGCGTCGATCAAAAATGGTTTGTGGTGTACGGCGATTCCGCCCAGCAAACGCTGGAACGGCTGGAAGCGTTCGTTCCGCAACTTGAAAAAGCGCAAAAAGCGGGCCATTTCGCCCAGTTCCGCACCCTGCCGCTCAATTCACTTAAGCGCCAGCAGCAGGATTTACAGCTGCTAAAACAGGCATCGCCCGCGGTGGTGAACGCCCTGCAAACCGCCGGACTCAAAACGGTAACGCCGGATCTGAACCCAATGCCGGTCAGCGTTGATGCATGGCTGAAAAGCCCGGCCAGTGAAGGCTGGCGTCTGCTGTGGCTGACGCTGCCCGACGGGCGCAGCGGTGTGCTGGTCCCGGTCGACGGTGTAAAAAACAGCGCCGCACTTCAGCAACTGGCAGAGCACACCGACGGCGTGGCGTGGAACGATCGCAAAGCCTCGTTTGACCGGCTGTTCGCCCTGTATCGCACAATTTTAACCGCCTTGCTCGGCGTGGCACTGGTGATTATCGCCATCGGCGCGATGCTTCGACTCGGCTGGCGCAAAGGGCTGATAAGCCTGGTGCCGTCGGTGTTATCGCTCGGCTGCGGCCTGGCGGTGCTGTCGCTCAGCGGCCATGCGGTGAACCTGTTCTCATTGCTGGCACTGGTGCTTGTGCTGGGTATCGGCATCAATTACACCCTGTTTTTCAGCAACCCGCGTGGCACGCCGCTCACCTCGCTGCTGGCAATCACGCTGGCGATGATAACCACGTTATTGACCCTCGGAATGCTGGTTTTCAGCGCCACTCAGGCCATCAGCAGCTTTGGCATCGTGCTGGTCAGTGGCATCTTTACCGCGTTTCTGCTGTCGCCGCTGGCGATGCCGGGCAAGAAAGAGAGAAAACGAAAATGATGATACGCACCTTCTGGCATGGCCTCGCCCTCGCGGCGGTGCTGGCCCTCGCCGGCTGTAGCCATTCTGCGCAGGATGAAAGCGGTCGCCCGCAGGCGTGGCTGCAACCGGGCACGCAAATTACGCTCCCGTCGCCGGGCATTACCCCGGCGGTCAGCGCGCAGCAGTTGTTAACCGGCAGCTTTAACGGAAAATCCCAGTCGTTGCTGGTGATGCTCAACGCCGATGATAAAAAACTGACCCTCGCGGGGCTGTCGTCAGTTGGCATTCGCCTGTTCCTCGTGACCTATGACAAGAAAGGCATTCATACCGAGCAGTCGATCGTGGTGCCACAGCTGCCACCGGCAAGCCAGGTGCTGGCCGACGTAATGCTGAGCCACTGGCCGATCAGCGCGTGGACGCCGCAGTTGCCGAAAGGCTGGACGCTCACCGACAACGGTGATAAACGTGAGCTTCGCAATGCTCAGGGCAAACTGGTGACGGAAATCACCTACCTGCAGCGCAAAGGCCAGCGCCAGCCCATCAGCATCGAACAGCACGTGTTCAACTACCACATCACCATTCAATATCTGGGCGACTGAGATGATCTACATTACTGCCTCAGGAATGATTAACGCACTGGGCCGGACGCCGGATGACATTGCCGCCAACCTGCGCGCAGGCGTAGCGCCAGGTATGCGCCCACGTGAAGGCTGGTTGCAGGGCGAGGAGGCCGCCGTACTTGGCGGTGTGGACGGTGAGTTGCCATCGATCCCCGAAGCGTTTGTCGGACACCGTTCCCGTAATAATCAGCTGTTGCTGGCGGCCCTCGAACAGATTCAGCCGCAGGTTGATGAGGCGATATCCCGCTTCGGCCGCGATCGGGTGGCGGTAATCATGGGTACCAGCACGTCCGGGCTTGATGAAGGTGATAACCACTCCAATCTGAAACTGAACGGCAAAGCGAGCCCCGATTGGCGCTACAGCCAACAGGAGCTGGGCGATCCGTCGCGTTTTCTGCGCAACTGGCTGCAGCTCGAAGGCCCGGCCTACACGCTTTCTACCGCCTGCTCTTCCAGCGCTCGCGCGATGATCAGCGGCCGCCGTCTGATTGACGCCGGGCTGGTCGACGTGGCAATTGTCGGCGGAGCCGATACCCTGAGCCGGATGCCGGTAAACGGCTTCAACAGTCTGGAATCCCTTTCCCTCCCCCTTTGCCAGCCGTTTGGCCGTGACCGCTGCGGCATTACCATTGGCGAAGGTGCGGCGCTGATGCTTCTGACCCGCGAACCGCAGCCGATTGCACTGCTCGGCGTCGGCGAATCCAGCGACGCACACCATATTTCTGCCCCACATCCACAAGGGGAAGGCGCTATCCGCGCGATTCAGCAGGCGCTGAATGACGCCGGGCTGTCGCCGCAGGACGTGGGCTATATCAATTTGCATGGCACCGCCACGCCGCTCAACGATCAGGTGGAATCCCAGGTGGTGAACGCACTGTTTGGCGAGAGCGTGCCGTGCAGTTCCACCAAACATCTGACCGGACATACTCTCGGCGCGGCGGGCATTACCGAAGCGGCGCTGAGCTGGCTTATCCTCACCCGCAATCTGCCGCTTCCGCCACAGGATTTCAGCCACGCGCCGGTTGACCCGACGCTGCCCGCCTGCGGTCTACTCACCACGCAGCAGCCGCTAATACGCCCGGTCATTTTATCTAATTCCTTCGCCTTTGGCGGCAACAACGCCAGCATTCTGCTCGGGAGAACGGCATGAGCCACTATTTAACGCCAGGCCACTACCTGCCGCACAACGCGCCGATGCTGCTGCTGGAAACGGTAAAAAATGTCACCGACGAACAGGCCGTTTGTCAGGTAACCGTTAGCCGCACGGGCGTGCTCGCCCCATTCCTCGATGCCCGCGGCAAACTGCCGGGCTGGTACGCGCTGGAACTGATGGCGCAGACCGTTGGCGTCTGGTCCGGCTGGCACCGTCAGCAAAAAGGCGAAGCGCAAATCACGCTCGGCATGGTGCTTGGCGCACGTGAACTGAAATGTGTTTCCGGCGAATTTCACGCCGACAGCGTGCTGGATATCACCGTCTCGTTGCTGATGCAGGACGAACGGTTCGGCAGCTTTGAGTGCACGATTACCGCTAATGGCGAGACGCTCGCCACCGGGCGCGTGAACACCTTTCAACCGACAACAGAAGAATTAACCACGCTTTTTCAACAAGGGTCGTCATCATGAGTCGTTCAGTTCTGGTCACTGGGGCCAGCAAGGGTATTGGCCGCGCGATTGCGCTCAAACTGGCGGCCGACGGGTTTACCGTTGGCGTGCATTATCTCCGCGATGAGCAAGGCGCGCAGGACACCCTGAACGCCATTGAAAACGCCGGTGGCGCAGGCCGCCTGTTGCAGTTTGACGTCGGTAATCGCGAACAGTGTCGCGAAGTGCTGGCAGCGGATATCGAACAGCACGGCGCATGGTACGGCGTGGTCAGCAACGCGGGTATCGCCCGTGACGGCGCGTTCCCGGCGCTGAGCGACGACGACTGGGACAGCGTGATTCACACCAATCTCGACAGCTTCTACAACGTCATTCAGCCGTGCATTATGCCGATGATTGGGCTGCGAGCGGGCGGACGCGTCATTACGCTGTCCTCCGTTTCCGGACTGATGGGCAACCGCGGTCAGGTCAACTACAGCGCGGCGAAAGCCGGGATAATCGGCGCCACCAAAGCGCTGGCGATCGAGCTGGCAAAACGCAAAATCACCGTCAACTGCATCGCACCGGGGCTGATTGATACCGGGATGATCGACATGGAAGAGACGGCGCAGAAAGAGGCCATGAGCATTATCCCAATGAAACGCATGGGCCAGGCCGATGAAGTCGCCGGGCTCGCCAGCTACCTGATGTCCGATATCGCGGGCTACGTTACCCGCCAGGTGATTTCCATCAATGGAGGCATGTTATGACCCGTCGCGTGGTCATTACCGGCATGGGCGGCGTGACCGCGTTTGGCGAGAACTGGCAGAGCGTGTCCGAACGCCTGCGCGGCTATCAGAATGCGGTGCGTAAAATGCCGGAGTGGCAGATTTATGATGGGCTACACACCCTGCTCGGCGCGCCGATTGATGATTTCTCGCTACCTGCGCACTACACCCGCAAGCGCATTCGCGCGATGGGTCGCGTGTCACTGATGTCGACCCGCGCCAGCGAACTGGCCCTGGAACAAGCCGGACTGCTGGAAAACCCGGTGCTGACCAACGGCGAAACCGGGATTGCCTACGGCTCGTCCACCGGCAGCACCGGCCCGGTGAGTGAGTTCGCCACCATGCTGACCGAAAAACACACCAACAACATCACCGGCACCACCTACGTGCAGATGATGCCGCACACCACCGCGGTCAACACCGGCCTGTTCTTCGGCCTGCGCGGACGCGTGATCCCCACGTCCAGCGCCTGTACCTCCGGCAGCCAGGCCATCGGTTATGCATACGAAGCCATTCGCCACGGTTATCAAACGGTGATGGTCGCTGGCGGCGCGGAAGAACTGTGTCCGTCGGAAGCGGCGGTGTTTGATACGCTGTTCGCCACCAGCCAGCGCAACGACGCCCCGGGCACTACGCCGTCGCCGTTCGATGTGAACCGTGACGGACTGGTTATCGGTGAAGGCGCGGGCACGTTGGTGCTGGAAGAACTTGAGCACGCCAAAGCACGCGGCGCGACTATCTTTGGTGAGATTGTTGGTTTCGCCACCAACTGCGATGCGGCCCACATCACCCAGCCGCAGCGTGAAACGATGCAGGTTTGCATGGAACAATCGCTGCGTCAGGCAGGCCTTGCGCCATCAGATATCGGCTATATTTCAGCGCACGGTACGGCGACCGATCGCGGCGATATCGCCGAAAGTCAGGCCACCGCCGCGGTGTTCGGTAACAAAACGCCTATTTCGTCGCTGAAGAGTTATTTCGGCCATACGCTCGGGGCGTGCGGCACACTGGAAGCGTGGATGAGCCTGCAAATGATGCGTGAAGGCTGGTTCGCGCCAACGCTTAACCTGCAACAACCTGACGAACTATGTGGCTCCCTGGACTATATTATGGGAGAGTCACGGGCTATTGATTGTGAGTTTTTGCAGAGCAATAACTTCGCCTTCGGCGGGATCAATACCTCGATTGTCATCAAACGCTGGGAGTAAAGATGTATCGGCTGTTCCTCGGAAAGATTTCGACCCTAAGTACGGCGACACTGCCGCCGGCGCTCGCGGAATGCGCGCCAGACGGAAAGCGCCGCAGCGCCTGGATTGCCGGGCGTGCGCTGCTGTGCCACGCCGTTTCGCCGTTGCCGGAGATTCGCTTTGGCGAGCAGGGTAAACCGGGGTTTGACGATAACCATGCGCTGTGGTTTAACCTCAGCCACAGCGGTGACAACATCGCCCTGCTACTGAGTGACGAAGGCGAAGTGGGCTGTGATATCGAAGCGCTGCGCCCGCGTCCGCAGTGGCAACAGCTGGCGAATGCCACGTTTACCAGCAATGAGCATCTCGAAGTTGAGCGGGAAGCAGAGGAGCATCGCCTGGCGGCGTTCTGGCGGATCTGGACGCGAAAGGAAGCGATGGTAAAACAGCGCGGCGGCAGCGCGTGGCAGATTGTCAGCCACGACAGCACCGCGCCGCTGCACCTGCACGTGAGTGATTTGCAATCTGACGGTCTGAGCCTGGCAGTGTGTACGCCGACACCGTTTAGCGTTTCAACGCAGATGATTGAGTGGGTGGCGTAGGGCCATTCCCCTCACTCAGGCCTCTTCCCTGAGGGTCTGGATGAGGGGAAAATAATTACCGCCGTTGCGGCGCAAAAATCGTCATCACCCCGGCCATCACTAGCACGACCCCCGCCAGTCCTTGCCAGGAAAATGCGTCATTCTGCAATAGCAACGCCGCTGCCCAGACTGAGATATAACTCAAGCTCAACAGCGCATACGCCTTCGCCAACGGTAAACGTTTAAGCGCAAAGAACCAGCACACCATCGATGCCAGATAGCCGCCCAGCCCGAGCAACAGCGCGCCCGTCCCCGGCTGGAAATGCACTACATTCCACAGCAGCGTGCCGATATCGCTCACCGCAGGCAGCGTCAGCATCGCACTGCGCAACAGCAGCTGCGCTGCGCTGACCAGAATCACACTCATCAACGCCCAGATAATCCCCATCAGCGGCTGCCTCCCAGCACCAGAATGCCCAGAATGATCAGCCCCACGCCGAGCCAGTGACGGCGCGAGACCGGCTCCTGCCAGATAAACTTCGCCGCCAGCGTCACCCAGACAAAATTCAGGCTCAGCATCGGATAGGCAATACCGACAGGTAAGCGCTGCAAAACCACCAGCCACAGCGTCATGCCGCTGCCAAGCGCCAGCAGCGCCAGGCCCAGCCATAACACGATGTGCCGCCCACGCCGACCGGACGGTGAGGCGTGGGCGGCCTGCTTCTGGCATAGCTGCCCGGCACAGCTCAGGAGGCTCGCCAGCAGCAGAGATAGCGCGGTTGTCATTGCGGCAGATACTGCACGAAGACCATCCGGCTCATCTCGTAGACGTTATCGGCTTTCGGCAATCCCAGCTCCTCAAGTTTCTGGCCTTTGTTCAACTGTAGCACCAGCGACACCGGCCCTTGAGAACGATGCGTCGCCAGCCAGCTTTCGAAATCATCTTTGTCGAGGTAACGCGCTTTCGCATCCGGATACGCCAGACCGTATTTCAGCTCACCCTGCTGGCCGAACATGATCACGTCGCTGCGATTAAGCTCCCACGCCAGCCCGGCGGCTACGCCGACGCTGTTGGTGAGCACGTAACGGCTCGGCACCAGTTGGTCGCTGACGATATCGGTGATGAACTGCGGCTGTTTGCTGTCGATAACGCGGTCAGGAATGGCAAAGCCAATCAGTAACGCCAGTGCCAGCGGACAACAGGCGGCCAGCGCCCAGCGCTGCACGCCGTCACGAATCGACAGCCAGCCAACCAGCGCCCAGGCGGCAAACGCCACCGCCGCCAGCAGGCACTTATACAGCTCGATAGTGTTCCACACCGGCTGCGACAGCAGACCCCACGGTGACACTACCAGCACCGCCACCAGCCCAACCAGGCCGAAAGTGATGTTGATGAGACCGTTGTAGCGCAGCGCTTTCGCTCCTCTGTCGGCCGCGTCCAGCGCATAGCGCGCCATCAGTATCGCCAGTGGCGCAAAGCACGGCAGAATGTAGGTCGGCAGCTTGCCTTTGGCGATGCTGAAGAACAAAAACGGCATCACAATCCAGCCCAGCAGATAGAAGGTGCTGCGCTGCGAATCGGGTTCTTTCCAGCCCGTTTTCAGCGCACCGGGCAACAGCGCCAACCACGGCAGGCTGCCCGCAATCAGGAACGGAATGTAGTACCAGAACGGGGCTTTGTGCTGCGCATCACTCTGAGCAAAACGCTGGACGTGTTCGACCCAGAAGAAGTAGCGCCAGAAATCCGGTTCGCGCTGGGCGATAGACAGCCCCCACGGCAGCACCGTGAGAATACACACCAGCACCGCCACCCAACCCCACAGCAGCACCTCTTTCCAGCGTTTTTCCACAATCACCCACGGCAGTATGCCGATGACCGGTACCGCCAGCGCAAGGAAACCTTTGGTCATGACCCCCATGCCACAGGCGATGCCCAGCAGCACGTAGCCGCCGAGTTTGCCGCCGTGGGTTTGCGCCTGAGACGCTCCCCAGAAGCTGCACATGGCGAGCATCAACCACAGGGAAATCATCGGATCGAGCACTGCGTAAGTACCGATGCCGTATACCAGAAAGGCAGTCATGAAGATGACGGCAGACAGTACCGCGGTGCGTTTGTCCTGCCAGAGTTTCCACGCCAGCCACGCCACCAGCAGCGCAGTACAGGCGGTGGAGAAGACCACGCCAAAGCGCACAGCAAAATGGGTATGACCAAAGAGCCACTGGCCGATGCTGTTGATCCAGTAACCGGCAATCGGTTTTTCGAAGTAACGCAGGCCGAGGAAGTGCGGCACAATCCAGTCACCGGAAGCCAGCATTTCGCGGCTGATTTCCGCGTAACGGGTCTCATCCGGCTGCCACAACAGGCGGAAATTCAGGGGAACCACATAATACAGCGCGAATAAAAACAGCAGTGATGCGCTTAAACGTAAGGATTTCATAGACCTTAAACCAATAATTGTTCTTGTCCCAGCCAGCCCTCTCGGCCTGCCAGTTTGCCTCGCACCACGTTCCCTTTTGGTAGCGTACTAAAATCCTCCGGCAACAGCTGGCTCAGCGGGCAAAACGTGATGCCCTCTTGTGCCGCTTGCCGTATCAGGCTTTCAAATTGTTCTGCGCCCATGATGCCTTCCACTTCTGCATGAATGGTGTAAACCGGCACACCGCTGTCTTTGTGGATGCGCTCAATCAGCCAGTCATTGAAGCCTTCTGTACTGACGCTGCTGCCCACCGCTTCGTCCCAGGTCGGTAACGTGACCGGGATTTGCACCGTACCCGTCTTGCCATTATCCAGAATCGGCAGGAATGGACGCGTGCCGCGACAGTCGCTGTTGTAGAGAAACTCGAAGCCTTCTTTGGCGTTGACCACCCGCGCATCTGCCCGCCAGCCGGCGACGGCTGAACAGGTGACGGTCGCGTCGATAATCGCTTCCAGCGCCTGCAAACCGCGGCCAATTTCCTGCTCCAGCTGCGCGTCGCTCCAGACGCCGCTCCACAGCTGCCAGCGATGATGATCCCAGGCGTGTAGCCCGACTTCATGCGCTTTCGCCGTGGCACGCATGACGTCCGCGTTCGCCGCACCGATGATTTTCCCCGGCCATGCGGTGCCCGCCAGCAGGATATCCCAGCCATACAGCGATGCCGCGCGCGAGCGCAGCATTTTCCACAGGAATTTCGGCTTCAACAAGCGCCACAAATGACGCCCCATGTTGTCCGGCCCGACGCTGAAAAAGAAGCTGGCCTGAATGTCGTGCCGCTGAAGGATTTCCAGCAGGCGGGGTACGCCATCGCGAGTGCCGCGAAAGGTATCCACATCAACGCGTAAGCCAACCTTTCTCATCATTTTTGGGTTTCCGTTAACTCAACGGTGCGCAGGAAGAAGTCCAGAGTCTGCTCTACCGTTTGCTGCATTTCCACCGTTGGCTGCCAGTCGAGGCAACGTTTGGCGTTGCGAATACTCGGCTTGCGGTGCTCAACGTCCTGATAACCTTTGCCATAGTAATCGCTGCTCTCTACTTCGCGGAAACCCGCAAACGGAGGGAACTGGTGACGCAGTGGGTGACGGTCGAAACAGTCGAGCAGCAGTTCAGCCAGCTCTTTGATGCTCGCTTCGTTTTCCGGGTTACCAATGTTGATAATCTGCCCGTCGCAGCGCCCGTCTTTGTTCTCAATGATGCGGAACAGCGCTTCGATCCCGTCGCTGATATCGGTAAAGCAACGTTTCTGCTTTCCGCCTTCGATGAGCTTAATCGGCGAACCTTCCACCAGGTTGAGGATAAGCTGGGTGATGGCGCGTGAGCTGCCGATACGCGCGGCATTCAGGTTATCCAGCCGTGGTCCCATCCAGTTGAACGGACGGAACAGGGTGAATTTCAACCCTTCTTTGTCGCCGTAAGCCCAAATCACACGGTCGAGAAGCTGTTTGGAAACGGAGTAGATCCAGCGCTGTTTGTTGATGGGGCCGACAACCAGATTAGACGCGTCTTCGTCGAAGTTGTTGTCGGTACACATACCATACACTTCGGAGGTGGACGGGAAGATGATGCGCTTGTTGTACTTCACACAGTCGCGGATTATTTTCAGGTTCTCTTCGAAATCGAGTTCGAACACACGCAGCGGGTTACGGGTGTATTCAATTGGCGTGGCAATGGCGACCAGCGGCAGCACCACGTCACATTTCTTGATGTGATATTCGATCCACTCGGAGTGGATGCTGATATCGCCTTCAACGAAGTGGAAACGCGGGCAATCGAGGAAACGGCTGATGGCGTCAGAGCCGATATCCAGGCCGTAAATTTCGTAGTTATCGTCCGCCAGCAGGCGTTCGGTCAGGTGGTTACCGATGAAGCCATTCACGCCGAGGATCAGCACGCGGGTGCGGCGTTTAACCGCCACAAACGGTTTGCTCGACAGCAGCGCGCGGGTCACCAGGCCCAGAGACTGCGCCAGCTGTGCGCCCTGCATGTAGACGCCGTTGTCGGTCTGGCCGGTGATAATTTCCAGCGCACCGTTACTGCAGGCCACAATCAGCGGGGAGACAGACATCACGGTGCCCGGCTTCGCCGCCGCGACGTCGTGACGCACGCGGGATTTCCAGACGATAAATTTGTTGGTGCCAACAAAGCCAAACGCGCCTGGCCACGGATCAGACACCGCGCGCACCAGGTTGTGCAGCGATTCTGCGGACTGTTCCCAGTTCAGACGCCCGTCATCCGGCGTGCGGCGGCCGACATAAGTGGCCTGGCTTTCGTCCTGAACGGCTTCGGCGATCCTGCCGTTCGCAATCTGCGGCAGGGCGTCCCGCAGCAGCGACTGGGCTGCGGTGCAGAGTTTGCGGTGCAGGGTCAGGGCCACGTCAGTATCGGCAATCTCGACGTTCTGCTGCGCGACGATATTGCCCGCATCCGCGCGTTTCACCATACGGTGCAGGGTCACACCAGTCTCTTTTTCGCCGTTAACCAGCACCCAGTTCAGCGGTGCGCGACCGCGATACTGCGGCAGCAGGGAACCGTGTAGGTTGAAGGCGCCGTGTTTCGCGGTGCTGACGATAGTGTCACTGAGCAGGTTGCGATAGTAGAAGGAGAAAATCATGTCCGGCGCGAGGGCACGGATACGCTCGACCCACAGCGGATGGTTAACATCTTCCGGGGCATAAACGGCAATCCCCTGCTCGGCTGCCAGACGCGCGACGGAGCCGAAGAAGTGATTTTCACCGGGGTTATCCGGGTGCGTAAAGATGGCCGCAATGTCATATCCGGCGTCAAGCAGGGCCTGAATACCCGTGCAACCCATATCGTGATAGGCGAATACAACAGCTTTCATGAGCGATTTTCCTCTTCTACCAGGCTTTCCTGGCGAACAACACGTTGAATAAAGTAGCGGGGACGAGCACGCACATCGTTATAGATGCGCCCGATATACTCCCCGAGAAGTCCCATTCCGACGAACTGCGCGCCGATAAACATAAACAGGACGGCGAACAGCAGGAACAGGCCATCGCCAGCCCATTCCGCGCCGAAGGCGAGACGTAAAATCACCAGCAGAATAGCGAAAGCGAAACCGGAGAGCGCAATCACGCTGCCGACCACGCTCAACAGACGCAGCGGCGTGGTGGTCAGACAGGTCACCAGGTCGTACATCAGGTTAATCAGGCGCATAAAGCTGTATTTGGAGTCGCCAAACTCACGCTCGGCATGCAGTACCGGGATCTCCACCGCACGGCGCGCAAAGGTATTGGCAAGGATCGGGATAAAGGTACTGCGCTCATGGCAGTTCAGCATCGCGTCGACGATATGACGGCGATAAGCGCGCAGCATGCAGCCGTAGTCACCCATCGCTTTGCCAGTGGTGCGCTGGATCAGACGGTTAATCATCTTCGACGCGGTTTTGCGGAAAATGCTGTCCTGACGGTTCTGGCGCACGGTGCCGACGACGTCGTAGCCTTCGTCGGCTTTATCCACCAGGCGCGGAATTTCTTCCGGCGGGTTTTGCAAGTCGGCGTCGAGGGTAATGATCAGGTCGCCGGTGACGTGGCTGAAGCCCGCCATGATTGCCGAATGCTGGCCGTAGTTACGGTTCAACAGCACCGCCACGATATGGCTGCCCGGCGCTTCGGCAGCCAGGCACAACATGCGAGCGGAGTCGTCGCTGCTACCGTCATCGACCAACAGGATTTCGTAATCACGGTTTAGCGTGGCGCAGGCGGCATCAGTGCGGCGCATCAGCTCCGTCAAACTCTCCTGCTCGTTATAAACAGGAATAACCACCGAGACCTTTTGTATCTTCGGCACATCAAACATATCAATATCCTGCGAGCTGATGGAGCGCAGAAATGACGCGGGTTGTGTCGTCATGAGTCATATCCGGGAAAAGAGGCAGAGAACAAATGCGTGCGCTGTTCCACTCCGTGTTCGGCAAGGAGATATGCGGATAGCGTTCGCGGTAATACTTTTGCGTGTGAGCGGCGCGGAAATGCAGCCCGGTGCCGATGCCCTGAGCCTTGAGCTGTTCCATCAGGCCATCACGGCTAATGCCACAGCGGGTTTCATCCACGCGAATGATGAACAGATGCCAGGCATGCAGATGCGGCCAGGCGGGGATTGCCAGCGGCTGGAACGGCGTAGCGGCCAGTTCGGTTAAATAGCGTTGTGCAATTTCGCTCCGACGCTGGTTAGCCTGCGGCAGTTTTCCGAGCTGAACCAGCGCCAGCGCCGCGTTGATATCCGCCAGGTTGTATTTGAATCCAGGGGAAATTACTTCTGCCTGCGGTGCGCGGCCGTGGGTTTGGCGGTCATAAGCATCGACGCCCAGACCGTGGAATTTGAGGCTACGAATACGCTGAGCCAGCGCGTCGTTATCGGTGACGACTAAGCCTCCTTCGGCGCAGGTCATGTTTTTGATCGCGTGGAAGGAGAAAATCGCCGTGCCTTTGCCGCCAACGTGCTGACCTTTGTACAGCGTGCCTGCCGCGTGGGCCGCATCTTCGATAACCGGAATGCCGTGCTGTTCAGCAACTGCATAAATACCGTCGATATCGAACGGTGCGCCCGCGTAGTGAACGGGAATAATCGCTTTGGTGCGCGGTGTGATGGCCGCGGCGACCGCTTCTGGGGTGACCATCAGCGTATCGTGATCAATATCGATCATCACCGGCGTCGCGCCGAGCAGCTCAATCATGTTGAGCGTGGAAACCCAGGTTTGCGACGGGGTGATTACTTCGTCACCAGGACCCATGCCGAGCGCCATCAGAGTGACGTGCATCCCGCCGGTGGCGGAACTCACGGCAATGGCGTGGCGGTTGCCGGTCAGAGTGCAGAACGCGTCTTCAAGCTGTGCATTTTTGGGCCCGGTGGTTATCCAGCCAGACTGCAACACTTCTTTCAGCACGTTAAACTCCTCATCCCCCATCGATGGGCGTGAGAAAGGTAAAAATTCACTCATTGATTATCCTTACCCTGAACGTTGTGCTTAAAACAAAAAACCATCCTGCACTCGCAGAGTTAAACGAAGTAATAATAAATAGGGTCAAAAACTGCGATTTGATAAACGCCAGCTCAACACAATTAAATTTATACCGATTACATTAGGATAATCTTAAGAATAGAAAATGCGCTGAAAATAAAAAACAACCCATTTAATTTCAAATGGTTATGAAAAAAGATGTTTTTACCCTAAATCACTTCGATTCATCTGTGTGTAATGACGTTTCGAGGGGTAACCGACGCTAAAACATCAACAAAAGGTAAACGAAAAATATATTAATCTGCGAAGGAGAATGAACTTACTCACATTTTTTAAATATACCGCATGATGCTTTGGCAGATGTTTGTGAGACAGGAACGCAGATTAACGTTCCTGAATGGGAGATCAGCCTCTAAGGCGTTTAAACACCGCCCCCGCAGTTTCCTTTTTTTGCCTCAATGGAGGGAAACATCATGCTAAGGCCTCAGGAACTGAGGCACGATATTCCCCTCGACATCAGAAAATTCTCTGTTCATTTTTACGGATTTCTACGCAGAACGCCGCACACATGTAACTTAATATTTTTCCCTGGTCCGCTCACAAAACGACAATTCAATATAAAACAAATGGTTATTTATTATCTTTAATGTCTAAAAAAAGACATTTAACATTATTTGCGTTTACATCAGCAGGGTAATAACCATACTGTCTAGGCCGATAAACAGGCGACCGAAAATTTAAAATTAAACACAACAGTCCTTGTTTTTCTTTTCTCTCAAATACCGATCAGGAATACCTTTCTATTATGAACATTAGCTACGTTAGTGATAACTATTACCTGTGCGCAGGTATCGAATCGCAAGTATTCGATTCACATCAGATTACCTGTAAGCGTGATATTGATGTGTATTTGCAGTCTTATAATCCGACCAACTATCTGGTCGTAGGAATTGAAAATCTGTTCCTGCGCGATTACTTCATTAAAAAGGTCAATACGCTGAGTCTTAAGTACATGGTACTGATGCAGGATATCATTAAAGATCACTGCTTTAAGATTGGTGACGTAGTGTTCTCTTCAATGGAGTGTTCACCGCACTATATCCAGAAAATCGTGCGCTACTTCCCGAAACCACGTCAGAATGTCCTCACCCAGCGTGAACTGGACATCCTCGATGTATTCCATTTGCAGAACGTGAAAATCGCCCGTGAACTGGATATTTCACAGAAAACGGCCAGCGGCCACCGGGTTAATATCCAGCATAAATTGCGGATGAAATCGAAAAATACACTGGCGATGTTACGCATCAAAACGGCTATTTCACGCAGCAACGGTTCACATCTGCACGGTCTATTGTCACAGCAATCCTGATAGCTCGAGATATTTACACGCCTTCGCCGGGAGAATTTTTCTCCCCGGCCCCCTCCGTTTTCGCAAATAACCGGTAATGAGGAGCTGTCGCTTTACCGCTAAAAATGATTGAGATCAGTTTTACGCTCAAAATAACGAATTTTTGCTTTCGCATTGCTCAACGCCACTAAAAAACGTAGCATCAATCGCCTGTAGTATTTTTTGTTCAATTTATGATAGACGATTAGATAGCAATTATGTCCCTGCGCCTGGCCTTACTGATGTGTTTTCTGTTTACTTTTCACTGCACTGCGCAGGCCGCCCGCGTTCGTCACTCTCATCATCGTCACGTCCATCATCGTCATCCGCACCCTTCGAAACCCGTAGCCATTAAGTCGACCAAAGCCACCGGTAATGTGAAGCGCCGCAAACGCCTGATGAGCGAGTACCAACACTGGAAAGGTACGCGCTATCGTCTGGGCGCAAACTCGCACAGAGCGATTGACTGCTCGGCCCTTACCCGTCGTCTTTATCAGGAAGCGTTCGCCATTAAACTACCGCGAACCACCGGCGAACAGATGCGCAGAGGCAAGAAAGCCCGACGTGGCACGCCGCATATTGGCGACCTGGTGTTCTTCAAAACCGGACGTGTGCAGCGACATGTGGGGATTTATATTGGCGATAATCGTTTTATTCACGCCTCCCGACGCAAAGGCGTCACCATTTCACAGTTAACCAGCCCATACTGGAACCATCATTTACTGGCGGTGCGCCAGGTTCTTCCCGATCCGGTAATGAGATAATTATAAATACAGTCTCAACCAGACTCATTTTAACGGTCTCGTTATGGCGAGGCTTCTGTACAAATATAAGATGACAGGAAGCGGATACGGGCCAGCTGATTTGCGGCCTGATGGACGGCACGGGGCTGATTATCTACGTCAAAACTGCGCAGGCGTTTCTGGAAATTGGCTGAAGAACGATAAAAAAGAGCCAGCACGACGCTGGCTCTTTTCTAAAACAATTTTGACTCAGATAACTTCGTTAATCAGGTGCAGGAGACCGTAGGTGGCAAGCCATCCACCGCCAATCACTGCGCCTTTTGAAGGTAGACTCATTCGTTTGAAAACGTGTTTGTTTTTCTTATAGATGACAAACGAGAACAAGAGTTTCACCGCAAAGGTACTTATAACAACCGCGTAAATGTTCATGTGCTCTCTGTGTCTGCATCCAGGCGCTGTTAAAAGAGTTTGACATATTACATTCCCACGTTAAAAACAGGGAATTATTTTGTGCGGTTTGGTTATTCCCTGTTAACGTGATTCACCACGATTTACGCTTCAACCAGCGCCTGCGCACACGCCCACGCTGAGGCCCAGGCCCACTGGAAGTTGTAGCCGCCGAGCCAGCCGGTGACGTCCATCACTTCGCCGATGAAATACAGCCCCGGCGCTTTGCGGGCTTCCATGGTGCGCGAAGACAGTTCGTTGGTATCGACCCCGCCCAGCGTCACTTCAGCAGTACGATATCCTTCGGTGCCGTTGGGCTGTACGCGCCAGCGAGTAAGCGTGTCCACCAGCTGTTGCTGATCTTTGCTGTTCAGTTGCTTGAGCTGCACGTCCGGGATTTGCCCCAGCAGTTGCAGACACTCCACCAGTCGTTTTGGTAACTGCATCGCCAGTGTATTTTTCAGGGTTTGGTTCGGGTGTGCATTGCGCTGTTCGTCGAGGAATACCTCGAGGTCACACTCCGGCAGCAGGTTAATGCTGACAAACTCTCCCGACTGCCAGTAGCTGGAAATTTGCAGTACCGCCGGGCCGGACAAGCCGCGATGGGTGAACAGCAAACTTTCGCGGAAAACGGTGCCGTCATCCGCGGTGATTACCGCAGGCACAGAAACGCCGGAAAGCACCTGCAGTTGTTCCAGCAGCGGTTTGTGCAGCGTAAACGGCACCAGACCCGCACGCGTCGGCAGGACGTTAAGCCCAAACTGCTCGGCAATTTTATAGCCGAACGGCGATGCGCCCAGGCCCGGCATCGACAGCCCGCCGCTGGCGATCACCAGCTTTTTCGCGGTCACCGTGTCGCCGTTCAGCAGCAAGGTGTAGCCGTCATCGTCACGTTCGACGCTAATAATCTCGGTGCGCAGCCGCGTGGTAACGTTGCCCTTTTCACATTCCGCCACCAGCATATCGACAATCTGCTGGGCGGAATCGTCACAGAACAGCTGGCCGAGGGTTTTCTCATGCCATGCAATACCGTACTTTCCGACCAGTTCGATGAAGTCCCATTGGGTGTAGCGGGCCAGCGCCGATTTGCAGAAATGAGGGTTCTGACTGAGGTATGCCGTGGGTTCCACGTACATATTGGTGAAGTTACAGCGCCCGCCGCCGGACATTAAAATCTTGCGGCCCGGCTTTTTGCCGTTATCCAGAAGCAGCACTCGCGCCCCCGCTTGTCCCGCCTGCGCTGCACAAAACATTCCCGCCGCGCCTGCGCCGACAACAATGGCATCAAACCTTTCCACACGCCTATCCTCTCGTTTTGAATGTCGGGAAGTGTAAATTTTCCTATTGGGTACGACCAGTAAGAATTTTTTCATATATGGTCATGCCTTTGAAACATATAGGGTAATTACCGACGCTATTTTTACGACAGTGAACAAATATCAATAAAAGTCTATATTTCTCTTTGCCCACGCTGCGTTTGTCCTGGATAATGCGCCGCGTTCATGTCCTCAAAATGGCGTAACGTACCTATGCTACATTTGTTTGCTGGCCTGGATTTGCATACTGGGCTTTTGTTATTGCTTGCTCTGGGATTTGTGTTGTTTTACGAAGCGATTAATGGCTTCCACGACACCGCAAACGCAGTAGCGACCGTTATCTACACCCGCGCAATGCGTTCGCAATTAGCGGTGGCGATGGCGGCAATTTTCAACTTCTTTGGCGTACTGTTAGGCGGTCTGAGCGTAGCCTATGCGATTGTGCATATGCTGCCAACGGATTTGCTGCTGAATATGGGCTCTGCTCATGGTCTCGCCATGGTCTTCTCTATGCTGTTGGCAGCGATTATCTGGAACCTCGGTACCTGGTATTTCGGCCTTCCGGCATCAAGCTCTCACACCCTGATCGGGGCCATTATCGGTATTGGTTTAACCAATGCGCTGATGACCGGCACCTCGGTGGTGGACGCGCTGAACATCCCGAAAGTCATAGGGATCTTCGGTTCACTGATTATTTCGCCTATCGTCGGTCTGGTTGTCGCCGGTGGCCTGATTTTCCTGCTGCGTCGTTACTGGAGCAACACCAAGAAAAAGGCGCGTATCCACCTCACGCCGGCCGAGCGTGAAAAGAAAGACGGTAAGAAAAAGCCGCCATTCTGGACGCGTATTGCCCTGATCCTCTCCGCAATTGGCGTGGCATTCTCCCACGGCGCGAACGATGGTCAGAAAGGCATTGGTCTGGTGATGCTGGTACTGATTGGTGTGGCACCGGCTGGATTCGTGGTCAACATGAATGCGTCCGGCTACGAAATCACCCGTACCCGTGATGCGGTCAACAACGTGGAAATCTATTTCCAGCAGCATCCTGATCTGCTGGCAAAAGTGACCAGTGCTGAACCGCTGATCCCCTCTCCGGAGCCTGGCGCTACCCAGCCTGCTGAGTTCCATTGCCATCCGGCGAATACCCTGAGTGCGTTAAACCGCGTAAAAGGTATGCTGGAGAACATTGAGAGCTACGACAAGTTGAGCGTTGAGCAGCGCAGCCAGATGCGTCGCGTCCTGCTGTGCATCTCCGATACCACCGATAAAGTCGCTAAGCTGCCGAACGTCAACAACGACGATCAGCGTCTGCTGAAGAAACTTAAAACCGATATGCTGAGCACCATCGAGTACGCTCCAGTCTGGATTATCATGGCCGTCGCTCTGGCGCTGGGCATTGGTACAATGATCGGCTGGCGTCGCGTGGCGACCACTATCGGCGAAAAAATCGGTAAGAAAGGCATGACCTATGCTCAGGGCATGTCAGCGCAGATGACCGCGGCGGTGTCGATTGGTCTGGCGAGTTACACCGGGATGCCGGTATCCACCACACACGTTCTGTCGTCCTCCGTTGCGGGTACGATGATCGTTGACGGTGGCGGCTTGCAGCGCAAAACCGTGACTAACATCCTGATGGCGTGGGTTCTGACTCTGCCAGCGGCGATTATTCTTTCTGGCGGACTGTACTGGCTGAGCCTCAAGCTCATCTGATTAGCCTGAAAGCACGACAAAAACGGGTCAGGAAACTGACCCGTTTTTTTATGCCTGTACTTTACAGAACAACACTCAGTGCCAAATCATTAAAGCAATCATGCTGATCACGACCAGGCCACACAGTGCACTGGTTAATACAAACTGACGGCGAACACGCTCACAGCGGCGGATAAACTCATCATCATGATGATCGCGGTAGCGCTGCGCGTAGATATACCACACCAGACGCACCTGTTTTCCAGGCTGACCGTGGGAGGTGAAAAAACCTCCGCCATCCACATACTGATAGAGTAAAGGATCGCAACCACGCAGCACCACCAGCAGCGCGCGCAACGATGAGAAATAGCGCGCCATATTCACCACACACACAATACACAAAGCCCAAAACAGTGCGACAGTGCTTACCATAGCTCCTCCCCGGCGACCGGCCCACGGAGACTTCCTCCGGGACTACCGCAACCCGAAACTCAACAGACAGTCAGTGAAAGAGTGAGAACCCGGTCACATTAACTTATCCGACCGACTCTTTTAATAGTGTAGGAGATTCGCTGATTTTTTTGCCACATCGTTAATCATTATCAATAGTTAAAACGCGATTATTTGTTTAACTGATTGGTGATCAAGGGTCATTGACGTAACTTGAGGCTCGTTTTAAGGTTGGGTTGTCTACACTATTTCATAACCAGACCCAAAATAATTCGAGTTGTAGGAAGGCGGCAAGGCTGAGACAAATTCGTCGGGAACGAATTTGACCAGCCAAAGGCTGGCCTCCGGTGAGAGACAGGATGTCTCTCATTCATCCCCAAGAGCTTACTTAAGTAAGTGACTGGGGTGAGCGGACGCAGCCAACGCACATGCAACTTGAAGTATGACGGGTATACACAGACTTAAGGAAGGAGTAACACTATGGCTTACAAACACATTCTTATCGCGGTTGACCTCTCCCCGGAAAGCAAAGTCCTGGTCGACAAAGCAGTCTCTATGGCGCGCCCGTACAACGCGAAAGTTTCCCTGATTCATGTCGATGTGAACTACTCCGATCTCTACACCGGCCTGATCGATGTCAATCTGGGTGATATGCAGAAACGCATCTCGGAGGAGACTCACCACGCGTTAAGCGAGCTTTCCACCAACGCCGGGTATCCGATCACAGAAACCCTCAGCGGCAGCGGTGACCTCGGCCAGGTTCTGGTCGACGCTATCAAGAAATACGATATGGATTTGGTGGTGTGCGGTCATCATCAGGATTTCTGGAGCAAACTGATGTCGTCTGCTCGTCAGCTGATTAATACCGTGCATGTGGATATGCTGATTGTTCCGCTGCGTGATGAAGAAGACGAGTAAGGTTATATTGCCCGGCGGCGTTACCGCTTGCCGGGCCTACCCGCCCCTCTCTACTCCGGTGTCCCCGCATAAATATCAAACCGGTGTCCTTTGGTGGCCACCGCATTTGGCGTGGCGACATCGGCTAACGGTGGCGCATAATCCGGGCGCTTCACCACGACCCGCTTTATCGCCAGCTGTTGCGCAGGCCCTAACAAACCATCGGCATCTAAATCCGGCCCCACCAGCGACTGAAACACCCGCATTTCCTTTTTCACCAGCGCGCTTTTCTGCTTGTGCGGAAACATCGGGTCGAGGTAAACCACCTGCGGACGCGGCGTGATATCGGTCAGCGCCGTCAGGCTGGACGCATGAATGAGCTGCAAGCGCTCCTGCAGCCAGCCGCCGATTTCCGGGTCGGCATAACCGCGTGCCAGACCATCATCAAGCAGCGCCGCCACCACCGGATTACGTTCCAGCATTCGCACGTGACAGCCAACGGATGCCAGCACGAACGCATCACGGCCTAACCCCGCCGTCGCATCCACGACGTCCGGCAGATAGCTGCCTTTCACCCCAACCGCTTTTGCCACCGCTTCGCCACGACCACCGCCGAATTTGCGTCGATGCGCCATCGCGCCGCCGACAAAATCCACGAAGATGCCGCCAAGCTTTGGCTCATCGCGCTTACGTAATTCAAGATGCTCCGGGGTTAATACCAGCGCCATCAGGTTGTCTGTATCGTGCTCCAGCGCCCAGCGGGTCGCCAGAACAGATAAGGCGCCATCGCTGGCGCCTGATTCATCAACTAAACAGATTTTCACGAAACAATTAGCCCTTGATGCCGTAATGCTCAAGCATCGCGTCCAACTGTGGTTCGCGTCCACGGAAGCGTTTGAACAGCGTCATCGGCTCTTCTGAACCGCCGCGGCTCAGGATGCTATCGAGGAAAGACTGCCCGGTTTCGCGGTTGAAAATCCCTTCTTCTTCGAAGCGGGAGAATGCATCTGCTGCCAGTACGTCGGCCCACAGGTAACTGTAGTAACCCGCCGCGTAACCGCCGGCGAAAATGTGGCTGAAGGCGTGTGGGAAACGGCCCCACGATGGACCCGGCACCACGGAAACCTGCTTCTTGATTTCAGCCAGCGTATCGAGGATTTTCGCGCCCTGCTCCGGCTTAAACTCGGCGTGCAGACGGAAATCGAACAGACCGAACTCCAGCTGGCGCAGAACAAACATCGCCGCCTGGTAGTTTTTCGCCGCCAGCATTTTATCCAGCAGTTCTTTTGGTAGCGGTTCGCCAGTTTCATAATGGCCAGAGATAAATGCCAGCGCCTCCGGCTCCCAGCACCAGTTTTCCATAAACTGGCTCGGCAGTTCGACGGCATCCCACGGCACACCGCTGATACCCGAAACACCTGCGGTTTCGATGCGGGTCAGCATGTGGTGTAGACCGTGACCGAATTCGTGGAACAGGGTGATCACTTCATCGTGGGTGAACAGCGCAGGTTTGCCGCTCACCGGACGGTTGAAGTTACAGGTCAGATAGGCCACTGGCTTTTGCAGCGAGCCATCGGCTTTACGCATCTGGCCCACGCAGTCGTCCATCCACGCCCCGCCGCGTTTGTGCTCGCGCGCGTAGAGGTCGAGATAGAAACTGCCACGCAGTTCGTTCTTGTCGTCGTATAGCTCGAAGAAGCGCACTTCCGGGTTCCATACGTCGATGTCGGTGCGCTCTTTGGCGGTGATGCCGTAAATACGCTCCACCACTTCGAACAGGCCGTTAACCGCTTTGTTTTCAGGGAAGTATGGACGCAGCTGTTCGTCACTGATGCTGTACAGATGCTGCTTTTGTTTTTCGCTGTAGTAAGCGATGTCCCACGGTTGCAGATCGTCCACGCCAAATTCGGCTTTCGCGTAGGCGCGCAGCTGGGCCAGCTCTTTCTCGCCCTGTGGACGGGCGCGTTTCGCCAGATCGGTCAGGAAATCGAGCACCTGCTGTGGGTTTTCCGCCATTTTGGTGGCGAGGGATTTAACCGCGTAGCTTTCGAAGCCCAGCAGTTGAGCCAGTTCGTGACGCAGGGCGAGGATCTCTTCCATCACCGGGCTGTTGTCCCATTTCCCGGCGTTCGGGCCCTGGTCGGACGCACGCGTGGTGTACGCGCGATACATCTCTTCACGCAGCGCCTGGTTGTCGCAATAGGTCATCACCGGCAGATAGCTTGGGATATCCAGCGTTAGCAGATACCCTTCCTGCTCTTTGGCTTCAGCCTGCGCTTTTGCCGCCGCCAAGGCGCTTTCCGGCATCCCGGCCAGCTCTGCTTCATCGGTTATCAGCTTTGTCCAGCCCATGGTGGCATCGAGCACGTTGTTGCTGTACTGGTTGCCTAATTCTGACAGGCGCGCGGCGATTTCGCCGTAGCGTTTCTGTTTCTCTTTCGACAGGCCAATCCCGGACAGCTCAAAATCACGCAGCGCGTTATCCACCGCTTTCTTCTGCGCGGTGTTGAGGCCCGCATAGTGGTCGCCATTGCGCAGATCGCGATAGGCCTGATACAGCCCTTCATGCTGACCGACCCAGGTGCTGTACTCGGACAGCAGCGGCAGCGTTTGCTCATAGGCTTCGCGCAGCTCCGGGCTGTTTTTCACGGAGTTCAGGTGGCTGACCGGAGAGAAAATACGGCCCAGTACGTCGTCCACTTCCGCCAGCGGCTGACAGAGATTTTCCCAGCTGTACGGCGCGCCTTGCGCCACCACACTTTCTACCGAGGTGCGGCAGTCGTCCAGCGCTTTGGTGACCGCAGGAACCACGTGTTCAGGCTGGATTTTCGAAAACGGAGGCAGTTCGAAAGGCGTCAGTAATGGATTGGTCATAAGCGCTGTCCTGTTGAAAAGAGTGAATAAGGCGCACGTCCGGCGCGGCACATATCTTGGTAGAATGGGGATAAGTGTAGAGGATTTCAATGGCAGCGGGCTTTCAGTTTTTGTAGGCCGGGTAAGGCGCAACGCGCCACCACCCGGAAAACTCTCACCGCAAATGCTGTCCGGCAGCATACGCGGCAGGCAGGTCCAGACGCTGCCAGAATTGCTGATCCGGCGTGATGCCGGAAAGTGGATACCCGGCGGGCAGCGCGGTTTGCACCATCAGCGCACGGCGTTGCTGCGCCGACGCGTTTGGCAACGCGCTTTCCAGCAGCACTTCCGCGCCCTGCGGCACCGTCAGCGCAGCTGACTCCCCTTTCTGCTGCGGCAAATCGTAGCTCAGGGTGAAGCGATAAAACGCATGCATCGCCGGGTCGTGATACGGGTCGTCTTTTCCATCGGTTTTGGCGCATTCCACCAGCGTCGTGCCGCACTCTTTTGCCAGCGCAGCGCGCAGCTGGTCTCGGGCTTCATTGAACAACGCCCGGTATTTCGGATCGTTGAGGGCATGCGCCACGTTGCTTTGCGCCACCATTCGCGAGCCCATCACGTCCAGCGGGTAATGCACGCCAAGCACAATGCGGGAGTATCCGTAGCGTGCGCCGCGCGTCACCAGCGCGTCATAGCGTTCGGGGATCATCTGCGCCATCAGCAGCGCGTCGGTCACGCCGGTGTTGGTATGCCCGCTCGGGAAAGAGCCGCCGTCTGCGGTGTAAGGCTGATTGTCTTTCACTACCGTATCGTCGGGCACGAGGTGAATGGTGTTGCCCTGCACCAGGAACGGTCGCGCGTAGTTGAAGTGCTTTTTCGCCGCGCCGGTGCTGACTTCACTGGCTTTAATCAGCGCCGCCGCCTTGTTCAGTTCGCCTTTGTCATAGGCGTTGATAAACGCTTTGCCCAGACGCGGCCCCAGCGCATCGCTGAGGAAATAGAGATAGCTAATGCCCTCGGCATCGGCCAGCGCCTGCTGACGCATGGCTGCTGACGCATCGCGGTTGATGTCAGTCACCGTTTCCAGGCTTGCCGCCAGCGTGTCGGTGGACAGCGAGCTGAACGCGGAAAGCAGACCAATGCCCGCCTGCTGACGGGCTTTGGTCTGGAAATCATAACCGCTGGCCTTGAGCCACGCGGTATCCGCCTGGGTGGACGACTGCTTCGCGTTTTCCAGCCCGTCACGCTTGAGCGTTGGCTCGCCGTTTTGCAACGCATGACGTAGCGCCGTCAGCGACTGGCCTTCCAGCGCATCAAACGCCTGACTGTTGGCCGCTGGCGTGACGGTAGCGGCCAGCTGTGCCGCCGTGCTCACCGTCGTTTCTTTGGCCAGTGCAGGGAGCGCCAACAGCAGCGCGGCTGCGAGGAACGAATAATTTTTAGTCATTTTTTTATCCTGGATTCAATGAATTACCTTGCCTGAATCCGACGCTAGCGCATCCGTTTGACACATTTATGACAGCGGGAATCACCGTCGCGCTCAGCATCAGCGGTAATCCACGGCAATCTGCGGTAAACTGTCGGCATCGTTTATTATTTCGGAACTCCCGTATCCATGCTCAGTTATCGCCACAGCTTTCACGCTGGCAACCATGCCGACGTCCTCAAACACACCGTTCAGAGCCTGATCATTGAATCGCTGAAAGAGAAAGAAAAACCGTTTCTCTATCTCGACACCCACGCAGGCGCCGGTCGTTACCAGCTGAGCGGCGAACATGCGGAGCGCACCGGTGAGTATCTGGAAGGCATCGCCCGCATCTGGCAGCAGGACGATTTACCGGCAGAACTTGAGCCTTACATCAGCGTAGTGCAGCACTTCAATCGTAGCGGCCAGCTGCGCTACTACCCAGGTTCCCCGCTGATTGCGCGCCAGCTGCTGCGCGAGCAAGACAGCCTGAACCTGACCGAACTGCACCCGAGCGATTTCCCGCTGCTGCGTTCCGAATTCCAGAAAGATGACCGCGCCCGCGTGGAGAAATCCGACGGCTACCAGCAGCTTAAATCCAAGCTGCCACCGGCCTCGCGTCGCGGTCTGGTATTGATTGACCCACCATATGAAATCAAAACCGATTATCAGGCGGTGGTGACCGGCATCAGCGAAGGCTACAAGCGTTTCGCCACCGGCACTTACGCGCTGTGGTACCCGGTGGTTCTGCGCACGCAAATCAAACGCATGATTAAAGAACTCGAAGCCACCGGCATTCGTCGCATCCTGCAAATCGAGCTGGCGGTGCGTCCGGACAGCGATCAGCGCGGCATGACTGCATCGGGCATGATTGTTATCAACCCGCCGTGGAAGCTCGAGCAGCAGATGAAAAACGTTCTGCCATGGCTGCACAAAAAGCTGGTTCCGGCAGGCACCGGCCACGCCACCGTCAGTTGGATAGTGCCGGAGTAATCGCAATCATCGGTGGAACCTATGGATTCCAGGTATACAATCGCGGCAATTAACGATTAAGGAAGAAGCTATGACTAAGCATTATGACTACATCGCCATCGGCGGCGGCAGCGGCGGCATCGCCTCCATCAACCGCGCGGCAATGTACGGCCAGAAATGTGCGCTGATTGAAGCCAAAGAGCTCGGCGGCACCTGCGTTAACGTCGGTTGTGTACCGAAAAAAGTGATGTGGCATGCAGCGCAAATCCGCGAAGCCATCCACATGTACGGCCCGGATTACGGTTTCGATACCACTATCAACCACTTCGACTGGAACAAACTGGTTTCCAGCCGCAGCGCTTACATTGACCGTATCCATACCTCGTACGACACTGTGCTGGGCAAAAATAACGTGGATGTTATCAAAGGCTTTGCTCGCTTCATCGATGAAAAAACCATCGAAGTGAACGGCGAAACCCTGACCGCGGACCACATTCTGATTGCCACCGGCGGTCGTCCGAGCCACCCGTCTATTCCAGGCGTGGAGTTCGGCATCGACTCCGACGGTTTCTTCGCGCTGCCCGCGTTGCCAAAACGCGTCGCCGTCGTGGGCGCGGGTTATATTGCGGTAGAACTGGCGGGCGTTATCAATGGACTGGGTGCAGAAACGCATCTGTTCGTGCGTAAACACGCGCCGCTTCGCAGCTTTGATCCGATGATCATCGAGACGCTGGTTGAAGTCATGGCGGCCGAAGGGCCGACGCTGCACACCCATGCAGTGCCGAAAGCAGTGGTTAAAAATGCCGACGGCAGCCTGACGCTTGAGCTGGAAGATGGCCGTAGCCAGACCGTTGATGCCCTGATTTGGGCGATTGGCCGTGAGCCAGAGACGGATAACGTCAACCTCGCAGCGACCGGTGTGAAAACCAACGACAAAGGCTATATCGTTGTCGATAAGTTCCAGAACACCAGCGTGCCGGGCATTTATGCGGTAGGCGATAACACCGGTGCCGTGGAACTGACGCCAGTCGCGGTGGCCGCAGGTCGTCGTCTTTCAGAGCGCCTGTTCAACAACAAGCCGGACGAGCATCTGGATTACAGCAACATTCCAACGGTGGTATTCAGCCATCCGCCGATTGGCACCGTGGGTCTTTCCGAACCGCAGGCGGTTGAGCAGTACGGCGCAGACGCCGTGAAGGTGTATAAATCCTCCTTCACCGCGATGTATACCGCCGTGACCTCTCATCGTCAGCCGTGCCGCATGAAACTGGTGTGCGTCGGCCCGGAAGAGAAAATCGTCGGTATTCACGGCATCGGCTTCGGGATGGATGAAATCCTGCAAGGCTTTGCGGTAGCGCTGAAAATGGGCGCAACCAAAAAAGACTTCGACAATACCGTCGCGATTCACCCGACGGCGGCAGAAGAATTCGTTACCATGCGTTAATCCATACCCCCCGCCGCTGGCGGGGGGTTATTATTATCTCAACACCCTTCCCTTAATTTAATATTGGATAATCTTCTTTTTCAGTCCGCACGATTTGTACCGTGTCCATAATTTGAATTACGTAACAATACGTGTCTGTCCAGAACAGCGTATTTTTATAAGGTTTGAGTGATGAAAAAGTTCATATTCTCTGTGGTGACTGCGGCAATGCTATTGCCCGCTCTCTCTCTTCCCGCTCACGCGACATACCATAGCGAGAAACGTCAGGAAGCCCGCTACACTCGCCAGGAGTCACGTACGGAAGGCCGTCAGGAAAAGCGGGATTGCGTCAGAGCAGACGACAAGAGCAACGCTTCTTGCCGCCAGGATAAGCGTGAAAACCGCCGCGACGGCCGCCAGGATGCTCGCGACCAGAAATGGTAAAGTGAATTATTCGGGTGCAATATGTTTCAACAACGCGTGCCCGATATAATTACTCCAGTTGAAACTATTCTGTAAAACCACCACTGCATTCTGGTTTTCTTTATCGAAACCGATATAGCTGGAATAACCGCCGATATATCCCACCTGATAGGTAATTTTTTGCTGGCCGTAGGTGTCTGTTATCCAGGCAATATTGGCCGCTTCTTTTTCACGCGGGAAATAATCAACGCTGACGTCCGTAAAGGCTTTATTCAGCGCGGCGCTCTGCGTCGGCGAGAAATGCGCCCTGGCGTATTCAATAAGGTCACGCGCGTCACTGTAAAGGCTGGCGGCTCCAACCATATTATTGCTGAACTGCCAGTCCGGCGTTAATGCGCCACGGGCAATGAATTTGGGCTGATCGCCCGCATGGCCTAGCGCACGCTGCGGGAAGGAACGCAAACTTTCCGGGTCAAAGCTCGAGCTTTTCATCCCCAGCGGCTGGAATATCTGCTGCTCAGAAAGCGTTTCAATCGACTCGCCGGTTTTGTATTTCAGGACATAGCCGAGGATGGCGTAACCGATATTCGAATAGCGCGGCTCATGCGTGAGCGGTGCACGGAAAGTGCTGAGATAATTCAGCACGCCATCGCTGTCCAAATCCTGATAGAAATTCTCACCGTCGCGCAGATAACTCACCAGATGCTCCAGCGACAGCAGATTCATCGGCTGACGCGGCAGGCCCGAGGTGTGCGTCACCAGCTGTAAGAGGGTGATGTTTTGCGCATCTTTGCTGAGCGGAGTTCCCGGCGGCAGCAGCGTGGCTAAGGTGTCATCCCAGTGCAGGCGCCCTTCGTTCACCATCAACGTCACCACTTCTGCGGTGATGCCTTTGCTCAGAGAACCGAGGGCAAACAGGGTATCCGGCGTTATCGGGTAGCGGTTTTTGGCATCGGTAATGCCATAACAATAAAACTTTGGCGGGCCATTATGCTGAATGACGGCCACCACCATGCCCGACACCTGTTTGCTTTGCATATATTCGGTGACCAGCTCATTGACGGAAAGCACCCGTCCGTTTTGCGCCACCTGCTTTACTTCACTGGAAGGCATATTCATTTGTGATAGCGTCCCGGCGCAGCCTGTCAGCAACGCAGATGCTATCAGCCCAGGGAGAATTAACCCTTTCAACACGGACCTTCCCGTTTAATAAAGTGCATAATGTGTACAAATCGATGGAGGGCAAGACCATAACGATATTCATAATTGGTTGCAAAGTGAAAGCTCTGAAAGTGATAAATCAGCAATCCGCCTCGTTTTCACGGTTTTTTGCGTTAAAACAGCCAATTAGCATGAAATTACGGCCAGAAAAAAACATGTAAACGTGACCAAGCGCACGCTTTTGCCCCTCGACATCGAAGCGAATGACTACGCTTAATAGAGCGCCGTTTTTTTCCGGCTCCTTGTTTTGACGCTATCCGGAGGTTTTACCCTATGCTCAACCAGAAATTACGCAACCCGGAAACCGACGAAGCTCAGGCCATCGAGTCTGAACCTTCCTATCTCATGGATCCGTGCGAATTAAAACTGGATGAAATGTTCGAGGTTGAGCCCGAACCGGAGATGATTGAGGGGATGCCCGCGTCCGATGCGCTGACCCCTGCAGACCGCTATATGGAACTGTTTGAGCGCGTCCAGTCGGCACGAATTTTTGCCGATAGCAAAACCTTCCCCGATTGCGCACCGCGAATGGACCCGCTGGATATTCTGATCCGCTTTCGTCAGCAGAAACGTCAGCCAGGTTTTAATCTGCGAACTTTCGTTGAGGAGCATTTCTGGCTGCCGGAAGACCACAGCGATGACTACGTTTCCGACCCCAACAAATCGCTAAAAGAACATATCGATTCCCTGTGGCCAGTGCTGACGCGAGAGCCGCAGGATCACATCCCCTGGTCTTCCCTGCTGGCGCTGCCGCAGGCGTATATCGTGCCCGGCGGACGCTTCACTGAGACCTATTACTGGGATTCCTATTTCACTATGCTCGGCCTGGCGGAAAGCGGCCGCGGGGACTTGCTCAAATGCATGGCCGATAACTTCGCGTGGATGATTGAGCGCTACGGTCACATCCCAAACGGCAACCGCACCTATTATCTCAGCCGCTCGCAGCCACCGGTATTTGCCCTGATGGTGGAATTGTTTGAGGAAGATGGCGTGCGCGGCGCGAAACGCTATCTCGACCATCTGAAAATGGAATACAACTTCTGGATGGATGGTTCTGGAAACCTGCTGCCGAATCAGGCATGGCGACACGTGGTGCGCATGCCGGACGGCTCGCTGCTCAACCGCTACTGGGATGACCGTGATACGCCGCGCGATGAATCGTGGCTGGAAGATGTGGAAACCGCGCGTCATTCTGGCCGACCGCCAAATGAGGTCTATCGCGATTTACGCGCAGGGGCGGAGTCCGGCTGGGACTATTCGTCGCGTTGGCTGCGGGATACCACGCGGCTGGCGAGTATCCGTACCACGCAGTTTATTCCCATCGATTTGAACGCGTTTCTGTTCAAACTGGAAAGTACCATTGCCAATATTTCTGCAGCCAAAGGCGATCGGGAAACTGAAGCCGAATTCCGCCACAAGGCCAGCGAACGCCGGGCGGCGGTGACGCGCTATTTGTGGGATGATGAACAGGGCTGTTATCGCGACTATGACTGGCGTCGCGAAGAGTTGGCGCTGTTTTCTGCCGCCAGCATGGTGCCGCTGTACGTCGGTATGGCCACGCATGAACAGGCAGACAAACTCGACACTGCGGTACGCACGCGGCTGCTGACTCCCGGCGGGCTCCTCACCACCGAATACGACAGCGGCGAGCAGTGGGATTTCCCCAACGGCTGGGCACCGCTGCAATGGATGGCGATTCAGGGCTTCAAGCTGTACGGCAACGACGCGCTGGGCAATGAAATCGCCCGTAGCTGGCTGAAGACCGTGAACCACTTTTATCAGCACCATCAGAAGGTGATTGAGAAATATCACATCGCCACCGGAATGCCCCGTGAAGGGGGCGGTGGAGAATATCCGTTACAGGACGGCTTCGGTTGGAGCAACGGCGTGGCGCGCCGCCTGATGGGCCTGTACGGCGAACCGTAACGCCGTTATCGAATGGCACTGTAAATGGCTGACTGAATGGTGAGCCATTTTTTATTTTGTGCATCCGGCGTGGCATCCGCGCGCAGCTTAGCCTGCGAAACAGTGTAACGCTGGCGCTCCACCACCGCAGGCGTGGTGCAGAACGCCTGTAAATAGGCTTTGCGCACCGACGTTAACGACTCGCCGTTGGACATCGCGTGGCTGAGGGTGCTGATATACCGACGACAAGGCTTTGGTTCATCCATTTGCAGCCGATAGCGCAGCAAAAGTTCCAGCACGTCATCATAGCGGAACGACTGAGCCTGTTCGGTCCACGCCAGTTGCCAGGTCATTCCCCCCCGTAAAAACAGCATCGTCACCTGCGTATCGTTACGGTCGATCGCCGCCCGCAGGCTGTTGATATCCCAGCTTATCCCCATGTTCGCGAGCTTCTCACGCGGTGACGGGAGTTCACGCTCCGGCGCATCCACCAGCACTTCACTTGCCTGCGCCGTCGATTCCGCAGGCGCCACGGTGTTAAACATCCACAACGCGCCGAACGCCATCACCAGCATCGCCACGCCGACGGCGCACCACAGCACCGTCGAAATCACCTGGTCCCGGTCTTCTGGGCTGCGTACCGGCTGCTTTTTCGGCGGCTCGATATTCTCACGAACCGCCGAAACATCACCGCCCAGCGCCCGGTCTTTGCTGCGGGCATTTTCCCAGAAATGATGCAACTCGTTGCTGTCCACCGCCATAAAGGATGCCGGATTGACCCGGGTGCGGCCTTGTTCAAACGCGCGCTGAACCGGGCTGGCAATCTGTCGCTGATAGTTCTCAAGCAGCACCATTTCGGTCGTCGTCAGCGGACGATGCGCGAGAACGGCGTTACGCATCACCCGACAATCTTCCAGAAACGCATGCAACGTGACGCGCTGTTCAGCCAGAAACGTCAGCGCCGACGCGGAGTTAAATAGCGTCGAGTAATGACGGGCAAAAGCTTTTTTATCGACGATCAGCAGGGCTAAATCGCTGAACAACATGCCGGACAGAATATCCCCGGCGTCGCTGTTCGCCAGCCACCGACGAACGCTGTCGGCGCCGAACTGCAGCTTGAGTGAATCATTCAGGCGTGTAGCATCGGGAAAGGCCTGGCTAATCAGCGCTTTGAGCGTCAGCGTCAGGGCACGCAGCTGTCGCTGGGCCTGTTCCTGATGCGCATCACCCTCCTCGCCGGGTAAAGAATCAAATTTGAGACGCGGCTGCTGCTGACGCACAAATTCCAGCGCGGCGACAAAACGCAACGCCGCAATCAGCTGGTTGTCCGTCACCGCCTGCCCGCGTTCATACACCGGGACCACCTGTTGCAGGTGACGTAGCTGCAACGTGAAATCGCTAATCTGTGCATCATTGAGATTAAGCCGCCGCGCCACGTTCGCCCAGCCGCCCAGATTCAGCCGGGCCTGCTCGAGCTGCTCAAGAAACCAGCGTGGATCTTTCGCTTCAGCGCCGTGGACATTCAGCAGCGAGAGGATCTCACTCGCCGCCTGGCGGATCACGCTCAGACAGTGCTCAAACTGGTCACCGGAATAGTGCGATGCAGTGTGCATCCGTTTTCCTTCTCAGAGGACATCAGTACCCCCGCACATTACGGGGTTTTATTTTTGTTTTTAGCAAGTTAGAAATAAGATTACATCAGTGTGATGTCGGCTAATCCGTCTATAAAACGATAAAAGTACCCGGAGTAAATACGATGGTAAAAATCGTGACACCCAGATTGAGTGCGGAATCGCTTTGCGAAGCAGACTGGCCCTTCTTTTTGGCCTTGCAGCAGAACCAGGAAGTGATGCGCTACGTGGCAGATTCACGAACGGAACGCGAGATACGAGAAGCATTTGAATCACGACTGTCGCAGTGGACGCCGGGTGCTGCGCACTGGCTGTGCCTGCTGGTTCGGGAGACGGCAACGGGACTGCCCGTGGGCGTAACCGGGTATATTCATCGGGAGCCGGACTGTGCAGAAGTGGGTTTCTTATGTGCGCCCGGGGCACACGGCAAAGGATTCGCCACGGAATCACTGCATGCGGTGTGTGATTTTGCGTTTACCACCGGTGGAATACGGCGGCTCATCGCCACGGTCACCGTGGGGAATAGCGCCTCGCGCCGGGTGCTGGAGAAAGCAGGTTTTGTGCTGGAAGGCGAATTGCGGGAAAGCTATCTGATTGGTGGGAAATGGCACAACGACTGGGTGCTGGGGTTATTGCGTCACGAGTATCAACAGCCCTCACCCTAGCCCTCTCCCGGACTGTACACGGGCCAGGAGAGGGGCGGAGTGAAGCTAAAAATTACAAAAACATTCCACCAGAAACTTCAATTCGCTGCGCGTTCATCCAGCCCAGCTCATCACTGAGCAATGCAGCAATCGCGCCACCGATATCATCCGGCAGACCCGCCCGGCCGAGCGCCGTCTGGGACGCAACGTACTGATTCATTTCCGCGTTATCACGCACGCGTCCACCGCCGAAGTCGGTTTCAATCGCACCCGGCGCAATAATATTGACCGAAATCCCGCGTGCGCCCAACTCTTTCGCCTGGTAGCGCGTCAGCACTTCCATCGCGCCTTTCATCGAGGCGTAGGCCGCGAAGCCCGGCAGCGCGAAACGCGCCAGTCCAGACGACACGTTCAGGATCCGGCCACCATCCTGAATCAACGGCAGAAGCTGCTGAGTCAGAAAGAACGGGCCTTTAAAATGGATGTTCATTAGCTCGTCAAACACCGCCTCGCTGGTCTCGGCAAACGCACCGTACAAACCGATTCCGGCGTTGTTCACTAAATAATCAAAGGTGTCACGCTGCCAGGTCTTTTGCAGCTGCTGCTGTACCTGGTGGGCAAAACTCTCGAAACCGGAGACTTCGGCGACGTTGAGCTGTAATGCTGCGGCTTTCACGCCAATTGCTTCAATTTCCGCGACAACTTTTTGTGCTTCCTGCTGATTGCTGTTGTAAGTCAGCAGAATATCAATTCCTTTCGCCGCCAGCTTCAGCGCCGCGTTTTTTCCCAGCCCACGGCTTGCGCCAGTGATCAAAGCGATACGTTGTGTCATAACCAACCTCATTTCAGACAAGAGAACAGTGAGATAGAGCTTATTGGGTTGCATATAATCAATAAAGATACGAAATTACGTTTCATTGTTTCACTGACAACAACAAAGGCCGCTACCTATGGATAAAATTCACGCAATGCAACTGTTCATTCGCGTCGCAGAACTGGAGAGTTTTTCGCGCGCGGCTGACACGCTCGGCCTTCCAAAGGGTAGTGTATCGCGCCAAATTCAGGCGCTGGAAAACCTGCTGGGCGTTCGCCTTTTGCACCGCACCACCCGCCGGGTGCAGCTTACGCAGGACGGAATGGTCTATTACGAACGCGCAAAAGATTTACTCAGCAACCTCGATGAACTCGACGGCATGTTCCAGCATGACCCCACCAGCATCAGCGGACGTTTACGGGTGGACATGCCGGTGGGCGTTGCTCGAAATTTAGTCATCCCAAAACTGCCCGCATTTCTGCAGCAGTATCCCGGTATCGAACTGGAACTCAGCAGCAGCGATCGCCTGGTGGATGTGATTCGGGAAGGATTCGACTGCGTGGTGCGCGTCGGCACGCTGAAAGATTCCGGATTAGTGGCGCGGCCGATCGGCAAACTGACCGTAATTAACTGTGCCAGCCCAAATTATCTGGAACGTTTTGGCTATCCGGAAACTCTCGACGATCTCGCGGGCCATGCGATGGTGCATTACGCCACCAGCCTCGGGGTACGCCCGCAGGGCTTTGAGCTCAACACCGACAATCAAATTCGCTGGCTGAAAACCGGCGGTGTTTTGACGGTCAACAGCACTGAAACCTATCACGCGGCCTGTCTCGCGGGTCTGGGGATTATTCAAGTGCCGCGCATCGGTGTGAAAGATGCCCTGCGCAGCGGAAAACTGGTCGAGATCCTGCCGCACTACCGCGCCGAACCGATGCCGGTATCGCTGATTTACCCACATCGCCGCAACCTTTCCCGCCGCGTACATCTGTTTATGGAGTGGTTAACGGACGTGTTGAAAAGCTACGTGGACTGATAGTCATGAGGTTTCGTTAATCATCGACACCTCATCGGCTATAATTTCGTTTATGTTGTAAAAAGAAGGAATAAATACCTGATGACGCCGGATAACGACGCAAAACGCCCTACTCAGGATCTGGAATACGATCCCGTCAGGAAAATGGAGACTGATGACCCTTCCGCTTCAGGCGTTAAACAGCGGGCCAGCGATGCGCTGAATAAAGCCACCGGCACCGCTAAGAAAGTACAGCGCCAGCCGTTTATCGCCCACTTGATCCGCGCCGCCGAGCGCTTTAACGATCGCCTGGGCAACCAGTTCGGCGCAGCCATTACCTACTTCTCGTTCCTGTCGATGATCCCGATTCTGATGGTGTCGTTTGCCGCAGGCGGCTTTATTCTCGCCTCGCACCCGACGCTGCTGCAGGATATTTTCGATAAAATTCTGGTCAATGTCAGCGACCCAACCCTCGCCGCCACGCTGAAAAACACCATCAACACTGCGGTTCAGCAGCGAACCACCGTCGGGATTGTCGGCCTTCTGGTGGCACTGTATTCCGGGATTAACTGGATGGGTAATTTGCGCGAGGCCATTCGCGCCCAGTCACGCGACGTGTGGGAACGCTCGCCACAGGACCAGGAGAAAATTTGGATTAAGTACTTCCGCGATTTTGTGTCGCTGATTGGCCTGCTGGTGGCGCTGATTGTCACGCTGTCGATTACCTCCGTCGCCGGGGCCGCGCAGCAGATGATCATCTCCGCACTGTATCTGGACTCGGTTGAGTGGCTGAAACCGGCGTGGCGCATTATCGGCCTCGCGATTTCTATTCTCGCCAACTACCTGTTGTTCTTCTGGATTTTCTGGCGACTCCCGCGCCACCGCCCGCGCCGAAAAGCGCTGGTTCGCGGCACCTTTATTGCGGCCATCGGCTTTGAGGTGATTAAAATCATCATGACCTGGACGCTGCCCGCACTGGTGAAATCCCCGTCTGGCGCGGCATTTGGCTCGGTACTCGGGATCATGGCATTTTTCTATTTCTTCGCCCGCCTGACGCTGTTCTGCGCCGCGTGGATTGCCACCGCCGAATACAAAGATGACCGGCGGATGCCGGGCAAATCCCACCACTGATACGGTTCTCGGGCTGAAATATCAGCCCGATTTCCATTTTTAGTTGATAAATCCAGTTGGTAACTTTTATTTAACCTTAAAGCAGTGATATTCACTTATTATCGAATTATGTGAAGCATTTCATAGAAGTGATTTCGCTGGTCCGAAAATTATCCGCTTTTTGCCTGTTTTTCACCCAGCCCCCCACCTTGTTACACATTGAAATGTCGCTTTTGCTGTGCGTAATATGGCCGTTCGTTCGCCTAAAAATAAGAAAAGATTATGCAATCAGCTGCCACAACACTCGATACTCAGCAGGACATCGCCCCGGTCAACTCGCGGAATAAAGTGGTCGTCGCGTCACTCATTGGCACCGCCATTGAGTTCTTCGACTTTTACATTTACGCCACCGCGGCGGTTATTGTCTTTCCCCATATTTTCTTCCCGCAGGGCGATCCGGCCGCTGCGACGCTGCAATCCCTTGCGACATTCGCCATCGCGTTTGTGGCCCGTCCGATTGGCTCCGCGCTGTTCGGCCACTTTGGCGACCGCGTCGGTCGTAAAGTGACGCTGGTTGCGTCACTGCTGACGATGGGGATTTCTACCGTGGTTATCGGTTTACTGCCGAGCTACGACACCATTGGTATTCTGGCTCCGGTGCTGCTGGCGCTGGCGCGTTTTGGTCAGGGTCTCGGTCTGGGCGGTGAATGGGGCGGCGCGGCGCTGTTGGCGACAGAAAACGCGCCGCCGAAAAAGCGTGCGTTGTATGGCTCATTCCCACAGCTCGGCGCACCGATTGGCTTCTTCTTTGCCAACGGCACATTCCTGCTGCTTTCCTGGCTGTTGACCGATGAACAGTTCATGAGCTGGGGCTGGCGCGTGCCGTTTATCTTCTCCGCCGTACTGGTGATTATCGGGCTGTACGTACGTGTTTCCCTGCATGAAACGCCGGTGTTTGCCAAAGTGGCGGCGGCGAAGAAACAAGTGAAAGTACCGATGGGCACCCTGCTCAGCAAGCATTTGCGTGTGACCGTGCTCGGCACCTTTATTATGCTCGCGACGTATACCCTGTTCTACATCATGACCGTTTATTCGATGACCTACAGCACCGCTGCGGTGCCGCACGGTCTGGGCCTGCCGCGCAATGAAGTGCTGTGGATGCTGATGATGGCGGTGATTGGTTTTGGCGTGATGGTGCCGATTGCTGGCCTGCTGGCTGACCGCTTTGGTCGTCGCAAAAGTATGATCACCATTACGACGCTGATTATCCTGTTTGGCCTGTTCGTGTTCCAGCCGCTGCTGGGCTCGGGCAACCCTATGCTGATTATGGCCTATCTGCTGCTCGGCCTGAGTCTGATGGGTCTGACCTTCGGCCCAATGGGCGCGCTGCTGCCAGAGCTGTTCCCGACCGAAGTGCGTTACACCGGGGCATCGTTCTCGTATAACGTGTCGTCAATTCTGGGAGCGTCCGTAGCGCCTTACATCGCTGCGTGGTTGACCGGGACTTACGGTCTGGCGTATGTGGGTTACTACCTGGCGTCAATGGCGGCCCTGACGCTGATTGCGCTGGTGCTGACTCACGAAACACGCCATCAGTCGCTGTAAATCTCCCCTCATCCCGCCCTCTCCTTTTTAGGGAGAGGGCGGGATGAAAGTAAAATTACTTCCGCATTTGCGACAAAATCACATGGCACTGGTTTGCATCACCCTCCGACGGCGAAATTAACGCCAGCAGCGCAGCCGCAGGTGTCACCAACGTCGCCAGCGCTGCCGCCACCGCGCCACGTACAATCAACGGTCCAGGTTTCACGCCATAATCCGGGTTCTTGAATGTACCGCGCACATATAGCGGTGAGCGCAAGGTAATAATACGAATCCCCTTACTTTCCGGATCGATAGTTAAATCCAGCTGTTCCGAGGCAAAACTCGCCGTACCCGTCACGTTAATCAGTGCGTTTTCAGTATCAAAGGCGAGGATCTGCGGACGTGCGACACCGTTATTGATATTGACGTTGGCCGCCGCACAATTCACCCGTACTTCGTCATCACCGAAAATCTGCCCGACGATAAAATTCCCCACATTGAGGCCGAGAATTTCCATCAGGTTGCGGCTGACCACCCCGTCGTTCATCAGCAGTTTCAGGTTACCATCGCTTGAGCCAAGCAGTGCGGCAACTGAATTCCCCGTGCCGCGGAATTTGGCATCGCCGTTCAGTTCACCCAACGTTTTCTGCATCAGTTCAACGTTCGGCATGAGCTCTTTCAGCCGCAGCCGTCTGGCCTGAATATCCGCTTCGCCCTGCATCGGCTTTTTATTCCCGGCGAGATGAATATTGGCGTTAATGGTGCCGTTGGCCATGCCAAATTTCAGCGGCTCCAGGCGCAGGTCCCCGCGCTTGAGAATCACATGGGTGCTGAGATTATTCAGCGGCAGCGTGCTGCCGTGCTCGATATGGCCGCCTTTGAAGCGCACATCGGCGTCCATCACGTCCCATTTATCGGTTTCGAAACGCTCGTGCGGCAGCACTTTTCCCGAAGGCTGAATATCCTTTTGCACCTCTTTGGTTTTGGTGCCCTTGCCGGAATCGACGCCAATCAGCGGCCCTAAATCCGCCAGCCGCAGCTGTTTCGACTCCATGTCGCCTTCCAGTTTCGGACGTGGTTTGATCATGCTGTATTTCAGCGTGCCGTGAATGTCGCTGTCGCCGATGCGCCCGTTAAAGTTGCGATAATCAAAGACTGAGCCTTTTTCGGTGTCGATTTTCGCCACCAGATGTCCGTCCGTTTCAAACGGCGGCGTGTCCGGTAACAGAACGCCGGTGAGGTCATACAGTTGGCCAAGTGAATCGCCGGAAAACGTCAGCTTTAAATCCACGCCGCCCATTTTCATGGGGTCGTTCACCGTGCCGCTAAACGCCACCCGCGTGTTGCCGGAGTGGAAATCGGCCTGCACCGGGAACGGCGTGCCTTCACTCCGCAGCGCCAGCATGCCGCCAATTTTCCCGGTCCCGGTGAGCGGCTGGCCGTTGTAGCGCCCTTTAGCCTTCAGGCCAAACACATAATCTCCCGGTTTCGGCCCGTCGCTTTTGCCCTTATCCCCCGTCACTTCGCTGAACGGCAGCGGCTTGCCCAGCGGATCAACGAAGATCTCGATATCGGCCTTACTGATCTTATCGTCCACTTTGATTCGCCCGCGATCGAACAGCACGTTATCGAGGCGGAATGACCAGGCGGACGGCTGCGCATTTTTTTGCGTACCGTCGGCAGACGCCAGATTGAAGGTCCAGTTATTGTTTTTTTCCGAGAGGCGAATGAGGCGCGCATCCGGCTGAACCAGTTTAATCCACGGCAGGTACACGGTTTTGGTCAACAGCGCCAGCGGAGCCAGCGTGGCCTCCACGCGCGGCAGGTGCACCATCGTGATTTCAGGAATGTCCGGCGGGTTGCCAAGAATAATGTCATCAGCATGAACGTGCGGCCAGGGCACCCAGCTTCGCCAGCCGGTTTCGTTGGGTTGGCGCTCCCAGACCACGCCAAGATCGCCCCGAATGGCGAACGGCCGGTTCAGTTCCGCGGTGACTTTTTTATTGATGGTTGGCTTGAGTCGATTCCAGTCGAAATTTGCAATTACGATTAGCAGTACGACGAAAAGCACGACAAGCGTCGCAAATGAAAAAGTGATGACTTTGCTGGTTTTAGTCATGCCGTTAACGTTCCTGTTTTGCCTCACCATTCATGAATATAGTTGAGGCTGACAGAAAAAACCGCCGATCAGGCCAGATTGAGCATCACTTCTTCGAGGGTAGACATCGGTACCGGACGTGATAAGAAGTAGCCCTGAGCCGCATGGGCCGGGGATTGCTGGACGTCACGCCACTCTTCCAGCGTCTCAACGCCTTCGACGATCACGCCCTGGCAATAACGATTCATTAGCTGAATAAGCAACTCAAAAAGATTACGCCCTTCCGGGGTCTTGCGCAGCATGATGAACAGGTCGCGGGCCACTTTGATGTAGTCGTAGCGCACTTCACTCAACGCCGAAAAGTTTGCCATCCCGGTACCGAAATCATCGAGCCACAGCGGACCAAATTCGCACAGTGATGCGAAGGAGGAGTCCTGTGGCAAACGAATGTGCTCCACCAGCTCGAAACGCAGCCAGGGAATATCTTCGATTTGCGCCATCAATACCGGATCCTGACGCATCGCCATCAGCGTCGGGCCATCGACGTTTACCGAGGCCAATATCCCGTTGTCAGCGAAGAACGCGCGCTGCGCAGTGAGTGCCGCCAATTGTTCTTTGATGACATCGATCCGCTGGCGCACCGCCACCTCTGCAAAATAGCGGTCAGGGGCAATACGCTGTCCTGGGTGCTCCGGGTGCGTCACCACGGTCAGCACTTCGACTGCCATCAGGCAACCATCGGTTTTATAGATCGGCTGGTAAGTATAAGCACGCTCACACTCCAGCCAATAGCGCCGCTCCTGTAGGCCTTCAATGCCTGCATCGGGAATGCTTAGCCGCTGGATAACCTGCTTTAACTTCATCTCAGCTGTCCTGTTAATGGGGGAATCTGTCGCAACTCGTCATTGGGTTATCGGCGCTGAAAGTGAGAACTTTATGTTCAACGGCTGGCATTTTGTGTTTCTGTGCAACCAGCATTGAAGGAGAATCCGCGCCAGTTCAAAAAAATAATGGAACGTTGTTTTAATATAGTTGACCCGCTACAACCCTCAGCGCAAACTAACGGCAATTTTTTGATTTCGGGAAGGCTTGACGACTATGTCTAAAAAAATTGCCGTCATTGGCGAATGCATGATTGAGCTGTCAGAGAAAGGCTCTGCGGTAAACCGTGGTTTTGGCGGCGATACGCTGAACACCTCCGTGTACATCGCGCGCCAGGTTGCGCCAGCGGATTTGCAGGTGAGCTATATCACCGCGCTCGGTACAGACAGTTTCAGCCAGCAGATGCTCGACGCCTGGCAGAGTGAGCACGTCGATACTCGCCTGATTCAGCGCATGGAAAACCGGATGCCTGGCCTGTATTACATCGAAACCGATGCGTCCGGTGAGCGCACGTTCTACTACTGGCGCAATGAAGCGGCGGCGAAATTCTGGCTGGAGAGCGAGCAGTCGGCGGCGATTTGTGAAGAGCTGGCAACCTTTGACTACCTCTATCTGAGCGGTATCAGCCTCGCCATCCTGAGCCCGGCAAGCCGTGAGAAGTTGTTCTCTCTGCTGCACGAATGCCGTGCGAACGGCGGGAAAGTGATTTTCGATAACAACTATCGCCCGCGCCTGTGGACCAGCCGCGAAGAGACGCAGCAGGTGTATCAGCAGATGCTGGGCTGCACCGACATCGCGTTCCTGACGCTGGATGACGAAGACGCGCTGTGGGGCGAAAAGCCGGTCGAAGACGTGATGGCCCGTACGCACGCCGCAGGTGTGCATGAAGTGGTTATCAAGCGCGGGGCGGATTCTTGCCTGGTGTCACTGGCAGAAGAAGGCGTGGTGGATGTGCCTGCAGTGAAATTGCCGAAAGAGAACGTGGTGGATACCACCGCCGCGGGTGATTCGTTTAGTGCGGGTTATCTGGCAGTACGTTTGACCGGCGGAGATACGCAGGCTGCGGCACAACGCGGGCATTTAACCGCAAGCACCGTGATTCAGTATCGCGGGGCGATCATCCCGCGCGATGCGATGCCAGCGTGATTTGGTCGGTGGGATCGTTCCGGCGATTTTCAGCCGGACCGAAGGTCAACACCCTCAGTTCCCTCTGGCACCGGTTGTGTCCCCGCCAGAAATCACCGGGCTGTAGGCCAGATGACAAGGTCAGACCGCCAGGGATGGCGGGCTGAGGCGAAACGAGACATTGACGTCGAGTCGAGCCGGCCGCAGGCAGACGGCTGGAAGACCGGGCAGTGCGAAGCACCGATTTCTATTGCGGGGTCGCGGGGATTGATAAGGGGCGCGCGAAAGCGCCCCTTATCCCGTTCACGTTCTGCATGAATTGCGGAACCTGCTGAACATCGGGTGAACGGAACATTACCACTGAACTCATTGAGCCAATTCGAACCATTCCACCGGGTCCGCCAATTCCACCTGTACAGAAAAAAACTACTGTCCCGGTGGAATATCCGTCACATCCTGACGATCGTCACTGGCAGCGGGTGCCGATGTGACCGATGGCGCCATCAGTTTGTCCCACGTTTCCTGCAGATCCTTCATGTTGTATTCCGGCTCACCTTTCGGCTGCTGGAGAATCAACGCCATATCCTGTGATAACTGCTGACGCAGATCCTGATTCAGGCCTTCAACGGTCAGAGAGCTCAGGAATTCCTGACGCAGTTTCTGATACTGCTCCGGCGCGATATCCACCACCTGATTTTGCAGCGCACGCATACGCTGGCTGATCAGCAAATTGGTATCGGTACGCGCGTAGGTCGCAAACAGCTTCTGCAGTTCGAGGTTTTTCTGCGCAATCAACGCATTAAACTCTTCCTGGGTCAGACCCTCTTCGCGGACTTTCGCCAACTCTTTGGCCACCAGGCCGAGATTAGCGTTCAGTTTGTCATTCGGGGAGTCCACGTTAATGGCGCACTGCGCGCGCAGATACAGCACCCGGCAATCGAAGCCAATACCGATATCTTTGACATTACTTTTGCTCAGGATCTGCTGCACATGCCAGAACAGCGCTTCACGCGCCAGGTCAGCACGCCAGTAGCGCTGCAACGCGGCAGATTCACGAATCGGTGCCCACGGCGTGTCCCACATGATAGAGAGTCTGTCCTGCGGCACTGCGTCGGTCATGATGCTGACCGGGGTTGGCGGAAGCGGAGACAACGTCGGCACAGCCGCCGGGGTTTCGCGTTTGCCTTTCAGGCCGCCGAAGATTTTATTGATTTGCTCGCCCACGCTGCGGTTATCCACGTTGCCGACCACAATCAGGGTCATCGCATCCGGGGTATACCACTTCTGGTAGAAGCTTTTCAGCTGTTCATTATCAATCGGCTGTTTCAGCGGTTCAGCCGGATCGTGCCCCAGCATGGTCGACCCTTTCAGGCGATAGCGCCACCAGCCCTCTTTAGGATCCTGAGGCCAGGTCATGACCATATCTTCGCCACTGAGCGCGTGATTCACGGCTTCCGGGGTGATATTGAGTTTGCCGCTGGAATCAGACAGCCAGGTCAACGCTTCTTTCAGCAGGTCATTGCGGTTATTCGGCAAGCTCAGGCTGAAAAGGGTGTAATCGTAGGAGACGATAGCCGGCGGCATTGGATGCTGCGGGTCGATGCCCTGCTGCCATAGGGAGCGGGCCTGCATCGTCGGTAGACTGCCGCTCTGCGAGAGCGCCAGACGTGGAATGAAGTGGCTGAAGCCCGCCTGCTGCGTGCTTTCGCTCAGAGAACCAATATTGACCTGAAGGCGGATTTCTACCCTGTCGCTCGGGCGCTGCGGGGTGGCCAGTACCTGCCATTGAAATCCGTTAGCCAGTGTTCCCTGTTGCCATGCCGGGTCCGGCTGGAGCGCTTCTGCTTGCGCATAGCCCGCGGTGGCTACCATCAGCATTCCGCCCGCTATGAGTCGAATTTTTGTGCCCTGCATTTAAGCCCCTGAATCAACAATCCTGGTTATTTACTCATCATACTTCGCGCTGCATGTGCGTTGGCTGCACCACAGCATTATGAGTAACAAAGACAACTCATGGTCGTTTTTATGAGTTAATGACGTCGTTTAGACCGTGCATTTTTTGAAATGTCACACGCTCAACGAAAAATATGGTCAATTATGCGCAGGAGCCCGTAGTCCATCAAGGGACTACGGGCAGATAGCAGGGATAAGTCGCGAGATTATGAGGAAATTTCTTGAGCCTTGTCACGGGGTGCGCGGTTATTGAGCGTATCGTCCAGTTTCTGCGGGTCGAGTTCTTTCACCCACTTCGCCACCACGATAGTTGCCACGCCGTTACCCACCAGGTTCGTTAGCGCACGCGCTTCAGACATAAAGCGGTCGATACCCAGAATCAGCGCCAGGCCAGCGACCGGCAAATGACCGACCGCAGAAATGGTCGCCGCCAGCACGATAAACCCACTGCCCGTTACACCTGCCGCGCCTTTTGAGGAGAGCAACAGCACCACCAGCAGCGTAATTTGATGGAAGATATCCATGTGGCTGTTGGTCGCCTGAGCGATAAACACCGCCGCCATGGTCAGGTATATCGACGTTCCATCGAGGTTGAACGAATACCCGGTTGGGATCACCAGCCCCACCACCGATTTACGGCAGCCGAGCTTTTCCATTTTATCGAGCATTCGCGGCAGTGCGGATTCAGACGATGACGTGCCGAGCACGATCAGCAACTCTTCACGAATATAGCGGATGAACTTGAAGATGCTGAAACCGGTCGCCCTGGCGATAGAACCGAGCACCACCACCACGAACAGAATACAGGTGATATAGAAGCAGATAATCAGCTGCCCCAACTGCACCAGCGTGCCGACGCCGTATTTGCCGATGGTGAACGCCATCGCCCCGAATGCACCAATCGGCGCCAGGCGCATGATCATGTTGATGATGCCGAAGATGACCTGCGAGAAGCTTTCAATCACGTTGAAAATCAGCTGGCCTTTGTGGCCCAGGCGATGCAGGGCAAAACCAAACATCACCGCGAACAGCAGCACTTGCAGGATGTTCCCGCTGGCAAACGCGCCAATGACGCTGGACGGGATGATATCCAGCAGGAACCCGACCACACCCTGATCTTTCGCCTGCTCGGCGTACACCGCCACCGCATGCGCATCGAGCGTCGCCGGGTCTACGTTCATCCCCGCGCCCGGCTGCACCAGGTTCACAATCACCAGGCCAATAATCAGCGCCAGGGTGCTGACCACTTCAAAATAGAGCAGTGCCACCGCGCCGGTACGACCCACGGCTTTCATGCTTTCCATTCCTGCAATACCGGTCACGACGGTACAGAAGATAACGGGAGCAATCACCATTTTGATGAGCTTAACGAAGGCATCACCAAGCGGTTTCATTTGCGCGCCCAGTTCCGGATAGAAGTGGCCGAGTAAAATACCCACGGCGATAGCGGTGAGTACCTGGAAATAGAGGCTTTTAAACAGAGAGGTTTTCATAGGATGTCCTTAAGATAAAACCACAGGCTGAGTAAGGTTTTTATTCGCCTGCGGCTTTAAAATAACATCCGATAAACAACACAGAAACATTTCCCGGGGTAAATGTTAAAAAGTTAGAGCTGACTCGCGCAAGCGCGTGATTATTTATGCGCTTACATCGTCAGTCTGGGTAGAGAGATAGTCCTGTTCGAAGATATCCGGCGGCACGGCGCGGTCGAACAGGAAGCCCTGCGCGATATCCACACCGGCAGATTTCAGCCAGTCAAACTGCGTCTGGGTTTCTACGCCTTCCGCCACAATGCTGAGGTTCAGGCTGCGGGCCAGCTGGATAATCGCCGACACCATGCTGGTGTCATCCGGCAGCGAATCCACGAAAATCTTGTCAATTTTGAGCACATCCACCGGCAGCGATTTCATGTGCTGCAGCTGACGCAGACCGGCATAACCCATGCCGAAATCGTCCAGCGCAATCTGCACCCCGGCGTTACGCAGCGGGCGCAGGATGGCGACGGCCGCTTTCGGGTCGTCAATGCGACGGCTTTCCGTCACTTCAAGCACCAGCGTGCCGGGCGCGATACGGTAGCGGTTGAGTAGCTCCAGCATATCCGCCACCATGTCGTGATGCAGCAACTGCAGGGCCGACAAGTTCACCGACAGCGGCAGCATAATACCCCGACTCTGCCACGCCGCCAGCTGGCGACAGGTTTCTTCAAGCACCCAATAGCCGACGGTGATCATCAGGCCGCAGGATTCGATGCGCTCGATAAGGTCGCCCGGCAAATCCCAGCTGCCGTCAGGCTGACGCATACGCAGCAGCACTTCCGCGCTGCACACTTTACCGCTGGCAATGTGAATTTGAGGCTGGAGCCACACCGCAAACTGCTGATTATCGAGAGCGGAAAGAATGTCGCTCTCTTCGCTCAGCCGCTGCTGCGCTTTTTCCATCTGCTCAGGGTCGAAGAACTCAATCTGATTTTTGCCTTTGCGGCGCGCGGTAAAGGCCGCTGACACCGCCCGACGGTAGAGCTGTTCGCCGCTCAGGTCACCGTGGAACATTGCTATCCCGATGCTGGCGCTTGGACGCAGCTGAATGCCCTGCAAAGGCAGTCGCTCATTAATAATAGTGAGTACTTGCTGACCTAATGTAATCGCATGCCACGGCTCTTTTACGCCGTGCGCCAGAATAGCAAAGTCATAGGCGCTGACCTGAGCCAGCACCATGCGCGGTGAAATCACCGATTTGAGTTTTTCCGCCAGGGTCAGCAGCAACATTTCGCGCTGGCTCTCCTGCAGCACGCCAGCGGTGTCCTGTAGGGTTTCGCAGGCCACCACCATCAGAGCGGTGGTTTTCTTATGCGCCACAGTCTGTTCCAGCAGCGCCAGTAAAAACGCTTTGTTTGGCAGGTCTGAGACCGGGAAACGCGTGGAGTGGCTGCACAGCTCATCATGCTGACGCAAGATGATTTGCTGATTGCGGTTGTAGTTGCGCACCAGCATGCCGATTTCATCGTCATGATGCAGGCGCGGCAGCGCAAACTGATGGCCCACCCGGTCCTGGGGCGCAATATCGTTTAACTCGCGGGCCAGGGCGCGCAGTGGACGCACAATCAGCCGGTTGATGCTCCAGGTTATCGCCACCGTCAGGATCAGCACTAAAAGTAAGTAAGCAGTCACTAACGTCGCGAGGGTGCTCATGATGAACTTGTAGGTGCGATATGAATCCGATTGCAACACCAGATAGGCCAAAGGCTGAGGATTAGCCGGACGCTCCATGGAATAAACAGGCAATGAAATTTGCACCGGCAGCTCAAACATCCGGGTGATCATTACCGGCACCGGGCGCTCTTCGATAAAACGCATGCGCAGTGCCTGGAACTGATTGGGCAGTACCACATCGGCCCGGCTGACGATCCCGGCAGGCTGAATGCGCCCGAGAATAGTTTCGGCTTCCGGAATATCCCCTTTCAGAATGGCCGCCGACAGCGGTTCACGCACGGCGCGGGCCACACTTTCAAGCTGAGTCGCGGTGGCAAAACGGTTTTGCTGCGTAAAATGGAACATCAAAATGGAACAAAAGACGAACACAAACACCATGGTGACGACTGCCACCATGGCCATTTGTTTAATTGTGAGTGAGCGGCTAACGCGCAAAGGAACTCTCCCCAGAGAAAAACCACGCCCTTGGGCGTATCACTTAATGCCGGATAGCATAATTTAACCCGGCATTAAGTGATTTTCGGCACATTATACGCTAAGAGTCTGCTCATCGGGATGGCAGAAAACGCATTTAGGGCGAATCTGTTACCAGTCTGCGTATGGGACTAGCGGCTGAGGTGGCAGATCCATGTCACCCTGCCAGCCAGCGGCGGAGTAGCGAACGTACAACAGCGCGTGGCTTGGGGTGTAATCCTTCGCCTGCTGAATATCGATTGAGGCTCCGACATACCAGTTCGAACTGACTCGGCGTTCGATAAGCGCATGAGCGGTGTAACCGAAGCCACTGCTGCTGCTGCCTTCGTCAATGTAGCCCGCATTCGGATAGTTAGCCGGCAGCAGATCCTGTTTCGGATAACGCGCCTGGTTGTTGTTTTTCGAGTGTGACCACGAGACCGAACCACCCAGTTCCCAGGACCAGTTATCCGTACGCTGACGCCAGTTAATTGGCACTGCGAACGACAGGTACTTTTGCGGACTGTAGTAGCCGCCCTGGCCGAGCGAATAGCCGCTGAGATCTTTGTCGTAGTGCCAGACCATGTTGTTCAGGCCCACGGTCACCCGACGGTTGTTCTCATTGATTAGCTTGTAGTAATACCCGGCCATCCAACGCGCACGCCAGTTGTCATCCACGTTTTTACCGGTCAGTGAGTCCGCGCTCAAAGAGGCCCAAACGCCGTTGGCATCGCCTTTGTCATAGCTCAGGCTGATCCCGCCACCGTCGGCGCGAACGCCGCCCCAGGTGGTACCGGTGTTCGGGTCTTTCTGCCCGCCAAACGCCAGCAGGGAGCTGGAAATCGGGCGACGGTGGCCTTCAACGGTATACCCGACCGAGCCGATACTGTTGCTGTAGCTCAGGCCGCCGACCACATCGACGACGTTGAAGCCCATCGGCGTGGTGCCGATATCCACATTCCAGGTATCATTCCGCCAGCCTACTGCCACGCTGGCGCCGCTGTCTTTTTGGCTCTTATCGCCGCCGTAGCAGGTTTGTTCACCACAGGTGCCCCAATTTGGCGAATAGCCACCGTCGCTGTCGGTCGAGAATTTCCCGGCGTTCATGCTGACGTAATCACTGCGGAAGAACATCCGCCCGTCCGCCAACGGCGCGTCCACCTGAAGCATGGTGGTTTGCGCTTTGAGGTCGGAATAACCGCCGGTACCGCTGGAGCCCCAGTAGTTGTGCTCCAGCGTGACGTTGACGTCCTGCTGACGGTAAAGGTCCGCCGCATCACTCCGCACCCCGCGCTTCAACCAGTCGTCTTTTTCATCGTTACGGGTCAGGCGGGTAAAGCTGTCGTTATCCTGCGGACGGGTCGGCGTAATGCCTGCCGCCACCATCGCATCTTTGTAACTGTCCAGCGCTTGCTGTGGATCGCCGTTTTGCACCTGGAAACGCGAGTTATCACGCAGAACCAGCGCAGTTTCCATCGATGCAGGCTGAGCTTTTGCCTGCGGCACGATGGTGTTGAAAATCTGCTGTGCCTGAGCGGTGTCGCCGAGGGAAGAATCCACCAACGCGATACGACGTTGCGTATTGAGCGACGGCGCTTCGCCTGCCGCTGGCGCTTTCAGCTTCTTAATCTGTTCGCGGGCGGCGGATTCGTTGCCGTCTGCGGCGTACACTTCAGCCAGACCCAAACGCGCATCATTATTTTCGGCTTCTTTTGCCAGCGCGGCGTTGTATTCGGTGATAGCCGTACCGGTATCACCACGCTGCTGCGCCCAGTCGGCCAACGTCAAATTAATACGCGTCGACGGCGGTTGCTGTTTCAGCAAGGCAATCGCCTGATCTTCATGACCGTTATCACGCAGCAGGTTCGCTTTCTGCATCACCTGATCGAACTGCAGACGATCCGACAGTTCCTGAATATTGTCATTCCACTGGCTTTTCGGCAGCGTATTGATGTGCGAGAGCGCCGCCATATCCTGACCGTTACCGGACAGGTACAGGCCATAGGCGTAAACCTGCTCCGGATCGCCCGATTTTTTGCGCGCCAGATTCTGCATCAAATTGTCAGCTTCACCGCGCTGCCCGGCGCTGGAGAGATCCTTCGCCAGACGATAGGTGACCCACACACTGTCCGGATCGAGCGCCAGTCGGCGACGCTGAACTTCTGCGGCCTGCGCCCAACGGCCCTGATTTTCAAGCGTTTCGGCCTGCTGTGACAGACGATCGTTGGTCAGGCTGCGTTCGATATCATCAATGCTGCGGCGCTGACTGGCCGACAGCGTGTTAATGAACGCCGTCGCTTTCTCCGGCGACTGCGCCCGATAAATATTAGCCAGCCCGCGCACGGCGTTGCTGTTGCCTTTGTCCAGACGCAGCGCCTGCTGGTAATAGCGCTCCGCGGCGGCGGTGTCGTTGCGGGCGATAGCCACGTCGCCCAGACCCAGCACCGCATAGCTGTTGGTGTTATCCACACGCTGTGCCTGCTGGTAAAAACGTCCGGCCTGATCGAGATTTTTGGCTTTCAGGGCGGCATCGCCTTTACGGATCAGCGGCCACACAATCTCCCAGGTCCCCGGCTTGCTGTCTTCGCTTTTCGCCAGTTCGACTTTTTTGGCTTTCTGATCGGCCTGACGGCGGAACTCAGGGTCGGCCAGCTTCTGCTGCTGGTCCGCAAGTTCAGCGCGTGCCAGCTTGGCCTGCTCGCCAGTGGTGAATTGAACCAGAAACTCCTGAAGTTGTTTTACCGTGTCGTCGCTCGCGGGTTTATCGCGTATTTGGTCAAACCAGAGGACTGCCGCACGCTCGTAACCGTCATTCGATCGCGCTAGCTGTTTTAAGACGGCAAAGCCCTCTTCCTCGCGACCATCGGATAACAGCAATCTGCCCAACGTGGCTTGCAGCTGGGTATTGCCGGGCGCTCTGGCATTCAGGGCCTTTAGCTGATTGACCCCTTCAGTATGCCTGTCGTCAAGTCGCGCGACGGCGCTCCAGTAATCAATGGCATCAACCCCATCCGGGGGTGCTCCGTTAAACAGTTTTTCGTACTCAGCAACGCCTTCAGCGACGTTGCCATTTTTTATCTGCAACTGCGCTTTCTGTAGCGTCTGATGGTCTGCTCCGCTGGAGAGCCGCATTGCACTCTGCGCAGATTTATAGGCAGCAGAATGGGGTGCAATGGACTTAAGTTGCTCCAGTTGTTTCTGCGCACCTGCGCTATCGCCCTGACGCAGCATGTAGCGCATATGTGCGTAAAGAACCTCAGGATCGTCAGGCGCAATCAGATCCAGGCGTTTCAGTGACTGGCGCACCAGATCTTCACGCTTGGTGGACTCCCCAAGACGCACCTGATTCAATAGTTGTTGTTGGGGCGACTGCACGGCATGCGCCATCGGCATTAGCGTCATGGCAAGCGAGAGGCTAAGTAAACTTAGTGAGAATTTGCGCATTCCTGGCCCCAGTCAGGTAAAAGTTCACCGCGAGCAGTAAACCGGAAACGGTGTTGATCCCATCCTTGCCCGAACAGAGTCAGAACATAGCTGTAATAGGCATCCTTACCAGGGAAGTTATCGGCGACGCGCTGGCGTTGAACGGCCTGCGCATCTCGATTTTGCAGGAACGGTAACAACGTAGCGGAGAAGCCTACCGGCCCATTACCCTCCACCTTCCCGGTGGCAATATCGATTTTCTCTGGCGGTAGACCCGTCTTTTCAGTTTGTGTGGCCATTGGCTTAAACTTCGCCAGCAAACGGGCTTTATACGGGTCAGCATCGTTCAACATGCCGGTCCACATATAAACGCGGATGGCATCGTAGCTGCCGACCAGCGATTTATCCTGCTTGAGCTGCCAGCCCTTTTTCTTGTCGAAACGCACCCAGTCTGGCGAGTAGCCCTTCGGCGCGGTTTCCAGCAGCAGTCGCAGGTTGGTGGCCTGTAGCGCGTTCCACGGCGCGCCAAAACGCACGAAGTAGCTCGCTAACTGCGGCGGAAGATAACTCGGGTTAAAGCGCCAACCCGCGTCGTCGACAAAGCCGACTCTGCCCGGCAGCAGCATGGAGCCAAGCCCCGGCACTTTCACCACTTCATCGCTGGCAATCTTCGACAGCAGCGCTTTTCCGGCGTCGCTGTACTCCGGCATTTTCCACAAACGTCCGGCTTCCAGCAGTGACCAGGCAATCCAGACATCGGCATCGGACGCGGAGTTGGTGTCGAGCACGCTCCAGCTGTTGTCCTCTTTCTTGCCCCACAGCCAGCCCGGCAGCTGCGCTTTGATATCGCCAGCGGCCAGGTTGTTCTGCGTCCAGTTGAACAGCGACGTAAACGCCGCGCGGTCATTGGCCGCCAGCGCGAAGAACATTGCGTAGCTCTGCCCTTCGGAGGTGGTAATTTTACGGGCGTCAGACGGGTCGATAACCCGACCGCCGTCGCTGATATAGTCCTTTTTGAACTGCTCCCACGCAGGCCACGTACAGGCGGCTGAGGCCTGCATCGTGACCAGCGTCAGTAGCGCCAGGCAACCCCGGCGTACACCTTTCATCATTGTTTACTCATCATCTGGATCGAGGCGACGACGGCTAATGATGCGCAGCAGACGCCACAGCACCCATGCCAGCAGAACGACGCTCAACGCCGCCAGAATCGACAGCAGAATTGGATGGTTAGACAGCGCGAACCACACACGCTCATACCACGGCAGATGGCCGACGTAATACACATCGCCCACACGCAGGCTGTTCACGCCCGATTCGCGGATAACCGCCACCGAACCAAACATCACCGCACGCTTACCGCTGTCGTTCAGCGCCTGGTTCAGCAGTTCAGAGCCACGCGCGCTATCCGCCATCAGGGCAATAACACTGCGTTGATCGTGATACGGAGACTGGAAGCCAATGATGGCTGCCATCGGGCCTTTAGAGCCAATACTCGCCTGCGCTACCGGCCGACGTTCATTGTCGTCCAGCTGCACCGATGCCAGTTCATTATGACGGACCGGGGTTTTCACCCAGCTCTTGGTCGCATCCACCAGCAGATCGATATGCTGGTCATCTTTCAGCTTCTCCGGGATCGCGCCGATCAACAGAATGTCAGCATCCTGCTTTTGCATCTCACTCGGATCGTCCGTCAGATTCAGGTTAGCCCCGGTCAGCCCGACCTGCCCACCGATAGTCGCCACGGAATCCAGCAGCGTGCTGATCTGGTCCTGCGTCGGTTCTTTCGGCATCACCACCAGCGTATCAGAGAGATCCGCCATCCGGCTGAACGGGAAGCCTGCATTAGCAAAGGCACGCAGGTCCGGCATCGCCAGGAAGTGATAGTAGTTGGAGAAATCAATCGTCGAATCGTCACCAATGACCACATTGTTCTTGATAGGCTGGAAGGTGACGCAGTTCTCAACGGTACCGCCCGGCATCGGGTTGGTGTACTGGAAGTCAAAACGCAGCTGGTTGGTCGCTCCCAGACGCAGCGCCGGGATAGACACCTGATCTTTGCCATCAATCAGACCCTGAACAATCGGCAAGCGCATCAGCAGGCTGTTGGTATCCTGGGTGCTGTTCAGACTGTACGATTGCAGGAACTGGTTGTTGAGGTTGATATCCATGCGCGAGCTATCTTTAATAGCCGGCTGGGTATAGCGATACTTCATATTCATATCGATGCCGTTGCTACGCAGCAGATACAAATCCGGCGGTAAGTTCATCGACAGGTTAATCGAGGCCGGCTCAAGACCGGTGGACTGCAGCTGCTGATCGTACGTTTTCAGCTCACCAAACGTCACCGGACGGTAGGTATTGACCCAGTTCGGCGCATCGTATGGCTTACGCGCCAGCAGTGATTTCACGTCATCCACGGTCACAGTGTCGCCACGGAACAAGATGCTACCGGCGGCAATGCCTTGTGCCGCAAACAGCAGGTCTTTGTCATCGCGCCCGAAGATCACCAGCATTTTCGTATACGGGTCATTCGGGTTGTCGATCATCTTGATGGTCGGGGTCTGCACCAGCGGGTAGTCGCGCAGAAAATCCGGGCGCTTATCGTTGGTGGCGAACACGATAGCATTCTTGTCCGGCACTTCGTTATACAGGACCGGGAAGGTCTGTCCACGCCAGCCAGTGCGCGAGCCGAACCAGGATGCCACAATGGCCGCCGCTTTCTGTTCGGCGATATCCGGCGTCGAGGCGAACACCATCGGCAGATTCAGGGGCCGGTTGTCACGGGCGTCAAAGAACGGCACCGGGAAGTGCGACAGATCGTTTTTGACGTTCAGCCGTTGCAGGGTCATATCCAGCGACGTATTACGCGCCACATCCAGCCACAGGGTGGTGCTGGCGGTGTTTTCACAGACGTCACGGTAGTGGCCGACAAATTCCAGACGCACATTGTTCAAATCGGTGATGTACAGCGGGTCAACCGGCACCTGCGCCATCACTTTTTTGCCCAGCTGTTCTTTCGTGACCGGCAGAACGCCCATCAGCTCATCGTTAAGATAAACCTTCAGCTGCGACTGAACCGGCAGCAGCGAGGGTGACGGCGTATACACCAGGTTCAGCGTGGCTTTGGATACGATTTCATCACTGCGCGTACCAAACTGCACCGCACCGGTCGGGTTCGAGCCTTTCAGTTCGATGCTGCCCGGCGCGGGGGCGATCTGCGCAAAACTAAGTTTCACGTCGCGGGACGGTGATTGTTCAACCACCTCGGGCGTCGTCCCTTCAGCCGCATTCACTGCCGCAGGATCCGTGATCGTTGGGTCAACCATGCCCGGCGCAGCCGTTGTCGGAACCGAGGCCGCATCCGTCGTTCCCGTATCACCTGGTGCTGCAGGCATGGCTTCGGTGGCGGTAGGTGCCCCCTGCTCCGGTGCAGGCGTAGGTGCCGTGGTTTCTGAGTAAGTTATCTGTGGAATAAAAGCGCTCATGCCCACAGCCGCTGCGCACATCCAGGAAAGTTTTCTTTTCATCGTATAGTCATCATTGTTGAGCCATTACCGGTTCAGGGAGAATCTCACCCACGTTGCGCTCAGGGCGACGCGGTATGAAGGAGACAACCCAGGCAACCAGTGAGAGGAGCGATCGGAAAATAAATTTCACCGAAGGCGGCGCGAACTCCGCAAGGTGGCGATAGCCACGGAACCCCAGTTTTAAAATGTCCATCATACTTTCCAGCGGTTTATCTTCCGGGAAGCTGTCTTGCCAGAGCGCCCAGGTATCGGCGCGGGCAAACGTACACTGAACAAAATCAATGTGCTGGCGAGTCGGCATCGGCAGCAGTTGCAGACCCACTTCGCTGCCCATTACGCGGGCTACCAGCATTGGGAAGGCGAATTCCTGCTGACCCCGTTTGAGCAGCAAATTGACCTTCTGACCTTCCAGAACCTGTCCATCCCCGTTGATTTTCAGCCCTACGCCGCCATCAGAGAAGTCGTGCAGCGTACAGGAGAAGAGGTGCCCGTCTTCGCGGGCAATCGCCGCAGGCATTTTCATCTCAACGCGGTGGGAACGACGCACCTGTTTACTTTCAACAGAGACGGCCACGGCCCCGCCCAGAATAATCAGGTTGTAGAACACCCACACGATACTGACCCACACGGTCAGGATTTCATTCTCCGGGCCGGTGAAGTGACGCCAGATACCGACGGCGATCCCCACCAGGTTTAGAATAACCAGGTACAAGTACGGACGGGAAATCACCCAATCGACGTACTCTTCTTTCACCAGGCCGCCTTTCGCCGTCACGTTGAAGGTACCGATTTTCGGGTTAATCAGCGCCACGATGGTTGGCGGAGCGATATACCAGGCCAGAACGGTTTCGTAAATTTCACTCCAGAAGGAGTGGCGATATTTGCCCTGAATTTTCGAGTTGGTCAGGCTGGCGTGAATCATATGCGGCAGAACGAACAACGCAATCATCAGCGCCGGCGCGTAAATGATGTAAGCGTGCAACAGCAGGAACGCCAGCGGTGCCGTCAGGAAGATAAGCCGCGGTACGCCGGATAAGAAGTGCAGCATGGCGTTGGCGTAACAGATACGCTGCGACCATTTCAGCCCTTTACCAAACAGCGGGTTATCCATACGGAAAATTTGCACCATCCCGCGCGCCCAGCGAATACGCTGGCCGATATGCGCTGACAGGCTTTCCGTCGCCAGACCTGCCGCCTGCGGTATACGCATGTAGGCCGAGGTGTAGCCCCGACGGTGCAGACGCAACGAGGTGTGCGCATCTTCTGTCACCGTTTCGACGGCAATCCCACCCACTTCATCCAGCGGTCCACGGCGGATTACCGCACAGGAACCACAGAAGAACGTCGCATCCCACATATCGTTTCCGTCCTGAACCAGGCCGTAGAACAACGTGCCTTCGTTCGGGGTCTTACGGAAACGACCGAGGTTACGTTCGAACGGATCGGGAGAGAAGAAGTGGTGCGGAGTCTGCATCACGCCCAGATTTTTATCTTTAAGGAACCAGCCCACTGTCATTTGCAGGAAGGATCGTGTCGGCACGTGGTCGCAGTCGAAGATAGAGACCAAATCCCCTTTCGCCAGCTTCAGTGCATTGTTGATGTTGCCCGCTTTCGCGTGTTCATGCGTGGTACGCGCGACATACTCGACGCCGACATCTTTGGCGAACTGGCGGAACTCTTCGCGACCGCCGTCATCAAGAATCCAGATTTTGAGTTTGTCTTTCGGCCAGTCGATACCCAACGACGCATAGACGGTGTTTTTCACCACGCTCAGATCTTCGTTATAGGTTGGGACAAAAATATCGACTGACGGCCACAGGGCCATATCTTTCGGCAGCGGCACCGGCTGGCGGTTAAGCGGCCAGATAACCTGGAAGTAACCCAGTACCAGCACGACCCAGGCGTAGGTTTCCGCAAACAGCAGCGTCATGCCGCAGACCAGGCTCACCGGGTCATTCCAGTTCAGCGTTGAAGTATAGCGCCACCAGATATAACGACAGGACACCGTTAGCGACAGCACTACCAGCATCAGCGCGGAGAAACGCCCAGGCATCCGGCGAACAATAAGCGCAATGCCCCACAGCAGCAGCAGGAAGATAAACTGCGAAATGGGATTAAACGGCTGCGTGACGCAGACCAGCGCCAGCAGTAACGAGCAGAACACTACGGTGCCGAGAATGAGCTTTCGCACTTTCGGGTGAACGTGAGTCAGCTCTTTTTTATGGTCCAGATGCGCCGTTTTGGTGCTCATTCTTTCAGGCAGATCGTCCATCCACTTATGGTAACGACCGCGCGCGCCGGACATGGCTTTCAGCCCTTTCCAGTTGAAGCTCTTTTTCTCTGCAACAGGAAGCGTCAACACCAGCCACAGGCTTTGCAGGACATAGCGAACAGGATCGAGCGGCCGCGGACGGTGCGCATCGATATGCGGATACAGTTCGTTGTAGTTGGCGCGAATACGCTGCCAGCGTGGGTGTTCAAGCGGGATAAACAGCCATGCGAGGGCCACCCAAATACAACCCATGGTGGCACCCAGCCATGACGCTTTGTGGCGACGATAATCCATATACCGCGCACGCAGACGCGCCCCCGCTTCCGGTGCCAGCAAGAGGGCGGTAAGACGTATCATGAGGACTGCTCCATGCCCGGACGGATCCCGGCGTAATGCATCAGACACCAGTTCGCGAGCGTGACCACTTCTTCTGCTGCCAACGAATCGCTTCGGTATTCGCCAAGCGGTTGCTTGGCTGCCAGACACTCAGCCACGGATTCGTCACGGTGGATAACCACCGGCAGCATACGAGGCTGGCTCTGTAACCAAATTCGATAAATATCGTCCTGAATATGGCTGCCAATGCGTAAATCGTTGATCAGGATATGACCGTGTTTGGGCAGAACCTGCTGATGCAATCGGATATGCGCATTCGCATCCGGATTCACCACCGTCAGCATATGGTTGCAGGCTTCAATCAGCGGCTGCATCCACGGCTGAACATCATGGGGTAAATCAATAAGCACCCAATGGTTCGGACGCTTTTGATCGAGGGCCTGAACAATGTCCACAGCCTGGTTCAGGATCGGGGTCAAGACCTGTACATTTACACGTTCTGTTACAGAAAGCTGACCAAACGGGAGAAAATCGACCTGAGAGGTGTACCGAAGCCCGGCATCACGCCAGTCTTTGCCGTCTAAAAGTGCACGCACCCAGCCATCGCGATGCGCAATGCTGTCATTGAAAAAGTAGCGCAGCATGTTATCCGGACACGCATCCATAATGATAACCGTCTCGCCCAGAGACTGTAACGCCCAGCCAAGTGCGGCAGTCAGAGATGTCGTTCCAGTGCCGCCTCGCAGACCCTGTAATCCCAAAATGGCCATTCAGGCTTCCTTATTTTTGTTCCGCCAGCTCGGCCAGCAAAGGCCAGCGCTTTAATGCAGCGGCAAGATGCTCGCGTTGGGAAATATCGGTATAATCTATTTCGGGTAAAGAGAATGCCCGACTTAAAGCCAAAAAATCATTTTGGAAGGTGTAACCAGGCGTTGATTCTGACGCTGTCCGGTTTTCATTTTCAGACATTTCTTTTGAACCTTTATCAGACATTTCGTGGATAAACGTATCGGACATTTCTTTGGTTCAAGAAACTAAAACACGAGTTCATCAGTTAGATACACGATGTCCGAACAGAAAATGGGTTCACATGCTAAATCTGTTACTCTTTAATTTCAATGTTAGGTTTAATCTGAGAGTTTTGCTAGTAAACTAATACACAGTCAAACTTGCACACGAGGGACACCGTGGACCCTGTATTTTCACTTGGAATCCAGTCCTTATGGGACGAAGTTAGCCATATGCCTCTGGGTGGTGTTTGGTGGATCAATGTTGAACGTCGTGAAGACGCCGTGAGCCTGTTGAATCAGACGATTGCTGCGCAGAATTCTGATGCAAAAGTCGCCGCGATTACGATGGGAGAAAAACCGCAGAAGATAGTAAAATTAAATGGATCTCACGGTCCTGAAAAAATACGCCTTTTCAACATGCCAAAAAATGAAAATGGTCTATACTCGCTGCGCCAGGATCTGCTTTGTTCTATTGATCCTGCAAACCATATATTTATGTTGTTGTGTTCAGATAACGCCTGGCAGAATATTCCACCAGAACGCATAAAGAAATGGCTGAATAGCGCCCAGCGTTGGGCTAAATACTACCGCTGCTCGTTGCTTATTCTTAATCCAGGTAACAACACGGACGCACAACTTTCGCTATTACTGGCCGAGTATCGATCACTTTCCGGTTTAGCAAGTCTTCGCTTCCTGGGCGACAGTCATCTTTTTGATATTGCATTCTGGGCCAACGAAAAAGGCGTCAGCGCACGCCAACAGCTTCAGGTTCACTATATTGGTAAAACCTGGCAATTAGCCCAACGCGAAGAAACCGTGATTCAACCGCGCAGCGATGAAAAAGATGTACTGAGCACCAAAAGTGCCCTCGAAGGCGCGCCGCCGCTGTCAGAATACTGGTCAGTCTTTGATACCAACGATGCGGTGTTTAACGCCGCGCGTACGGCTCAAGCTGCCACTGTGATTTTCACCGTCGAACAAACCAGCCAGATTGAACAGCTCGCCCACGACATCCACTCGCTGCGTCGTCAACGCGGCAGCGCGATGAAAATTGTGGTGCGCGAAATCACCGCGAGCCTGCGTGCAACGGACGAACGTCTACTGCTGGGCTGCGGCGCGAATCTGGTTGTGCCATGGAATACTCCGCTGTCACGCTGCCTGACGCTGGTCGAAAGCGTACAGAAGCAGCAGTTCCAACGTCACGTGCCGGACGAGATCAGCACGCTGCTGTCGATGACCCAGCCGCTGAAACTTCGTGGCTATCAGAAGTGGGATATCTTCTGCAAAGCGGTACACACTATTATGAATAACCCGCTGCTGCCTGCCGATAACAAAGGTGTGATGGTGGCGTTGCGGCCGGTGCCGGGCCTGCGCGTGGAACAAGCGTTAACGCTGTGCCGCCCGAACCGCCTCGGCGATATCATGACCATTGGCGATAACCGTCTGGTGATGTTCCTGACCTTTTGTCGCATAAACGATTTGGACACCGCGCTGAACCACATCTTCCCGTTACCCACGGCCGATATTTTCTCGAACCGCATGATTTGGTTTGAAGATAAGCAGATTACGGCAGAAATCGTGGAAATGCGGGCAGTCACCGCCGATCGCTGGAATGCGCCATTACCGATGACCACCGACAAAGCGCCGGTGGTGAATGCCGTCCACGACGGGCACAGCTGGCGTCGTTACCCTAAACCTCATCGTCTTACCGACGCACAAGGAGGACAACCTCAATGATGTCAATTAGCGATATTATTCAGCTGGTTGTGCTGTGCGCACTGATTTTTTTCCCTCTGGGATACATGGCGCGTCACTTCCTGCGCCGCATTGAAACAACCTTCAGGTTGATGTTTTTTAGACCCCGTTATGTAAAACCGGCAGGTACACTGCGCCGGTCAGATTTCGTCAAGGCAAAGCAAAACGATGACTAACCCTACTCAAACCGCCGTCTCATCATCGCCATTCTGGCAATACTGGCGCGGCCTTTCTGGATGGAACTTCTACTTTCTGGCGAAGTTTGGCCTGCTGTGGGCGGGATATCTTAATTTTCATGCCATGCAAAACCTGGTCTTTATGGCCTTTCTGCTGCTGCCCATTCCGAACAGCAAACTGCACAAAATCCGCCACTGGATTGCCATCCCGATAGGTTTTGCACTGTTCTGGCACGACACCTGGCTGCCTGGCCCGGAAAGTATTTTAAGCCAGGGTTCGGAAGTTGCTGGCTTCAGCATGAGCTACGTTATCGACCTGGTGACGCGCTTTATTAACTGGCAGATGGTCGGCCTGTTCTTCGTCCTGCTGGTTGCCTGGCTGTTCCTGAGCCAGTGGCTTCGCATCACGGTCTTCACCGTGGTCATCATGATGTGGCTGAACCTCATTACCCTTGTCGGCCCGAACTTCTCGCTATTCCCTGGTGGTCAGGCGACCGGGACGGTCACCACCACGGGTGGCACGGCGGCGGCCACCGTCGCCACGGCCGATGCGAAACCTGTTGTCGGTGATATTCCGGCACAAACTGCCCCACCAACGTCAGCGAACCTGAACGCCTGGCTTTCCAGCTTCTATGCTGCGGAGCAGAAACGTCAGACCACGTTCCCTGCGACACTGCCAGCAGATGCACAGCCGTTCGAACTGCTGGTTATCAACATCTGTTCCATATCCTGGGATGACGTTGAAGCCGCAGGCCTGATGCAGCATCCACTGTGGTCGCACTTTGATATTGTGTTCAAACACTTTAACTCTGCCACCTCCTACAGCGGCCCGGCGGCGATTCGTCTGCTGCGCGCCAGCTGCGGTCAGCCATCGCACAGCGATCTCTATTCTCCGGCGGCCAAGCAGTGCTACCTGTTTGACAACCTGGCAGCGCTGGGCTTCAAAACGCAGCTGATGCTGGGTCACAACGGCGTATTCGGCGACTTCCTGAAAGAGATGCGTAACTACGGTGATATCCAGGCGCCGCTGATGGACCAGAAAGGACTGAAGCAGAACCTGGTGGCCTTTGACGGTTCGCCGGTCTACAGCGAACTCGACCAGCTTCATCGTTGGAATGAAAACGAGCTGAAAGAGCCGGGTACACGAACGGCGACGTTCTACAACATCCTGCCACTGCACGACGGTAACCGCTTCCCTGGTCAGAGCAAACCGGCTGACTACAAAGCCCGCGCGCAGGTTATGTTTGATGAGCTGGACACCTTCTTTACCGAACTGGAAAAATCGGGTCGTAAAGTGATGGTCGTTATCGTGCCTGAGCACGGTGGTGCGCTGAAAGGCGATAAAATGCAGGTTTCTGGTCTGCGTGATATCCCAAGCCCGAAAATCACCAACGTCCCGACAGCGGTGAAATTCTTCGGCATGAAAGCACCACATCAAGGTGCGCCAATTGAAATCGATCAGCCAAGCAGCCTGCTGGCGGTATCGGAACTGGTTTCCCGCGCGCTCGATGGCAAGATGTTTACGGCAGACTCCGTGAACTGGGATCAATACACCAGTAACCTGCCGCAAACTGCCCCGGTGTCGGAGAACGCCAACGCCGTCGTGATTCAGTACCAGAATAAACCGTACGTGAAACTCAACGGCGGCGAATGGGTCCCTTATCCGGAATAATCGCCAGCCACAAAAAACCCGCTCATCGAGCGGTTTTTTTTATGCCTGCAGGCCAGATAGTCAGGCCAGTGGTTTTTCACCGTTTTCATCCTGGTCAACGGCAAAGCACGCCACCAGTTGTCCACCGTAGTCTTTAAGCTGGGGCTGCAACTGCGTGCAGGGACCAAAGCGACGACGGCAGCGGGCATTAAAGGCACAGCCCGGCGGTGGATTCAGCGGGCTCGGCAGTTCGCCGGTCAGCTTGATACGCTCGCGACGGTCATCCGGGTTCAGACGCGGTGTCGCCGACAGCAGCGCCTGGGTGTACGGGTGGCGCGGATTACTGAAAATCTGTTCCTTGCTGCCCTTCTCCACACAGCGACCGAGGTACATCACCATCACTTCGTCAGCGATGTGTTCCACCACCGACAGGTCGTGAGAGATGAACACATACGACAGCCCCATGTCCTGCTGCAAATCCATCATCAGGTTCAGCACCTGCGCACGCACGGAAACGTCGAGTGCAGAAACCGGCTCATCGGCAATCACCACGTCCGGGTCCAGCATCAGGCCGCGGGCAATGGCAATACGCTGACGCTGACCGCCGGAGAACATGTGCGGATAGCGGTCGTAATGCTCGGTTTTCAGGCCAACTTTGGCCATCATTTCCAGCACTTTCGCCTTGCGCTCCGCTTTGTTCAGCGTGGTGTTAATTTGCAGCGGCTCTTCGAGGATCTGGCTGACTTTCTTACGCGGGTTCAGCGATCCGTACGGGTTCTGGAACACAATCTGGATTTTCTGGCGACGTAGCTTTTCCGCAGTAGCATCCGGTAGCAGCAGATCCTGCCCCTGGTAATAAAGCTCACCCCCGGTCGGGATTTCAATCATCGTCAGCAGGCGGCCGAGCGTGGATTTCCCACAGCCGGATTCACCCACAACCGCCAGCGTTTTGCCGCGTTCGAGGGTGAATGATACGCCGTCGAGGGCTTTCACCAGACGTTCTGGGGCAAAAAAGCCCTTCTTCACCGGGTAGTGTTTTTTCAGGTCGATAGCCTGCAACAATGGCTGTTGCAAGGTGGCCTCAGGCGTACTCATAATGTTGGCCTCCCGGCATCATCGAGGGGGTAATGGCATTTGGACTGACGACCGCCGTCGACGGCATTCAGTTCCGGTTCTTCAGCACGACATCTGTCGGTAGCATATGGGCAGCGCGGGTTGAGCAGGCAGCCGTTCGGGCGGTCGTACTTGCCCGGAACGACGCCCGGCAACGAGGCCAGACGCGCTTTATCCTGCGCAAACTCCGGCAGCGCACGCAGCAGTGCCTGAGTGTACGGGTGACGCGGCGCGCGGAAGATATCCTGCGCGGCCCCAGTTTCCACCACCTGGCCTGCGTACATCACGATGATTTTGTGTGCCGCTTCTGCCACCAGCGCCAGGTCGTGCGTAATCAGCACCAGCGCCATGTTCTCTTTCTGCTGCAGCTCCAGCAGCAGCTCGATGATTTGCGCCTGAATGGTGACATCCAGCGCAGTCGTCGGTTCATCGGCAATCAGCAGCTTTGGTCGACAGGCAATTGCCATCGCAATCATCACGCGCTGGCTCATCCCACCGGAGAGCTGGTGCGGATAAACATCCAGACGCGAAGCCGCATCGGGAATACCGACCAGATTCAGCAGGTCGATAGCCCGCTGACGACGCGTTTTCTTGTTGCCGCCCTGATGCACCTTAATCGCTTCCATAATCTGGAAACCGACGGTGTAGCATGGGTTCAGGCTGGTCATCGGATCCTGGAAAATCATTGCCACTTCCGCGCCCACCAACTGGCGGCGTTCTTTTTCGGAAATGCGCTTCAGGTCGCGACCGTTAAACTCCAGTTTTTCCGCCATCACGCGGCCGGGGTAATCAATCAGTCCCATGATCGCCAGCGAGCTGACGGATTTACCGGAACCGGATTCCCCAACGATGCCGACCACTTCGCCCTGCTTTACGCTATAGCTGATGCGGTCCACGGCGCGAAACGGGGTGCCTTCGTCGCCGAAGTGCACCGATAATTTATCTACATTTAATAACGCCATCTCGTGCCTCTTACTGCTTCAGTTTGGGATCCAGCGCGTCACGCAGACCGTCGCCCATCAGGTTAAATGCCAGCACCGTAAGCAGGATCGCCAGACCCGGGAAGGTCACGACCCACCAGGCGCTCTGCGCGAACTGCAACACGTCGGAGAGCATGGTGCCCCACTCCGGTGTTGGCGGCTGCGCACCCATGCCAAGGAAGCCAAGAGCGGCCATATCGAGAATGGCGTTCGAGAAACCGAGCGACGCCTGAACAATCAGCGGCGCAAGGCAGTTTGGGAAAATATTGACGAACATCTGGCGCATTGCGCCCGCACCCGCCACGCGAGAAGCGGTTACGTAGTCGCGATTGACCTCCACCATCACCGCCGCGCGGGTTAATCGCACGTAGTGAGGTAGGGCTACAAAGGTCAGCGCCAATGCGGCGTTACCGATGGACGGACCGAAGATCGCCACCAGCACCAGCGCCAGCAGCAGGCTTGGCAGGGCCAGCATGATGTCGACGATACGCATGATGATGTTATCGATAATGCCGCCGAAATAGCCCGCCACCAGCCCGAGCACGACGCCCAGTACCAGCGACAGCACCACCACCAGACAACCCACCAGCAGCGACAGACGCGCGCCGTACATCAAGCGTGAAAGCACGTCGCGACCGACATCGTCGGTGCCGAGCAAATGCGACAGCGTGCCGCCTTCCTGCCAGAACGGTGGCGCCAGCAGTGAATCACGGAACTGATCCGCCGGGTTATACGGCGCGAGGACGTTGGCAAAAATAGCGATGAGCATAACCACCACCACATACACCAGACCGACAACGGCGCCTTTATTACGTTTGAAATAGTGCCAGAACTCCTGCAATGGGGTCATTGGCACCGGTGCAGCAACTTTATTTTCAGTGACTTGTGACATGATGGCCCCTTACTTCCTATGACGAATACGCGGGTTCACCACGCCGTACAGCAGGTCGACCAGCAGGTTCACGAGGATAATCATCGTCGCGACCAGCAGGACCCCGCCTTGCACAACCGGATAATCACGGCGTTGCAGGGCATCAATCAGCCAGCGCCCAAGGCCCGGCCAGGAGAAGATGGTTTCGGTCAGAATCGCACCCGCCAGCAGCGTGCCGACCTGCAGACCGATAACCGTCACCACTGGCAGCATGGCATTACGCAGCGCATGCACAATGATGACGCGCATCCGGGTCAGGCCCTTCGCACGCGCGGTACGGATATAGTCTTCGCCGAGCACTTCCAGCATCGCCGAACGGGTCATACGCACGATAACCGCCAGCGGAATGGTGCCCAGCACCACCGCAGGCAGCACCATATGCGCCAGAGCATCGATGAAGTTGCCCGGTTCGCCCCAGATGGCGGTATCAATCAACATGAAGCCGGTTAACGGCAGCGTGTCATCAAGGAACACCGAATCGCCAATACGCCCGGAGACCGGTGCCAGATTCAGCTGTACCGACACCAGCATGATGAGCATCATGCCCCACCAGAAAATCGGCATTGAGTAGCCGGTCAGTGCGAGGCCAACGGCGGTGTGATCGAAGATAGAACCACGCTTAACCGCAGCCAGCACGCCGACAGGAATGCCCACCGCAACGGCGAAAATCATTGCGCAGACGCCGAGTTCCAGCGTGGCTTTAAAGCGCGGAACGAATTCGTCCCATACTGGCAGACGGCTCTTCAGCGAGATCCCTAAATCGCCGTGAAGAACGCCCCAGATATAATGGAGATACTGTTGCCACATTGGCTTATCAAGGCCCATGGCAGCCAGAAGCTGTGCGTGACGCTCAGGGGAAATACCGCGCTCACCGGCCATTATCATCACCGGGTCACCCGGGATCATATGGACAAAGGCAAAGGTCAGCAGGGTGATACCGATAAAGGTCGGGATGACTAATCCCAGACGTCGGAGGATAAACTGCAACATAACCCGGATTCTCTCTCATGACGTTCTGCCTGGCGACAGCACGTCTGTATTGCTCACAACTACCGGGTGGCGCTGCGCTTACCCGACCTACATTCGTAGGCCCGTGCAGGCGCAGCGTCGCCGGGCATAGAGGGGCACTCACGTACCCCTTACATTTTTAATTATTCGATGGAGACGTTTTCGAAGTGGTGCTTACCTAATGGATCAACCACATAGCCTTTGACTTCTTTACGCACTGGCTCGTACACGGTGGAGTGAGCGATGATCAGCGCCGGAGCCTGGTCATGCATCACTACCTGAGCCTGTTTGTACAGTTCAATACGCTTGTTGTGATCTTCAGTCGCACGAGCAGGCTGAATCAGGTCTTCAAACGGCTTGTAGCACCAGCGAGAATAGTTGGAACCATCTTTCGCCGCAGCACAGCTGAACAGGGTGGCGAAGAAGTTGTCCGGATCCCCATTGTCACCGGTCCAGCCCATCATCACTGTCTGATGCTCACCTGCTTTGGCGCGTTTCAGGTATTCGCCCCACTCGTAGGTCACGATGTTGGCTTTCACGCCTACTTTCGCCCAGTCAGCCTGAATCATCTCAGCCATACGGCGAGCGTTCGGGTTGTACGGACGCTGTACCGGCATCGCCCACAGGTCAATGCTGAAACCATCAGCATGACCAGACTCTTTCAGCAGCGCTTTGGCTTTTTCCGGATCGTAGGTGTAATCCTTCACATCGTCGTTATAGCCCCACATGGTTGGTGGGATCAGGTTCTTAGCAGCAACGCCCGCCCCCTGATAAACGGCTTTGATAATCGCCTCTTTGTTCACCGCATAAGTCAACGCCTGACGAACTTTCACGTCATCCAGCGGTTTCTTCTCAGTGTTAAAGGAGAGGTAGCCCACGTTCAGACCCGCCTGTGACAGCAAGTTGATGTTTTTGTCCTGCTTCATGCGAGCGATGTCAGCCGGGTTCGGGTACGGCATCACCTGGCATTCGTTTTTCTGCAGTTTGGCGTAACGGACGGACGCATCTGGGGTGATAGAGAACACCAGACGGTCGATCTGCGGTTTGGTACCCCAGTAGCCCGGGAACGCTTTGTACAGAATACGGGAGTCTTTCTGGTACTGCAGCAGCTGGAATGGACCGGTACCGATTGGGTTCAGGTCGATTTTCTCCGGCGTGCCGGCTTTCAGCATGTTGTCTGCGTACTCTTTCGACAGAATCGATGCAAAGTCCATCGCCAGGTCGGCAAGGAACGGTGCTTCTGGACGCGTCAACACGAACTGAACGGTATTATCGTCCACTTTCTTCACTTCGCTTATCAGGTCTGGCAGGCCCATGCCTTCAAAGTATTCATAGCTGCCGCCAGATACTTTGTGGTACGGGTTTTTGTCGTTTTTCTGACGATCGAAGGAGAACACGACGTCATCGGCGTTGAAGTCACGCGTCGGTTTGAACTCTTTGTTGTCCTGCCACTTCACGCCTGGGCGCAGGTGGAAGGTGTAGGTTTTGCCGTCGGCGCTGACATCCCACTTCTCTGCCAGACCTGGGATTATTTCCGTGGTGCCGGTTTTGAATTCAACCAGACGGTTGTAGATAGGCACGGAGCTTGCATCGTAAGTCGTACCAGAGGTGAACAGCTGTGGGTTAAAGCCTTCCGGCGAGCCTTCAGAACAGTAAACCAGGGTTTTGGCCTGCACGCTTGCTGCCACAGTCAACGCCACCAGGCTAAGACCAAGCTTCAGCATCCCTGACTTTTTCAAGGAAATACTCATTATTCTGCTCCAAATATGATGTTTGTTTGTTGTGTTTTTCCGCCAGGCCTTTATATGTTTTTTACCCGGTCTGGTCGGTTGTGCCCGAAGGCGTTAAAAGGGTTGGAGATTCCTTTCAGAAGAGCGACTGAGTAGCAGCGCAGATCCTCCCTGAAATGCCCCTCATGCCCTACAATCTGTCAACAGAATGTGCAAACGTCAATACAGGTAACCGGGATTTACATCAACGGTGAGAATCCTCAGACAAAGATTAAAAAAACTTCTGAAGGGTATTCTCAGCAGGGAAATTTATGCTACGCGCTTAACAGCAGCACAATCATCTTCACACCTTGCAATAACCAGTGATTAACAATTGTGCAAATTGATAAAAATTTCTGGCGGAATGATGATAATCTGAGCGATTAATAGCGTGAACGTTAAAACGCACAGGCGAAAATGCTGAGGTTATCCATAAGTAACGCAAGAAAAAGGCTAACCAAATATAGAAAAATACAATGGAAAATGTCACAAAATGGTTATCTGACGATGCGAAGAGAGGATGGTGAGGATTTTTGACGGTTATGGTGCGAGTGTAGAGAAAGCAGGTTCATTCAAAAACAGCAGAGGAATCGAGGGCACGGGTAATGCGCTGGTGATTATGGAAACCAGGCTGCGTTTTCCAGGCGACGACGGAATCCCTGTCGAAACCACCCGCCGTGCGACTTACGTATTCCGCCAGGAAGATAACGGACGCTGGCTATGCACGATTGATAATTCGTATGGCACGGAGCTGTTAGGGTAATTCATTGCCGGGCGGTGCTTCGCTTGCACGGGCCTACACCTGCCGCAAATCTCCTTCCCCGGAGCTTCTTCAACCTCTCCAGGCTACAGACGTAAAAAAACCGCTCAAAAGAGCGGTTTTTTCGAATGTGGTCGGCGAGAGAGGATAACTCGCCACTGCGTGGCCTCGCCCTTCGGGCCGTTGCTAAAGCAACGTGGTCTCGCTTCGCTCGGCTCGAACCTCCTTCCCCCGGAGCTTCTTCATCCTCTCCAGGCTACAGACGTAAAAAAACCGCTCAAAAGAGCGGTTTTTTCGAATGTGGTCGGCGAGAGAGGATTCGAACCTCCGACCCACTGGTCCCAAACCAGTTGCGCTACCAAGCTGCGCTACTCGCCGATGCGGGCCGAATGTTACTGCTGCGATTCGACCCCGTCAATCCCTTTTCAGCAAAAGCCTTGTCGATCGGCGAGAAACTCGCCGTCTCATTACTGGCTTTTAGCCGGGACGTGACACCAGTTGTTGTTCTCGTTAATCCCGCCGTCTGGCGAAGTGTATCCGAGGCAACCCATGATGGTGTCATACAACTCCACGTGACGACGCGGTACCTTCATGTCAGCTTCCTTTTTCAGCTGCGTAAACGCCTGCTGATGCGCCGGGTTTTCCAGATACTTATCGGACATCCATACCAGCATCGGCACACGGAACTGCTCAGGCGGAGCTAGCATGCGCGGCGTACCGTGCAGGTGCTCTTTCTCGTTGATCGACTCACCGTGGTCGGCAGCATAGAAGACGATGGCCTTCTTGTCGCGCAGCTGATCCAGTACGTCACTGATGAAGGTATCGACGTACAGCACCGAGTTGTCATAGGCATTGATCATCTCCTTCTTACTGCATTCGTCGTTGATGCCGACGCATTCCGGCTGCCATTTTGCAAAATCGCGGGTGTAGCGCTGGTAGTAACTCCAGTGCGAGCCCTTGGTGTGCAGGATGATCAAATGCTTGCCGTTCGGATGGCTTTCCAGCGACTGCGCTATTTCCGGCAGCAGCAGTTTGTCCGCCACGTCTTTGCCCCGGTTACGCGGCTCGGCGCCAATCTGCTCGCGATAAGCAATGTTGTCAGCCATGGTGTTGCTGTAGAACCAGATTTCACTCTGCATGGCGAACAGGTCTGAGCTAAAGCCCAACTGTTTCAACACCGCAAACACGTTCTGCTCTTTCAGGGTACGCTGAGGGTTATCCTCTGCGCCGCCCTCGCGCACAAACATGCAGCGCAGTGAGAGCTTGGTGGCCGTGTCGCAGGACGTGCCGCGATAGGCGACCAGGTTTTTCTCTTGCGACAGCTTCGGTGTGGTATTGCGGTCATAGCCCAGAATACCCATGTGATCCCAGCGGGTGGTTTCGCCGATGATGAACACCACGTAGGTGTCATCCAGGTCTTTACCCGGTGCCACATAGGTGTATTTCTTCGCCGGGTTAATCAGAGAACGACTGTCAGAGGATTCATCGACCTGCGCCCAGGCATACAGGCCCAGGGCGGATACCCAGTTCGACGGCAGATAGGAGTTGGCGACGATACCACCGTAGCTCGGCGCATCGCCCTGAGACGTTTTCTCAACCTGTTTCTGGTGACGGTCCATTAATCGGATCGGGGCCCAGACCAGCAGGCCAGCCATCACCACCACGGCGATGTTACGCACTCGCTGCCCGCGGGTACGCAGTTGGCGTTGCAGCGTATAGCGGCAACGGTTGCTCCAGATGAAGAACAGCGGCGGGAGGCTCGCCAGCACCGTCCACATCATCAGGCCACGCCCGATCACTTCTTTAGACAGGTCAACGTCGGTGGTCATCACCGATGCCACAATACCGTAGCCAATCACCACGTTCATAAAGGTCATGTAGTAGCTGGCGGCAACGGAAATAATGACCACCAGCGAGGTCAGGATCTGCCACGGACGGCGGCCCAAAATGGAGAGCAGACGTAACAAACAGAACGTCACCAGTACCGAGCCGCAGAGTTCGATGATGGCAAAAATGCCATTCACTACGCTGGGATTTTCAAGATAGCCCATCAGCCGTCGCACTAATACCGCGCCGTTAAGGAACAGACCGATATACAAGGCGATGAACAGGCACAACCGCTGTTGTGTTAAAGATTTAATATAATTCATGCAAACAAACCCTGGGAAAAGGGGCACAAAAAACCGACTTAGCTATCGGCAAGACAGTAAGTAGATTAAGGAATCGCGTAAGGAACAGTTATAAGAAACGTCTATAAGCGCAGTGAGTAGACCATAGCGCAGAGAAAAAGTGTCGTCAGGAAGTGTGATCCGGGCAATATTTACAAAAATAATAGCCCGGATCGAAAGAGTTATGGCAGGAATGTGTTACCGGCAGGGATTATGCCGTTCAATATCAGGCATGAGCCTCTTCAAACACTTCACGATTTGGCTGACGAATGGTAGTCGACAGCGCCAGAGACAGAATCAGCAGCGCGAAGATGACGCAGAAGGTCACGTAGAAGCCGCCGAACAGGGACGCAATGATCGAACCGCAGATACTACCAATCCCGAAACCGAGATAAATCACGCCGTAGTTTTTCGCCAGGTTGTTCAGGCCGAAGAACTCGCTCACCAGCGACGGGAACACGGTGATGGTGCCGCCGAAGTTGAAGGCCACACAGGCAATCGCGGCGAAGAAAGTCGTCGCATTCAGCGGAGCAAACAGCAGCGCCGCCATGCCGACCAGGGAAATCACCTGACCGATGGTGATAACACGGATGCGGGCAATTTTGTCGGACAGAATACCGAGCACCAGACGGCCACTCAGGTTGGCGATGGAAATCACGGTGACCGCGTTCGCCGCCGTCATCACGTCCAGATGCACCATGCCCTGGGCAATATCTTTCGCGACGCCAATCACATACAGACCGCTCATGCAGGCCGTCAGGAACATCACTGCCAGCATCCAGTACTGTGGTTTACGCATTGACTGTGCCAGGCTGAAGTCGTTCTCTACCACGCCGTTGGTGGTTTTAACTTCCTGCAGCGGCGCATCTTTCATCAGCGTTGCGCCAAACACAATCATCACCAGCACAATCGCGCCCCAGATGATAAAGGTTTTTTCCAGGCCGACGCTCGCCAGCAGCTGGCTGTCGATGAATTTGAAGCCCAGGCTACCCAGGCCATACGCACCAATGGAAAACGCGGAAATCAGCCCTTTACGCTCCGGGAACCATTTCACGCAGTTGGACAGCGTCAGCAGATAACCCGCCCCGTCCGCCAGACCGACCAGCACCCCGGCGCTCAGCCACAGCATCATCAGATTGTTCGCATGTGCGGTGAGGAAGAAGCCCAGACCGAGCAGGATCCCGGAGGCCATGGTGACGCGCTTCACGCCAAAACGCTCTTGCAGTTTACCGGCTACGGAGGAGGAAATCGCCAGACCAAGGCTTAACAGACCGAAGGAAAACGCAACCTGGCTGATAGGCTCATCGAGCTTGGCGGACAATGCGCCGTTAAACAGGCTCCAGGTATAAACCGAACCCAGTGCAAATTGGGTGATGATGGTTCCAACCAGCGTCAGCCAGCGGGTAGAAGGACGGATTGCAGTATTCATGGGCGTATATGCCTTATCAAAATTAACTGCAGCTAAAATAACGAAGTGCATTTCAGGCAGGGTTAAAAAAGGCATGAACTGCCGTCAGTGCGGAATGAAATGCACTGAGCGGAGAATGAATGACATTGCCAAAATAAAAATGAGGGAAAAGTTAGTGTTAACTATCACGACAGAGCGCGCCAATACTGTGAACAAATGGAATTGAAGATGTATCAATGACGATAACGGTATGTTAAAAGCGGGCGCTCAATCCCATGATGTAGAGATAATTGGCCCCTTCGCTCATATTATCGGCCTGGGACAGTGACGCATACGCCGCAACGTGCTGATTAAGCAGCATATCGGCCCCGACGGTCACATCAACCCAATTTCCGTCCTGCGTAGATGTCGGGGTGCGGTTCAGGCCCGACTGCGACTTCCATTGATTATCGCCAAACTGCTGGTTGTAGCTGATTTGTGCCCACGGATGCACACCCCACAGCGGCTGCGAGTCGAGGCGCCAGCCCAGTGTGCTGCTGCTGGCATGCCACATCGGGTCGGTCAGCGCCGTGGTGCTGGTCCCGCTGTCGCCAAATTCATTCCAGGTCGATGTGGCAGACCCATCATAATGCCAGCTCGCCACCGGCCCGGTCGTGAACAGGGCGGACAACGGAATATTCCAGACCATGCTCAACGTACGGGTCGCATCCAGCGGGGTATCATCGGGTAGATTCATCGCCATACCCGGCTGAACTTGCGTCGCGCTGATGCGTTCCGCCAGAATGTCGTCATAACGCGGTTGGTGATCGCTATCCCAGGTATAGCGTTCCGGCATATTACTTTGTGGGTCAGTAACGATATATTCCTGTTGCCAGGCGAAAGCTGATGTCGCAAGAGACATCCACAAAAAAACAGATGCCGGGTAGATACCCCCCCGGTAGCCATTGCATCTTTTAATAATCATTTGGCGACTCCGAAAGAGCCGAATCCGGCATTGTTGTTATGATTTTTTACGCGAGTGCGTATTACTAAATATTGTCATTTTATTTCTGCCGTCAAGGCAGGTTGAACATTTCTTCATCGACATCAAAAAGTGGGAGAGTGAGATGGAACGTTGCGGTTGGGTAAGTCAGGACCCGCTTTACATTGCCTATCACGATAGCGAATGGGGCGTGGCCCAGCGGGATAATCAAAAGCTGTTTGAAATGATCTGCCTTGAAGGCCAGCAGGCCGGGCTTTCCTGGATAACGGTGCTGAAAAAACGTGAAAACTATCGCGACGCGTTTCACCACTTCGACCCGATAAAAGTGGCGGCCATGGATGAAACCGACGTAGAGCGACTGGTGCTCAACGCCGGGATCATTCGCCACCGCGGAAAAATTCAGGCCATCATCGGCAACGCGCGTGCCTTTCTGGCGATGGAAGCCAACGGTGAACCGTTCGCTGATTTCGTCTGGTCGTTTGTCGATAACCATCCGCAGGTCATGCACCCCGCGACGCTGGCCGAGATCCCCACGAGCACACCCGCGTCAGATGCACTGGCAAAAGCGCTGAAAAAGCGCGGCTTTAAGTTTGTCGGCACCACCATCTGCTACTCCTTTATGCAGGCCTGCGGGCTGGTCAACGACCATGTCACCGCGTGTTTCTGCCATCCGGGAGGCGACGATGATCCGCAAATGGCAAAGTAGCGACCGCCAGCCCCTGCTGACGCTGTGGCTGGAGAGCACCATATTCGCGCATCCTTTTATCGAGGAAAGCTACTGGCATGAGAGCGAACCGCTGGTGCGGGACGTGTATCTGCCCGCCGCGCATACGTGGGTGTGGGAAGAAGACGGCGTGGTACAGGGGTTTATCAGCGTGATGGACCAGCGCTTTGTCGGCGCGCTGTTTGTCGCCCCCGCCTGTATCGGACGCGGCATTGGCCGGGGATTGCTCGCGTACGTCTGCGACCGCTACCCGGAATTAAGCCTCGAGGTGTACCAGAAAAACAGCCGGGCGGTGAATTTCTACCATGCGCAGGGTTTCCGTATTCAGGACAGCGCATGGCAGGATGAAACCCGGCAGCCGACCTGGATTATGCGTTGGCAGGCGGATCGAATGCTGTAAGCGTGGGCGCTGGCCCATGGTATTTCTCCAGCCACGCCAGCGCAGTATTTCCCGCACAGCCGTTGCCGAGCTTCGAGCTCGGGAGATCTTTGGTCAGCACGTTTACCGCGCCATTCTTACAGATGCCCCCGGCCTGATTATCGAGATCCGGCCACGCCCCTTCGTGCAAACAGATAATGCCTGGCCGAATGCCCTCTGTCACCACCGCGCCCGCCAGAACCTGCCCTCGCCCGTTCCACACGCGCACAAGGTCGCCGTCGGCAATGCCCCGCGCTTTCGCGTCCTCAGGATGCAGCGTCAGCGGCTCACGCCCCGCCACCGCGTATTTCTCACGCAGCCGCGTGTGATTCAGCTGGCTGTGCAAACGGTGCGCCGGATGCGCCGACAACAGCTGTAGCTGCCCTGCCTGCGCATTACCGTGCCACTCGTCCGGCTCAAGCCAGGTCGGGTGTCCAGGGCAATCGGCGTAATTGAAACCGGCGATCCGCTGCGAATAAATTTCAATTTTTCCGCTGTCGGTTTTTAACGGATTGGCCTGCGGATCTTCGCGGAAGGCGGCGAAACGGATGAACTTCGCGTTCTGCTCGCTCTCCGGCATCTCAATCAGCTGATTGGCTTCCCAGAACTGGTGGAACGGAGGAAGCGTCACCTGCTGGCTCGCGCCGCGCTGCCCGGCAATCTCATAGAAGGTTTCCAGCCACTCCAGATCGCTTTTGCCTTCGGTGAAGCGCTCGCGCCCGCCCGCTTCCCAGCGTTCGCTCAGTTCGGCAAACACCTCCCAGTCGTCTCGCGCCTCATCCCGTGGCGCGACCACGCGTTTCATCGGCACCAGATGCTGGTTGCTGTAATCCCCGGTCATGGTCAAATCGTTGCGCTCGAACGATGTGGTCGCCGGCAGCACGATGTCCGCATGGCGTGCGGCGGCGGTCCAGAAACACTCTGAGATAATGATCAGTTCCGGCTTCTGCCAGGCGCGAATCAGGCGGTTGGTATCCTGATGATGGGTAAAGTTCGCACCGCCCGCCCACCAGACAAAACGGATGTCCGGGAAGTGCCTGTCCATGCCGTTGTGCTGATACGGCGCGCCTGGGTTTTCCAGCGCTTCGACAATGCGCGCCACCGGGATTTTATCCACCGCATCGGTGCCATTGGCGACGCTGCCCTGCATCGAGGCCAGCACCGCCGCGCGTCGGGTTGGGTTCCCGCCGTTGGAGAAATGATAAGAGAGGCCAAAACCGCCGCCCGGTGTGCCAATCTGGCCGAGCATGGCGGCCAGTGTGACCAGCATCCAGTGCTTCTGCTCGCCAAACTGCTGGCGCTGCATACCCCAACCGGACATCAGCATAGTGCTGTTTTGATGGAAAGTCTCCGCCAGTTCGCGGATTTTCGGCGCATCAATGCCGCAGATGTCTGCCGCCCATTCGGCGGTTTTCGCCACGCCGTCGCGCTCGCCGGTCAGGTATTCAGCGAACTGGGCGTAGCCGGTAGTACAGCGTTCCAGGAACGTCGTATCGTGCCAGTTATTTTCCACCAGCGTATGGGCAATGCCGAGCATCAGCGCCACGTCGGTGCCCATGTGTGGGGCCAACCACTCCATCGATTCCCCGAAGAAATCGACGGTTTCCGAACGCATTGGATCGATGCAAATCAGTCGCTTGCCGCTATTACGCAGCTTATCGAAGAACGTCATACCCTGCTCGTCGGAGGCGTTCCACGCAATTTTCAGGGTGTTCAGCGGATTCGCGCTCCATAGCACCACCACGTCGGTATGTTCCAGAATCAGCGGCCAACTGGTCTGCTGCTGATACACCTCATTGCCGCCGACCACGTACGGCATAATCGCCTGCGCCGCGCCGGTGGAATAATCCCCCAGATGCCCGGTATAACCGCCCGCCAGGCTCATGTAACGCTGTAACAGCGTCGCCGCTTTGTGCAGCACGCCGTTAGAGCGCCAGCCGTAGGAACCCGCAAAAATCGACGCCGGGCCGTGGGTCTCGCGAATACGTTGATGCTGGGCATGAATCAGATCCAGCGCCTCGTCCCAGCTCACCCGAACAAACTCATCCTGCCCGCGCACGCCCTGTGGGCTGTCCGGCGAGGTCAAAAAACCTTTACGCACCATCGGATAGCGCACCCGCGTTTTGCTGTGCACCTGGTCGCGTACCGCGCTTTGCAGCGAGTTCTCAAAGGTTCCAGAAAGCGCACCGCGAGACGCCAGCACGGTATCGCCATCGGTTTCGACCAGCATGGGCCCCCAGTGGGCGGCGGTCAGAATGGTTTTTGTTGCAGATGAGTTGGCCAAAACAGGCTCCTGGTTGACGGATGCAGGTGTTACGACGGCGATTTTTTCATCACCGTTCCATTTATTTACATATTTTCGGATCGTTCTGGAATTTTCCTCACAATCGGGCGTCATAATCAACCGCCACGTTTGCGCTGGCAAAGAATATAAAGGATTAAGGAAAGAAGATGAAAAAACGCGTAATCATGATTGCTGCAATGGTAAGCGGCGCGCTGGCCCTGTCAGGCTGTACCACCAACCCTTACACCGGTGAACGTGAAGCCGGAAAATCCGGCATTGGTGCGGGTATTGGCGCACTGGCGGGAGCGGGTATCGGCATGCTCTCTTCCTCCAAACACGATCGCGGCAAAGGCGCATTGATCGGCGCCGCAGCAGGCGCAGCCGTTGGTGGTGGCGTCGGTTATTACATGGATGTGCAGGAAGCCAAGCTGCGCGAAAAAATGCAGGGCACAGGCGTCAGCGTCACCCGTAATGGCGACAACATCGTGCTGAACATGCCGAATAACGTCACCTTCGACAGCAGCAGCGCCAACCTGAAACCGGCCGGGGCCAACACCCTGACCGGCGTGGCGATGGTGCTGAAAGAGTACGAAAAAACCGCAGTTAACGTGGTCGGCTACACCGACAGCACCGGCGGCCAGGAGCTGAACATGCGTCTGTCCCAGCAGCGTGCCGATTCAGTAGCCAGCTCCCTTATCACCCAGGGCGTCACCGCGAACCGCATCCGCACCAGCGGAATGGGGCCAGCGAATCCCATCGCCAGCAACAGCACCGCCGAAGGGAAAGCGCAGAACCGTCGCGTAGAAATCACCCTCAGCCCGCTGCAGTAATCGTTGTGCCGGGGAGGGTTTCGCCGCCCCGGCCAACGCTTGCGACGAAAACACCCGCCAGCACCAGCATTAACGGCTTGCCATCGCTTATTTTCGCGCTAAGGTGTTCACACATTCAGGTGAAGGAAGCCCTCATGGCGAACAAGGCGCGAGCCACCATCAGCGACGTAGCGAAAGCGGCAAAAACGGGTAAGACCAGCGTTTCGCGTTATCTTAACGGCGAAAAGCATCTACTTTCAGATGCCCTTCTGGCGCGAATCGAACACGCTATTGCCGAACTCGACTATCGTCCAAGCCTGATGGCGCGGGGCCTGAAGCATGGCCGCACTCGCCTTATTGGACTTATCATCGCCGATATCACTAATCCCTATTCCGTCAACGTATTAAGCGGGATCGAAGCCGCCTGTCGCGAACAGGGGTTTACGCCGCTGGTGTGTAACACCAATAACGAAGTAGATCAGGAACGACACTATCTCGATTTACTGCGCAGTTACCAGGTGGAAGGGATTGTGGTTAATGCCGTGGGAATGCACGAAGAAGGCCTGAGTCGCCTGCAACAGTCGGCCCTGCCGATGGTGCTTATTGACCGAAAAATTCCGGATTTTGCCTGCGACGTAGTCGGACTGGATAACACCCAGGCCGCCACTACCGCCACCGAACACCTCGTCGATCAAGGGTTTGAAGCCCTGCTGTTTCTCAGCGAACCGCTCGGGAGCGTCAACACCCGACGCGAACGCCTGGCCGCCTACCGCACCACGCTGGCCCGCTATCCGGGCATCAGCGCCGAAAACGCCGAAGTGCCACTGAACGACGGCGCACTCATCGATAACGCGCTGCGTCAATTCCACGCTACCCATCGCGGAATGCGCAAAGCCGTGATTTCCGCCAACGGCGCACTGACGCTGCAGGTGGCGCGGTCGCTCAAACGCCTTGGTCTGCACTGGGGCAGCGATATCGGCCTGCTCGGTTTTGACGAACTTGAATGGGCAGAGCTGGCAGGTGTGGGTATTACCACGCTCAAACAGCCTACCTGGAAAATCGGCTATGCCGCCGTAGAGCAGGTGGTGCGCCGGATCGAAGGCAGCAGCGACCCGATCCGCGAACAGGTTTTCTCCGGCGAACTGATCGTCCGGGGATCCACCAGCCGCTAATTCCCCTGTGATGACGATCATAAATTAGACAACGCCGCCTTTTCTTTGGAACCGGTTCCATCTAGCGTAATACAGAGAAACCCACTCTTATTTCGTTCTGGAGTCCCGGATGGCAAGAAAAATCATCGTCGTAACCGCCGCCTATGGCCGCGACCGCGTGATGACCCTCGGAGGGCAGCGCGGCGTGCTGTCCATCATTGCGGCGGCAGGCGCCGACGGCGTCGAAATCCGCCGAGAACTGTTTACTCCGCAGGAGATCGACACCCTGCCACAGCTGGCGGCTGACATCTCTCAGCACAACCTGATGGCCTGCTATTCCGCGCCGGAAGGGCTGTTTGAAACCGACGGCAGCCTGAATCCCAATCTCCGCTCATTGCTTCTGGAAACCCAGGCTCTGAACGCCGCCTGGCTGAAACTCTCTCTGGGTCATTTCACGCAGCCTGCCGCGCTGGAAACTCTGCGCGCCATTCTGACCAACAGCCCGGTGGCGCTGGTGATTGAAAACGACCAGACAGACTGCGGCAAACTGGCCCCGATGCAGCGCTTCCAGGCCGCCGTACGCGTACATGCGTTACCGATTCGTCTGACGTTTGATATGGGCAACTGGCTGTGGCTGGGCGATTCCCCGGAACAGGCCGCACAGCGGCTGGCTCCGAGCGTGGGATACGTTCACGTCAAAGCCGCCGAACCGCACCATGACGGCTGGCGGGCAATAACCCCGGACGACCACCCGCGCTGGGCCGCCCTGCTCAACGCCTTGCCTGACAACGTACCGCGCGGCATCGAATTTCCGCTTGAAGGCGACGATCTGGTGGCCGTCACCCGTCGCTATGTTCGCTGGTTACGCGAGGAATAAGCATGAATCAGACACTGGATGTGATCACTATCGGTGAAGCCATGGCGATGTTTGTCGCCCAGAAAACCGGGCCGCTCAGCCAGGTTGAGTCATTTATCAAACGCGTGGCCGGGGCAGAGCTAAACGTCGCTACCGGTCTGGCGCGCCTCGGACTAAACGTCAGCTGGGTCAGCCGGGTAGGCGATGACAGCTTCGGCGAGTTCGTGCTGGACTCGCTCAAACAGGAAGGCATTGATAGCGCAGGCGTCACCGTCGACGGGCGTTATCCGACCGGTTTTCAGCTGAAATCCAAAGTCGAAAATGGAACCGATCCCATTGTGGAATACTTCCGCAAAGGCTCCGCCGCCAGCCATCTCAGCCAAGACGATTTCGATTCCGCGCACTTTCTGTCAGCCCGTCATTTGCACCTCAGCGGCGTGGCGGCCGCGTTATCTGGCAGCGCCTACGAACTGCTCGATCACGCAGCGAATGCCATGAAACGCGCCGGGAAAACGCTCTCTTTTGACCCAAACCTGCGGCCGGTGCTGTGGAAAAGCGAAGCGGAAATGGTCGAGAAACTGAATCATCTCGCCTGCCAGGCCGACTGGGTATTACCGGGGCTGAAAGAGGGACTTATTTTGACCGGACAGCGCACGCCGGAAGGCATTGCTGATTTTTACCTGAGCCGTGGCGTAAAAGCGGTGGTGATTAAAACCGGGGCCGACGGCGCGTGGTACCAAAGCGCGGATGGCGAGCATGGCAGCGTAACCGCCGAAAAGGTGGAAAACGTCGTCGATACCGTGGGCGCAGGCGATGGCTTCGCGGTTGGCACGATCAGCGCACTGCTGGAAGGCAAAACCCTGTCGCAGGCGGTCGCGCGCGGTAACAAAATTGGCTCGCTGGCGATTCAGGTCCAGGGCGACAGCGAAGGATTACCCACCCGGGAAGCGCTCGGCGAGGCCGGGTAATCCCTTTACCACACACCGGACGGCAGCAACCGAAACACCCAAACAACGCTACCCTGTACCCTACATACCGCGGTAGCCATTTCCTCAGTAACAGAGGCACGCTTATGAACCGTTCAAATCCTGCCACGAAGCGCTGGCTGTACATCATGCCCATCGTGTTTATCACCTACAGCCTGGCGTATCTCGACCGCGCCAACTTCTCATTCGCCTCCGCCGCGGGGATCAACGACGACCTCGGCATCACCAAAGGTGTGTCCTCGCTGCTCGGCGCGCTGTTTTTCCTCGGCTATTTCTTCTTCCAGATCCCCGGTGCGATGTACGCCGAACGCCGCAGCGTGCGCAAACTGATTTTTGTGTGCCTGATCCTGTGGGGCGGCTGCGCCTCGCTGACCGGGATGGTCAGTAATATCCCAATGCTGGCGGCGATCCGCTTTATTCTGGGCGTGGTCGAAGCCGCGGTGATGCCGGCAATGCTGATTTACATCAGCAACTGGTTCACCAAATCAGAACGCTCACGCGCCAACACTTTCCTGATCCTCGGCAACCCGGTGACGGTGCTGTGGATGTCGGTGGTGTCGGGCTATCTGATTCAGTCCTTCGGCTGGCGTGAGATGTTTATCTTTGAAGGTATCCCGGCGGTGATTTGGGCTTTCTGTTGGTGGGTGCTGGTGAAAGACAAACCTGCGCAGGTGGGCTGGCTGTCTGAAGCGGAAAAATCTGCGTTGCAGGAACAGCTCAATCAGGAACAGCAGGGTATCAAAGCCGTGCGTAACTATGGCGAAGCCTTCCGCTCGCGGAACGTCATTCTGCTGTGCCTGCAATATTTTGCCTGGAGCATCGGGGTGTATGGCTTCGTGCTGTGGCTGCCGTCCATTATCCGCAGCGGCGGTGAAAACTTAGGCATGGTAGAAGTGGGCTGGCTGTCAGCGGTGCCGTATCTGGCCGCCACCATCGCCATGATCCTCGCCTCTTGGGCCTCCGATAAGATGCAAAACCGTAAGCTGTTCGTCTGGCCATTGCTGCTGATTGGCGGCCTGGCATTTATCGGTTCCTGGGCCGTCGGGGCCGATCACTTCTGGATTTCCTACAGCCTGCTGGTGATTGCCGGTGCCGCGATGTACGCCCCATACGGGCCGTTCTTCGCCATTGTGCCGGAGATGTTGCCGCGTAACGTGGCCGGTGGCGCGATGGCGCTGATCAACAGCATGGGGGCGCTCGGCTCGTTCTTCGGCTCCTGGTTTGTCGGCTACCTCAACGGCGCAACCGGCACGCCGTCTGCCTCCTACATATTTATGGGGGTGGCACTTTTCGTCTCAGTGTGGCTGACTTTAATTGTTAAGCCTGCTAATAATCAGAAGCTTCCCGTCGGCGCACGCCACGCTTAAACCCTTTATCTGGAGAAAGGAATGAAACCGTCCGTTATTCTCTACAAATCATTACCTGACGATTTGCAACGCCGCCTTGAGGCCCATTTTTCGGTCACAAAAATGCCGAACCTGGACGCGGATACCGTTCAGAATCACGCAGACGCATTCAAAAATGCCGTGGGCCTGCTTGGCTCAAGCGAAAAAGTGGACGCCGCGCTGCTGGATAACATGCCCGCCCTGCGCGCCACCTCCACCATTTCCGTCGGCTACGACAATTTCGATGTCGATGCGCTGAATGCCCGCCGCGTTTTGCTGATGCACACCCCGGCCGCCCTGACCGAAACCGTGGCCGATACGCTGATGGCGTTGATCCTGAGCAGCGCGCGCCGGGTGGTCGAAGTGGCCGAACGCGTGAAAGCCGGCGAATGGACCAAAGGCATTGGCCCGGACTGGTTTGGCACCGACGTGCACCACAAAACCATTGGTATTGTCGGGATGGGCCGCATTGGCCTGGCGCTGGCGCAGCGCGCGCATTTCGGTTTCGGTATGCCGGTTTTGTACAACGCGCGTCGTCAACATAAAGAGGCGGATGAACGCTTTAACGCGCGCCATTGCGACCTCGACACCCTGCTCCAGGAAGCTGATTTTGTCTGTTCTATCCTGCCGCTGACCGACGAAACCCGTCATCTGTTCGGCGCCGCCGAGTTCGCCAAAATGAAGTCGTCGGCCATTTTCATTAACGCCGGACGTGGCCAGGTAGTGGATGAAAACGCGTTAGTCGCCGCGTTAAAGGCAGGCGAAATCCATGCGGCGGGTCTGGATGTATTCGAGCAGGAACCGCTGTCGGTTGCGTCAGAATTGCTCAAGCTGCCCAACGTCGTGGCGCTGCCGCATATCGGTTCTGCCACCCATGAGACGCGTTACAACATGGCGGCCACGGCGGTCGATAATCTGATTGATGCGTTAAACGGAAAGATTGAGAAGAACTGCGTGAACCCGCAGGTGCAATGAGAAAGAGACCGGGTGACAGGACGCCACCCGGTTTTCATGCTTAACGCGTGGCGTTAACCGCCGCGCTCCAGGCCTGATTAAACGCCTGGTGCTGAGCGGCCAGAGGGCCAATCAGCGTATTGTACTGGCTCGCCTGCTGAGACGTCGGGAACTGAATTCCGTTGGCCACGAAGCTTACCTGCGTATTTTGCTGTGCCACGAAATCACCAATCTGCACCAGCTGCTGGGTGAAGATCTGTGCGGCAGGGATCAGCGGCTGCATTGCGTTCGCTGGCAGGGTCACGACTTTGTTGTAAACCTGGTCGTAAACCGGCTTCAGATCGTCAGCCTGTTTCAGTGCCGAATGCGCACCGTCCGCCTGCATTTTGGCGTTTTCCAGCTGCTGGCTCAACACGCCCAAGGCGCCATTAGCCTGACGAAGCGGTTCGCGCTGAGTCATGTAATCCTGTGGCACACGAATCGCATTCACGCTGTCTACAACCGGACGCAAACCAGCATCCATCGCCTGGCTCACCTGCTGAGAATAACCGTAAATCACGGCGTAATCGGAAACGAACGGACCAAATTGTTTTTTCTGATCGGTGGTCAGCGTTGGCAGACGTTCGCCGCTACGCATCACAGAATTTTGCAGGAAGTCGATGAACGCTTTGCGCTGATCGCCTTCTTTATCGAAACACCCACTCAGGCTAACTACCATCAATAACGCCGCAACAGACGCAAACCAGCGAGAGCAGGACTTTCCTGTCGCCATTTTCATACTCCTTCAGCCAAAAAAAAGCGCAAACTGGCACACACGTGCCTGACGCTGACAAGGATAGTCGACGCAAGCCTCGCAGGATACACTTTCCTTCATTCGCATTAGGAAAAGTCGCACACTTTCCTCACGCGTAAAGGATGTTAATTATTTGTTGCCCACATCACAATTAATGATATTGCCAGCGCCGGAATTCATAACTATAACTAAATGAATTAATGCACCTTTCTTCAGATTTGTGGCACTGACGTCAGCCTGGCGTACGATAATCGCACGCTTCCCCCGGCCAGCACGTTGTCGAAAAAGCCTCCTGATGGTTTGATTGATGAACGATTAACGGATTTACGTTCGATAATCGCACAACTTACCTCCCAGGAATCGCGATATGACAAAGACAACAACCGATATCCAGGCCTTTATCAACGAGAATCCTTTCACGAAATACCAGTGGATGATCCTCGTGCTGTGCTTCATTACCGTGGCGATGGACGGTTTTGACACCGCTATTATCGGCTTTATCGCCTCTGACCTCGTGCAGGAATGGGGCGTGCAGAAATCTGCGTTAGGCCCAGTGATGAGCGCGGCGCTGGTCGGGCTCGCTGTCGGGGCGCTGACCGCGGGTCCAATGGCCGACCGCATTGGTCGTAAAAAAGTGCTGATCCTCTCCATTGTGGTTTTCGGCGGCTTCAGCCTGATGACCGCCGCGGCCACCAGCCTCAACCAGTTGACGCTGTTGCGCTTCCTCACCGGGCTTGGCCTCGGTGCCGCAATGCCAAACGCCGCCACGCTGATGAGCGAATATGCCCCGGAACGCCGCCGCTCTTTGCTGGTGAATCTGATGTTCGTCGGTTTCCCGATTGGTTCCTCGCTCGGTGGGTTTATCTCCGCGTGGTTAATTCCGCAGTATGGCTGGCAAAGCGTGCTGATCCTCGGCGGCGTGATGCCGCTGGTGCTGGCCGTTGTGCTGATTTTCCTGCTGCCGGAATCGGTGCGTTATCTGGTAGCGAAAAACAAATCTCAGCAGCAGGTAGCGACCATTCTGCGTCGCATTGCTCCGATCGCTACCGACACGCGCTTTGTGCTGCACGAAGCGGGTGGCGTTCAGGATAAATCGGCGCTGGGTGTGATTTTCTCGCCACGCTACGCGCTCGGCACGGTCATGCTGTGCCTGACCTACTTCATGGGCTTGCTGATTTTCTATTTACTGACCAGCTGGCTGCCGCTGCTTATCCGGGAAACGGGCGCCAGCATGAGCCAGGCTTCGATCGTCACCGCCCTGTTCCCACTCGGCGGCGGAATTGGCGTGCTGGTACTCGGGGCGCTGATGGACAAATTTAACCCGAATAAAGTGGTCGCGGTGGGCTGGTTGCTGACCGGCATATTCGTCTGCCTGGTTGGGTTTTCCACCAGCAGCCTGGTGTTGATGGGCGTGATGGTATTCATCGCAGGCAGCATCATGAACGGGGCACAATCTTCCATGCCCGCGCTGGCGGCCGGGTTCTATCCGACTCAGGGCCGGGCCACGGGCGTGGCGTGGATGTTGGGCATTGGGCGCTTCGGCGGCATTCTCGGAGCGTTCAGCGGTGTATTCCTGATGCAGGCGCAGCTGTCGTTTAAAACCATCTTCATGCTGCTGGCGGTCCCGGCGCTGCTGTCCGCCACCGCGCTGATGGTGAAATACGCCATGACCAAAACCGATCGCTCGGCTGAAAACGCTGCCGCCCCAGTTAGCAAGGCGACACAAAAGGCCTAACGGGCAAAAGGCGGGTGTCAGCGCCCGCCTTTTGCCACATTTTTACTTACGATTTACAAAAATTGTGCTGAATAACTTTCCCGTATCTTTATCAAATAATTAGTCGACTGATACGAAAGGCTGAATCGGGTCACGTAAAAGATACCGCACGAATAATCACTCCTGTGACCACCCCTCACCCTTTTTACTGACTATTCTTAATAAGCTCTTTGTTGTTCACGTGCCCACTGTGAGATGTATACCCTAAATAATTCGAGTTGCAGGACAACATGCCTGTGGCTTGATGTATGACGGGTAAAGAGGAGTTCTCAATGACAAATAAAGATCCTATGTACGAACTGCTTTCCAGTCTTGAACAAATTGTTTTCAAAGATGATTCACAGAGAATGACCCTGACCCAAAAGCCCACAGCCTTTACCGAGTTTGAGCAACTGCGTAAAGGCTCCGGTTTGAAGATCGATGATTTTGCCCGAGCGATGGGCGTCAGCGTAGCGATGGTACATGAGTGGGAATCGAGACGAGAAAAACCATCCCCTGCCGAGCTGAAGTTGATGCGCCTGATCCAGGCCGATCCCCGATTAAGCAGACAGCTTATGGAATAACGTTGTTATTTTACCCCCGCGATTGCGGGGGTTTTTGATCACAGCGCCGTGAATACCCAGCCCGCATCCTGCCATTCCAGACTGTGAGTCAGCTTCAACCCCCGCAGAAACGCCTCATCATGTGAAACGACTAACATCGCCCCCGGGAAACCGGACAATGCCATTTCAATGGCCTGCGTCGACGCCAAATCGAGGTGGTTAGTCGGCTCGTCCAACAGCAAAAGCTGGGTCGCTTCCCGCCGCCATAACACGCTGGCCAGAGCGGCCTTCAGGCGTTCGCCACCGCTCAGCGATGATAGCGGCAAACCTACTTTTTCCGCAGTCAGCTGCAGCTGCGCCAGGCGACTGCGCAGCACGCCTTCTTCCAGAGGGGTATTCGCCAGACTCAGATGCTCCATCACCGACAGTGACAGACTGAACTGACTCAGATGCTGATCGAGCCAGGCCGCATTCACCGACAACTTACAGCTGCCGCTCACCGGCAACTCCAGCCCGAGAAGCGTTTTCAGCAGCGTGGTTTTACCACAGCCGTTCGGCCCACGCAGCGCCACGCGCATTGGGCCATCCATGCGCCAGTTCAGCGGCGCAATCGGGGAATGCGCCAGGACCAGATCGTGAACGTCCAGCACCTGCTTGCCCGCCGCAACGTGGTTGCCCGGCAGCGTCATCATTACCGGCGTTTCATCCTCCACGCGTTCACGCGCCTGATTAACCGCCGCGTTCAACGCCTCGTTCTGTTCATGATGCTGGCGGCGCAGCGTGCCGGGCCGGGCTTTGGCCGCGCCTTTGTAAGCAACTCGCTCAAACGAGGCGATGTTCAGTGAATCCACGGTTCGCAGCGTTTGCGCGGAGCGCCGCAGGCTATTGTCATGCTCTTTACGCAAACGCTGGCGGGTTCGTCGTCGCGCGGTCGCCGCATGGTCGAGCGCCGAACGTGCTGCCTGCTGTTCAGCCTCTCGCTGCTGCTGATACACATCAAAATTACCGCCGTAATGGCGCAAATTCCCGGCAGATAATTCGAGAATATGCGGTACCTGCACCAGTAATTCGCGATCGTGGCTGGCAATCAGCGCCCCGCCGCGCCACTGTGCAAGCTGCTGATAAAGCCATGCCCGCCCGTCGCTATCCAGATGGTTAGTCGGTTCGTCGAGTAGCAGATAATCGGCCCCGGAAAGGAATGCGGCGCACAGCAACGCTTTCACGCGTTCACCACCGCTCAGGGATGAAGCAGGACGATACGCGTCAAACTTGGGAAGCGACAACGCGGAAAACGCCGTACTCAGGCGCTCCGTAATATCCCAGTGACCGTCGAGCACATCGCTGTCTTCCGGCTGCATCTCGCCATTATTCACGCGGCCCAGGGCGGAAAATATCGCCGTCAGGCCGAGTAAATCCGCCAGCGTACTGTCCGCAGAAAGCAGCGGTTGCTGAGCGACATACGACACCGTCGAAAAATGTTCGATATGCCCGTGGGCAGGCATTTCAACGCCTGCAAGCAACTGCAACAGGCGAGTTTTCCCACTGCCATTACGCCCGACTAAGCCGCAAAGCGAACGCTCAAGCGAGAGATCAAAAGAACCAAAAAGAATATCGCCCGTCGCAAACTGACAGGTGACCTGATGCAAAATAAACGCAGGGGATTGCGCACAAAAATGAGCCATAAGCACTCCTGAATGAAATCAAAAACCATCCCCGCCAACGCGTTTGCGTTATGCCAGGGCCGAATTCATCAGTCGTGATTGTTCATTTTCGGGATGCGCTCCAGAGAGAAGAGAAAAGTCGGGATACAGGATACCCGTAATTTGGGCAGGGTTTCAAGGTTAAATGTTGGCCCGTAAATTCTGTTTTGATAAATGCTCAGAAGCCATCAAAGATGAAATCCAGCGCATTTTTGATGGTCTGCCGGTAGGGTCGCGCATTCATCACCTCGTCACCTATCTGGGTCAGACGGATACTGGCCATTTCGTGGGTCATCACCAGATAATCATTACCTTCAATGTTCAGGATCGGTGTCAGGCGTCTGACCGGTTTCGTCGTGAGTCGGCTCAGCGGATACAAGGGGATAACGACTCGGGTAGTGAGTTCCTCGATGATATCGCTCTGAACATCCAGCAAAAAAGGGTATACCTGACTATTTCCATTATTACGGTAGACGACAAATTGCATGATTAAAACGTCCTGTAATCATCCGACAGCAAGCCCTGTTCATCGGTTATACGATTGAGTTCCTGCAGGCCAGCTCTGTTGTCTTGTTTCCAACGTTCAGCCCCAGAAGCGCTGATCTCCTGTTGCAGTGCCGCAGTCAGGACTGCCGACAGGTTGATACCGGCCTCGCGGGCCTGCTGAAGTAATGCTGGCTCCAGGGTCACGCTGACTGTTTTTTTATGTCGAACACTCATACCTGGCATAAAAGACCTCAATTACACGTGTAAAATGCACATGTAATTAGTATGCGTAAAATTCACACAGATGGCAATTCAGTATCTGCCAGAGTGTGTTGGCCTCCCATCAGGTTCTGGTAATAGCAAACCCGAAGTTTGCCGTCACGCAATAACAACAGAGACGATTTCAGCCAGCAGTATTGTCGCTTTGCACCTGCAAAATCAGGTGCCGGGATTAGCCTCCTGACCTCAAACTGGAGGCTGCCCTTATGGCGATAACCCCAACCCTCGACCGCTCGCTTTTTACTGTGCCATTTACGTCTACAACCGATTTCATTGAACTGGTGCGCTATTTCGCCGGAACGCTGACCGCCCCGCGCTGGCTGAAAACGGAAAACGCGTTGATCCCGTTGGCGTGAATACCCTGAACTGCAGCCATTAAAAACCCGCCGAAAGGCGGGTTGGTCTTTTAAGCAGAGCGATAATTACTGCAGCAGAGAAATATCCGCTACCTGCAGGAACAGTTCGCGCAGCTTGCTGAGCAGCGTCAGACGGTTGATACGCACGTCTTTCTCGTCGGCGTTAACCATCACGCTCTCGAAGAACTCGTCCACCGGCTCGCGCAGGGAAGCCAGTTCAATCAGCGCATCCTGGTAACGGCCTTCATCGAAGAAAGGCTGCAGTTTGTCGCGCAGAACGACCAGGTGGGTCGCCAGCTTGATTTCCGCCGCATCTTTCAGCACTGAGGCGTGAACGACGTCGTTCAGCGTTTCGTCAGACTTCGCCAGAATGTTGGAAACACGCTTATTAGCGGCAGCCAGCGCAGCGGCTTCGTCCAGAGAACGGAAGTGCGACACGGCTTTCATGCGGGCATCGAAATCAGCCGGACGGGTCGGACGACGCGCCAGCACCGCCTGAATGGTGTCGACGGTGTAGCCTTCGTCCTGATACCAGGCACGGAAACGACCGAGCATGAAGTCGATAACTTCATCGACAACCTTAGCGTTGGTCAGCTTGTCACCGTACAGACGCACCGCTTCTTCGGTCAGGGTTTGCAGGTCAAGGTTGAGGTTCTTCTCAACGATGATACGCAGCACGCCCAGCGCCGCACGACGCAGTGCGAATGGATCTTTGTCGCCTTTCGGGTGCTGGCCGATACCAAAGATGCCCGCGAGGGTATCCATCTTATCGGCAATAGCCACCGCGCACGCTACCGGGTTGGACGGCAGATCATCGCCCGCAAAACGTGGCTGATACTGTTCGTTCAGCGCAACGGCCACATCTTCGGCTTCACCATCGTGACGCGCATAGTGCATGCCCATGATGCCCTGGGTGTCGGTAAACTCGAACACCATGTTGGTCATCAGGTCGCACTTGGACAGCAGACCCGCGCGGGTCGCGTGGTTAACGTCAGCGCCAATCTGGCCAGCAATCCAGCCCGCCAGGGCCTGAATGCGGTCAGTTTTGTCACGCAGCGTGCCCAGCTGTTGCTGGAACAGCACGGTCTGCAGACGCGGCAAATGATCTTCCAGACGCTTTTTACGGTCGGAGTTGAAGAAGAATTCTGCATCCGCCAGACGCGGACGAACCACTTTTTCATTACCGGAAATAATCTGCACCGGATCTTTCGATTCGATGTTGGTAACGAAAATGAAGTTCGGCAGCAGTTTCCCGTCGTTGCCATAGACCGGGAAGTACTTCTGGTCACCTTTCATGGTGTACACCAGCGCTTCAGCCGGAACGGCGAGGAATTTCTCTTCGAATTTCGCCGTCAGTACGACCGGCCATTCGACCAGCGAGGCGACTTCTTCCAGCAGGCTCTCGCTCAGGTCAGCGTTACCGCCGATTTTGCGTGCCGCGTCTTCCGCATCTGCTTTAATTTTGGCTTTACGTGATTCGTAATCCGCCATCACTTTGCCGCGTTCCAGCAGGATCTGCGGGTACTGATCGGCGTTGTCGATGGTGAATTCCGGCTCGCCCATAAAGCGGTGACCGCGGATAACGCGATCGGAATCGATGCCCAGAATTTTCGCGGGTACGACTTTATCGCCGAGCAGCAGGGTCACGGTGTGAACCGGACGCACGAACTGCACGTCGGACGCACCCCAGCGCATCAGTTTCGGAATAGGCAGTTTGCCCAGTGACGTGACAATCATGTTTGGCAGCAGCGCTTCGGCGCTTTCGCCTTTCACATGCGCACGGTACAGCAGCCATTCACCTTTATCGGTGACCATGCGCTCGGCCTGATCAACGGTGATACCGCAGCCACGCGCCCAGCCTTCAGCCGCTTTGCTCGGTTTGCCTTCTGCATCGAATGCAGCAGACACAGCCGGGCCGCGTTTTTCGACTTCGCGATCGGGCTGAGATTCCGCCAGCGCGGCAACTTTCAACGCCAGGCGACGCGGGGCCGCAAACCACTCAACGTTGCCGTGAGCCAGGCCTGCGTTATCGAGTTCCGCAGTAACGTTCGCAGCAAAAGATTCCGCCAGGCTGCGCAGGGCTTTTGGTGGCAGCTCTTCGGTGCCGATTTCCACCAGGAAAGTTTTTTCAGACATGGCCGCCTCTTATTTATTCTTGTTGCATAGCGGGAAACCAAGGGCTTCACGGGAAGCGTAATAGGCTTCAGCCACCGCTTTGGTCAAGGTGCGAATGCGCAGAATGTAGCGCTGACGCTCGGTGACGGAGATGGCTTTACGCGCATCCAGCAGGTTAAAGCTATGAGCGGCCTTCAGAATACGCTCGTAGGCAGGCAGTGGCAGCGGGTTTTCCAGCGCCAGCAGCTGTTGCGCTTCTTTCTCATACTGCTCGAAGCAGGAGAACAGGAAGTCGACATCCGCGTATTCGAAGTTGTAAGTAGATTGCTCCACTTCGTTCTGATGGAACACGTCGCCGTAGGTGGTTTTACCCAACGGGCCATCGCTCCAGACCAGGTCGTAAACGCTGTCTACGCCCTGAATGTACATGGCCAGACGTTCCAGACCATAGGTGATTTCGCCGGTAACCGGCTTACACTCGAGACCGCCAACCTGCTGGAAGTAGGTGAACTGCGTCACTTCCATGCCATTCAACCACACTTCCCAGCCGAGACCCCAGGCACCCAGCGTTGGGTTTTCCCAGTTGTCTTCCACGAAGCGAATATCGTGAATGGTCGGGTCCATACCCAGCTCTTTCAGAGACCCGAGGTACAGCTCCTGAATGTTGTCCGGCGATGGCTTAATCACCACCTGGAACTGGTAATAGTGCTGTAAGCGGTTCGGGTTTTCGCCATAACGACCGTCGGTCGGGCGGCGGGACGGCTGCACATAAGCAGTGGCCATCGGCTCTGGACCCAGCGCGCGCAGACAGGTCATCGGATGGGAGGTGCCAGCGCCTACTTCCATGTCCAGTGGTTGAACAATGGTGCAGCCCTGACGAGCCCAGTAATCCTGTAAGGTCAGGATCAGGCCCTGGAAAGTCCTGGTATCAAACTTTTGCATATTTTTTCGTGCTGGATACGTGTGGATTTAAGGAAGGGTCAAGTATACCCGCTGGATGCGAGATATACAGTATGAATGGACGTTGTTTGCGGAAAATTGAGGGAATATTGGGGAAACGTGAGACTTTTCCCCCCGCCATCGCCGCCACTCAGCGCATCGAAAGGTGTAAAAACTGGCCGTCTGCATCGAAAGAACAGACGAAACTCTCTTTATGTGGCGTAAAGCCTCGCAGCTCGTAGCTGCCCTGGAACTGCTCGAAACCCGTAACGTCCACGCTCTCTGCCCCAGTATTGTACCGCTCCGCTGCTTTGCCCTTACACAAGTGCTCCATATTGAGCGAGCTTGTCGGGTCCACTTTTGCGCGCTGCGCTTTTTGTTCGGGAGCCTGTGGGGTACTGCACCCTACCAGCAACGTGACCAGCAGCAAGGGCATGAAAGACTTGATCATCATTTTTAATTACGGCCTTATTCTTTGCCTGTTATTGTCATTTTTAAGACTAGATGCTTTTTCTGACCACGCATTCTGCGAATACGTTCCCTTGTCGACAAGCCTGGCGTGCAAAACTCAGATTATTCCCTGCCGAGAGCGGCTACACTCACAGGTCAGACTTTTTTTATCACCCTATTTTTGAGGAACTGATGTCGGGAAAGATTAGCTGGATTACCAACCTGCGAGGGATTGCCTGCCTGATGGTGGTGATGATCCACACGACAACCTGGTATATCACCAACGCCCACAGTATTAGCCCACTCAACTGGGATATCGCCAATCTGTTGAACTCCGCCTCCCGGGTCAGCGTCCCGCTGTTTTTCATGATTTCTGGCTATCTATTTTTTGGTGAGCGCAGCGCCGCACCGCGTCATTTCCTGCGTATCGGCCTCTGTTTGCTGTTCTACAGCGCGGTGGCGCTGGCGTATATCCTGTTGTTTACCCACATCAATGCGGAGCTGTCGCTGAAATATTTGCTGCAGAAGCCGGTGTTCTATCACCTGTGGTTTTTCTTCGCGATTTTCGTGATTTACCTGCTTTCGCCGCTGATTCAGGTCAAAAGCGTCAATGGCTGGATGTTACTGGCGCTGATGATTGTGCTCGGCATCGTTGCAAACCCAAATACCGTTCCGCTGAAAACCGGAAGCTTTCAATGGCTGCCAGTGAATTTATACATCGAAGGCGACACGTTTTATTACGTGCTGTATGGCCTGCTGGGCCGCGCGCTGGGGATGATGGATACGGATAAAAAACCGCTGACGCTACTGTGTGCCGCGCTGTTCGCCGCGTCGGTGTGGGTCATCTCGCGCGGAACGTTGCACGAGCTGAAATGGCGCGGCAACTTCGCCGACACCTGGTATCTGTATGCGGGGCCGATGGTGTTCATCTGCGCCGTCACGCTGCTAACACTGGTGAAAAACACGCTAAATGGCCGCGAACTGCCGGGATTACACACCATCTCGCAGCATTCGCTCGGGATTTACGGTTTTCATGCACTGGTCATTCACGCGCTGCGTTCCAGCGGGCTGGAGCTTAAAAGCTGGCCACTGCTCGATATCGTGTGGATTTTCTGCGCGACGCTGGCGGGCAGCCTGCTGCTTTCAATGCTGGTGCAGCGAATCGATACCCGTCGTCTGGTCAGCTAACGCCCGCTGGCGGGCACGGTGCAGCTGACGGGCAGAGGTAAAGCCCGCCGCCTGTGCCGCCTGCTCGACACCGCTTCCCTGCAACAACCGCTGCTCTGCCAGCGCCAGCCTAAGCTGTTCGAGATAATCCCGCACGCTGACGCCCAGATGCTGTTTGAACAATCGCGTCAGATGGCGTGGCGTAACGTGCGCCCGCGCGGCAATATCCACCAGCGCCCAGGCGTACTGCGGGGCCGCGGTCAGCGCATCCTGCGCGCGATGAATCGCCGGATGCAGATGGTTGCGATAGCGCAGCCAGGGTGAAAGCTGCGGATCGTCGCCGGAACGGCGGAACCACACGACCATTTCACGCGCCACCGTCATCGCCCGCTCCGGGCCATACAGCCGGTTAATCAGATGCAGGGCCAGGTCGATACCGGACGTGATCCCGGCGCTGGTCCAGATGCCTTTGTCTTCAATAAAAATGCGGTTCTCTTTAACCATCGCGCCAGGGGCGGCGGCCTTCAGTCGCGCAATCACGTCATGATGAGTGGTGCACTGCACGCCATGCAACAGCCCGGCTTTCGCCGCCAGCAGTGAGCCAGAACAAACGCACATCAGGGTGATTTTCCCGGCGTGCAGCAAGGGCTGTTGGCGCGTCAGCCAGCGGCGAACCCGCTCGGCCTGCGGAGTGGAAAAGTAGTGGTTTGAATCGCACACGCCGGGCAGCACCAGCAGACTTCCCGCCGGAAGCGTTTCCGGCAGTGGCTGAATGTTGCCCATCGTCATGCCGATGGAGGTTGGCACCTGCGCGTCTGGCCCGATGTAATGCAGGCGAAACGCATCGCCCGCAAGCACAAAGGTCTCTGCCGGGCCAGTCATATCAAGCGACAGCACGCCAGGTAGCATCACGAACCAGACATCGGTAGTCATAGCGATTCAAGCGTCTCCGTTACGGTTTTGACGGTGGCAAAACGCCCTTCCAGCACGGTTTCCGTGCGGTGGCGCAGCGTCTCAACATCCAGCGTAACGCCTTTATGCGTCATCGGAAAGGTCAGCGTGGCCTCGGTGACAAATGTCACCTGATAACCGAGATCGGACGCCACACGCGTGGTGGTTTCGCAGCACTGTTCGGTGCGCAGCCCGCTGATGATCAGATGATTGATATCCCGATTGCGCAGCCAGAAGTCGAGGCCTGTGTCGGTAAACGCGTTATGGACGTGCTTGTGAAAAATGACATCTGGCTGATGGCGTAAAAAGGCCATGGGTTTGACGAAGCCGCTTTCAAGAGAGAACGGCCCCTGGTCGTCGACGTGGAAAATGTCGACCACCGGGATATTATGCTGCTGGCAGCCTGCAATCAGCGCCAGCATCGCGGCCTGAAATGCCGGTAAATCGGTAGCCTGCCAGAACGGACGCTGTTCAAAAGACTGCTGGGTATCGATGTTAATCAAAGCGGTGCGGGACATAGTCAGACTCCTTTTCGTGTCGGTGTAAAACCATTGTGGCCACGAAAAGGCGTCTTGCTAAGGTCAAAAAAGGACAGCTAACCGCGCATTCAGGACATCAGTGGTTTTAACTGCTGATACAATTGACGGAAGACGTCACGACGCGAGGCATACGCGGCGTTTTTGGCGGCGTCCGGCTGGTGCGTTTGCTCAAGAGCCAGTTGTGGCAAGAGTTCAGTCACCGGAATGTCAGGGTGCATCGCCAGCTGCGCCAGACGGGCCGCACCCAACGCCGGGCCGACGTCGCCGCCGGTACGATACTCAAGGGCAATGCCACTGATATCTGCCAGCATTTGTCGCCAGTATGCGCTGCGCGCGCCACCGCCAATCAGGGTCACGCTTTTCGGCGTGATACCGCATTCATGTACCACGTCCATTCCGTCAGCCAGCGCAAAGCCGACGCCTTCCAGCACCGCAAGCGCCAGCTCAGCCGGGCCATGCTGATGCGTCAGGCCGAAAAAGACGCCTTTGGCTTTCGGGTTGTTATGCGGAGTCCGCTCCCCGGACAGGTACGGCAGGAACCACACCGGTTCGGCGTTTTGATCCGCCCTCTGCGCCGCCGCCAGCAGAGCCGGAACGTCACCCAGCCCGGTCAGTTTTGCTGCCCAGTCAAGGCAGGATGCGGCGCTTAACATCACCGACATCAGATGCCAACGACCCGGCAGTGCATGGCAGAAACTGTGCACTGCGCTTTCCGGTTTGCTGAGGAAGCCGTTACTGACGGCAAAATAGACGCCTGAGGTACCGAGCGACAGCATCGCCTGCCCGGCATCGGCCATGCCCACCCCCACCGCGCCCGCCGCGTTATCACCGCCACCGGCCACCACGGGTACAGCGGGCATGTTCCACGCCTGCGCCACCGACGGCAGCAGCGTGCCGGTAATCTCACTGCCTTCAAACAGCACGGGCATGTTGTCGCGGCTTAATCCACAGGCCTGAAGCATTTCATCGCTCCAGTCGCGCTGCGCCACGTCCATCCACAGGGTGCCTGCTGCATCCGACATATCACTGGCGAGCTCGCCGGTCATACGCAAACGCAGAAAATCTTTTGGCAACAGCACTTTATCGACCTGGCTAAACACCTCCGGCTCATGCCGTTTGACCCACAACAGCTTCGGCGCGGTAAAACCCGGCATCATCAGGTTACCGGTAATTTCCCGCGAACGCGGCACTGCCCGCTCCAGCAACGCACACTCTTCACCACAGCGGCCGTCATTCCATAAAATCGCCGGACGCAGAACCCGCTGCTGCTTATCAAGCAGCGTAGCTCCGTGCATTTGCCCAGCAATGCCCAACGCCTTCACTTCTGCCAGTGAATTCTGAGCACCTAACGTCTTCATCGCGCTGTCCGTCGCCCGCCACCAGCTCTCAGGATCCTGCTCGGACCACAGCGGATGTGGGCGCGAAACGGTCAGTTTTTCAGTGTGCGAAGCCAGCACGTCGCCCTGTTCACTGAGCAGAATCACTTTGACCCCGGACGTACCGAGATCGATGCCGATATACATAGTGACGATTCCTCCATTAAAAATACCCGGCAACGCTACGATTGCCGGGCTTCAAATTTTATATACCCTAAATAATTCGAGTTGCATCGAAGCGGCAAGCTTGTGAAGCCCCAGGGGCATAGATAACTATGTGACTGAGGTGAACAAGCGCAGCCAATGAAGATGCAGCTTGAAGTATGACGGGTATAGATGATTACTTGTCGAACAGGTAATGATTGACCAGATTTTCCAGCAGTTCCTGATGCCCGCTTTGATGCTGCGGCGCCAGGTTATGCTGTTCAGCGTACTTCGCAATGTCGGTCAGCGACATCTGGCCTTTCAGGATCTGCTGCCCCAGCTCACCATTCCAGCCCGCATAGCGACGCGCGACACGTTTATCCAGCTCGCCGTCTTCAATCATGCGTGCCGCCACTTTCAGCGCCAACGCCATGGTGTCCATCGCGCCAATGTGACCATAGAACAGGTCATATTTATCGGTACTCTGACGTCGCACTTTGGCATCAAAGTTCAGGCCGCCGGTGGTGAAGCCACCCGCCTTGATAATTTCATACATCACCAGCGCGTTTTCTTCCACGCTGTTCGGGAACTGATCGGTATCCCAGCCCAGCTGCGGGTCACCGCGGTTGGCATCGACGGAACCGAACAGGCCTAGCGCAATAGCGGTCGCAATTTCATGATGGAACGAATGCCCCGCCAACGTGGCGTGGTTGGCTTCGATATTCAGCTTGATCTCTTTTTCCAGCCCGAACTGCTTGAGGAAGCCGTACACGGTGGAGGCATCGTAATCGTACTGATGCTTGGTCGGCTCCTGCGGTTTCGGCTCGATAAGCAGCGTGCCGCGGAAACCGATTTTGTGTTTATGCTCAACGACCATCTGCATGAAGCGGCCAATTTGCTCACGCTCCTGACGCAGGTCGGTATTCAGCAAGGATTCATACCCTTCACGACCGCCCCACAGCACATAGTTTTCACCGCCCAGCTGATGCGTGGCGTTCATTGCGGTCACCACCTGCGTGGCCGCCCAGCTGAACACTTCCGGGTCAGGGTTGGTGGCCGCACCTGCGCCATAACGCGGGTTAGTAAAGCAGTTTGCGGTGCCCCACAGCAGTTTCACACCGGTCTGCTGCTGTTTTTCTGCCAGCACATCGACCATCTGCGCAAAGTTGTTCAGGTACTCTTTCAGCGATGCGCCTTCCGGAGAAACGTCCACATCGTGGAAGCAGTAATACGGCACGTTCAGCTTGTGGAAGAACTCAAACGCCACGTCGGCTTTGCGTTTTGCCAGCGCCAGCGCTTCGCCCGGCTGCTGCCATGGACGATCAAACGAGCCCACGCCGAACATGTCGGCGCCGTTCCAGCAGAAGGTGTGCCAGTAGCACGCCGCAAAGCGCAGGTGGTCTTCCATGCGTTTGCCGAGCACCAGCTCGTCCGGGTTGTAGTGGCGGAAGGCCAGCGGATTTTGCGTTTTTGGGCCTTCGTAACGGACTCTGTCGAGTTGGTCGAAATAAGCTTGCATAATTGAACTCCATTTGACGCGGCGAATACCAGGTTGTGCAGTAATACTGTTACCTGTTTCGCGGTTGCTCAATTACGTTATTTCACACTGCGATTAAGAGAATGCACAAACGTGCGCTGGCTCGCAAAATAATTAGGCTGAAGCAGAATTTTTCGGTCCAGCTCGAGAACAACAATGCAACAAATAGCTGAAACGATTTAAAATCAGATCGCGGTCATAAATTAGAAAATAAACCAAATATCATAATCAGAAGATAAAAATCTGTAATTGCCATTAATCCCACCCGTGCTAAAAATTTGCAGCGTATCCGTCGTATTTGTTTCTTTTATTGCCAATATATACACAAAATTATTCGTGATGCATCAAGGCGGCAAGCGTGCGAATCCCCAGTCACATAGATAACTATGTGACTGGGGTAAGTACGAGAAGCCAACGCAGAGGCAGTGCGAAGAATGAAGTGTATACCTACAAAAGGCCCTACGATGATGAAGATAAACAACCTTTGCCTCACCCTTTGTGCCTCGCTGCTGCTGACCAGTTTCGCGGGCATCGCCAAAGAAGTAAAAATCGGAATGGCTATCGATGATCTGCGTCTGGAACGCTGGCAAAAAGATCGCGACATATTTGTTCATAAAGCCGAATCATTAGGCGCGAAAGTCTTTGTACAATCCGCAAATGGTAATGAAGAAACACAGATGTCGCAGATTGAAAATATGATCAACCGCGGCGTGGATGTGCTTGTTATTATTCCTTATAACGGGCAAGTGTTAAGTAACGTTATTAAGGAAGCGAAACAGGAAGGCATTAAAGTGCTGGCCTATGACCGCATGATTAATAACGCCGATATTGATTTCTATATTTCCTTTGATAATGAAAAAGTCGGTGAAATGCAGGCCCAGAGCCTGGTCGACAAAGTGCCGACCGGGAACTACTTCCTGATGGGCGGTTCACCGGTGGATAACAACGCGAAGCTGTTCCGCGCCGGGCAGATGAAAGTCCTGAAACCGTTCATCGACGACGGCAAAATTAAAGTGGTGGGCGATCAGTGGGCCGACGGCTGGTTGCCTGAAAATGCGCTGAAAATTATGGAAAACGCGCTGACCGCCAACAATAACAAGATTGACGCTGTAGTGGCCTCGAATGATGCCACCGCCGGGGGGGCGATTCAGGCGCTGAGCGCACAGGGGCTGGCGGGGAAAGTCGCCATTTCCGGTCAGGATGCTGACCTCGCCGGGGTGAAACGCATTATCGCGGGCACCCAGACGATGACGGTTTATAAACCTATCACCCAGCTTGCCAACACTGCCGCTGAAATCGCGGTTGAACTCGGCAACGGCCAGCAGCCGAAATCTGATACCACGCTCAATAACGGGCTGAAAGACGTGCCTGCGCGTCTGCTCACGCCGATTGAAGTCAATAAGACTAATATCGACCAGACCGTGATTAAAGACGGCTTCCACAAGAAGAGCGAGCTGTAATTCCGCGCGCCCCTCACACGAGGGGCATTTTCCTTTTACGTGGAATGCTACGTGGAGCCGCTATGCCTTATTTACTTGAAATGAAGAGCATTACCAAAGCCTTCGGGGCGGTAAAAGCCGTTGATAATGTCAGTCTGCGGTTGAACGCCGGGGAAGTGGTTTCTCTGTGCGGCGAGAATGGCTCCGGCAAATCGACGCTGATGAAAGTGCTGTGCGGAATTTATCCGCACGGCACCTACGACGGTGAAATCGTTTTTGCCGGAGAGCCAGTGCATGCCGCGCACATTCGTGATACCGAACGTCGGGGCATTGCCATTATTCATCAGGAACTGGCACTGGTTAAGCATCTGACGGTGCTGGAAAACATCTTTCTGGGTGCGGAAATCACCCGCCATGGCATTCTCGATTACGACCAGATGACGCTGCGCTGCGAAAAACTTCTCGCGCAGGTGAGCCTCGCTATTTCGCCCGACACCCGCGTCGGTGATTTAGGCCTCGGGCAACAGCAACTGGTGGAAATCGCCAAAGCGCTGAACAAGCAGGTGCGCCTGCTGATTCTGGATGAACCGACCGCCTCGCTGACCGAACAGGAAACGGCAATTCTGCTGAACATCATTCGCGATCTGCAAAATCATGACATCGCCTGTATCTATATTTCGCACAAGCTCAATGAAGTAAAGGCTATTTCCGACACTATTTGCGTGATCCGCGATGGGCAACACATCGGCACCCGCGACGCAAACGGCATGAGCGAAGACGACATCATCACCATGATGGTGGGTCGTGAATTAACGGCGCTGTATCCCAACGAGCCGCACACGCCTGGCGAGGAAATCCTGCGGGTAGAACACCTCACCGCCTGGCATCCGGTTAATCGTCATATCAAGCGGGTGAATGACATCTCCTTCTCGTTGCGACGCGGGGAAATTCTCGGTATCGCGGGACTGGTCGGAGCCGGGCGCACTGAAGCCGTCCAGTGCCTGTTTGGCGTCTGGCGCGGGCGCTGGGAAGGTAGCGTATTTATCGACGGTAAAGCGGTGAACATTGAGAACTGCCAGCAGGCGATAGACCACGGCATCGCGATGGTTCCGGAAGACCGCAAGAAAGACGGCATTGTGCCGGTGATGTCGGTTGGGAAAAACATTACGCTGGCAGCGCTGGACCAGTTCTCCGGGTCGCTTAGCACGCTGGACGACGCCGCAGAGCAGAACTGCATTCTGCAATCGCTCTCAAGGCTGAAAGTGAAAACCTCGTCACCCGAGCTGGCCATTGGCAGGCTCAGCGGCGGCAATCAGCAAAAGGCGATTCTTGCCCGCTGCCTGCTGCTCAATCCTCGCATTCTGATCCTCGATGAACCGACGCGCGGCATTGATATCGGCGCGAAATACGAAATCTACAAACTGATTAATCAACTGGTGCAGCAGGGCATCGCGGTCATTGTCATCTCTTCCGAACTGCCGGAAGTGCTTGGCCTGAGCGACCGCGTGCTGGTGATGCACGAAGGCAAACTGAAAGCGGACCTGGTCAACCATCAACTGACGCAGGAAAAAGTAATGGAAGCGGCCCTGAGGAGTGAGCGTCATGTCGAAAAACACGCCGTCTGAACTAAAGCTCGACGCGCAAAGGCCCGCCGCCTTCGCCGGGTTAAAAAAACTCAATTTACAGGTGTTTGTGATGATCGCGGCGATCGTGGCGATCATGCTGTTCTTTACCTGGACCACCGACGGATCGTATCTCAGCGCGCGTAACGTCTCGAACCTGCTGCGCCAGACCGCTATCACCGGCATTCTGGCGGTCGGAATGGTGTTCGTCATTATCTCCGCAGAAATCGATTTGTCGGTCGGATCTATGATGGGCCTGCTGGGCGGTGTGGCGGCCATTTTCGACGTCTGGCTCGGCTGGCCGCTGCCGTTAACGATTGTGGTCACGCTGATGCTGGGGCTGGTATTAGGTGCCTGGAACGGGTGGTGGGTGGCTTACCGGAAAGTCCCGTCGTTTATCGTCACCCTGGCCGGGATGCTGGCGTTTCGCGGCATCCTGATTGGCATCACCAACGGCACCACCGTGTCGCCCACCAGCCCGGCGATGTCGCAAATCGGTCAGAGTTATCTGCCCGACGGCATTGGTTTTGTCATTGGCGTACTGGGCCTGTTCGTATTCGTCGCGTGGCAATGGCGCGGGCGTATGCGTCGCCAGACGCTCGGGCTGAGCAACCCGGCATCCACGCGCGTGGTGGGGCGTCAGGCTATTACTGCGGTAATTGCCCTCGGCGCGGTCTGGATGCTGAACGATTATCGCGGCGTGCCGACGCCAGTGCTGATCCTCGCCCTGCTGTTGCTGGCAGGCATGTTTATGGCCACCCGCACAGCGTTTGGCCGTCGTATTTATGCCATTGGCGGTAATCTGGAAGCCGCCCGGTTGTCAGGCATTAACGTGGAACGCACCAAACTTGCGGTATTCGCGATTAACGGCCTGATGGTGGCGATTGCCGGGCTTATTTTGAGCTCGCGCCTGGGGGCTGGTTCTCCATCCGCCGGGAACATCGCCGAACTTGATGCCATCGCCGCCTGTGTGATTGGCGGCACCAGCCTTGCAGGCGGCGTGGGCAGCGTAGCGGGTGCAGTCATGGGGGCATTTATCATGTCAGCGCTGGATAACGGAATGAGCATGATGGACGTGCCAACTTTCTGGCAATATATCGTTAAGGGCGCCATTTTGCTGCTGGCGGTGTGGATGGATTCTGCCACTAAGCGGCGGGCCTGATCGCGGCAATTTCCGCTACGATGGCGACACTTTCGGGTCTCGCCATCCTTGTTTCTTCAGGAAAGCAAACCATGTTTGAAAAGCGCCACCGGGTCACGCTGTTATTCAACGCCAACAAAGCCTATGACCGTCAGGTTGTGGAAGGCGTGGGCGAGTACTTACAGGCGTCCCAGTCGGAATGGGATATTTTTATCGAAGAGGATTTTCGCGCCCGCATTGAAAACATAAAGGAATGTCTCGGTGACGGCGTTATCGCCGACTTTGACGATCCGATAATCGAAGCCCTGCTCGGCGATGTTGAGGTGCCTATCGTCGGCGTTGGCGGCTCGTATCATCGCCCGGAGCACTATCCTCCGGTTCACTATATCGCGACTGATAACCATGCCCTGGTAGAAAGCGCGTTTTTACATCTGAAGGAAAAAGGCGTTCATCGCTTTGCTTTTTACGGCCTGCCCTCCTCCAGTGGCAAGCGCTGGGCAGTTGAGCGTGAGCATGCCTTTTGCCAGATTGTGGCGAAAGAGAAATACCGCGGCGTGGTGTATCAGGGCCAGGAAACCGCGCCGGATAACTGGCAGCATGCGCAAAATCGGCTGGCCGACTGGCTGCAAACACTGCCGCCGCAAACCGGGATTATCGCCGTGACCGACGCCCGTGCGCGTCACATCTTACAGGCCTGCGAACATCTGCATATTCCAGTGCCGGAAAAGCTGTGTGTGATTGGTATCGATAACGAAGAGCTGACGCGCTATCTGTCTCGCGTGGCGCTCTCATCCGTGGCGCAGGGCACGCGCCAGATGGGCTATCAGGCCGCCAAACTACTGCATCGTCTGCTGGATAACGAAGAGCTGCCGCTGCAACGTCTGCTGGTCCCGCCGGTGCGTGTGATTGAGCGGCGCTCCACGGATTATCGTTCTCTCGACGATCCGGCGGTGATTCAGGCGATGCACTACATCCGCAATAACGCCTGTAAGGGTATTAAGGTGGAACAGGTGCTGGATGCGGTGGGTATTTCGCGTTCCAATCTGGAGAAACGCTTTAAAGAGGAAGTGGGCGAAACCATTCACGCCGTTATTCACAGCGAAAAGCTGGAAAAAGCGCGCAGCCTGCTGGTGTCGACGTCTTTATCCATCAACGAGATCTCGCAGATGTGCGGCTATCCGTCGCTACAATATTTCTATTCGGTATTTAAAAAGGAATACGACACCACGCCCAAAGAATATCGCGAACGCTTCGGCGAAGCGCTGGTGTAGCTGGCGCAGAAAACAAAAACGCCTTCCGATGGAAGGCGTTTTTAGCGGTATCAGGCAGAGCGTGATTACATATGAGCGGCAATCAGACGCTGATTATCCTGGTACATACTGAACAAGAAATTATTGTAGCTTGACCCGCGGGTCGAATAACCTTTCAGCTTGTGGATCATCGCACTGGCCGTGACTTCCTGGTCCGTTTTGCGCAGTTGCGCACGGGACTTACGGAATGACTTATAAGCCGGATGCGTGTTCAGGTTCACCACATATGCTTCAACAGACTCTTTGACGGTGTCAAAGTGCGAGTAGCCTTTCACTTTGCCAGCGCATTTGCCACGACCACACTTCATGCCAAAGAGATTGTTGTTGTTACGTGCGAGCTTCGACGTACCCCAACCACTTTCTGCTGCGGCCATGGTCGCAACCATGCTGCCAGGAATGATATCCACGCGCTCAAGCAGCGAGTTCCATGGAATTTTACGCGTATTCCCGGACCAGCTGATTTTATAGCGTTTAGTGATACCTTTCAGGCGCGAACGCTCTGTCGGCGACCAGCGACCATCGTACTGCTTGGAAACAAGCCAGTTACGATCGGCGGTGATTGCTGCATTTTGACTGGTAATATAAGGCATTACGGTCCGGAGAAACGCTTTTTTACGAGGTGTTCCGGAAGGGTATTTTCGCAAATCAGGAAGTGAACTACTCTTTGCACTATTGCGAGAATACTCTTGTTTACTGCTTACCTTGGTACTACTACTTGTCTTTATTACCGGGGCTTTGTGACTCGTTGTTGCTGTGTGCGTTGTTGCCAGCACCCCACCTGAAAATACACCGGTGAGTAACATGAGTATCGCGGCCCCATATCGTCGAATGGGAGTCGATATCATTAGGTCTCCTGGTCGGAAATAATCATTCCAACGCCTTGAATTATGCATATAACTGCGAAATGAATCGCGAATGATACCAAAAATACCCCGGCAGCGCACCCTACGATATAAGCAAATTCCTAAACGAGGTTCTGCACGAAGGGCATTCTTTCGATTCATAATTCTGAAATTCAAAGCTTAATCGCAGAAATTCCTGTTCTCATTAGAGGCAGATCACTCACCCTGCGAGGTCCTCCCCTGGAATGCCAATGAAGGAGGAGGGATAACACCGTGACGGCTGGCAAAATGCACTAAAATTGACTTCAGGTGAACGCGATGAAACTTGCCGCTGTTGTATTACTTCTGCTGCCCGGTGCCGCCTTCGCAGGCTGGACCGCCCCGGATTTTCCTGCATTCAAACCTGAAGGCAGTGGGACATTTGTCAGTCAGAAAACGCTGACGAAGGGTACACATCCGTTGACGTTACATCTTGACCAAGAGTGCTGGCAGCCCGCTTCGACGATAAAATTAAATGAAATGCTGTCGCTTGAGCCCTGCCACGGCGATGCCCCGCAGTGGCGACTGTTTCGCGACGGCGAGTACACGCTGGCGGTGGACACCCGCTCAGGCACGCCAACGCTGATGCTGAGCGTCAAAAGCGAGGCGGTGACAACTGCGAATGTGGAAGTGCGCCAGTGCCCACGCTGGGACGGTAAACCGCTCACGCTGGATGTCAGCAAGATCTTCTCAGAAGGCAGCACGGTCCGCGATTTTTACAGTGGGAAAATGGCGACGGTGAAAGAGGGCAAAATCACCATGCAGCCTGCTGAAGGCAGCAACGGCCTGCTGTTGCTTGAAAACGCGAAAACTCAGCAGCCCGCCGCGTTCGACTGGCATAACGCCACGGTCTATTTCGTATTGACCGACCGCTATGTGAGCGGCAATCCGAATAACGACCACAGTTACGGTCGCCATAGTGATGGTTTGCAGGAGATCGGCACATTTCACGGCGGTGATTTGCAAGGGCTCACCAGCAAACTCGATTATCTACAGCAGCTCGGGGTCAATGCGCTATGGATTAGCTCGCCGCTGGAGCAAATTCACGGCTGGGTCGGGGGCGGTACCAAAGGGGATTTCCCGCACTACGCCTACCACGGCTATTACCCACAGGACTGGACAAAACTCGATGCCAACATGGGCAACGAGCACGACCTGCGTCGTCTGGTAGACGAAGCGCACAAGCGTGGCATCCGCATTCTATTTGACGTGGTGATGAACCACACTGGTTATGCCACGCTGGCCGATATGCAGGCGTACCAGTTTGGCGCACTCTATTTGCAGGGCGATGCGCTGAAGAAAACCCTCGGCGAGCACTGGACCGACTGGAAACCCGGTCCAGGCCAGACCTGGCACAGTTTTAATGATTACATCAACTTTAGCGATAAAACGGCGTGGGAAAAATGGTGGGGCAAGCAGTGGGTCCGCACCGATATTGGCGACTACGACAACCCCGGCTTCGATGATTTAACGATGTCGCTGGCCTTCCTGCCGGACCTCAAAACCGAATCCACAACCGTTTCTGGCCTGCCGGTGTTTTATCAGCACAAACCAGATACTGCAGCCAGGGCCATTGCGGGTTACACGCCGCGCGACTATCTGACGCACTGGTTAAGCCAATGGGTGCGGGATTACGGCATCGACGGTTTCCGGATTGATACCGCCAAACACGTTGAACTCCCGGCCTGGCAGCAGCTAAAAACGCAGGCCACCGAAGCGCTGGCGGCGTGGAAGAAGGCGAATCCGGGTAAATCGCCTGATGAGGGCGCATTCTGGATGACCGGCGAAGCCTGGGGCCACGGCGTGATGCAGAGTGCGTATTACCAGCACGGTTTCGACGCGATGATTAATTTCGATTATCAGGAGCAGGCGGCGAAAGCGGTGAATTGCCTGGCCAACATCGACACCACCTGGCAGCAAATGGCTGACAAATTGCAGAATTTCAACGTGCTGAGCTATCTCTCCTCCCACGACACGCGATTGTTCCGCGAGGGTGGCAGCAAGGCAGCAGAACTGTTGTTGCTCGCCCCGGGTGCGGTACAGATATTTTACGGTGACGAATCTGCCCGCCCGTTTGGCCCTACTGGCTCCGACCCGTTGCAGGGCACGCGCTCAGACATGAACTGGCAGGACGTCTCCGGGCAAGAAGCCGCCACCGTCGCCCATTGGCAGAAACTTGGCCAGTTCCGCGCCCGCCATCCGGCCATTGGCGCGGGACGCCAAACCACGCTCACCTTGCCTCAGGCCTACGGTTTCGTGCGCGAACATGACGGCGATAAAGTGATGGTGGTGTGGGCAGCAAAACCCTGACAGGCTAACTCTCTGCGCACCATGCAGTGTTTTAATCCATAACTGGAATTAAACGCAGAACAAATCACCAAACAAGAAAGTCTTCACCGGTTTGCACCTCGCTGGCGCAGAGGTTATGGTTAGCCCCTACCCAGAAGACCGACAGAACACCTGTATATGACTTTTTCACTTTTCGGCGACAAATTCACCCGTCATTCCGGTATCACCCGCCTGATGGAAGATCTTAACGATGGCCTGCGCACGCCAGGCGCCATCATGCTCGGCGGCGGCAACCCGGCACAAATTCCGGAGATGAACGACTACTTCCAGAATCTGCTGGCAGACATGCTGGAAAGCGGCAAAGCGACTGAAGCGCTGTGTAATTATGACGGCCCACAGGGCAAAACCGAACTGCTGGCCGCCCTGTCGACCATGCTGCGTGAAGAGCTCGGCTGGGATATCGAACCACAGAATATTGCACTGACAAATGGCAGCCAGAGCGCGTTTTTCTACTTGTTTAACCTCTTCGCTGGTCGTCGTGCCGATGGAACCACCCGCAAAGTCCTGTTCCCGCTGACGCCGGAATACATCGGTTATGCTGATTCAGGTCTTGAAGAAGACCTGTTTGTCTCCGCGCGTCCGAATATTGAGCTGCTGCCAGAAGGCCAGTTCAAGTATCACGTCGACTTCGAGCATCTGCGCGTCACCGACGAAACCGGGATGATCTGCGTTTCCCGCCCGACCAACCCGACGGGCAACGTCATCACTGATGAAGAGTTGTTGAAACTCGATGCGTTGGCCAATCAGCATGGTATTCCGCTGGTCATTGATAACGCTTACGGCGTGCCGTTCCCGGGCATTATCTTTAGCGAAGCGCGTCCGCTGTGGAACCCGAACATCGTGCTGTGCATGAGCCTGTCGAAGCTCGGCCTGCCGGGCAGCCGCTGCGGCATCATTATCGCCAATGAAAAAATCATCAGCGCAATCAGCAATATGAATGGCATCATCAGCCTCTCCCCTGGCGGTATTGGCCCGGCGATGATGTGCGAAATGATCCAGCGAAAAGACCTGCTGCGCCTGTCAGAAACGGTCATCAAACCGTTCTATTACCAGCGCGTTCACGAAACGATTGCCACTATTCGTCGTTATTTGCCGGAAGAACGCTGCCTGATCCACAAACCAGAAGGCGCTATTTTCCTGTGGCTGTGGTTTAAAGATCTGCCCATCACCACTGAAATTTTGTACCAGCGCCTGAAAAAGCGTGGCGTACTGATGGTGCCTGGCGACTTCTTCTTCCCGGGGCTCGATAAACCGTGGCCGCACACGCACCAGTGTATGCGCATGAACTACGTGCCGGACCCGGAGAAAATCGAAGCGGGGGTCAAAATACTTGCCGAGGAAATAGAAAAAGCCTGGCAGGAAAGCGGCTGTTAAATCATGCTGGCCCTGAAAAATCGGGGCCAACGCTTCCCGTTGATAAAGTACGTCTGCCCTGCATTGCACAGTGCCTTGATGAAACTCAACCAGAATTGATATGTTCTTTGCAATAACGCCGCTTCCACGCCGCCGGAGTCAGCCCGGTGTGCTTGCGGAATATCTGCCTGAAATAACCGGTATCGCTAAACCCACAGCGGCTGGCCACTTCCTTCAACGACAGGGAGTCGCTGATCAGCAGTTTTTCCGCCGCCATCACCCGCTGGCGATGGAGCGCTTCGGTCAGCGTTAAACCGAACGTGCGTCGGTAAACGCGCCCGAGATAATCCGCGCTGCAGTGCAGCTCTTTCGCCAGCTGCGAGGTAGAAAGTGGCAAGTGATACTGCGTGCGCAACGTCTGCTGCGCACGGTAGGCCAGCGCTACGCCAGGGCTTTCGCTCGCGCTTTCCTGCGATCCCGCCGCTGAAAGCTGTTGGAGGATCAGCAACAAAATGCACTCCAGCGCAATGCTGCGGTGCACATTTTCCTGCTCGTTCAGGAACTGGCGGAACAGCGAGATGATGTAAGACGGGGAACCTACGCCCGTATGCTGCGGAATAGTCAGCAGCGTCTGGCGTAACGCGGAATTCAGCGTGACGTCGAGCCAGTCAAAATGCAGCCAGTAGAATTTAAGGTCCGCCGGAAACTTCCCTTCACCTACGTGCTGACATCCCGGACGCAGCAACAGGCTTTCGCCCGCCTGAACGCTAAACAGGCACCCATCTTCACGGATCCTGAACTCGCCGCGCTCGACAAATACCAGTTCCCAGGAATTCAGTTTGCGCGCCGGATGGCTGCCCACGCCGCGTGAAATGAACAACCCTCCGTTCTGCACCCGAATCGGAAACGCTATGGATAATTCAATCATGGATATTCACTTTCTCGCTTTTTAGCGTGAATAAATTGCCTCTTATCTTTGATTATTAATTAAAAACAGCCAGCGCACCGGATCACGATCACACTTTGCGCATCAGGTCGGAATCGTCATCTTTTTCTACTTTCCCCTTCCCTTGTTGGGCGCGCGATTCCAGGCAGAATGGATCAGGTACCTTGCGAAACACACAATAAGCCCGCCCAAAAGCGGGTCACGCACCCTGACCTACGTGAGGAGTTTTCAATGACTTCTGCTCCGATTACGCAAACCGAACTCGCGCAACACACCGCCAACGAGGCGCTGTCGACCCGAGAAAAAATCGGTTACGGGCTGGGCGATGCCGGTGGCACCGTCATCACCTGCCTGATCATGAACTTTTTGACCTTTTTCTATACCGACGTTTTCGGCCTGACTCCGGCGCTGGTCGGCACATTATTCATCGCCCTGCGCGTCTTTGACGCCATTTCGGACCCGATAATGGGCGTCATCGCCGACCGTACCCAAAGCCGCTGGGGACGCTTTCGCCCATGGCAGCTGTGGATTGCGGTGCCGATTGGCCTCATCGGCGTGCTGACGTTCACCGTGCCAGACGTCAGCATGAACATGAAAATTCTCTGGGCATTCGGCACCTATCTGCTGCTTTCCGTGAGCTATACCGCCATCAACGTGCCGTACTGCGCGCTGATCAACACCATGACCACGCGCCATTCCGAAGTGCTGGCCTGTCAGTCCTGGCGCTTTGTGCTGTGCGGCGTGGCGGGCTTTTTAGTCTCCGTAGGGCTGCCGTGGCTGGTGTCTGCGCTCGGAAAAGGCAACGTCGCGCACGGCTGGCAGATGGGCGTCGGCATTCTGTGTGCGGTGGCGGTGGTGATGTTCCTGTGCTGCTTCTTCTGGGTGCGCGAGCGCGTACCGCTGGACACCATGGGCCAGTTTACCCTCCGCCAGCACATTGCCGGACTGCGTAAAAATGACCAGTTGCTGCTGATGCTGGTGATGTCCTTCCTGCTGATCAACGTGTTCAACATCCGCGGCGGCGGCTACATGTACTTCATCACCTACGTTTTACAGGGCAGTACGGCGTACACCTCACTGTTCTTCACGATGGTGACATTTGCATCAATACTCGGTTCGATCGTCGTCAATCCGCTGACAAAACGCGTCGATACGGTAAAACTTTACTATTACACCAACCTGGTTTTAGCCGTGTTAGCGGTAGCGATGTGGTTCCTGCCCGTCGGCCCGGCGTGGCAGACGCTGTGGCTGGTCGTTATTCTCGGCAACGGCATCATTCTCGGCTTCACGCTGCCGCTGCACTTCGGGCTAATGGCCTTCGCCGACGACTACGGCGAGTGGAAAACCGGTGTGCGTTCATCCGGCATGAACTTCGCCTTTAACCTTTTCTGCATCAAGCTCGCCTGGGCGTCCAGCGCCGGGATCGTCAGTCTGGTATTCATCTTCGTCGCCTATCAACCCGGCACCGGGAACCAGACCGCGGCCTCGCTGCACGGCATGACCGCGATGGAAACACTGTTACCTGCGGTGTTCCACTTGCTGCTGGCCTTCACCCTGCGCACCTGCAAACTCAACAACCCTATGATGTCGCGCATCGCCACCGACCTGCGTGTGCGCCATGTTCAGTCTTAAGGAGAACGTTATGTCTGTGATGGAAGTCGACCTGCATAAGCTCAAAGTCAGCGATCCGTTTCTCGGTCAGTACCAGCAACTGGTGCGTGACGTGGTTATTCCCTATCAGTGGGACGCGCTGAACGACAGGATTGCAGAAGCCGATCCGAGCCACGCTATTGAGAATTTCCGTATCGCCGCCGGACGCTCACAAGGTGAGTTTTACGGCATGGTGTTTCAGGACAGCGACGTCGCAAAATGGCTGGAAGCGGTGGCCTGGTCGCTGTGCCAGAAGCCGGACAGCGAGCTGGAAAAGACCGCCGATGAAGTGATTGAGCTGGTTGCGGCGGCCCAGTGCGACGACGGCTATCTGAACACGTATTTCACCGTTAAAGCCCCGCAGGAGCGCTGGACTAACCTCGCGGAATGCCACGAGCTGTACTGTGCCGGACATATGATTGAAGCCGGCGTGGCCTTCTTCCAGGCCACCGGCAAGCGTCGTCTGTTGGACGTCGTGTGCAAACTCGCCGACCACATCGACCACGTTTTTGGCCCCGGTGAAAACCAGCTGCATGGTTATCCGGGGCATCCGGAAATTGAACTGGCGCTGATGCGACTGTTCGACGTCACGCAGGAACCGCGCTATCTGCATCTGGTGAATTACTTCGTCGAACAACGGGGAACGCAGCCGCATTACTACGATATTGAGTACGAAAAGCGCGGAAAAACCTCGTACTGGAATACCCATGGTCCGGCGTGGATGGTAAAGGACAAAGCCTACAGCCAGGCGCATCAGCCGCTGGCAGAGCAGCCGACGGCCATCGGTCACGCGGTACGTTTTGTATACCTGATGACTGGCGTGGCGCACCTGGCGCGGCTCAGCAACGACGAAGCGAAGCGCAAGGATTGCCTGCGTCTGTGGAACAACATGGCTCAGCGCCAGCTGTACATCACCGGCGGGATTGGCTCCCAGAGCAGCGGCGAAGCGTTCAGTAGCGATTACGACCTGCCCAACGACACGGTGTACGCCGAAAGCTGCGCCTCGATTGGCCTGATGATGTTCGCCCGGCGGATGCTGGAGATGGAAGCCGACAGTCAGTATGCCGACGTGATGGAACGCGCGTTGTATAATACCGTGCTCGGCGGCATGGCCCTGGATGGTAAGCACTTCTTCTACGTTAACCCGCTGGAAGTGCATCCGAAGTCGCTGAATTTCAATCACATCTACGATCATGTAAAGCCTGTCCGCCAACGTTGGTTCGGCTGCGCCTGCTGCCCTCCGAATATCGCCCGCGTGCTGACCTCGATCGGGCATTACATCTACACGCCGCGTGAGGACGCGCTGTACATCAACCTGTACGTCGGTAACAGCGCCGAAGTCACGGTAGGCGATGAAACGCTGCGTCTGCGCATCAGCGGGGAATTCCCGTGGCAGGAAAAAGTCACCATCGCCATCGACTCAGCCCAGCCGGTGCAGCACACGCTGGCGCTGCGTTTACCGGACTGGTGCGACGCGCCGCAGGTATCACTCAACGGCGTCCCGGTGACGAGTGAAGCCCGCAAAGGCTATCTGCACATCAACCGCCGCTGGCTGGAGGGTGACACGCTGACGCTCACGTTCCCGATGCCGGTTCGCCGCGTTTATGGCAACCCGCTGGTACGCCACGTGGCCGGAAAAGTCGCGATTCAGCGCGGCCCGTTGGTGTACTGCCTCGAACAAGCAGACAACGGTGAGGAACTGCATAACCTGTGGCTGCCGGAAAACGCGACGTTCAATGCGTTTGAAGGCAAAGGCCTGTTCGCCCACAAGGTGCTAATTCAGGCCGAAGGTGTAAAACAGACTTCAGCAAAACCGGAGCAGCAATCCCTGTGGCATTACGACCGCTCGCCTGCCACCCGCCAGACCCAGACGCTGACCTTTATCCCGTGGTTCTGCTGGGCCAACCGCGGCGAAGGTGAAATGCGGATCTGGGTGAATGAGGGGTGATTGCGACATGCCCGGCGGCGCAGGCTTGCCGGGCCTACAAAACCTCATGTTCACCCCTGCAGCACCCGCCGTGCGGCTTCGGCAAGAAATGCGCTACGGTTGCTGAATCGCGGATGTTCGAGAACAAAGCCATCAATTTTTGCGAGTAGACGCCGTGGCAGGGTGATGTTGATCCGCTCTGCCCGTCCGTCAAATTGATTCATATTGATATCCACCAGCAGCCACTGCCCGCCGCTGAAATCCTCCGACCGCTGCTCAAGGTGATGTTCAACCGCGTCAGGATTCGGGATGATGTCCTGCATCTCACACAGAGTTTCAAAATGGGCCGTCAGTGCGCTTCGGGCATCCTGGAACGCCGCGTCGAGAGAATCCCCCGCAAAATAACAACCGGGAACATCAGGGAAAAAGCCACTGGCGCTTCCGTCGGCGTCAGAATGGATATAAGCCGGATAAAACATGGTCGCTCCTGAAATTTAGTGTTTGAGCCCTGCCTGACGCCAAATTTGCATCAGCGTCCCAGGCTTGATGTCTTTTTTCGGATGGGGAACCGTGACCAGCCCAGGCCGCTCGGGATGACGAATTGATGATGACTTCCCCTGGTGCGCTTCTCAATCCAGCCGTTCTTTTTCAGAATGCCTATCACTTCCGCACTGGTCACATTATCTTCCCTCGATAATTATACACACCATACACACACCATCAGTAATAGACATCACGATATCGCACGTCAGGTATCTGAGCAGGGGGAGAATTGTCATTCGGGAATGTGCTACGCAGTAAAGTTTATGGGTGATGCAAACGACAGGAAGTTTTACAGCCGCGCGCGCAAAACGGAGCGGAGCGGTGTTTGTCAATCCGTGTGCTTTACACTGACGTTTATTGACAATAGTTGACCTGGCAGTAATCATTAATTTAATTACTGACCAGGCAGCTATCATGACATCCGCAACGGCGAGCACCGACAAAAACCTGCATCTGGGTTTGCTTTTTCATCTGGCAAGCCAATTCAAAGACCAGCTTATCAGTCACTATTTTTCCGGTGCCGGGGTTACCGCGCCGCAATTTAAGGTGCTGATTAATATCTTCAAAGGGAACACCCGCCCGGCGGAAATCTGCAAAAGCTTGCAGATGGATACCGGCGCGATGAGCCGCATGGTGGAAAGGATGGTCAAGCATGACCTGATTGAACGCCATCCTAATCCGCAAGACAAACGCCAGGTGATCCTGGCCCTGACGGAGAAAGGCCAACACCTCTGCGAAACCTTTCAGAATGAAGCACTTAATACCATCCTGGCTGATTTAACGGCCCGTCTGACCCCCGATGAATCCCAACAGCTGAAAGACATTCTTATCAAAATGCTGCCGGACGAATTCACGGCTCCCCATCGCTAAGCACAAGCCAAAGGCCATTATCACTATGGAAAACACCGCTCCGGACACGACTCAACGTCCCAGCAAACGCAAACGTAATTTCGCCATTTTATTGCTGATCCTCATCCTCGCCGCCGCAGGCAGCCTGGCGTGGTATCTGCTGTATGCCCGTTTTTATGAATCAACCGATGACGCCTATGTCAACGGCAACCAGGTCACGCTGACCCCGCAGATTGCCGGGACGGTAACACAGGTAACGGTCGATGAAGGCGATTTCGTGCAGAAAGGCCAGCCGTTGGTCCTGCTTGACCCGAGCGATACCGAAATTGCGTTGCAGCAGGCCGAAGCCGATCTCGCCAGCACCGTGCGTCAGGTTCGCGGTTTATACAGCACTGCCGATAATTATCGCGCGCAGGTAGCGGCCAAAAAAGTCGCGCTGCAAACGGCGCAAAATGACTACAACCGCCGACAGAAAATTTTCGCCAGCGGCGCGGTCTCAGCGGAAGACCTTTCCCATTATCGTGATGCGGTCACCAGTGCGCAGAGCGATTTAACCGCTGTAGAGCAGGCGTTGAAAACCAATCAGGCGATGGTCGATGACACCGTTATCGACAGCCATCCGGAAATTAAAACTGCCGTAGCGACCCTGCGTCAGCGCTATCTGGATAACGCCCGTAGCACCATCGTTGCGCCAGTCAGCGGCTTTGTCGCGAAGCGTGCTGTACAGCTTGGGATGCGGGTGACATCCGGTACCACGCTGTTGTCGATCGTGCCGCTGAAGGAAGTGTGGGTCGATGCCAACTTTAAAGAGAGCCAGATGCAGGACATGCGCCTGGGGCAGAAAGTGACGCTGAATGCGGACCTGTACGGTGATGACGTACAGTATCACGGCACCATCGAAAGCCTGGGGATCGGCACCGGGAGCGCGTTCTCGCTGCTGCCTGCGCAGAACGCCAGCGGGAACTGGATCAAGATTGTGCAGCGTCTGCCGGTGCGCATTGCGCTCGACGAACATGACATGCAAAAGCATCCATTGCGTATTGGTCTGTCGATGAACGTGCAGGTCGATATTCGTGACCTCGACGGCCATCTTCTGCCGCAAAAAACCGTTAGCGAGCCGCGCTTTACCACCGACGTGTACAACACGCCGATGGCAGCCGCCGACAAACTGGTCGCCAAAATTCTGCATGACAACAGCAGCGCCGTAGCCTCCGCGCAGCGCTAGGAGAGCAGTTATGTCAGAACCTAAGGCCGCTTATACGCCACCGAGCCTGATCCTGGCGACGCTGGCGTTGTCCCTGGCGACGTTTATGCAGGTGCTGGATTCCACCATCGCCAACGTGGCCCTGCCGACCATTTCCGGTAACCTCGGGGTCAGCGCCGACCAGGGCACATGGGTTATCACTTCCTTTGCGGTGTGTAACGCCATTGCCCTGCCGCTTACCGGCTGGTTTACCCGGCGTTTTGGTCAGCTTCGGCTGTTCATCGCTTCAGTGGTGTTTTTCACCCTGACCTCGTTCCTGTGCGGCTTCGCCCACAGCATGACGGAGCTGATTATCTTCCGAGCGCTGCAAGGCTTTTGCGCCGGGCCGATGTTCCCGATGTGCCAGACGCTGTTACTGGTTATCTTCCCGCCGATGAAGCGAAGTATGGCGCTGGCACTGCTGTCGATGGTGACCGTGGTTGCGCCGATTGTCGGGCCGATTACCGGCGGATGGATAACCGATAACTACTCCTGGCCGTGGATTTTTTATATCAACGTACCCATCGGTATTTTTGCCTCGATTGTGGTCTGGACGCAGCTTCGCGGGCGTGAAGAAACCACGCAGTCTTCACCTATCGACTACATCGGGATCATGCTGCTGGTGCTGGGTGTGGGCCTGTTGCAGGTGGTACTCGATAAAGGCAACGACGAAGACTGGTTCTCCTCCACGCCGATTATTGTGATGTCCATTGTCTCCGCCATCAGCCTGATTTCCTTTGTGATGTGGGAGCTGGATGACAAGCATCCGATCGTGAATCTGCGCCTGTTTAAGGACCGTAATTTCGCGATTGGTACGCTGTCGTTAATGCTCGGCTATGCCGCGTTCTTCGCCATTAACATTATTCTGCCGCAGTGGCTGCAAACGCAGATGGGCTATACCGCCATCTGGGCCGGGCTTGCCGCCGCGCCGATGGGTTTTTTACCGTTGCTGATGACGCCGATTATCGGGCGCTACGCCACCCGCGTGGACCTGCGGATTCTATGTTCATTGTCGTTCCTGACGATGGGCGCGTCATGCCTGATGCGCGCGCAGTTTAGTACCGATGTGGATTTCCGCACCATTGCGGGCGTGCAGATGTTTATGGGGATTGGGGTGGCGTTCTTCTTTATGCCGCTGACGACCATCGTGCTGTCTAATCTGCATGGCAACGAAGTGGCGGAAGGTTCTGGCCTGGCGACATTCTTCCGCGTCCTCGGCGGCTCGTTTGCCTCCTCGCTGACCACCTGGATTTGGCAGCGCCGCGAAATTTTCCATCACGCCAACCTGACGGAAAGTGTGTCGCAATACAATCCGGCGGCGGTGGATTACGTGCAGAAGATGGGCGGCCCGACGCAGCAGCATTTCGCGCTGATCGACAGAACCATCGAACAGCAGGCGTACATGATGTCGACGATTGATTACTTCTGGCTCCTTGGCTGGGGCTTTATGGGGTTGATCGTCATTATCTGGTTCACCCGTCCACCGTTTGTGAGATCCGGCGCACCGAGTGCCGCCGCGTCGGCAGGACATTAAGTAAAAAGATGCCCGGTGGCGCTGCGCACCGGGCATTTTCCGTTAGAACAGGCCTAACGGTTTATCGGAGTAACTCACCAGCAGGCATTTGGTTTGCTGGTAATGCTCGAGCATCATTTTGTGGGTTTCACGGCCAATTCCTGACTGCTTGTAGCCGCCAAACGCGGCGTGGGCAGGATAGGCGTGATAGCAGTTGGTCCACACGCGCCCGGCCTGAATGCCGCGCCCCATTTTATACGCCAGATTACCGTTGCGACTCCAGACGCCCGCACCCAGCCCGTATTGGGTATCGTTGGCAATCGCCAGCGCCTCTTCCATGGTTTTGAACGTCGTCACGGATAACACCGGGCCAAAGATCTCCTCCTGGAACACCCGCATATTGTTTTTGCCAAACAGGATGGTCGGCTCGAGGTAATAGCCCTCTTTCAGATCGCCCTCGAACATTTTGCGCCGTCCGCCGGTCAGCACGTCCGCCCCCTCTTTTTTACCGATGTCGATGTAGTTGAGGATAGTGTCCATTTGTCCACTGGAAACCTGCGCGCCCATTTGCGTCACGTTGTCGAGCGGGTTGCCGCTGCGGATGCTTTCCACCCGACGAATGGCGCGTTCCATAAAGCGGTCGTAGATGGATTCATGCACCAGCGCGCGGCTCGGGCAGGTACAGACCTCGCCCTGGTTGAAGGCAAACAGCGCCAACCCTTCCAGCGCTTTCTCAAAGAAGGCGTCCTCTTCGTCCATCACGTCGGCAAAGAAGATGTTCGGCGATTTTCCGCCGAGTTCCAGCGTCACCGGGATGATATTCTGGGTGGCGTACTGCATGATTTGCTGGCCGACTTCCGTCGAGCCGGTAAAGGCCACTTTGTTGATGCGTTTTGAGGTCGCCAGATATTCGCCGATTTCACCACCCGCGCCGTTGACCACGTTCACCACGCCCGGCGGCAGCAGGTCGCCGATAATCTCCATTAGCATTAATACCGACAGCGGCGTCAGGCGAGCAGGTTTGAGGATCACACAGTTTCCGGCAGCCAGCGCTGGCGCCATTTTCCAGCTCGCCATCAGCAGCGGGAAGTTCCACGGAATAATCTGCCCGACCACGCCCAGCGGTTCGTGGAAATGATAGGCCACGGTATCGCTGTCGACTTCGCTGATCCCGCCTTCCTGCGCGCGGATACAGGAGGCAAAATAGCGGAAATGGTCAATCGCCAGCGGCACATCGGCGGCAGTGGTTTCGCGAATCGGTTTACCGTTATCCCAGGTTTCCGCCGTCGCCAGGAGCTCGATGTTTTGCTCCATGCGATCGGCAATTTTGAGCAGAATGGCAGCCCTGTCCTGGACAGAGGTTTGCCCCCATTTGTCTTTGATTTTATGCGCCGCATCCAGCGCCAGATCGATGTCTCGCGGCCCGGATGACGCGACTTCACACAACAACTGCCCGGTGACCGGAGTCAGGTTTTTGTAGTACTCGCCGTCCGTCGGTGCGACCCAGTTGCCGCCGATAAAGTTGTCGTAACGCGCTTTCAGCTTGAGGGGAAAACCATAAACGCCGGGCTGGATGCCCGTGGAGGGAGGATTGTTGGTCATTACCGTCTCCTTGCAGTGAGGTGTCCTGTAAGGGTAGACGCGGCTGGCGATTTCTTCGCCAGCCGTTTAACGCTTTACGAGCGCGGTCACGGATTGCTGTCTTCGGGCTCCGGGAACAGCATCGCATCGCGCAGCAGGTGGTCGTTGCCGCGACGGCGCGTGAAGCCAATGCGGTCGAAATATTCGAGGATCTGTATCGCCAGTTTTCGCCCGACGTTGAGGCTGTCGCGGAAATCAGCGGCACAGGTTGAGCCGCGCATCTGATCGAGGTAGCGTATCAGCCCGGCAAACTGCACGATCCGGTCATTGCGGTAATAACGGTCTTTGACGATCGCGGTGATCATCCCCTGCTGTGCCGCCTGACGCAGCGTCTGCCGCATGACCTGTTCGTCTGCGCCCGCCTGCTGAGCAAGGTCGCGCACCCACCACGGCTCAGCGCCAAACAGCGGTTCCACTTTTTGCCACAGCACGCGCTGTTCGTCAGTGAATCCGGCTTTGTGTTCCGGCAGATGCAGCCAGCCGTGATGACTGCCGATAATGCCGGACGTACGCATCCGCTCCAGCAGCATCAGCACCAGCGCCTCGTCCTCCATCGGCAGCGCGATACGCCGCAGACGTTCGCGGCCCGGCCCCGGCTCGTCGCGGTGCTGATCGTGATACACCGCCAACGCATCAAGCAGCTTTTGCTGCCAGTGCGCCGCGAGACTGGCGCTGAGAAGGTTATCACCCGCCGTCAGCAGGTCGCGTGGACGAGTCAGTTCAGCCATCCCCACATCGTTGAGCTGTCGCGTCCAGCCAAATTCGCTCAGGCGAACCGCGTCGCGCTGCAAATGGATATCGAGCGCCTGTCCGTTATTTTCCGCCGCTGCGAGCTGTGCCAGCCAGACCAGATATTCCGGTTTACGCTTGCCGCGACGCGGGGGATTGAGTGTGATCACCCGCGCACCGGCCAGCGTGACGCGGGCAGAAATATCGCGCAGCACCAGCCGGTCGTTATCCGCCAGATGCAGCGGCGTGTCGAAAACCAGTTCCGCCAGATTGTTTTCCAGCAGCGAGACGCGCCCGGTGATGTGGCTCGCGGCATAGTGAATGTGCAGCGGCTGCCACTGACTCAGCGGCGTATGACAATGTAGCTCAACAATCACCCGCTCTGACGGTTCCGCAGGCCGTTGCGACAGCAGCCAGTCGCCACGGCTAAGGTCTTCTTTTTGCGCATCGCCGCTGATGTTCAGCGCGATACGCTGCCCGGCGTGAGCCTGCCCGGCAGGCTGGTTTTGGGCGTGCAACCCACGCACGCGCATTGGGGTATTCGCCCCCGTCAGCCACAGCGTATCGCCGACGTTCACTTCGCCGGAAAGCGCAGTGCCCGTAACCACCAGCCCGACCCCTTTGACGGTGAACGCCCGGTCAATCGCCAGACGAAAACGTTGATGTTCAACGTGCTGGCGTTCGGCCAGTTGTAAAAGATGCGTGCGCAGGGCATCGATGCCTTGCATTTGCGTGGCGGCGGTTTCAAACAGGGAAACGTCATCAAAGCCGTATTCACGTAAAACATCGACAACCTGACGGTGAACCTCACTGATACGCGCGGCATCCACGCGATCGGTTTTGGTGAGCACCACGGTTAAAGTGGGTTTGCCCGTCAGTTGCAAAATCGCCAGATGCTCACGGGTTTGCGCCATCACACCATCGTCACAGGCCACCACCAGCAGCGCATGATCGATACCGCCCACGCCCGCCAGCATATTCGCCAGAAACTTTTCATGGCCCGGTACGTCGATGAACCCAGGCACGCGCCCGTCGGGCTGTGGCCAGTAGGCGTAGCCCAAATCAATCGTCATTCCGCGTGCTTTTTCTTCCGGCAGACGGGAAGCGTTGACGCCGGTTATCGCCTGCAACAGCGTGGTTTTGCCGTGGTCGACGTGACCGGCGGTGGCAATAATCATTTCAGCACACTCTCCAGAAAGCGTGATTCATCTTCAAGACAACGTAAATCGAGCCATAAACGCCCGTCGCTAATCCGCCCTAACACCGGCGTGTCGAGGCGTCGCCAGCGCTCGGCCAGCGCCTCAAGCGATGCGCCGCGCCCGTCGGTCGGTGTGAACGTCAGCGCCTGGGACGGTAAGCGGTCGACCGGCAGCGAACCGCTGCCAATCTGCGATAAACACGGCTCAAGACGTACATCAAACGCCGGATAATGCGCCTGAAGCGGAGCCAGTAAGCGCTCGCCCTGTGCGCGGATATCATCCTGACGGCGGGCCAGCAGGCGTAGCGTCGGCAGTGTCTGACGCAATTTTTCCGGATGCAGATAGAGGCGCAGGGTGGCGTCCAGCGCCGCCAGCGTCATTTTATCGGCCCGCAGCGCGCGTTTCAGCGGGTGCGTTTGCAGCTTTGCAATCAGTTCGCGTTTGCCCACGATAATCCCGGCCTGCGGGCCGCCGAGCAACTTATCGCCGGAGAAACTCAGCAGGCTGACGCCGCTGGCAATTAACGCCTGCGGCATCGGCTCTTTCGGCAAACCGTACTGGCTTAAATCCACCAGCGAACCGCTGCCCAAATCCGCGACCACCGGAATGCCGTGTTCATGCCCGATGGCGGCCAGCTCTGCTTCATCGACCGCTTTAGTAAACCCTTCCACGCTGTAATTACTGGTGTGGACCTTCATCAGCAGGCCGGTATTGTCGTTGACAGCCTCACGGTAATCACGCGCATGCGTGCGGTTGGTGGTGCCCACTTCATGTAACACGCAGCCCGCCTGGCGCATCACATCCGGAATGCGGAACGCGCCGCCAATCTCCACCAGTTCGCCGCGTGACACCACCACTTCTTTACCGTTCGCCGTCGCCGCCAGCATCAGCAGCACCGCTGCCGCATTGTTGTTGACGATGCAGGCATCTTCCGCGCCGGTAAGACGGGTGAGCAATTCCGCGATCGCGCGGTCACGATGCCCGCGCCCGGCGCCGTCGAGGGAATATTCCAGCGTCACCGGCTCGCGCATTACCTGCGTGACTGCCGCCACGGCAGTTTCGGCCTGAAGCGCGCGCCCCAGATTGGTGTGCAGTACGGTACCGGTGAGGTTAAACACCGGTCGCAGCGGGCTTTGCGCCTCGTCGCTCAGCCTTGCGACCGCCGTCTGATGCCAGTCCTGACACCATTCGGGCAGCGTGCCATGAGTGCGAATGGCCTCACGGGCTTCATCCTGCAACTGGCGTAATACATTCACCACCTGGCTGTGCCCGGTGTTAGCAATAAGCTCGGAAAATGCCGGGTCGCGCAACAGGCGATCGGTGGCGGGAATTTGACTGAACAGCGAAGGGTTTTCGGTGGTCATGAATAAGCCTGTGGTATGCCCCCTCCCAACGGGAGAGGGGAATAAACGTGCGGGAATTGTACTGCTATTGCGAACTGAGCGTCATTGATCGCGCTACGCTTTTGGCGGTTCGGTGCGGGCAAAACTGTCGCGCTGGAACAGGGCTTCTACCAGCTTCACCAGATGCGGGCGCTTGGCGCACCAGCCAGGGGAAACGCGACGAAAATTAAGATAGCCCACCGCGCAGGCCACGGCGATGGTGGCCAGGTTCAGTTCATCGGCTTTTAGCGTGCCGTTGGCAGCGTATTCTTCCAGGGCATCCAGCGAGCGGGTGATTTTTTCACGCTGGCGCAGCAGCTCGTCTGGTGACTGCTGGGCCGCCGGGCGCGCCTGCTCGCGCACGGACACCAGTCCCGCATCCATGATGCCGTCGGCCAGGGATTCAAGCTGGCGCATGCGCAGCGCGGCTTTGGTATCTCGCGGCATCATGGCGGGCGCGATATCGAGCAGCTCGATGTACTGGGCGATAATCGGAGAGTCGAACCAGCATTCGCCGTCGTCGGTCACCAGCGCCGGAACCTTGCCGAGCGGGTTATACTTTGCCACGCCGCTTTCGGCGTTGTACGGCATCTCGTTGATAAACTCGAACGTTATCCCCTTTTCGAGCAGGATAACCGAGATTTTACGCACAAACGGGCTGGTATAACTGCCAATCAGTTTCATCGCCTGCTCCCTGAATATTCCGCAAAAATATCAGTATGGCGCAGGTGGGTTAAAAATTCAGGTTAATGATCAAGATACAGATAGTGCATCCAGCTGGTCATGCGCAGTAGCACTTTACGCATCACCGCGACGTGGCTGAAATGGTCGGAATAGACCGCTACCTGGGCGTAAATACCATCCGGCAGAGATTCCACCTGCGTATTGGGCGCAAGCTCGATAAGCGCTAAGACGCCATCGGTGCCGGGCACTACCGTCAGCGATTGCAGCGTGCCCTGCGCCTGATACGAACCGCCTGGCACCACCGGCAAAATAGAGGTCAGCTTGCCGGTGAATACTTGCCCTGGCAGCGCATTAAACACCACTTCGGCCATGTCCCCTGGCTCGAGACGCAGGAGCGAGTTCTGCCTGAACTGCGCGACAATTTGCCGTTTTTGCTCGGGGATAAAGACCATCACCGGGCGCAACGGCAGCGCGGCGGCGTAGGTTCCGGGGCGAATCAACACCTGAGTGGCATAACCGTCGCTGGGGGCTCGCACCACGGTTTGTTCGAGGTTATACCGCGCCTCGGTCAGCTGCGCACGCAGGCTGACGATTTGCGACTGTTCGCCGTTGACCATGCTGTCGAGTTGGCTCTTGATCTGCGACTGTTCAGCCACCGAGGATTTCACCATCGCGTCCTGCGCCAGATAATTTTGCCGGGCATTGTCGATGTCACTTTCTGAAAACGGATTCACTCTCGCCTTACTACCTTGCAGATAGCGCTGATAATCTTTATACAGCCGGTCGCGTTCCGCACTGACGCGCTGAGTATTGGCCAGCGCTTCGGTCAATTGCCCTTTCATCGATTCAGTGTTGTGAATCGCCGTGACTAAATCGGCCTCCAGGCGGCTGACCCGCGCCTGATAACGCGTGGGGTCGAGTTTAAACAGCACGTCGCCTTTTTTAATCAGCACGTTTTGCTTATCGGTGACTTCGCTGACAATACCCGTGACTTGCGGCGTTATCGGAATCGAGATCACCGCTTTTTGCGCCTGTGCGGTATACGGGTGGTTATAATTCATTAATAAGATAAGCCCGCTAACAATAAAAACGCCACCCAATGCTGCGGTCGGAACCGTCCATTTATTAACCGGGATTTTGAATATTTTAAATATCGCCCAGGCCAGCGCGACGTAGGTCAGAATAATGAGTAAATCCATGATAATTACTCCGCAGACGACCGTTGTGTGTCCGCAAGTTTCTGCTCAAGCTCCGAGACCCGGCGCTGTAATTGAATCAAAGACTCGTGCTCCGCTTGCATTCCCCAGCCGCGTTCTGGGCGGTACAACGTGGCCCAGATCCATAAAAATGGCCAGATAACATGCAGGGTAAACAGACTCACCCAACCTGCGACGTGTATGGCATCGGCGTGAGGGTGATTGCGGGATTTGGCGATAAGATAAGGAATATCATGCAAAATAATGATCCCGTAAAAAATCACCAGAAAGACGAAAATAAGCACACCTAACGCAAAATAATTAAGAAACATAGCCGCCTCGAAATTATGACACGCCCATCGGCACGCGCCCCGTTGCGGAACGCCTGAGTGATAACTAAAAATTAATCGCCAGTCGGTCATATTGCTATAACACAGAATGCGTAAACTCGCCGTCCGTTGACCGTGTTACTCAATTACAACGGCAGCCCCTCAACATTGAGAATATGCGTGTGATCACAGTTGTCCGGACGCAGGCGAAAATTCTTTGTGATGCTAATCACACATCAACAACAAATAGCCAGATCCAAAATGTGATTAACATCACATTAACAGCCCGTAATGGCTCACTTTTCAACCTCTGTTCTTTTTTTACACAGAGATTTTGTGATAGCGATCACTTCAATCACGACGCATCACCCTATATTAGCGTGATGCAGATCACATCAAGAGGTGCTGACTGGACAGTTGAACGATTCAGTGCCAGATTTCGCATCATCAACAGGGTCCGGCTACTACCTCTGCCGCCAATTAACAATAAGCCTCGGGCTTTTAGCCTGCGCGACAGCAAACATAAGAAGGGGTGTTTTTATGTCATCCGATATCAAGATCAGAGTGCAAAGCTTTGGTCGCTTCCTCAGCAACATGGTGATGCCAAACATCGGCGCGTTTATCGCGTGGGGTATCATCACGGCGTTATTTATTCCTACAGGATGGTTGCCAAACGAAACGCTGGCGAAACTTGTCGGGCCAATGATTACTTATCTGCTGCCACTGCTCATCGGTTATACCGGTGGTCGTCTGGTTGGCGGTGAACGCGGCGGCGTGGTCGGCGCAATTACTACTATGGGTGTTATCGTCGGTGCCGATATGCCGATGTTCCTCGGTTCGATGATTGCCGGTCCTCTGGGTGGCTGGGCGATTAAACGCTTCGACGTCTGGGTTGACGGTAAAATCAAATCCGGCTTCGAGATGCTGGTGAACAACTTCTCCGCTGGCATCATCGGGATGATCCTTGCCATTCTGGCGTTCCTCGGCATTGGCCCTGCGGTTGAGATGCTGTCGAAAGTCCTGGCGGCTGGCGTTAACTTCATGGTCGTTCACGACATGCTGCCGCTGGCGTCTATCTTTGTTGAACCGGCGAAAATCCTGTTCCTCAATAACGCCATTAACCACGGTATCTTCTCGCCGCTGGGGATTCAGCAGTCCCATGAATTGGGCAAATCCATCTTCTTCCTGATTGAAGCGAACCCGGGTCCGGGGATGGGCGTCCTGCTGGCGTACATGTTCTTCGGTCGTGGTAATGCTAAGCAGTCTGCGGGCGGCGCGGCCATCATCCACTTCCTGGGTGGTATCCACGAAATTTATTTCCCATACGTGCTGATGAACCCACGTCTGATCCTGGCCGTTATTCTCGGTGGTATGACTGGCGTCTTCACTCTGACTATCCTGAACGGCGGCCTGGTGTCTCCGGCTTCCCCAGGTTCCATCCTGGCGGTGCTGGCGATGACCCCGAAAGGCGCTTACTTCGCTAACATCGCGGCAATTGTTGCGGCAACAGCGGTATCCTTCATCGTCTCTGCCATCCTGCTGAAAACCAGCAAAGTGAAAGAAGAAGAGGATATCGAAGCAGCGAGCCGTCGTATGCAGGAGATGAAATCCGAGTCCAAAGGTGCAGCGAACCCGCTGACTGCAGGCGACGTGACCAACGACCTGAGCCACGTGCGTAAAATCATCGTTGCCTGTGATGCCGGTATGGGTTCCAGCGCAATGGGTGCAGGCGTGCTGCGTAAGAAAGTGGCTGATGCCGGTCTGAGTCATATCTCTGTCACCAACAGCGCTATCAACAACCTGCCACCGGATGTCGACCTGGTGATTACTCACCGCGATCTGACCGAACGTGCGATGCGCCAGGTGCCACAGGCCCAGCATATTTCACTGACTAACTTCCTCGACAGCGGCCTGTACACCAGTCTGACCGAGCGTCTGGTGGCTGCACAGCGTCATGAAGATAACCAGGTGAAAGTGCGCGACAGCCTGAAAGACAGCTTCGACGCGGACGACAGCCACCTGTTCAAACTCGGCGCGGAAAACATCTTCCTCGGCTGCAAAGCGTTCAGTAAAGAAGAAGCCATCCGTTTTGCCGGTGAGCAGCTGGTGAAAGGCGGCTATGTTGAGCCGGAATATGTGGAAGCAATGCTGGAACGTGAAAAACTGACCCCGACCTATCTGGGTGAGTCCATCGCGGTACCGCACGGCACCATCGAAGCGAAAGACCGTGTGCTGAAAACTGGCGTGGTATTCTGTCAGTACCCTGACGGCGTGCGCTTCGGCGAAGAGCCGGACGACATTGCCCGCCTGGTGATTGGTATCGCGGCGCGTAATAACGAACACATCCACGTCATCACCAGCCTGACCAATGCGCTGGACGATGAATCCGTTATCGAGCGTCTGGCCACCACCAACAGCGTGGGCGAAGTGCTGGCCCTGATTTCGGGTAACAGAGCCTAACGGCAACACCCTCTCCTGTCACAAGGAGAGGGTTCGGGTGAGGGACCGCGGATGTTCCCTCACCCGAGCCCTCTCGGGTAAAAACATTGATGAAGGTTAAGACTATGAAAGCATTACATTTTGGCGCAGGTAATATCGGACGTGGCTTTATCGGCAAACTGTTGGCCGATGCGGGTATCACGCTGACGTTCGCCGATGTGAATCAGGTAGTTCTTGATGCCCTGAATGCCCGTCATAGCTATCAGGTGCATGTGGTTGGCGAGAATGAGCAGGTAGAAACCGTCTCTGGTGTGAACGCCGTCAGCAGCATCGGTGATGATGTGGTGGACCTGATTGCTCAGGTTGACCTGGTGACCACCGCCGTTGGCCCTGTGGTTCTGGAGCGCATCGCCCCAGCGATTGCCAAAGGCCTGGCCAAGCGCAAAGCCGCTGGCAACAACACCCCACTGAACATTATCGCCTGTGAAAACATGGTCCGCGGCACAACTCAGCTGAAAGGCCATGTTGACGCGGCGCTGGCCGAAGAAGATAAAGCCTGGGTGGCTGAGCACGTTGGTTTTGTCGATTCCGCCGTGGACCGCATCGTTCCCCCGTCTGAATCCGCCACCAACGACCCGCTGGAAGTGACCGTGGAAACCTTCAGCGAGTGGATTGTCGACCAGACCCAATTCAAGGGAACCCTGCCGACGATCCCAGGAATGGAATTAACCGATAACCTGATGGCATTTGTCGAACGCAAGCTCTTCACCCTGAACACCGGGCATGCTATAACCGCGTACCTCGGTAAGCTGGCGGGTCATCAGACTATCCGTGATGCAATCCTTGATGAGCAGGTCCGTGCAGTAGTGAAAGGCGCGATGGATGAGAGCGGCGCAGTGCTGATTAAACGCTACGGTTTTGATGCCGAAAAACACGCGGCTTACATCCAGAAAATCCTCGGTCGCTTTGAGAATCCGTATCTGAAAGATGACGTTGAGCGCGTGGGCCGTCAGCCGCTGCGTAAACTGAGCGCGGGCGATCGCCTGATTAAACCGCTGCTCGGCACGCTGGAATACAGTCTGCCGCACGCCAATCTGGTGAAAGGCATTGCTGCCGCGATGCACTACCGCAGTGAGCAGGATCCACAGGCGCTGGAACTCGCGGCGCTTATCGACGAGAAAGGACCACAGGCCGCACTCGCGCAGGTCTCCGGCCTGGACGCTGAGAGCGATGTGGTCGCACAAGCGGTTGCGGCGTATAAAGCGAGCGCATGATGCAGGACCCGGTGCTGCTCTTGCAGCAGCACCCAAACAAAAGATTGTCAGATATGCAGGCAATAATGGAACAAACACAAGCCTTTGAAAACCGTGTGCTTGAGCGTCTGAATGCTGGCAAAACCGTACGAAGCTTCCTGATAACCGCCGTCGAATTGTTAACCGAGGCGGTAAATATGCTGGTGCTTCAGGTCTTCCGCAAAGACGATTACGCGGTCAAATACGCAGTGGAACCGTTGCTGGACGGCGAAGGGCCGCTGGGCGATCTGTCTGTGCGTCTGAAGCTCATCTACGGGCTCGGCGTGATTAGCCGTGCGGAATACGAAGATGCCGAACTGCTGATGGCGCTGCGTGAAGAACTCAATCACGACGGCAGCGAATACGCGTTCACTGACGACGAAATCCTCGGCCCGTTTGGCGAGCTGAACTGCGTTGTCGCACTGCCGCCACAACCGATATTCGATACCAGCGATGTGGAACTGTATGCTATGCAGAAGCAACGCTACCAGCAGATGATCCGGTCAACCATGGTCCTGTCACTCACTGAGCTGATTTCACGAATCAGCTTAAAAAAAGCCTTTCAGAAGTAATCCTCCTGCCACTGACATAACATCCCTTTTCATCTGCTTAATGCAAAAAAATGCACTCGGAATTGAGCATCACAAAATAGCGTTTAATTTCATAAAATTAGAGATGCCAATCACGTATTTTCTCTGCGTGTAATGCATCAATTTTCGATAATTAACTATCAGGAACAGCGCTCAACGCGCATACTATTGAGCATCGATACTCTTTTACTAGCAAAAGCCACAGACCATGAAAGAAGTTGAAAAGAACGAAATCAAACGCCTGAGCGACCGCCTGGACGCTATCCGCCACCTGCAGCCGACCCTCTCTCTGGTCGATGAAGCAGAGAAATTCGCTGAGCTTGAAAAAGAAAAAGCGACTCTGGAAGCAGAGATCGCGCGTCTGCGTGTTGTGTATACGCAAAAGCTGAGCAAAGAAGCGCAAAAGCTGCTGGCCCTGCCGCACCGCCGTGCCATCACCAAGAAAGAGCAGGCCGATATTGGCAAGCTTAAGAAAACCGTGCGCGGCCTGGTGATTGTTCACCCAATGACCGCCCTCGGTCGTGAGATGGAATTGCAAGAGATGACCGGTTTTTCTAAGACCGCTTTTTAATCCCTCTTCCGTTCCCGGCCCTCTCCCATCGGGAGAGGGTGATTGTCTGACCCCCTTTAAATTGGCCCTACCAATTCTCATTGGTTCTGCCTGACGCCTCACATAATCCACATCTCATGCAACATATGAATTGCCTGACGGCAACATATGGTTAACCATTCCTTGGCATTACCCTCACACCACCATATTGGCAGGACCACTTTTACAAAACGTGTGACGCAGAGCTGAGCGTAGACTCGCCCGTGTGGCCGTGGAGTGGTTCTCTGGAGACCTGCATGAACCTCTGGCAACAAAACTACGACCCTGCGGGAAATATCTGGCTCTCAAGCCTGATTGCCGCCCTACCGATCATCTTTTTCTTCTTCGCACTGATTAAGCTCAAGCTGAAGGGCTACGTCGCCGCGAGCTATACCGTCGCTATTGCCCTCGCGGTGGCACTCCTGTTCTATAAAATGCCGGTCGATCGCGCGCTGGCTTCCGTGGTATACGGCTTCTTCTACGGCCTGTGGCCAATTGCCTGGATTATTATTGCCGCGGTATTTGTCTACAAAATCTCGGTGAAAACCGGGCAGTTCGACATCATCCGATCATCGATATTATCGATAACGCCGGACCAGCGCCTGCAAATGCTGATCGTCGGCTTCTCGTTTGGCGCATTTCTGGAAGGGGCCGCGGGCTTTGGCGCACCGGTGGCGATTACCGCCGCGCTGTTGGTCGGCCTTGGGTTTAACCCGCTGTATGCCGCGGGCCTGTGCCTGATCGTGAACACCGCACCGGTGGCATTCGGCGCGATGGGCATTCCGATTCTGGTTGCGGGTCAGGTCACCGGTATCGACAGCTTTGCCATCGGCCAAATGGTCGGCCGTCAGCTGCCGTTCCTGACCATCATCGTGCTGTTCTGGATCATGGCGATTATGGACGGCTGGCGCGGCGTGAAAGAGACCTGGCCTGCGGTGATGGTCGCGGGCGGTTCCTTCGCGATTGCCCAGTACCTGAGCTCCAACTTTATCGGCCCTGAGCTGCCGGACATTATCTCGTCACTGGTTTCCCTGGTGTGCCTGACGCTGTTCCTGAAACGCTGGCAGCCAGTGCGCATTTTCCGCTTTGCCGACGTGGGCGCGTCTCAGGTCGATATGACTCTGTCTCGCACCCAATACACGCCGGGACAGGTGCTCCGCGCATGGTCGCCGTTCCTGTTCCTGACCGCCACCGTGACGTTATGGAGCGTGCCGCCGTTTAAGGCACTGTTCGCCCCGGGCGGCGCGCTGTATGACTGGGTGTTTAACGTCTCCGTGCCGTATCTCGACAAACTGGTTGCGCGTATGCCACCGGTGGTTCACGACGCCACGCCGTATGCGGCGGTGTATAAGTTCGACTGGTTCTCCGCGACCGGCACCGCAATCCTGTTTGCCGCCCTACTTTCTGTGGTGTGGCTGCGCATGAAGCCGAAAGATGCGGTAGTCACGTTCGGCCACACGCTGAAGGATTTGGCGCTGCCGATTTACTCCATCGGCATGGTGCTGGCGTTCGCGTTTATCTCTAACTACTCAGGTCTGTCATCGACGCTGGCTTTAGCCCTGGCGCATACCGGTGGCGCGTTCCCGTTCTTCTCGCCGTTCCTCGGCTGGCTCGGCGTGTTCCTGACCGGTTCTGATACCTCTTCCAACGCGCTGTTTGCCGCGCTGCAGGCCACCGCCGCGCAGCAGATTGGCGTCTCGGACGTGCTACTGGTCGCGGCAAATACCACCGGCGGCGTGACCGGAAAAATGATTTCACCGCAGTCCATCGCCATTGCCTGTGCGGCGGTGGGGCTGGTCGGTAAAGAGTCGGATCTGTTCCGCTTCACGGTCAAACACAGCCTGATTTTCACCTGCATGGTGGGCGTGATCACCACGCTACAGGCTTACGTCTTAACCTGGATGATCCCATGAAAGTGATGCCCCGGCGTCTGGCGGACGAGGTTGCGACCCGTGTGCGGACGCTGATTGAAGAACAGCAGCTGGAGGCGGGCACGCGTTTGCCCGCCGAGCGCCAGCTGGCCACGCAGCTTGGCGTGTCGCGAAACTCACTGCGCGAAGCGCTGGCGAAACTGGCGAGCGAAGGACTGCTGATAAGCCGTCGCGGCGGCGGGACGTTTATCCGCTGGCAGCATGAGCCGTGGTCGGAGGAAAACATTGTGCAGCCGCTGAAAAGTCTGCTGGCCGACGATCCGGATTACAGCTTCGATATTCTCGAAGCCCGTCATGCCATTGAGGCCAGCACCGCCTGGCACGCGGCGCTGCGGGCCACCGAAGCCGATAAAGAAAAAATCCGTCTGTGCTTCGACGCCACGCAAAGTGACGACCCGGATTTAGCGTCGCAGGCCGATGTACGCTTTCACCTCGCCATTGCTGAAGCTTCGCATAACGTTGTGCTGTTGCAGACGATGCGTGGCTTCTTCGACCTACTGCAATCCTCCGTCAAGCAGAGTCGCCAGCGGATGTATCTCGTCCCGCCGGTGTTCGCCAAATTGACCGAACAGCATCAGGCGGTGCTGGACGCCATCCTGATCGGTGACGCCGAAGGCGCCCGTCAGGCAATGATGTCGCATCTCGGTTTCGTCCACACCACCGTTAAACAGTTTGATGAAGACAGAGCCCGCCAGGCGCGGATCACTCGCCTTCCCGGCGACCATAATGAGCATTCCAGGGAGAACCATTAATGATAATTTCAGCCGCCAGCGACTATCGGGCCGCGGCCCAACGCATTCTGCCGCCGTTTCTTTTTCACTACATCGACGGCGGCGCTTACAGCGAGCATACCCTGCGTCGTAACGTGGCCGACCTTTCCGACGTGGCGCTGCGCCAGCGGGTGCTGAAGAACATGTCAGATCTCAGCCTGGAGACGAAGCTGTTTAACGAAACGCTGTCGATGCCGGTGGCGCTGGCTCCGGTTGGGCTGTGTGGCATGTACGCGCGTCGCGGTGAAGTGCAGGCGGCGGGAGCGGCGGATGCCAAAGGCATTCCGTTCACCCTTTCCACGGTTTCCGTGTGCCCGATTGAAGAAGTTGCCCCGACGATTAAGCGTCCGATGTGGTTCCAGCTGTACGTCCTGCGCGATCGCGGATTTATGCGCAATGCGCTGGAACGTGCGAAAGCGGCGGGTTGTTCAACGCTGGTGTTTACCGTCGATATGCCAACACCCGGGGCGCGCTATCGCGATGCCCACTCCGGGATGAGCGGCCCAAATGCCGCGCTGCGTCGCTACTGGCAGTCCGTGACGCATCCACAATGGGCGTGGGACGTGGGCGTAAACGGGCGTCCGCACGACCTGGGCAATATCTCCACCTACCTCGGAAAACCTACGGGTCTGGAAGATTACATTGGCTGGCTGGCGAATAACTTCGATCCATCGATTTCGTGGAAAGACCTCGAGTGGATCCGCGAATTTTGGGACGGCCCAATGGTGATCAAAGGGATCCTGGACCCGGAAGACGCGCGCGATGCGGTGCGCTTTGGCGCGGACGGAATTGTGGTGTCTAACCACGGCGGCCGCCAGCTCGACGGCGTGCTGTCGTCAGCCCGCGCGCTGCCTGCTATTGCTGATGCGGTGAAGGGCGATATCGCCATTCTTGCCGACAGCGGTATTCGTAACGGTCTGGACGTGGTGCGGATGATTGCGCTGGGTGCAGATAACGTGCTGCTGGGCCGCGCGTATCTGTATGCGCTGGCGACTCACGGCAGTGCAGGCGTGACCCATCTGCTGAATTTGATAGAGAAAGAGATGAAAGTGGCGATGACCCTGACCGGGGCGAAATCCATTAGCGAAATTTCGCGTGATTCGCTGGTGCAGGAGGCGAAGCATCTGGCGGCGCAGCTGGCTCCGGTAACGCGTGGAGATGCGGCGTAATCATTTTCTTTCTGCTATTCTGCCCCCGCAATTAAGAGCCTATCCCAGTAGGCGTAATTGTTGCAGGCATTTTGCACACGGACAGCGCGGAAGAACCGGAGCGTACACGTAGTACGTGAGGATTCTGAGCACTGCCCAGGGGCAAAATGGCAAATAAAATAGCCTAATGGGATAGGCTCTAAGGGGGCAGCATGCTTAACATCGTACTATTCGAACCAGAAATCCCACCGAATACCGGCAATATCATTCGCCTGTGCGCAAATACCGGTTTTCGCCTGCACATCATCGAACCCATGGGTTTTACCTGGGACGATAAGCGACTGCGACGCGCCGGACTCGATTATCACGAGTTCACCGCCGTACAGCGCCATGCCGATTACGCAGCGTTCTTTGAAGCGGAACAACCAAAGCGTCTGTTTGCGCTGACCACCAAAGGCACGCCTGCGCACAGTGCGGTGAGCTACGAAGCCGGTGATTATCTGATGTTTGGCCCGGAAACGCGGGGTCTGCCCACCAGCATCCTGGATGCGCTGCCGCCTGAGCAAAAAATACGTATTCCGATGATGCCGGACAGCCGCAGCATGAATCTGTCGAACGCGGTATCGGTGGTGGTGTATGAGGCCTGGCGCCAGCTGGGTTATGCGGGCGCTATTCTCAGGAAATCATAATTTAAATTCCGTCACCGTATTCGAAGGTATGGTGTATACCGTTGAAGTGCTGATCCATATCCATTGACGGTTTATCGCTGTCAGGTTTGCCGACAATACGCGCCGGTACGCCTGCGGCCGTGGTGTGGGGAGGCACGGGTTGCAACACCACCGAGCCTGCGCCAATCTTCGCACCGCGTCCGACTTCGATATTGCCGAGGATTTTCGCGCCGGCACCAATCATCACCCCTTCACGAATTTTCGGATGGCGATCGCCGCTGGTTTTGCCGGTCCCGCCGAGGGTTACGGATTGCAGAATCGACACGTCATTTTCGATAACGGCGGTTTCACCCACCACGATGCCGGTAGCGTGATCGAGCATGATCCCATGACCGATTTTCGCCGCCGGGTGAATGTCGACCTGGAACGTCACTGACACCTGATTTTGCAGGAAAATTGCCAGTGCACGACGCCCCTGATGCCACAGCCAGTGACCGATGCGATAGGCCTGTAGCGCGTGGAATCCTTTGAGGTACAGCAGCGGCGTGGAGTATTTATCAACCGCCGGATCGCGGGTACGCACGGCCTGAATATCACAGGCGGCAGACGCGATCATTTCGGGATCAGCGGCGTAGGCTTCTTCTACCACTTCGCGAATAGCAATGGCGGGCATGATAGACGAGGCAAGTTTGTTGGCGAGCATGTAACTCAGGGCGCTGCCAAGGTTTTCGTGCTTAAGGAGCGTAGCGTGGTAGAAACTGGCGAGCATAGGCTCACAGTCAGCCAACGCGCGGGCTTCGGCTTTGATATTATTCCAGACGATGTCCAGTTCTTCACACGGCATTGCAAACTCCAGAAGCGATGATAATGACCGGCCAGTTCTGCGCTGACCGGGTCATTGAGATGACAACGATTCCCTGCGACTAGTGGTGGCTACGCTCTTCCTTGCTGGCACGACCTAATAGGGTCAATGCTGCCTCGCGCGCATTCTTTCCGCAATACAATACCTGATAAATTTCCTCGGTTATTGGCATTTCGACACCAAATCGGTGGGCAAGTGCCCTGACCTCTTTGGTATTGCGGTAACCTTCAACCACCTGACCAATCGCATCCTGCGCGCCCTGCACATCTTTGCCCTGTCCGAGCATCATGCCAAAGCGGCGGTTACGCGACTGGTTGTCGGTACAGGTCAGCACCAGATCACCCAGCCCCGCCATCCCCATAAAGGTGGTCGGGTCAGCACCCAGTGCCGCGCCCAGACGCGACATTTCAGCAAGCCCACGGGTGATTAACGCGGTTCGGGCGTTAGCGCCAAAACCGATGCCGTCAGACATCCCGGCACCAATCGCAATCACGTTTTTCACCGCACCGCCCAGCTGTACCCCGATAAAATCCGGGTTGCTGTAGACGCGGAAGCTTTTGCCGCAGTGCAGCAGCTTTTGCAGATCCTCGGCAAATGCCGGTTCGGTCGCTGCCAAAGCAATTGCCGTCGGCATTCCTGCCGCCAGTTCTTTCGCGAACGTCGGGCCGGAAATCACCGCCAGTGGAATCTCATCCCCGAGTGCTTCACGCGCGACGTCCTGTAACAGACGGCCGGTTTCCGCTTCCAGGCCTTTCGTCGCCCAGACCAAACGGGCATCAGAGCGCAGCAGCGGTTTGAGCTGACGCAGCACGTCACCAAACACGTGGCTTGGCACGACAACCAGAATATTGCGGCTGGCGGCGAGCGCCGTGGCGAGGTCGGATTCAAGGTGCAGCGTGTCAGGGAAAGGCACATCAGGGAGGAAGGCCGCATTGCAGCGGTCTTGTTGCAGTATCGCCAGATGTTTGGGGTCGTGACCCCAAAGGACGACATTGTGCCCGTTTCTTGCCAGGGTGATGGCAAGAGCGGTGCCGTAAGAACCGGCACCGATCACAGTCATTGCAGCTTTACGTGCGTTCATCAGGCATCCTGATGTTGTTCGGCACCTTCGCCAGCTTGCTGCTGCAGATAGTTCATGAACAGCGCATCGAAGTTTACTGGCGCAAGGTTCAGTTGCGGGAATGTACCGCGAGAAACCAGGCTGGTGATGCATTCACGGGCATACGGGAACAGGATGTTCGGGCAGTATGCACCCAGGCAATGCGCCATCTGGTTACCGTCGATGCCTTCGATGGAGAAGATGCCGCCCTGCTGAACTTCGCACAGGAATGCAGTTTCTTCGCCCAGGGATGCGGTAACGGTGACACGCAGAACGACTTCGTATACGCCTTCAGCCAGTTGGGTTGAAGCCGTATCCAGATCAAGTTTAACCTCTGGCTGCCAATCTTTCTGGAAAACATGCGGCGCATTCGGCGCTTCGTAGGAAACGTCTTTGGTATAAATGCGCTGGATCTGGAAAGTCATTTCTGGATTGTTTTGTTCTGACATCTTATTTGTCCTTAAAAGGGATTATCGCAGCAGGGAATCAAGTCCACCACGTGCATCAAGTGCATACAAGTCGTCACAGCCACCAATGTGCTGTGTATCAATAAAAATCTGCGGCACCGTGGTACGGCCACTACGTTCAATCATTTCTTCACGCTTCGCCGCGTCACCGTCGATTGGCAGCTCCTGAAAGGAGACACCTTTGCTGTTCAACAGTGCTTTCGCACGATGGCAAAACGGGCATGTTGCTTTGGTGTAGATCTCAATATTGGCCATGACGTTACCTCAGAAAATTACTTACCACGAACCAGTGGCAGGTTCTCACCGCTCCAGCCCGCAACGCCTTCTTTCAGAACATATACGCGCTCGAAGCCCGCTTTGTTCAGCGTCGTTGCCGGATCCTGAGCCTGCATACCGGAACCATCTACAACGATGATGGGTTTATCTTTATGTTTTTCAAGCTCGGCGAGGTTATTCGCTTTGATTTCGGCAGGCAGAACGTTCACGGAACCGGCGATGTGGCCTTTACGGAAATCATCACGCTGGCGCAGGTCGACAACCACTGCGTCTTCTTTGTTGATAAGGCGCGTGGCTTCACCGCGGGTGATCACTTTGATTTTTGAGGTCAGGCCTTTAAAGGTCGTGAACAGAACGGCAGCCAGTAAGCCAACCCAGGCGATACTCAGTATGGGATGACGGCTAACAAATTGCATAATTTCTTGCATGGAGGGTGATAACTCCCGACTCAGTGATTAAAAAAACAGGGAAGGAGTATACCTGTGCATGGTGGCAAATACAGCAAGCCGAGCCTAAGCTAATCCAATTTCTGCGGCCTGTTTCGCTAAATTTAGGCCAAAAATAACCAAACTCAGCGCCGGTGTCGCCCGTTCTTTGATCTTCTGAGGCAGATTTATCGATTCAGCTGTAGTAAAATTACGCAAATTTTTTATCTTGTGAGCATGAGGTTGTCGCATATGTCGGTTACTAAAAAACCTATGGTACTGGTGATTCTGGATGGCTACGGCTACCGTGAAGACCAGCAGGATAACGCGATTTTCGATGCGAAAACGCCAGTTATGGATGCCCTGTGGGCCAAACGTCCACATACGCTGATTGACGCTTCCGGCCTGGAAGTGGGTCTGCCGGACCGTCAGATGGGTAACTCCGAAGTAGGCCACGTCAACCTGGGCGCGGGCCGTATCGTGTATCAGGACCTGACCCGTCTGGACGTTGAAATCAAAGAGCGTACGTTCTTTGAAAACAGCGTGCTGGCAGGCGCGGTTGATAAAGCCGTTGCGGCGGGCAAAGCCGTACACATCATGGGCCTGCTGTCTGCCGGTGGCGTTCACAGCCACGAAGATCACATCCTGGCGATGGTAGAACTGGCCGCTCAGCGTGGTGCAGAGAAAATCTATCTGCACGCCTTCCTTGATGGCCGTGATACTCCCCCGCGCAGCGCCAAACCCACTCTGCAGCGTTTCGAAGAGAAATTTGCCGAGCTGGGTAAAGGCCGCGTAGCGTCCATCATTGGCCGTTACTTCGCGATGGACCGCGACAACCGTTGGGATCGCGTTGAACACGCTTATGATCTGATGACCCTGGCGAAAGGCGAGTTCCAGACTGACACCGCCGTTGCCGGCCTCGAAGCCGCTTACGCGCGTGACGAAAACGACGAATTCGTGAAAGCCACCGTTATCCGTGCAGAAGGTCAGGCCGACGCAGCAATGGAAGATGGCGATGCGTTGATTTTCATGAACTTCCGTGCTGACCGCGCCCGTGAAATCACCCGTGCTTTCGTTAACGCTGATTTCGACGGCTTCGCCCGTAAGAAAGTGGTCAATCTCGACTACATCATGCTGACCGAATACGCGGCTGACATTAAAGCCCCTTGCGCATACCCACCAACGTCCCTCGCGAACACCTTCGGCGAGTGGATGGCGAAGAAGGATAAAACCCAGCTGCGTATCTCTGAAACCGAGAAATACGCACACGTCACCTTCTTCTTCAACGGCGGCGTAGAAGACCCGTTTGTGGGTGAAGAGCGAATCCTTATCAACTCCCCGAAAGTCGCGACCTACGATCTGCAGCCAGAAATGAGTTCGGCAGAATTGACTGAAAAATTGGTCGGCGCAATCAAGGGTGGCAAGTACGACACCATCATCTGTAACTACCCGAATGGCGACATGGTTGGCCACACCGGTGTGATGGAAGCAGCAGTTCAGGCGATTGAAGCGCTGGATAACTGCATTGCTGAAGTCACTGCAGCGGTAGAATCCGTTGGCGGTCAGTTACTTATCACTGCTGACCACGGTAACGCTGAGCAGATGCGTGACCCGGCTACTGGCCAGGCACACACCGCACATACTAACCTGCCTGTACCGCTGATTTACGTTGGCGGCAAAGCGGTTAAAGCGGTCGATGGCGGTAAACTTTCCGATATCGCACCAACCATGCTGACCCTGATGGGCATGGACGTGCCGGAAGAGATGACTGGCAAGCCGCTGTTCATCGTGGAATAATCCCTCCCCATGAGGGGAAAGGCGATTTTTTCAAATATATGGCTCGCGACGGCAGTCCGATCCATTTGTTACGCCAGCGCAGTCAGCGCTGGCGTATTGCTGTGCGCGACGTATGCTCACGCGGACGATCGCGACCAGCTAAAATCTATTCAGGCTGATATCGCCAGTAAAGAGAAGGCGGTTCGCCAACAGCAGCAACAGCGCTCTGCTCTCCTCGCCCAGCTCAAAAAGCAGGAAGAAGCCATTTCCGCCGCTGCCCGCAAACTGCGGGACACCCAGAATACCCTCGCTGACCTTAATAAGCAGGTCGATGCTATGAACGCGTCGATTGCTAAACTTGAAAAGCAAAAAGCCGCCCAGGAACGTAGCCTTGCCGCACAGCTTGATGCCGCGTTTCGTCAGGGTGAACATACCGGTATTCAGCTGATTTTAAGCGGTGAAGAGAGCCAACGCGGACAACGTCTGCAGGCTTATTTTGGTTACCTCAACCAGGCGCGCCAGGAAACCATCGCCGAGCTGAAACAGACGCGCGAAGAAGTGACCTCACAAAAAGCGGAACTGGAAGAGAAACAGAGCCAACAGCAAACGCTGCTGTATGAGCAGAAAGCGCAGCAGGCCAAGCTTGAGCAGGCGCGTAACGAACGTAAGAAAACCCTCGCCGGACTCGAGTCCTCGATTCAGGCAGGCCAACAACAGCTTTCCGAAATGCGGGCCAACGAATCACGCATGCGCTCCCGCATTGCACAGGCCGCCGCAGCCGCGCGCGCTCGCGCAGACCGCGAGGCCCGTGAAGCGCAGGCCGTACGCGACCGCCAGCAGGACGCCTCGCGTAAAGGCACTACCTATAAACCTTCCGAAAGTGAACGCTCGCTGATGTCCCGTACGGGCGGCCTGGGCTCACCGCGCGGTCAGGCCTACTGGCCAGTTCGCGGCCCAACGTTGCATCGCTATGGCGAACAGCTTCAGGGTGAACTACGTTGGAAAGGGATGGTTATCGGTGCGTCTGAAGGCACCGAGGTAAAAGCCATTGCCGATGGCCGGGTGATCCTCGCCGACTGGCTGCAGGGCTACGGCCTTGTGGTTGTCGTTGAGCACGGTAAAGGCGACATGAGCCTGTATGGCTATAATCAGAGCGCGCTGGTCAACGTCGGGACCCAGGTTCGCGCGGGTCAGCCGATTGCCCTTGTGGGCAGCAGTGGTGGTCAGGGCCGACCGTCACTTTACTTCGAAATTCGCCGCCAGGGTCAGGCGGTCAATCCACAGCCGTGGTTGGGAAGATAAGTTTTGCTTCAATTTCGCTCGTTAGCGTTGTCCGTCGCCGCCGTACTGGCGATGATTTCCCCGGCCCACGCCGGAAAACTCTCGATAGTCATTGATGATTTTGGCTATCGCCCCCAGCAAGAAAATCAGGTACTGGCCCTGCCCAATACTATCTCCGTAGCCGTGTTACCCAATGCTCCCCACGCCCGCGAAATGGCGACTAAAGCCCATAACGGCGGTCATGAAGTCCTGATCCACCTGCCGATGGCGCCACTCAGCAAGCAGCCGCTGGAGAAAGACACCCTTCGTCCGGACATGAGCAGCGCAGAGATTGATCGTATTATTCGTGATGCGGTCGGCAAAGTGCCCTACGCCGTGGGGCTGAATAACCACATGGGCAGCGCCATGACCTCGAGCCTGTTCGGCATGCAGAAAGTGATGCAGACGCTGAGCCACTACAATTTCTATTTCCTCGACAGCATGACGATTGGCAACAGCCAGTCGATGCGCGCCGCCGCCGGGACGGGCGTGAAGGTCATCAAGCGTAGAGTGTTCCTGGATGACAAACAAAACGAGGCGGATATTCGGGTGCAGTTTAATCGTGCGATTCAGCTTGCGCGCCGTAATGGTTCGGCGATTGCGATTGGCCACCCGCATCCAACGACGGTTCGCGTGCTTCAGCAGATGGTGTACAACTTGCCGCCGGATATCACCCTGGTGCGACCGAGCAGCCTGCTCAACGAACAGCAGGTAGACACGTCGACGCCGCAGAATGGCGCCCCGGCTCAGCAATCCACCTCATCGCGTAACCCGTTCCGTGGTGTGAAGCTGTGTAAGCCAAAACAGCCGCAGCAGCCTGTTTATGCCAGCCGCTTCTTCACCGTGCTCGGCGACAGCATTACGCATAGTACGTTAGTGCAGTATATGCAGCTGCAGTGGCAGGGGTGGGATCAGCCCTGATTCAGACCTGACGGGAGTCCGTGTGTTTTTCCATCACGGCTCCCTGCTTTGTATTGTGAGCACACCAGGCTTTGAAATACTTCAGAAAACTATAAAGCGTCGCATATAGCCCCGTGACCGCACCGACTTTCCCTTTTCGCCACGCACCGCTAAACAGATACCATTTAAAAAAAGCGCCAATCGCACTGATGACACCCCGACCAAGCGATGGCCTGATATTCTGATATTTCACCAGTCGAGTGGTGTAACCATTGAGTTTATTGAAAACTTCATGAAGTGAGTAAAAGGTATCGTGCCGCACGTGGCCTGGGATTTTGGCCGTCTGAAGATTACCTTCAACCTTGTCATCGACCGGACGATCGTTGAACCGGGCCTGGGTACGGTTAAACAATCGCACCGGATAATCAGGCGAAGAGACGGGATAAATTGTGCGTACTTCTTCCCCCAACACATGCCAGTAACGAGAAATACGCCAGGCGTGATCTGCTTCCGGTTCGTTGCCCGCTTTTAGCGCCAAAATAAATTCAACCGTTTCAGCATCCAGAATTTCATCGCTGTCCATACAAAGCACCCAGTCATTGCTGGATAACTCAGTTGCATGGCGCATTTGTGCGCCATGCATGGAATAGGGATGGTGATGTATTGTCAGACCATAATCATGACAAATATCTAACGTCTTATCCGTGCTGCCAGAATCCACCACAATAAACTCATCCGCAACGGTAACCAGCGGAGGCAGGACTTCATTCAGCAGGCGCGCAGAATTGAAGGTCAACAAACAAACGGTGAGTTTGAACATAGGCGTTATAAAGTTAAATGAAACCTCAACAGACTTTATAAACGTGGGGAATAAAAAGCGAAGAAAAGTTGGCGAAAATCTTTTTTTGGACAAACTACGTGAATTAGGTTGCAGAAAAAAGCGCCCGAAGGCACTTTTTAGGGTTAATCCCAGCTCAAAATCACTTTCCCGGACTGGCCGGAACGCATCGCGTCAAAGCCTTTCTGGAAGTCATCAACGCCGAAACGGTGGGTAATGATTGGGGAGAGATCCAGCCCTGACTGAATAAGCGCCGCCATCTTATACCAGGTCTCGAACATCTCACGACCATAGATACCTTTGATGAACAAGCCCTTGAAGATGACTTTGGTCCAGTCGATAGACATATCTGATGGCGGTATTCCCAACATCGCAATACGCCCGCCGTGGTTCATGGTATCAAGCATGGTGCGGAACGCTGGCGGTGCGCCTGACATTTCCAGGCCCACGTCAAACCCTTCGGTCATGCCCAGTTCGGCCATGACATCAGTCAGGCTTTCTTTGGACACGTTAACCGCGCGAGTCACGCCCATTTTACGCGCCAGATCCAGACGGTATTCATTCACGTCAGTAATCACGACGTTACGCGCACCAACGTGTTTCGCGACGGCTGCGGCCATAATACCGATGGGGCCTGCGCCGGACACCAGCACGTCTTCACCGACCAGATCAAACGACAGCGCCGTATGTACTGCATTACCGAACGGGTCAAAGATGGACGCCAGATCGTCAGAAATGTTATCCGGGATTTTAAAGGCGTTGAACGCCGACAGAACCAGATATTCTGCGAAACAGCCCGGACGGTTTACCCCGACACCCGTGGTGTTGCGGCAAAGATGCGTGCGGCCCGCGCGACAGTTACGGCAGTGGCCGCAGGTGATGTGACCTTCACCGGAAACACGATCGCCGATTTTAAAACCTTTCACTTCCTGGCCGATACCGACCACTTCACCGACATACTCGTGACCCACGACCATCGGAACCGGGATGGTTTTCTGTGACCATTCATCCCAGTTATAGATGTGCACGTCGGTGCCACAAATAGCGGTTTTGCGAATCTTAATCAGCAGGTCGTTATGACCGACTTCCGGCTCCGGAACGTCGTTCATCCAGATACCTTCTTCGGCCTTCAGTTTCGATAATGCTTTCATCTCACATCCTCAGGCAATCACGCCCAGTTGCTTACCGATGCGGGTAAACGCGTCCACCGCACGTTCAATTTGCTCAGGGGTATGCGCCGCAGACATCTGCGTGCGGATACGCGCCTGACCTTTTGGCACCACCGGGTAGAAGAAACCGGTGACGTAAATCCCTTCTTTTTGCAGCTCGCGGGCAAAGTCTTGCGCCACGGTCGCTTCACCCAGCATCACCGGGATAATGGCGTGATCGGCCCCGGCCAGGGTAAAGCCTGCTGCGGTCATTTTTTCGCGGAACAAGCGCGCGTTGGACCACAGGCGGTCACGCAGCTCAGCACCTGACTCCACCATTTCCAGCACTTTGATCGACGCGGAAACAATGGCCGGAGCCAGTGAGTTGGAGAACAGGTATGGGCGGGACCGCTGACGCAGCCACTCGACCACCTCTTTACGCGCCGCGGTGTAACCGCCGGATGCACCGCCGAGCGCTTTGCCCAGCGTACCGGTGATGATGTCTACGCGATCCAGAACATCGCAGTATTCGTGGGAGCCACGACCGTTTTCGCCAACAAAGCCGACCGCATGGGAGTCATCGACCATCACCAGCGCATCGTATTTGTCTGCCAGGTCGCAAACGCCTTTCAGGTTGGCGATCACGCCATCCATCGAGAACACGCCGTCTGTGGCGATCAGTACATGGCGAGCGCCGGCTTCGCGAGCTTCTTTCAGGCGCGTTTCCAGTTCCTGCATATCGTTATTGGCATAACGGAAACGCTTCGCTTTACACAGACGCACGCCATCAATAATGGAAGCGTGGTTCAGCGCATCAGAAATGATGGCGTCTTCCGGGCCGAGCAGGGTTTCAAACAGACCACCGTTGGCGTCAAAGCAGGAGGAGTAAAGAATCGCATCTTCCATACCGAGGAAATCGGCCAGTTTCTTTTCCAGAACCTTGTGGCTGTCCTGCGTTCCGCAGATGAAACGCACGGAGGCCATGCCAAATCCGTGGCTGTCCATCCCGGATTTTGCCGCAGCAATCAGCTCTGGATGGTTTGCCAGGCCGAGATAGTTGTTAGCGCAGAAGTTGATGACATGGCTGCCATCACCGACGGTAATGTCCGCCTGTTGGGCAGAGGTAATGATGCGTTCTTCTTTAAACAACCCTTCCGCACGGGCGGTTTCCAGGTCGCTGGTTAACTGTTTGTAAAAATCACCACGCATTGCAACTCTCCAGATTCGGCAAAATTTGGAACATATTACCCAATGCTATAGGTCTATACGAGATGACGCTGCGTCGGTTAAGCATTTTTGTAGCATAAATCACGTGTATCCTTGCGGGTTGTCGGTGAATGTGAAGACTCTGCGTAGTGATGGTATGATAAGAACCATTAGCGTCCGGGATAGTCCCGGTCACCCACATTCAAAGGTTATCGTTATGATCATCGTTACCGGCGGCGCAGGCTTTATCGGCAGCAACATTATTAAAGCCCTGAATGATAAAGGCATCACTGACATTCTGGTGGTGGACAACCTGAAAGACGGCACCAAATTCGTTAACCTGGTCGACCTGAACATCGCCGACTATATGGATAAAGAAGATTTTCTGATCCAGATTATGTCTGGTGAAGAGATGGGCGAAATCGAAGCCGTCTTCCACGAAGGTGCCTGCTCTTCCACCACCGAGTGGGACGGCAAGTACATGATGGATAACAACTATCAGTATTCCAAAGAACTGCTGCACTACTGCCTGGAGCGCGAAATCCCGTTCCTGTACGCCTCTTCTGCAGCAACCTACGGCGGCCGCACGTCTGACTTTATCGAGTCCCGCGAGTATGAAAAGCCGCTGAACGTTTACGGCTACTCCAAATTCCTGTTCGACGAATACGTGCGTCAAATCCTGCCAGAAGTAGATTCTCCGGTTGTCGGTTTCCGTTACTTCAACGTCTACGGACCGCGCGAAGGCCATAAAGGCAGCATGGCGAGCGTAGCCTTCCACCTCAACACCCAGTTGAACAATGGCGAAAGCCCGAAACTGTTCGAAGGCAGCGACAGCTTTAAGCGCGACTTCGTTTACGTCGGCGATGTTGCCGCAGTGAACCTGTGGTTCTGGGAAAACGGCGTGTCCGGTATTTTCAACCTCGGCACTGGCCGCGCGGAATCCTTCCAAGCCGTGGCAGATGCAACGCTTGCGTATCACCAGAAAGGCAGCATTGAGTACATTCCGTTCCCGGAAAAACTCAAAGGCCGCTATCAGGCGTTTACTCAGGCTGACCTGACTAACCTGCGTGCTGCGGGCTACGATAAGCCGTTCAAAACCGTTGCCGAAGGCGTGACGGAATACATGCACTGGCTCAACCGCGACAGCGATACAAATTCACAAAATCATTGAAGCGGTATCAAGGCGGCAACTGAATGACCCCCAGGAGCATAGGATAACTATGTGACTGGGGTGAATGAAGGCAGCCAACGCAGAGACAGCTTGAAGGATGAAGTGAATGAAGATATTGGTGATTGGCCCGTCATGGGTGGGCGACATGATGATGTCGCAAAGTCTCTATCGCACGCTCAAGGCGCGCTATCCCCAGGCGATCATTGATGTGATGGCACCCGCGTGGTGCCGTCCGCTTTTATCGCGTATGCCGGAAGTGAATGAAGCCATCCCGATGCCGCTCGGTCATGGTGCGCTGGAAATTAGCGAACGCCGTCGACTCGGACGCAGTCTGCGTGAAAAACGCTACGATCGCGCTTACGTCCTGCCGAACTCTTTCAAGTCGGCTCTGGTCCCGTACTTTGCGGGAATTTCACAACGTACCGGCTGGCGTGGCGAAATGCGCTACGGTTTACTGAATGATGTCCGCGTCCTCGACAAAGCGGCCTGGCCGCTGATGGTCGAGCGCTATGTCGCGCTGGCGTATAACAAAGGTTTCATGCGTTCTGCGAAAGATTTACCGCAGCCGCTGCTCTGGCCGCAGCTCCAGGTCAGCGAAAGTGAAAAGTTACAGATGGCTGCCGCATTTTCGCTTTCCGCTGAACGCCAGATGATTGGCTTCTGCCCCGGAGCGGAATTTGGTCCGGCAAAACGCTGGCCGCACTATCACTATGCAGAACTGGCGAAACAGCTGATCGATGAAGGTTATCAGGTGGTGTTATTCGGCTCAGCCAAAGACCACGATGCCGGGAACGAAATCCTGGCGACGCTCAGCCAGGAACAGCAGGCCTGGTGCCGCAACCTGGCGGGTGAAACGCAGCTTGAACAGGCCGTGGTTCTGCTTGCTGCCTGTAAAGCGGTCGTCACCAATGATTCTGGTCTGATGCACGTCGCCGCAGCGCTGAACCGGCCACTGGTTGCGCTGTATGGCCCAAGTAGCCCGGATTTCACACCGCCGCTGTCGCATAAAGCCAAGGTTATCCGCCTGATTACCGGCTACCACAAAGTGCGTAAAGGCGACGCCGAAGAGGGCTATCATCAGAGCCTGATCGACATTACGCCTGCCCGTGTGCTGGAAGAATTAAACCAGCTGCTGCTGGCCGAGGACGCATAACGGATGCGCGTATTGATCGTTAAAACGTCCTCAATGGGCGATGTGCTCCACACATTGCCTGCGCTGACCGACGCCGTTCAGGCGATTCCGGGTATCCGTTTTGACTGGGTAGTTGAAGAAGGCTTTGCGCAAATTCCCAGCTGGCACGCCGCAGTAGACAAGGTTATCCCGGTGGCTATCCGCCGCTGGCGCAAAGCGTGGTTCTCAGCCCCCGTAAAGGCCGAACGCCTCGCGTTTCGCCAAAAGGTGCAGGCCGAAAAGTATGATGCCGTCATCGATGCCCAAGGGCTGGTGAAAAGCGCGGCGCTGGTCACACGCCTCGCGCACGGTATCAAGCACGGCATGGACTGGCAAAGCGCCCGCGAACCGCTGGCGAGCCTGTTCTACAACCGCCGCCATCGCATCGAAAAACAACAGCATGCGGTCGAACGTACCCGTGAGCTGTTCGCGAAAAGCCTCGGCTATGCACAGCCCGATCAGCAGGGTGATTATGCAATTGCGCAGCATTTTGTGAACACCGACGGCGCCACGGCGACGCCTTACCTCGTATTTCTGCACGCCACCACGCGCGACGATAAACACTGGCCGGAATCGCACTGGCGGGAGCTGATTGCAAAGCTGGCGGGTAGCGGTCTGAACATCAAACTGCTGTGGGGCGCGCCGCATGAAGAAGCCAGAGCAGAACGTTTAGCCGAAGGCCATGATTACGCGGAAGTGCTGCCGCGAATGAGCCTTGAGAAGGTTGCTCACGTTCTCGCAGGCGCGCGTGCGGTCGTGTCGGTCGATACCGGACTCAGCCATTTAACGGCTGCGCTGGATCGCCCGAATATCACGCTTTATGGCCCTACGGATCCGGGTCTTATCGGTGGCTACGGAAAAAACCAACACATTTGCCGTCCTGAGGACTCATCGCAACTGAGCGACCTGAGTGCGGCGACCGTTTATGAGCGATTAAACACCTTACTGGCCGCAGAGAGTCATCATGCCTGATTTTTTCTCACCGAATCGTCCGCCAAAGCGAGTCCTGATCGTTAAGCTGCGCCATCACGGGGATGTGCTGCTGACCTCACCGGTCTTTACCGTGTTGAAGAAAAACTGGCCCGATGTAGAGGTCGATGCGCTGGTTTATGATGATACGCAAGCCATGTTGACCAACCATCCGTCGATTAATCAGGTGCATACCATCGGGCGCAACTGGCGTAAGCAGGGTTTTATCAAACAGCTGACGCTGTATCGGGCATTGCTCAATACCCTGAAAGCCCGCGATTACGACGTACTGATCAATCTGACAGAGCATTGGCACGGCGCGCGTCTGGCCCGTCGCCTGAAACCACGCGTGTCTGTTGGCTTCAAGCCGGATAAACGCACTGGCCTGGCACGTCGTCGCTGGGTTAAATCCTTTACGACGCTCTACCCGGCCATTCAGGACAATTCGCGCCATATGGTTGAAGTGAATCTGGATGCGCTGCGCCATATCGGCATTCATCCGCAAACGGCTGAAGACAAAAACACGCTGTTCGTGCCGGGTGCCGAAGCGGAAGCCTCAATCGCGCAAAAGTTGGCGGATTTCGGCGTTGTTTCAAAATCATATGTGCTGGTACACCCGACCTCTCGCTGGATGTTTAAAGCCTGGTCGCTGGATAAGCTTGCCGTCACTATCGATATGCTTTCCGCGCGCGGTCTGCCGATAATTCTTTCTGCGGCACCGTCCAAAGAAGAGAGCGAATACATGGATGGTCTGCGGGCACGGCTCACCCAGCCGTACCATGATTTAAGCGGAAAACTGAATTTAAAAGAACTGGGTGCATTAATGAAGCATGCCCGGCTCTATTTTGGCGTCGATTCCATGCCGATGCATTTAGCGAGCGCTGTGGGAACGCCCACGGTCGCCATCTTCGGCCCAACCGGTGCGATTAAATGGGCACCGTGGGGCGTACAGTACAGGGTTATCACCGCAGGTTTTACCTGTCAGCCTTGTGGTAAAGCGGGCTGCGGGGATAGCCATGTTTCAGATTGCATCACTGCCATCACCTCTCAGCAGGTACTGAGCGCGATTGATACACTGCTTCTGGAAAACCCGGCATGAAGCTCGCTATCGTCAGACAAACCTATAATCCTAACGGTGGTGCAGAACGATTCGTCTCCCGCGCGCTGAATGTGCTGGCCCGCGATACCGCAATCGATGTCACCCTGATCGCTCGCAAATGGGAAAATGCGGCAGGCTGGAATACATTGACTATCGACCCGCCGTTTCGCAATCGCCAGGCTCGGGAAGAAGGTTTTGCCGCCGCGGCAGCCGCGCATTTTAAGGATTTTGACCTCGTCCAGAGCCACGAACGCATCCCCGGTGCATCCATTTTCCGCGCAGGCGACGGCGTTCACGCAGCCTGGCTCGAGCAATACAACCGTATTCAGTCGCCTCTGACCCGCTGGGCGCAGTCTTTTAGCCGTTATCACCGCTACATTCTCAGCGCTGAACAGCAGATGTTTACCCACCCTAATCTGCGCAAAGTTATCTGTAACTCGCGTATGGTACGGGACGATATCGCTCGCCGTTTTGGCCTGAGCGACGATAAGCTGACGGTGATTTATAACGGGGTCGATACCCAACAATTTCATCCCGACGTGCGTCAGGCTTCAATGCGTGGCCGTCTTGGCATTCCGGATAACGCGCCAGTGCTGGCGTATGTTGGCTCCGGTTTCGCTCGGAAAGGTGTGGCCACGGCGTTAAAAGCGATTCAACCGCACCAGGATGTCTGGCTGTTAATTGCCGGTCACGATAAGCATGCATCAAAGTTTTCGAAGCTTGCCAGTACGTTAGGTGTCTCTTCTCGCGTGAAATTTCTCGGGCCGGTTTCAGATGTGCGTGAAGTCTACGGCAGCGCAGACGCACTTATTTTACCGACGTTGTACGATCCGTTCCCGAACGTCTGTGTAGAAGCACTGGCCTGCGGTTTACCGCTGTTGACCAGCCACGGCTGCGGCGCAGCGGAATGGGTCGAGGAAGGAAGCAACGGCTGGGTTCGTGACGCACTTGACGTCCCGGGATACCAGCAGGCGATTACTGCCTGGCTGGAAGGACGCCATCGTGGCGTTGATTACGCGGCGGCGGCACGCGCCACCGCAGAACCTTATACGCTTGAAAGCATGGCCAACAAACTGCAGGACCTTTATCGCGAACTGCTGGACTGAGCCGCGTCGGTAAAAACCTTCTCCATCGCCGTCAGCATGCATTCACGGGTAAAATGAGCATTAAGATACTCATTCCCCTGGCTTGCCAGTTGGCGGCGCAACACCGGGTCGTGATACAGCGTGAGAATGGCATCACGCAGTCCTTCTACGTCCTGCTGTGCAATCAAAAGCCCCGTCTTCCTGTCGATAACCGCATCGGCCGTCCCGCCTGCATCCGTCGCGATGGTCGCTATCCCTGTCGCTAAAGATTGCAGTACGCCTTGTGGCACTCCTTCCATATCGTGGGAAGGGCTGATGGCAATATCAAATGCCGGGAACCAGCGTTCCGGATCGGGCTGATGACCCGCCAGTACCACACGCGTTAAGAGATTATGTTGGATAACTTCACTTTCCAGCGCTTCACGATGCGGACCATCGCCGACAATAGCGACCTTAATTTCCGGGATGGTGATTTGCGCCAGCGCCTTGAGCAGTACGCTATGGCCCTTATTCGGTCGTAAATGCGACACCACGCCCAGCCAAAAATCCCCCTGACTCAGATCGCAGTGATTGCGGGCAGCGTCTTTGTCACCAGGATGAAAACGTGAGGTATCGACTCCGCTAGGCACGGAAGTGGTGTTTTCCAGCGGCACACCCAGAGCCACCATTTGCAACCGCAGCGCTTCTCCTGTGGAGACAATATGCTTGCAGGCTTTACGGTAAAGCCAACGCGTCGTCCAGTTATTGCGAGGCACACCGGATGCATGGCGCGTGCGAATGAGCGGAAGTGGGCGAGATAAGAACAGATTTGCCAGGGCAACAAGCCACGTATCCGCCGAGTTATGGCTATTAACGACATCGACGGTATCACGATTGTCACGGAACCAGCGGCGTAACGTCAGCAAGTTGCCAAGATTTTTTCTTCTCAGCGGCATGGTCACCACATTGAGTCCTGCTGAGAGCGCCAGTTGATGCAGCGGAGCAGACTCAGGGCAGAGGATAGTCACCTGATGTCCACGCTGTATCATGCCCAGAGATTCGTTGATGATACGCAGCGGTTGACCGCCTTTTCCGCCGTCAGCTTCAGTGTGGACAATGTGCATAGGGTTCCTGTTCATAATCTCGGTTTAATTTGATCGGCGTAGTATATACGTTGCTCTGATGTAATACATAAAAGACCCCGCCGTTACAAATGAGAGAGATTATTCCTGCTTACAAACATTACCCTTCTGTAGTGGGGGTATATGTGGTAATTTTCCTCGGTTTTTTTAATTGTACGGCATAACTCGGTGGATATCTGACAGCACCGTAAACTTGCCGGTAAAGATGCCGAAGTCCGTAACCAGCCAAAAACTATGACAAAAACTCGAAACATTCTGACAGGTGCGATCATCCTGTCTGTATTGGCTTTATGTTTTATCTGGCCAATTCCAAATGATCAGCTGCCTTTTCATCGTAATGGATTGATTTACCCCATTATTGTCGTGTCTTTTGGCCTGTTTTTCAGTTCTGTTACAGCAAAGCAGAGTCTACATTTAAGTAAAATTAAGTTCGTTCTCATCGCGCTGTGGGTGCTGACCTTTTTCATTTTGATTAACGGCTTTTTTGTCGCACCCGATATCAAAGAAATGGTATCGACATGGGATGGACAATGGCTACGCCCGGTATTACTTTTCTGCGCAGGACTGGTGTTATTACCGGTTATCCAGACTCATTTCCCCTCAATTACTGCCGCCCGTCTGTTTACGCTGGTTATCCTCTTCTTCTGGGGCGTGATATTGATACACCTCCTGGATACCGCCTGGCTCTATTGGCGTGATGGCGTTATCCACTGGGGGCAAACGCGGATTGTCTATAACCGCACGCGGATGAGTTTCCAGGTCAACATGATCACCGGCTTTATTCTTGCTGAGCTGCTTGCTCGCGGATTACTGCGCCAACATTTCTTACGCCTCGGCACACCCACACTGTCGTTCATGTTGCTCTGCAATCTGCTGTGTACCGGCCTGGTGGACACGCGCTGGGGTACCATTGGCCTCGTCGGCAGCCTGTTCTCTACCTTTATCCTGCTAAGCCTACACAGCATGCGCCGCAGCCGTGTCGTGCTGACGGGCGGTATCCTGCTGGCGATCATTCTCGCCTCGGTGGCGCTCGGCTATACGTCCTGGAAGACTGACCCGCGCTGGCAAAATATTGAAAGTGATGCGGAGGCGGGATGGAATGCCCCATTCACCAGCTTCTGCTACAACAGAACAAATGGAACCAGGCCATTAAACGATCTCGGTGTCCAAATGGACCATTCCAACGGCTGTCGTGCCAGCTTCTTCCATCAAGGCTGGAAACTGGTGGGTGAACACCCTGCCGGGATGGGCCCGCGTAAAGAAGCATTCCGTTACGTACTGCGTCGTGATACTCAGGATAATCGGATAAATATCCCACACAGCCATTATGGTCTTATTGAATTTGGTATCCAGAATGGGATTGTCGGCATTGCCGGTTGGCTGATTCTGCTGGCGGGATGCTGGTATATTGGCTGGAAAGAGTTCCGTCACGGCAACACGATGTTGGGGATGTTCCTGTTACTCTTCACCGTCGGCTTCTTCTCCAGAACCATGGTCGACCATAACCTGAAAGACCACTATCTGGAGCAGTACATGTTCCTTACAGGGTTGCTGATCGGTATGTGTGCCCTGCGCAACCCGCAAGCCACAGATAAACCCTCCTGAACATACGTTGATCGCGTCTGAGCCTAAAAGCGCTGGTGCGATCAACGCCTTCAGAACTCTTTAGCCTGACGGCTGTCGAATTGCCATCGCACGATACAGTTAAATCTTGATAGCCACATCACCGCGTAATAGTACGGAGAAAGCATGTCTTGTACGCCGCAGTTAAGCCTCGTTGTCGCCGTTTATAATGGCGAGAAATTTCTGAGCGCTTTCTTTGACAGCATCAAAAAGCAGAACCTCAACAGTCTGGAACTCATTATCGTCAATGATGGTTCAAACGACGGCTCAGCAGAAATCATCACGCGCTATGCGACTGAATTCAGTCATTTTAAGGTGATTGAGCAAGCTAACGGTGGAGTCTCCGTGGCACGCAATACAGGGCTTGCCGTTGCGAAGGGGGAGTATGTCGCCTTCCCGGATATCGACGATGTTATCTATCCCGGAATGTACCCACGCCTGCTGGAAATCGCTTCTGCCGGTCAGTTGGATGTCGCGACCTGCAACGGGACTTACATTTACGACGATGGTCGTCCGTCGAAAAAGATTTTTCCCTCTGACAAACTCTCTTCAACAGATGTGCTGGATGGCCCGAGCTGGCTACAAATGGCGCTGTCATCGCGTAAATTCCTGCATGTCACCTGGCTGAATATCTACCGCCATGACTTTATCAAAGAGCAGGGATTTACCTTCGAACCCGGTCTGCGCCATCAGGATATCCCATGGACAACCGAAGTTCTTTTGACGGCGAAACGCGTTCAGTATATTGACGAAGTATTTTACGACTACCTGATTCACTCAGCCTCTGTATCCCATACGCCTGGCACCGACGATACCCGGATGCGTTCTTCCCGCCACTATATGAAGATTCTTGAGATGCTGGACGTCATCAATAAACGCCATCCAGAACAGGTGAAGCGCGTACCAGCCTGTCACTGGCAGCTCGCAAAAGAAGGCCTTGGGATCCTGCACAGCATCAACAATATTGAAGATATGGAGAAAAAGCGCGAGATAACGCGAGAGCTTTTCGACAGAGGCATCTGGTCAATGATCTGGCAGAATGCACGTGGCTTTCGCCAGCGGTGGCGTCTGGGACGTCGATTCTTCCGACTTAAAAAAATTCTCGGCTAACGGATATTATGAGCAAACTAAAACTCCACGCGGTTTCCCGCGCTGATTTCATCGCTAAAAACTATGCAGATTTTCAGACTCTGCTCGATAACCGAGTAAATCCTGACTCAATCCCTGAACGCTTTTATTGCGGAGGGCGTGGCGGATGGACATTCCAGACGACTCTGGCTTTGAAGCATTACTATGGTGACGAGATAGAATGCTCATTCGGTTCAGAATGCCGCCCTGATGCTATCAATTTAATGCACAACGATGATTTTGGCTCGCGTGTAAAACCGTGGCAGGGCGTTACCGTCGTCGCTCGAGCCGATCGCCCACCGGTTATCGGGGCCGATGTTGTTGTTGATCAGAACCCGGAAGTCGATGTTCACAGTAACCGTATATTCGTACCTTACTGGCCACAACCTGGGGTTAAACCTCGTCAACGTACTGATGAATCGATTGAAACCGTCGCCTTCTTTGGGCGTGTGGATAGTTTCCCGGAAACGTATCGAGAAGGAACATTCAAGCAGCGTCTGGCAGAGCAAGGTATCAAATTGCGGATCTCGTTTGATAACTGGACTGACTACCAGGATGTGGATGTTTGCATCAGTTTTCGTAAATCACACGATCATAAGTTAGCGCGTAAACCTGCCAGCAAACTGATTAACAACTGGTTGGGCAAAACGGTCATGGTTTGTGATGATGAGCCGTCTTATCGGGCTATTCGCGAAAGCGAGTTGGACTATTTGATAGCGAAAACGCCTGATGAAGCATTTGATGCGATTATGAAACTGAAAAACACCCCTGAACTCTATCGCCAAATGCGCGAACAGGGCGAGAAACGTCTACAGGTCTACTCTCGCGAAGCTGTTGCTGCCCGTTGGTTCAGTTTGTTTGAGGACATCTGGCGTAAAGGATTGCATAACCGCCCTACGTTTGTTCGCGCAGTTCGCTTTGGCTTTGGTAAAGCCATTCGTCCGCTGACTAAAAAGTTCTAATGAGATTGAGCCTGACAATGTTGAAAACATCTGCAAAATGGTCGCCTGCGCTGCGCACCAACCTGCTGAGAACCGTGTTCCTGACGATTCTCTTCCTGGTCCTGTTCTCGCTTTCTGAAATCATCATTCTACTTAAAGATCATGTCTATCAGCCAAAAGCAGGTGATATTTCACTTTATCTCATCATTTCTTTGCTTGCTGCAGTGAGTTCGCGTTTTTTCGTAACACGCCTACTTCTTGCAGTGACATTTATAGTGCAGATCAGCGAAGCCATTTATTATCAATTTTATGGTCAGTTTTATGGACCCAGCGAAGTCTGGTTAGCGTTTGTTGAAACAAAAGATATTGCCAGTGGTATTACCGACAGCCTGGGTTCATTAGGGGTCTACTTTGCCATAATGATTGTGGCAGTCCTGGTTGCGTTGTTTGTTACTCGTCGCCTGGCACCGAAGTGGCATAAAGGGTTAGCAATGCCATGCCTGCTCGCGATTGTGGTGATGTTTGTGGGCCAGTTCTACAAAGCCATTGACGGGCAAATGTATAAATTCAACCCAGACCTGCGTCACTCACTGCTGCGAAATGGCTTATCTGCTATGAGCTACAGCGCTATCCGGTTGATACCTGAAGCTATCTCTGGTGAAAATCAAAATATTGCCCATTACGAACCCTATGCCGTGACGCCAGTACCGGATACGCATGCTGGTAAGTATTCGATTATTCTTGCCATCGGTGAAAGCCTGAATCCTCACCATGTGAGCGCACTTGGCTATGAGCGTGATACCACGCCTGAACTGAAAGCACTGCTCCAGCAGTACCAAGGGACAGGCCGTTTGATTATCTCCAATGCCGTATCGACTCGCGTGGCCATCCCGATGCTGGTCAACAACCTTCGCGAACCCGACAACTATGCAGCTTATAAATCCAGAGCCACGAATATCTTTGCCAACGCAAAAAAACATGGATATCAAACGGCCTTTATTTCTGCGCAAGGACTCGAGGGACTTAGCAACTGGATTGGTATTCATGACATCGATTTGTGGGAAGACACGCAAATCCGTCCTGCACCAGAAGTGGGTGCCGATGTTGTTCTCACACCATCAGTCGAGAAATCTAATCTGGACTGGAACAAACCGTTCCTGATGGTATTGAACAGCCGTGCGCCACATATCCCTTATGAGCGAAACATTCCGCCTGGATTTGCTAAGTTCTCTACCCCGCGTCTGAGTGATGACGTTGCGCAGAAGAAGAACGAGTACGATGATGCCGTTCGTTTGTATGACAAAGAGCTCGCCGCTGCGATTCGCACAGCTATGGCGAAGTCGAAACTGCCTGTCCTGGTGTTCATCACCTCCGATCATGGTGAAAGAGTGGGTGACGGCGGCCTCTTTGGACACTCAGTGGTTGAGATGCCCATCGCCCAGATTCCATTCCTGTACTTCAGCAACGATCCGGAGTATTCGATGAGCAACATCACCAATCATGTGCCGCTCAACCATTTCCAGCTCGCCACCCTCATCAATAAAATGCTTGGGTTTAACGTGAAAAACCCTAATCAGAAAGATGATTCCTATTTCATCACCGGTGGTGATATTCGGGGTCTCTCTGAGCGCATAACTTACCATCTCAATGCCTTACCTCCGGCAGAGCAATAGTATTGATATGAATGGCGGGGAAGCCTTTCCCTGCCATTTTTTCAACCACTTTGCGCACAAGCTTCAATCATTGGCCTGACTGATGTACCAAAGGGATAGCTTTAAGCACGCTAAATGCTTAGAATTTGCCCGCCGAAGTATAAAAACGGATAACTCGCTTGGAATTTCTGTATACCACCTTGCTCTACCTGATTCAGCCGCTGGTCTGGCTGCGGTTATTGTTGCGCAGCCGAAAGGCGCCCGCGTACCGTAAACGCTGGGCTGAGCGCTATGGCTTTTGCAAAAATAAGGTAGTGCCTGATGGCATACTGCTGCACTCCGTCTCCGTAGGCGAGACGCTGGCCGCCATTCCGCTGGTGCGTGCGCTGCGCCATCGTTACCCGTCATTGCCGATAACCGTCACAACCATGACGCCAACCGGTTCTGAACGGGCAATGTCCGCCTTCGGCAAAGATGTGCAGCATGTCTATCTGCCGTACGATTTACCTGGCGCGATGAACCGCTTCTTCAATACCACCCGTCCGAAGCTGGTTATCGTGATGGAAACCGAGCTGTGGCCGAACATGGTTGCCGCGCTGCATAAGCGCAAAATCCCGTTGGTGATTGCCAACGCGCGCCTGTCTGAACGTTCAGCCAAAGGTTACGGCAAGCTCGGCAAATTCATGCGTCGACTGCTGAGCCGCATCACCCTGATTGCCGCGCAGAACGAAGAGGACGGTAACCGTTTCCTCGCATTGGGCCTCAAACGCAATCAGCTAACGATTACCGGCAGCCTCAAATTTGATATCTCCGTGACGCCAGAGCTGGCGGCACGCGCGGTGACATTACGTCGTCAGTGGGCGCCGCGTCGTCAGGTGTGGATCGCAACCAGTACCCATGACGGCGAAGAAAAAATCATCCTCGACGCACATAAAAAGCTGCTGGAAACCTTCCCGGATCTGCTGCTGATTCTGGTGCCGCGCCATCCTGAACGCTTTGCTGACGCCCGTGAACTGGTGCAGAAAGCAGGCATGCCGTTTACCCTGCGCAGTACGGGTGAAATTCCTTCCGCGACGACTCAGGTGGTCATTGGCGACACCATGGGTGAACTGATGCTGCTGTACGGAATTGCTGACCTGGCCTTTGTCGGCGGCAGTCTCGTCGAACGTGGTGGGCACAACCCGCTGGAACCGGCCGCGCATGCAATTCCGGTATTGATGGGACCGCATACCTTCAATTTCAAAGACATCTGCGCCAAACTTCAGCAGGATGACGGACTCATCACAGTCACCGATATGGACACACTGGTGAAAGAAGTCTCTACGCTGCTGACTGATGAAGATTACCGCCTCTGGTATGGCCGCCATGCCGTCGAAGTGCTTCATCAGAATCAGGGCGCGCTTGCCCGTCTGTTACAGTTACTGCAACCTTATCTGCCTCAGCGGAGCCACTAATGCCAACTCGCCTGTCGGTGGTGATGATCGCCAAAAACGCTGCCGATCTGCTGCCGGATTGCCTGGCATCAGTGCAATGGGCTGACGAGATTGTTTTGCTGGACTCCGGCAGCGACGACAACACCGTTGAACTGGCAAGAAGTCTTGGCGCACAAGTCCACGTAAACACCGACTGGCAGGGCTACGGTATTCAGCGTCAGCGCGCTCAAGCGCTCGCCACCGGCGATTATGTGTTAATGATCGACACCGATGAACGCGTCACGCCTGAGCTCGAAAATTCCCTCCGCGACACCCTTGCGGCCCCGGAACCGGGCGCCGTTTACAGTATTGCTCGCCGTAACTATTTTCTCGGTCGCTTTATGCGTCACAGCGGCTGGTATCCAGACAGAGTTCTGCGTCTTTACGAGCGCGAGCGCTGGCAGTACAACGATAATCAAGTGCATGAATCCCTCGACAGTCGCGGTGCAAAAGTCGTAGAACTGAAGGGCGACCTGAAGCATCTGACCTGTCGTGATTTTGCTGAGTTCCAGCGTAAACAGCTGGCTTATGCCACGGCATGGGCGCAGGAACGTCATCAGAAAGGCAAGAAAACCTCACTGGCAGGTATTTTTGGTCACACGCTGGGCGCGTTAATCAAAACGCTTATCCTGCGTGGCGGCGTTCTGGATGGCGCACAGGGCTGGCTGCTGTCGGTCGTGAACGCGCAGTATACGTTTAACAAGTACACCGAGCTGTGGGCGCTGAACCGCAGCTTTAGCAAGAAGGCGTGAGTCATGAGCACAAAAGCCATCTACCCAGGCACCTTTGATCCCATCACCAACGGACATCTCGACATCGTTACCCGCGCCAGCTGCATGTTCGATAAAGTGCTGCTGGCCATCGCGTCCAGCCCAAGTAAAAAACCGATGTTTGATCTGGATGAACGCGTCGCGTTAGCCAGCCAAGCGACTTCACACCTGACGAATGTGGAAGTGGTGGGTTTTAGTGACCTGATGGCAAATTTTGCCCGCGCACAGCAGGCCAACATCTTGATTCGTGGTTTACGGGCGGTGGCGGATTTCGAATACGAAATGCAGCTGGCGCACATGAATCGCCACCTGATGCCGGAGCTTGAGAGCGTATTCCTGATGCCGTCGAAAGAGTGGTCGTTTATTTCTTCTTCACTGGTGAAAGAAGTGGCGCGCCACGATGGCGACGTCGCCCACTTCCTGCCGCCTGCTGTCCATCAGGCGCTGATGGACAAGCTGAAATAATCACTTCTGGCAGCGGCGGCAGTAAAATGTTGCCCGCTGCGCATGTTTCGTCGCGATAATCGGCGAGCCGCAGACCCGACAAGGTTCATCCTTCCGACCGTAGACCTGCAATTCCTGAGCAAAATAGCCCGGCTTACCGTCGCTTTGCAGGAAATCCTTCAGCGTCGTCCCGCCCTGTTCAATAGAGCGCAGCAGCACCGCCTTGATGACACGCACCAATAACGCGCACTCCTCCGCAGAAAGCGATGACGCAAGCCTGTCCGGGTGAATACCAGCAGCGAACAATGACTCACTGGCATAGATGTTACCCACGCCCACCACCAGCTTGTTATCCATCAGCCACGGTTTGATCGGCGTTTTCTTTTTCGCACACTTCTCGCGGAAGTAATCGGCGTTAAACGCCTCACTCAGCGGTTCCGGGCCGAGATGTGCCAGCACACTGTGGCCTTCCAGCTCTTTAGTCCACAGCCACGCGCCGAATCGGCGAGGGTCAGTGTAACGCAGCACTTTGCCGTTACTCATCACCAGGTCGACATGATCGTGCTTCTCTGGCGCTCGTTCTTCAGCGAGGATACGCAAACTCCCCGACATCCCGAGGTGGATGATTATCCAGCCGTCAGGCAGCTCAAGCAGCAGGTATTTGGCACGACGCTGAACGCTGAGTACGGGTTTATCGCTGAGGCTATGAATTTCCGCAGATACAGGCCAGCGCAGTCGGCCGTTGCGAACAATGACGTGCAGGATGGTCTCACCGACCAGATGCGGCTCGATACCGCGACGGCTGGTCTCAACCTCTGGTAATTCAGGCATTTTTTCCCCTTAACCACAGTATGTTGAGTTACAGGAAGGCGGCGAGGAGTGACTCCTCAGGAGCTTACATCAGTAAGTGACTGGGGTGAATGAACAAAGCCAACGCATCTGTAGCTCAACATACGAAGGTTAAAACAAAAAACCCCGCCGAGGCGGGGTTTATATACAAGAAAACTAAAATTATTTGATTTTAGCTTCTTTGTACAGAACGTGCTGACGGACAACTGGATCGAACTTTTTCAGTTCCAGTTTTTCCGGCTTAGTACGCTTGTTCTTCGTGGTGGTATAGAAGTGACCAGTACCAGCAGAAGAAACCAGCTTGATTTTCTCACGAATACCTTTAGCCATGATTTAATTCCTCTTAGTACTTAGTACTTTTCGCCACGGGCACGCAGTTCGGACAGAACTGTATCGATGCCTTTCTTGTCAATTACACGCATACCTTTAGCAGATACACGCAGGGTGACAAAGCGCTTCTCGCTCTCAACCCAGAAACGGTGAGAGTGCAGGTTCGGCAGGAAACGGCGCTTAGTCGCGTTCAGTGCGTGGGAACGGTTGTTACCGGTCACCGGACGCTTGCCAGTTACTTGGCAGACTCGGGACATGTCTATTCTCCAAAAATCAAATTAGCTCGAGCTTCGTATAGGGTATTGGCGCCTCGTCAGGCTGCTACAGCCCGGTCTGACGGTTCTAAGTGAACTCGTATAGCCAGGCCCAAATGCCAAACCCGAGATTCTCAAAGGTGGCGTAGTATACGCTGACTCCGCGGTGTGCTCAAGTCCCGAACAGACAAAGATCCCGGTGGATCGCTAAATCCATCCGTGTTCAGCAAAAGAAATTATCTCCCCTTTGCCGACAATCAAGTGATCGAGGACGCTTATCTCCATGAAGTGGCAGCACTTTATCACTCTTTCGGTGATGATTCTATCCGCTTTACTAGGCTGAGCACTGCCTGAAGGATGATTATGTGCGAGAATCAGCGCCGCTGCATTGACCTTAATGGCCTCGCGGACTATCTCGCGAGGGTGAACTTCGACATGACTCAACGTCCCGCTGAACATCCGGCTATGCTTTAACACCCTGTTTTGACTATCTAAGAAGATCACCATGAAGATCTCACGCTCTTCTTTCGCTAGCTGACTTTGCAAAAATTCACGCGTGGCATGAGGGCTGCTTAACGGGTTTTCCTGCATCATCAACTGAAGAGTAAAAAAACGCCGAGCCAGTTCGGCAATCCCTTTAAGTTGGGCATATTTGGCGATGCCAATGCCGTCCATCCTGAGAAGCTCAGACTCTGGTGCCAACAACAAACCGTGCAACGAACCAAAATGTTTCAGCAAATAATCAGCGAAAGAAAGCACATCCCTTCGCTGCGTACCTGTTCGTAAAAACAGGGCCAGCAGTTCAACGTCACTGAGTGCTTCAATCCCATCGGTTTGCATTTTTTCACGCGGCAAAATCCGTTCAGCGTCTTCCATTCGTCTTCTCCTTTTGACGACGGATATCTTGCCATGCGCCCCACCATGCGCACGACAGCGGATTGCCACACTTGCGTAACGCCTCGCAAAGTGGATTTTCCTTTGCAGCACGACAACGGAGGGATTGTGATAAAATGGGCGCATTCCGATGTCTTCCACAGGAAAGAATCATGATAAGCCTGGCCGGTAAAAAAATCGTTCTTGGCGTCAGCGGAGGTATCGCTGCTTACAAAACGCCAGAACTGGTGCGCCGCTTGCGCGAACGTGGCGCAGAAGTCCGCGTCGCCATGACAGACGCGGCGAAAGCCTTCATTACGCCATTGAGCCTTCAGGCGGTATCCGGTTTCCCGGTGTCCGACAGCCTGCTGGACCCTGCTGCCGAAGCGGCGATGGGTCATATTGAGCTCGGGAAATGGGCTGACCTGGTGATTTTGGCCCCGGCGACCGCCGACCTTATCGCCCGCGTTGCTGCAGGCATGGCCAATGATCTGGTCACCACCATTTGCCTCGCCACGGCGGCTCCTGTCGCCGTCGTACCGGCGATGAATCAGCAGATGTACCGCGCAGCAGCGACCCAGCATAATCTGGACACACTCGCTTCACGTGGGCTGCTGCTTTGGGGCCCAGACAGCGGCAGCCAGGCCTGTGGCGATATCGGCCCAGGCCGTATGCTGGATCCGCTGGTGATTGTCGAGATGGCGGCAACGCATTTTTCGCCTGTCAAAGACCTGCAACATCTCAATATCATGATTACCGCAGGCCCCACCCGCGAACCGTTAGATCCGGTGCGTTACATCACCAACCACAGTTCCGGTAAAATGGGCTTCGCGATTGCGGCGGCGGCTGCACAGCGTGGCGCTAACGTCACACTTGTCAGTGGCCCTGTTGCAATGGCTACGCCGCCATTCATTCAGCGCATCGATGTAACGACGGCGCTGGAAATGGAAGCCGCGGTCCAGAAAAATGCGCAAAATCAGCACATTTTTATTGGCTGCGCAGCGGTTGCTGACTATCGTGCAGCGGCTATTTCGGACGAGAAGATTAAAAAGCAAGGCGATGAATTAACGATAAAAATGGTTAAAAATCCGGATATCGTTGCTGGTGTTGCCGCGCTCACGACCTCTCGTCCTTATGTCGTAGGGTTTGCCGCAGAAACAAATAATGTGGAAGAATATGCGCAGCAAAAGCGAGCCCGCAAGAACCTTGATCTGATCTGCGCGAATGATGTATCGCAAGAAAATCAAGGGTTTAATAGCGACGACAACGCATTACACCTTTTCTGGCAGGATGGAGATAAAGTCTTACCGCTTGCGCGAAAGGAACTCCTGGGCCAACTACTACTGGACGAGATCGTTACCCGTTATGATGAAAAAAATCGACGTTAAGATTATGGACCCGCGTGTTGGCGAGCAATTCCCGCTGCCGACATACGCCACCTCCGGCTCTGCCGGACTTGACCTGCGAGCCTGTCTTGATGAAGCCGTAGAACTGGCTCCTGGCGCAACCACACTGCTGCCAACCGGCCTGGCTATTCATATCGCGGACTCCTCCCTGGCAGCCGTTATCCTGCCGCGTTCCGGTCTCGGCCATAAGCATGGTGTCGTGCTGGGTAATCTGGTCGGCCTTATCGACTCAGATTATCAGGGCCAGTTGATGGTTTCCGTCTGGAACCGTGGTCAGCAGAGCTTTACCATCGAGCCGGGCGAACGTATTGCCCAGATGGTGTTTGTTCCTGTCGTTCAGGCAGAGTTCAACCTGGTGGAAGAGTTTGACGCCACCGATCGTGGCGAAGGCGGCTTCGGCCATTCAGGACGCAAATAAGCCGTTCTGAAGCAGCATCCAGCAGCGAAATAATGCAATAACATCACCGCAAGCGCTTGTTTGCGGTCGTTGTGTGGATGTCCGCCTGACGAGAGTTTATTTTCAGGGGTATTTGAAAACATGGCAGAAAAACAAACCGCGAAACGGAATCGTCGCGAAGAAATACTTCAATCTCTGGCGCTTATGCTTGAATCCAGCGATGGTAGTCAACGTATTACTACCGCAAAGCTGGCCGCCTCAGTGGGCGTTTCCGAAGCGGCGTTGTATCGCCATTTCCCAAGCAAAACCCGGATGTTCGACAGCCTGATCGAGTTCATCGAAGACAGCCTGATCACCCGTATCAATCTGATTTTGAAAGATGAAAAAGACACCAACGCCCGTTTGCGTCTGATTGTGCTATTGATTCTCGGTTTCGGTGAACGTAACCCGGGTCTGACACGCATTCTGACCGGTCACGCCCTGATGTTTGAACAGGACAGGCTGCAGGGTCGCATCAACCAGCTTTTCGAGCGCATTGAAGCTCAGCTGCGTCAGGTATTACGCGAAAAGAAAATGCGCGAAGGCGAAGGCTACGTTAACGATGAAACGCTGCTGGCGGGCCAGATTCTGGCGTTTTGCGAAGGAATGCTTTCCCGCTTTGTACGCAGTGAATTCAAATACTGCCCAACGGAAGATTTTGATGCCCGCTGGCCGCTGGTTGCGGCGCAACTCCAGTAAAAAAACCGGGCGCGATGCCCGGTTTCGTTTTTATACGCCAAACTCTTCGCGATACGCCCGGACTGCCGCCAGATGGTCGGCCATCTCCGGCTTTTCTTCCAGGTAAGCAATCAGGTCTTTCAGAGTGATGATAGAAATCACCTGACAGCCGTAGTCACGCTCAACTTCCTGAATCGCAGAAATGTCCCCGCGTCCGCGCTCCTGGCGGTTCAGCGAAATCAGCACACCCGCAAGCGTTGCGCCATGAGCCTGGATGATTTCCATCGACTCACGGATAGCCGTTCCAGCGGTGATCACATCGTCGACCAGCATGATTCGGCCTTCGAGCGGACTGCCCACCAGGTTGCCGCCTTCGCCATGAGTTTTGGCTTCTTTACGATTAAAGCAGTACGGCACATCGCGATCGTGATGTTCAGCCAGTGCGACTGCGGCAGTCGTGGCAATCGGGATACCTTTATACGCTGGGCCAAACAGCAGGTCGAAATCGATGCCTGAATCCATTAGCGCTTCAGCGTAAAAACGGCCTAACAGCGCCAAATCGCGCCCGGTATTAAACAGCCCGGCATTAAAGAAATAGGGGCTTTTGCGCCCGGATTTCAGCGTGAATTCGCCGAACTTCAATACCTGCTTGTTAAGCGCAAATTCAATAAACTGGCGCTGATACGGTTTCATGGATTCGCTCCTCATCCTGTTTTCTACAGACAAAAAAAGGGCGACTCATCAGTCGCCCTCTAATTAATTTTCTAACGCCGCTTTCTGCGTCGTGACAATGGATTCGATTCCCCCTCGGGCCAAAGCCAACAAGGTAAGAAGTTCCTCATGGGTGAACGGTTCGCCTTCTGCCGTCCCCTGCACTTCGATGATGCGGCCATCTTCGGTCATCACCACGTTCATGTCAGTTTCTGCGGCGGAATCTTCAACGTATTCCAGATCGCACAGCGCTTCACCAGCAACGATACCGACGGAAACCGCCGCAACCATGCCTTTCATCGGGTTGGTTTTAAGTTTACCGGCAGCAACCAGTTTGTTCAGGGCATCAGCCAGCGCTACACAGGCACCGGTAATGGATGCGGTACGCGTGCCGCCATCAGCCTGGATGACGTCGCAGTCCAGCGTAATGGTGAATTCACCCAGCGTTTTCAGGTCAACAGCAGCGCGCAGGGCGCGAGCGATCAGACGCTGAATTTCCATGGTACGACCACCCTGCTTGCCTTTCGCCGCTTCACGGGCGTTGCGGGTGTGGGTGGAACGCGGCAGCATGCCGTATTCGGCGGTGATCCAACCCTGGCCCTGTCCTTTCAGAAAACGCGGGACGCCTTCGTCAATGGATGCAGTGCAAAGCACTTTGGTATCACCGAATTCGACCAGCACAGAGCCTTCAGCGTGTTTGGTGTAGTTACGGGTCAGGGTTACGGGACGCACCTGATGAGCGCTACGGCCTGCTGGACGCATGATGATATCTCCGGCTTAAAACGAATGTGGCGCGCATTATACACAAAATCATTTAGGTTGCATCGCGGCGGCAACTGAGCGAATCCCCAGGAGCTTACATCAGTAAGTGACTGGGGTGAGCGAAGGTAGCCAACAAAGAGGCAGCCTAAAGGATGACGTGTATATACGGATTAAGGACGCATATTCCTATCATGAGAAAGCCCCGCTAGCTATAATCCCCCCATCTCTCCTTTAAAAACAGGAACGTCTATGATCCGCAGTATGACCGCCTACGCCCGTCGTGAAATCAAAGGTGAATGGGGCAGTGCCGCGTGGGAATTGCGCTCGGTAAACCAGCGTTATCTCGAAACTTACTTCCGCATGCCGGAACAGTTCCGTAGCCTTGAGCCAGTTGTCCGTGAGCGTATCCGTGCCCGTCTGACCCGTGGCAAGGTCGAATGTACCCTGCGTTTTGAACAAGATCCGAGCGCGACCGGCGAGCTCATTCTCAACGAAAAGTTGGCGAAACAGCTGGTCACTGCGGCCAACTGGGTCAAAATGCAGAGCGACGAGGGCGAAGTTAACCCGGTTGATATTCTGCGTTGGCCGGGGGTTATGGCCGCTCAGGAGCAAGATCTTGATGCTATCACCGCTGAAATCCTCTCTGCCCTTGATGGCGCACTGGATGATTTCATCGTTGCCCGTGAAACTGAAGGCACCGCACTGAAAGCACTCATTGAACAACGTCTTGACGGTGTTAGCGCCGAAGTCGTCAAAGTCCGTGCGCATATGCCTGAAATACTCCAGTGGCAGCGCGAGCGTCTGGTCTCGAAGCTTGAAGATGCACAGGTGCAGCTTGAGAACAATCGCCTCGAGCAGGAATTGGTCATGATGGCTCAGCGTATTGACGTCGCTGAAGAGCTTGATCGCCTCGAAGCCCATGTGAAAGAAACCTGGAACATCCTTAAAAAGAAAGAGGCTGTGGGACGTCGCCTCGACTTTATGATGCAGGAGTTCAACCGTGAATCGAACACGCTGGCGTCTAAGTCCATTAACAGTGAAGTCACCACCTCCGCCATCGAGCTGAAAGTGCTGATTGAACAGATGCGTGAGCAGATTCAGAACATCGAATAAGCGAACAGGCCCGGTTCACGCCGGGCTTTTCAACCCCTGGATTTCAACGCGCGTTAAACAGCATACTTTTACTAATCCATAAAAAAAGCAATATCGCCTTAGGCTGGCCTATAGTTGTCATTTCAAATAACAAAAACTAATCCTTTTCATTTTGCCTTAGAAAATCTCAATCGTGATCCACCACACAAATCGCTAATCTGCCGCTCTGACTTACGAGGGCAATTATGCTGCTACATATTCTTTATCTCATCGGGATCACCGCGGAAGCGATGACGGGCGCACTGGCGGCCGGACGTCGCCGGATGGATACGTTTGGCGTCATCATCATTGCCACTGCTACGGCGCTTGGCGGCGGTTCGGTGCGCGATATCCTGCTCGGCCACTATCCTCTGGGTTGGGTTAAACACCCGGAATATGTGATTATTGTTGCCATCGCCGCGGTACTGACAACCATCGTTGCGCCCGTGATGCCGCATCTGCGCCGCCTGTTCCTCGTGCTCGATGCCCTTGGCCTGGTGGTGTTCTCCATCATCGGCGCTCAGATTGCACTGGATATGAGCGAAGGCCCGGTGATCGCCTGTATCGCAGCCGTGGTAACGGGCGTCTTTGGTGGCGTGTTACGCGATATGTTCTGTAAGCGCATCCCGCTGGTGTTCCAAAAAGAGCTGTACGCTGGGGTCTCGTTTGCTTCTGCGGTGCTGTATATCGCCCTACAGAACTATGTAAGTAACCACGATGTGGTGGTGATTGCCACGCTGTTGTTCGGCTTTACCATGCGCATGCTGGCGCTACGTCTAAAACTGGGTCTGCCGGTATTTCATTACAAGCACAACGCGCATTAACTTCTGCCGGCAGCACAGCAAATATTCATATCTATTTCGAATAGTTCATGCTTGAAAGCACTTATCGGACACACATGAGAATGGAAAATTCGTATACAATAGCGGTAATATTTTAAGATCAATTTACATTAAGTCTCTCATGTCATTCATCAGTGCATCGCTACCGATTATTAAAAAGAATTTGAGCCAATATTTTATATTGGCCTTTCTTTTTTCCATGCTCATCCAGATCTGGCCTGCCGTCTTCACACAGCCATTAAGGTTTGTAATCCGTATTGCGATTTGTAACGCACTGTTGCTGCTATCAGCCGCGGCAATTTATCGTTATTTGTTGGGGAAGATTGCGTCGGTGTTACTCACGGCGGCGTTGACGCTCAACTTTGCGATTTCATTCTGTACCTGGCGAATTTACCAAAGTGAGTTTAGCAGCGTATTCGCCATGAGTATTTTGACGACCCACATGAGTGAAATCAGCAGTATGTCGGGGCTCTTTACCTATTACTTCCCGATAATTGCGCTCTATTTCACCATTACGATGCTGGCAATCCACTACCTGGCAGGTAATACCTCAACCACAGTTAAGCATGGTGGTGCCTGTCTGTTAGTCGTATTTTTTGCCTGGTATACCTCAGCAAACTGGTTGAAACAGCGCAAAGATTTGGAAGTTTACTACCCACTTTCTTCGCGAATTCTGACTAATACGCCATTCTACGTGGCATCAGAATTCATTATTGCAGTTCGTGATAACAAACTGGCAGAACACATCTATAAGCACGATACCCAATATCCCGCAGTAAGCGTGAGCGATACTGGAATCGAAAACTTTGTTGTGATCGTCGGGGAATCGGCACGCCGCAGCAATATGCAACTCTACGGTTTTGGCCTGGATACCACACCCGTCGAATCAGCATTTAGCAACAATGCCCTGGTCTTTGAGCATGCAATTGCGCCGGCATCAGCGACTGTGCTCGCTGTTCCAATGATTCTCAGCAAAGCCGATGCTGACCATTTTACTGTCAACGATCTGGCCGATAATGTGATTCGAGTCGCCAACAAGGCTGGCTTCCATACTGAATGGATAAGCGCACAGGGCAATTCTGGGAAAAGTAATAACTACGTAGTGGCAATTGCCTCCCTCAGCCAAAAAGCTCAATGGGTAGACACCAGCTATGACGAAGAACTGTTGCCTGAACTGGATAAAGCCCTGACCGTTGCTGGTCGCAAACTGATCGTTTTGCACATTAATGGTAGCCATGAAATGGCCTGCATTCGCTACCCAGCCTCTGCTGATTATTATCATACTGATGATAAATATGAGGATTGTTATAACAATGCAATCCGTTATACCGACCACGTTATTGGTGAAGTTACTAAGCGTCTTGGTAACAGCACCTCTGCTCTGCTCTATTTCTCCGATCATGGCTTAGAGAAAAACCCGCAACTCGAATCGCATTATATGCACGGCTCTCGCAACCCAAGCAAAGAGGCTTACGATGTACCCCAGTTTATCTGGTACAGCCCTGCAGCTCTCGCCAGCAAACCGCGTCGACTTGGCAAAGTAGAGGAGCGCTACTCCACCGCCAACAATTATGAGCTGATACTAAGCCTGATGGGCATCTCAACAGGGATACCTCATTGCAAATCACCTCTTGAGCCATGCTATCAGCCAGAAACATCATTCTCGGTTATGGACGGCGGTCGGCATATTTTCGAATATGACGATTTACGTAGCAACTTCAGTTCGCCCGATGTGAATTCACATTACCGAAAGGCGGATAAAGACTCACTTTAAAAACCATCAATCCTCTGCACTTTCAGCCACTGAGCCAGTGCGCTCACCTGCGAGTCACCCAGCCAGCGCCTCAGCTGGCTGGTTTTGGTTTTTCCGGTCATAGGCAATGTCTGCCACTCCTCTTCTTTCATCTGTCCAAGCTGCTGCCAGGTATGCCCAGCAATACTCGGTAGCGCCTTTTGATTCAGCGGCATCCCCATCGCCTGTAGCCATTGGACAAAAGGCTGCTGCCTGGCAAAGTCAAATTTGTGCCACACCTGGCGGGCTCTGTCCCTCGAGAACCCCGGAGTTTGCTGGAGCTGTGTTTCACTGAGCGTTAACCAGGAAAAAAGATGAGCGAAGTGGTGGGTCTCATTGAGCTGCCGCCAGAGCGATACCCCCACACCGTCGAGGTGCAACTGCTGACTTACCCATACCAGCCGCGCCAAAAACTGCGGCTGGCACTGTTCTGTATTCCAATAGCAGGTTAACCAATCAAAGGTGCCTTGTGGCGGCACTGGCTTGGTCCTGTCGGTTGTTCGCCAGGCTACATCATCAATTCTTGGGATCCCTTGCCCGGCAAGGCTGATGTTCAACCGATCGCCGGGCGCAATATCCCGCTCCTGCCAGCGTTTTAGCGAGCCAACGTTGACCCGCCGAACCTGTTTGTCATCGAGCAAAATGGGCGCCAGATGCGCCACGACAGCTATCTTGCCTGTACGACCCACGCTGAACTCAATCGATTTCACTTCGGCGATTTGCGTTGCCGGGGGGTATTTCCACGCGATTACCCAATTGCCCTCTCCGGGCAGCCAATTTCGAGATTCAGGCTCTTTCGCCGCGCGGACCACAACGCCATCAGTGGCAAAAGGCAGCGGCGAGGTAAACCAGTGCTGGCGAAGCGTAGAGACATCCGAAATCGTCTTTACCGGTCGCGAATAATCAGCGGCCAGTGGATACCCGGCTTCGCGTAGCAGCCTCAGCCGTTCAGACATTTGTGCCGGACCATCTGGCCAGGCCCAAATAAACACAGATAATTCATCGAGCAAGGTTGAACCCGATTTACGCAACATAGCCCCAGATACTTTAGACCGGGCATTCATGCCCCCCATTTGCTGCTGAATGTGCCCTTCTTGCCGAAGGAACAATTCCCCTTGCAGAACGCTGTTTGCAAGGAGGCCTTGCACCGTTTTGGGAATTGCAGGAATTTGAAGCGCTTTACGGGTCCAGTCTTCGCCCGCACGGCCATTACCCCGGCTGACAACCTGCACGAGTGCGCCCTGGCGATACACCAACGTTATCGCCACTCCGTCGACTTTGGGTTGAACCCACAGATCTGTCTTGTCATGCATCCACTGAGAGACTGCCAAACTGTCTTTCAGCTTTTTGACGCCTGTATGCGCCACCGGATGCGTAAGATCTCCTTTAATATCCGGCAGCGCAGGCTCCTCAGCGGGGTTGCCAAAACAACGCCGCCACTGCTGTAACTCCGCGCTAAGCTGATCGAATTTGTCATCGCTTATCCCGCTATCACCGAACTGCCAATAAGCGTCGTTCCATTCGTCTATCTGGCGTTGCAGACGATCAATTTCCTGTATCGCTCTGGCATCCGACCACGCCGGACAAACAGCTTGCGTACTCAATGTAAACATTGTCAGCAGCACCGCTAAAATCCCTCTTATCCCTATCATTCTCTGTCTCCTGCTCGCTTTCGAAAGGTTGTAGCGCGAACAAAAACCGATGACGAGACGGGATTTTCGATGTTGTGCGCATGCTCCAGAGGAATTTGTACCGTTGCTGCAACAGTCAGAAAAATCAGGAAAGGCGTGCGCAAAAGGGAAGAAACTGACGTAAAAAGTGTGACAAAGGCTACGTCACGCAGCGGCGACGTGTATAATAGGCTCGTATGTAGACTTTCTTTCGACTCACATACACAAGACTCTCATGGCTCAAGGCACGCTTTATATTGTTTCTGCCCCTAGTGGCGCGGGTAAATCCAGCCTGATTCAGGCATTACTGAAAACCCAACCGTTATACGACACCCAGGTTTCTGTTTCACACACCACGCGTGCACCGCGTCCGGGTGAAGTTCACGGTGAGCATTATTTCTTTGTCGATCACGCGGAATTTAAAACGATGATTGGCCGGGACGCGTTTCTTGAGCATGCCGAAGTATTTGGAAATTATTACGGTACGTCGCGTGAAACTATCGAGCAGGTTCTGAAATCCGGCGTAGATGTGTTTCTTGATATCGACTGGCAGGGCGCGCAGCAAATCCGCAAAGCGATGCCCGAATCACGCAGTATCTTTATTCTGCCACCGTCTAAAGACGAACTCGACCGCCGACTGCGCGGCCGTGGCCAGGATAGCGAAGAAGTTATCGCCAAACGTATGGCGCAGGCTGTAGCGGAAATGAGCCACTACGCCGAATACAACTATCTGATTGTGAACGATGATTTTGATACCGCCCTGGGCGATTTGAAAACCATTATTCGCGCTGAACGTCTGCGCATGAGCCGTCAAAAGCAACGCCATGACGCTTTAATCAGCAAACTATTGGCAGACTGAACACACATTCAGTATCATGCCCAGTCATTTCGTCATCTGTGGAGCTTTGAAATATGGCACGCGTAACTGTTCAGGACGCTGTAGAGAAAATTGGTAACCGTTTTGACCTGGTGCTGGTCGCCGCGCGTCGCGCTCGTCAGATGCAGACAGGCGGTAAAGATCCGCTGGTACCAGAAGAGAACGACAAAACCACCGTAATCGCGTTGCGCGAAATCGAAGAAGGTCTGATCAACAACCAGATCCTCGACGTTCGTGATCGTCAGGAACAGCAAGAGCAGGAAGCCGCAGAACTGCAGGCCGTTACCGCCATTGCTGAAGGTCGTCGTTAATTAACCCTGCGGGTCGCCCTTGTATCTGTTTGAGAGCCTGAATCAGCTGATTCAAACTTACCTGCCAGAAGACCAGATTAAGCGTCTTCAGCAGGCTTATCTCGTTGCACGTGATGCTCACGAGGGACAGACACGTTCAAGCGGTGAACCCTATATCACGCACCCGGTAGCCGTTGCCTGCATTCTGGCCGAGATGAAACTCGACTATGAAACATTGATGGCAGCCCTACTGCATGATGTGATTGAAGATACCCCCGCCACCTACCAGGATATGGAACAGCTGTTTGGCAAAAGCGTTGCTGAACTGGTAGAAGGGGTGTCCAAGCTTGATAAGCTTAAGTTCCGCGATAAGAAAGAGGCGCAGGCCGAAAACTTTCGCAAGATGATTATGGCGATGGTGCAGGATATCCGCGTCATTCTCATCAAACTTGCCGACCGTACTCACAATATGCGCACCCTGGGCTCTCTTCGCCCGGACAAACGCCGCCGCATTGCCCGCGAAACACTGGAAATCTACAGCCCGCTGGCACACCGTTTAGGTATTCATCACATTAAAACCGAGCTCGAAGAGCTGGGCTTTGAAGCGCTGTATCCTAACCGCTACCGCGTTATTAAAGAGGTAGTGAAAGCGGCACGTGGCAACCGTAAGGAGATGATTCAGAAGATCCTTTCTGAAATCGATGGACGGTTACAGGAAGCGGGAATTCCGTGTCGCGTCAGCGGCCGTGAAAAGCATCTTTACTCCATCTACTGCAAAATGGTGCTCAAAGAGCAGCGTTTTCACTCGATTATGGATATCTACGCCTTCCGCGTGATCGTCCATGATTTCGACACCTGCTACCGTGTGCTGGGCCAGATGCACAGCTTGTACAAGCCGCGTCCTGGCCGGGTGAAAGACTATATCGCTATTCCAAAAGCCAACGGATATCAATCGTTGCATACCTCTATGATTGGCCCGCACGGCGTGCCGGTTGAGGTGCAGATTCGTACCGAAGACATGGACGTGATGGCAGAAATGGGTGTCGCCGCACACTGGGCGTACAAAGAGAATGGCGAAAGCAGTACTACCGCACAAATCCGCGCCCAGCGCTGGATGCAAAGCTTGCTCGAACTGCAGCAGAGTGCAGGTAGCTCATTTGAATTTATCGAGAGCGTAAAATCTGATCTCTTCCCGGATGAGATTTATGTTTTCACCCCGGAAGGCCGCATTGTCGAACTTCCGGCCGGTGCGACACCGGTCGATTTCGCCTACGCGGTCCATACCGATATCGGTCATGCCTGCGTCGGTGCGCGCGTCGACAGACAGCCCTATCCACTGTCGCAGCCGCTCACCAGCGGACAAACGGTCGAAATTATTACCGCGCCGGGCGCACGCCCGAATGCCGCGTGGCTGAACTTTGTGGTCAGCTCGAAAGCGCGCGCCAGAATCCGTCAGTTGCTGAAAAACCTGAAGCGCGATGACTCCGTCAGTCTCGGCCGTCGTCTGCTGAACCACGCGCTCGGCGGAAGCCGCAAGCTCGCCGAAATTCCGCAGGAAAACATCCACCGCGAATTAGTCCGCATGAAGCTCGCCACGCTTGACGATCTGCTGGCCGAAATCGGTCTTGGCAACGCCATGAGCGTGGTGGTCGCGAAGAACTTACAGCAAGGCGAAGCTGGTGCAGCGCAGCAGCCAACGCCGTCGGGTCACGGTCATCTGCCGATTAAAGGCGCTGATGGCGTACTGATAACCTTCGCAAAATGCTGCCGTCCAATTCCAGGCGATCCGATCATCGCCCACGTCAGCCCGGGCAAAGGACTGGTTATCCACCACGAGTCGTGCCGAAATATTCGCGGTTATCAGAAAGAGCCGGAAAAATTCATGGCCGTGGAGTGGGATAAAGAGACCGAACAGGAATTTATCACCGAAATTAAGGTGGATATGTTCAACCATCAGGGTGCGCTGGCGAACCTTACCGCCGCGATCAACACCGCCTCGTCCAATATTCAGAGTCTGAATACGGAAGAGAAAGATGGTCGCGTCTACAGCGCCTTCATGCGTCTGACGGCACGCGATCGCGTCCATCTGGCCAATATCATGCGTAAAATTCGCGTTATGCCTGATGTGATTAAAGTCACCCGCAACAGAAACTAGTTCAATGAACCCAAAACGTTATGAGCGTATCTGTGAGATGCTTGCCAGGCGTCAGCCTGATCTGACCGTCTGTATGGAGCAGGTCCACAAGCCCCATAATGTCTCGGCAATCATTCGCACTGCTGATGCCGTCGGAGTGCATGAAGTCCACGCCGTCTGGCCAGGGAACCACATGCGCACCATGGTTTCCAGCGCCGCAGGTAGCAACAGTTGGGTTCAGGTCAAAACCCACCCGACCATCGGCGATGCCGTCTCCACGCTGAAAAGCCGTGGCATGCAAATTCTGGCAACTCATCTATCTGATAAAGCGGTAGATTTTCGCGAAATCGATTACACGCGACCGACCTGTGTTTTGATGGGTCAGGAAAAAACCGGCATTACTCAGGAAGCGTTAGACCTCGCCGACCAGGACATCATTATCCCAATGACCGGCATGGTCCAGTCGCTGAACGTTTCGGTCGCCTCAGCCCTTATTCTCTATGAAGCCCAGCGCCAGCGGCAAAATGCAGGCATGTACCTGCGCGAAAACAGTATGTTGCCGCAAGAAGAACAGCAGCGTCTGTTGTTCGAAGGCGGCTACCCGGTGCTGGCCCACGTCTCCAGGCGTAAAAATCTGCCTTATCCACACGTCAACGAGCGTGGGGAAATCGAGGCCGATGCACAGTGGTGGTCTGTCATGCAGGCGGCGAAATAAGCCATGGGAGGCCGTCTGCTGGATGCCGTCCCGCTGAGTGCACTCACTGGCGTTGGCGCAGCACAGACCAGCAAACTGGCGAAGATTGGCCTGCATAACGTGCAGGATTTGCTCCTGCACTTACCGCTGCGTTACGAAGACCGAACCCAACTTTACCCTATCAATGACCTGCTGCCGGGCATCTACGCCACGGTGGAAGGTGAAGTTCTCAACAGCAATATCACTTTCGGCGGTCGCCGAATGATGACCTGCCAGATAAGCGACGGCACCGGCATCCTCACCATGCGTTTTTTCAATTTCAACGCGGCGATGAAAAACAGTCTCGCCACAGGCCGCCGCGTGCTGGCCTACGGTGAAGCGAAGCGTGGGAAGTACGGTGCGGAGATGATCCATCCGGAATACCGCGTGCAGGGTGATATGAGCGAGCCAGAGCTGCAGGAAACGCTGACGCCGGTCTATCCAACCACCGAAGGCGTACGCCAGGCTACGCTGCGTAAGCTGACCGATCAGGCACTGGATTTACTTGATACCTGCGCCATCGCGGAACTGCTGCCGCCGGAACTGGCGCAGGGTTTAATGAGCCTGCCGGAAGCATTGCGCACCCTGCACCGCCCACCGCCGTCGTTGCAATTGACTGATTTAGAAAGTGGCCAGCATCCAGCACAGCGCCGTCTGATTATGGAAGAGCTGTTGGCACATAACCTGAGCATGCTTGCACTTCGTGCGGGCGCACAGCGTTATCACGCCGAACCGCTGGGCCCGAAGGACGATCTGAAAAATGGTCTTCTCGCCGCGCTGCCATTTAAGCCAACCGGGGCTCAGGCCCGCGTGGTGGCAGAAATCGAAAAAGATTTAGCCCAGGATATCCCGATGATGCGCCTCGTTCAGGGCGACGTCGGCTCCGGGAAAACGCTGGTTGCTGCCCTCGCTGCGTTAAGAGCAATCGCCAATGGCAAACAGGTCGGGCTGATGGCGCCGACGGAACTGTTAGCCGAGCAGCACGCCACCAACTTCCGTAACTGGTTTGCACCATTGGGTATTGAAGTGGGCTGGCTGGCGGGCAAGCAAAAGGGCAAAGCACGTCAGACGCAACAGGAAGCCATTGCCAGCGGTCAGGTACAAATGGTGGTCGGCACCCATGCCATTTTCCAGGAGCAGGTTCAGTTTAACGGTTTGGCGCTGGTTATCATCGACGAACAGCACCGCTTCGGTGTTCACCAGCGTCTGGCGCTATGGGAAAAAGGCCAGCAACAGGGTTTCCATCCGCATCAGCTGATCATGACCGCCACGCCAATTCCCCGTACCCTGGCGATGACTGCGTATGCCGATCTCGACACGTCGGTTATCGACGAAATGCCGCCGGGCCGTACGCCCGTCACGACGGTCGCCATTGGTGATACCCGTCGCCACGAAATTATCGAACGCGTGCGCCATGCCTGTATGCAGGAAGGCCGTCAGGCTTATTGGGTCTGCACGCTGATTGAAGAGTCCGATTTGCTGGAAGCGCAGGCGGCAGAAGCCACCTGGGAAGAGCTGAAAATTGCGCTGCCAGAGCTAAACATCGGTCTCGTCCACGGACGCATGAAGCCGGCTGAAAAGCAGGCGGTGATGCTGGCTTTCAAGCAGGGCGAGCTGCAATTGCTTATCGCCACTACGGTGATTGAAGTCGGGGTGGACGTGCCAAACGCTAGCCTGATGATTATCGAAAACCCGGAGCGTCTGGGCCTGGCGCAGCTGCACCAGCTACGTGGCCGTGTGGGACGCGGCGCTGTCGCCTCTCACTGTGTACTACTCTATAAAGCACCGCTGTCGAAAACGGCGCAGAAACGCCTGCAGGTATTACGCGACAGCAACGACGGCTTTGTGATTGCGCAAAAAGATCTCGAAATCCGCGGGCCGGGCGAGATGCTCGGCACCCGTCAGACCGGCGCGGCTGAATTCAAAGTTGCTGATTTGCTGCGTGATCAGGCGATGATCCCGGATGTTCAGCGCATCGCGCGTCATATTCATGACAAATATCCGCCGCAGGCTCTGGCGTTAATCGAGCGCTGGATGCCGGAAACCGAACGTTATTCCAACGCGTAGCCTTTTGGGCTGCGCGCCATTCTTAGCTTCCAAAACGAGTATGTTATGAGACGAGAACTTGCCATCGAATTTTCGCGTGTGACCGAGGCCGCCGCGCTTGCTGGTTATAAATGGCTGGGTCGTGGTGATAAAAATATCGCCGACGGCGCCGCCGTGAATGCCATGCGCATCATGCTCAACAAGGTCAATATCGACGGCACCATCGTAATTGGCGAAGGCGAAATTGACGAAGCCCCGATGTTGTTTATCGGCGAGCAGGTCGGCACTGGCAACGGTGATGCGGTCGATATCGCCGTGGACCCAATTGAAGGCACCCGCATGACCGCCATGGGTCAGGCGAATGCGCTGGCCGTGCTGGCCGTGGGCGATAAAGGCTGTTTCCTGAACGCTCCAGACATGTACATGGAAAAGTTGATCGTCGGTCCTGGTGCAAAAGGCGCTATCGACCTCAATCTGCCGCTCGAAGAGAATTTGCGCAATGTAGCGAAAGCGCTCGATAAGCCGCTGTCTGAGCTAACCGTTACCATTCTTGCCAAACCGCGCCACGACCAGGTGATTGCCGAGATGCAAAAGCTCGGCGTGCGCGTTTTTGCCATCCCTGACGGCGACGTTGCGGCCTCCATTCTGACCTGCATGCCGGACAGCGAAGTTGATGTGCTGTACGGGATTGGCGGCGCGCCGGAAGGCGTGGTGTCTGCTGCGGTTATCCGTGCGCTGGACGGCGATATGCACGGCCGCCTGCTGGCACGCCACGACGTTAAAGGCGACTCGCCAGAAAACCGCCGCATTGGCGAAAACGAACTCGAGCGCTGTGTAGCAATGGGTATCGAAGCCGGGAAAGTGTTACGCCTCGATGAAATGGCCCGCAGCGACAACGTTATTTTCTCCGCCACCGGCATCACTAAAGGCGACCTGCTGGACGGCATTACCCGCAAGGGCAATATTGCCACCACCGAAACGCTGATGATCCGCGGTAAATCGCGTACCATTCGCCGCATTCAGTCGATTCACTATCTCGACCGCAAAGATCCGGAAATCCAGCTACACATCCTCTGATTTATTTGATCAATAGAGCTTTCCAGCCTTTCGGGGCTGGAAATCTTTCCTCCTGGTAGCGAAGATAGGACTATCAACGTAGCGAGGAGAAGATAATGGCGGATTGGGTCACAGGTAAAGTTACCAAAGTCGAGAACTGGACAGATGCGTTGTTCAGCCTCACCGTTCATGCCCCTGTTCACCCCTTCACGGCCGGACAATTCACCAAGCTTGGGCTGGAAATTGACGGCGAGCGCGTCCAGCGCGCCTATTCCTATGTCAATGCGCCCAATAATCCTGACCTCGAGTTTTATCTGGTGACGGTACCAGAGGGCAAACTCAGCCCGCGTCTGGCGGCGCTCAAACCCGGTGATGAAGTGCAATTGGTCAGCGAAGCGGCAGGTTTCTTTGTGCTGGATGAAGTGCCGGACTGCGATACGCTGTGGATGCTGGCGACCGGCACGGCGCTCGGCCCGTATTTGTCGATTCTGCAGGAAGGGAAAAATCTGGAGCGCTTCAACAACCTGGTGCTGGTGCATGCGGTGCGCTATGCCCACGATTTAAGCTATTTGCCGTTGATGCTGGAACTGCAAAAACAATACGAAGGGAAACTCCGTATTCAAACCGTGGTGAGTCGCGAGGAAGTGTCAGGCTCGTTAACCGGACGCGTACCGGCGCTTATCGAAAGCGGAGCGCTGGAAGAGGCCGTGGGCCTGACGATGACCACCGAAAACAGCCATGTGATGCTGTGCGGAAACCCGCAGATGGTGCGTGATACCCAGCAGTTACTGAAAGATTCCCGGCAGATGACCAAACATTTGCGTCGCCGACCGGGCCATATGACTGCCGAACACTACTGGTAATCAGCGGTATTTAACGGCAATCGTTTCTTTTCCGAACTTATTTTCGCCCTGGGTCCCAACGAACGCGCCCAGGTCAATAAGCATCATCACCATAATCAGGGTCGGAATAAAGCGGCCCACGCCCCACTGCCAGACGCCCGGGAGCACCGCCCAGTTACCGGCGAGAAGCATCCACGCGAGGATCATCAACAGCGCCCAGATGCCTGATTTACCCCGGTCGTGCAGGCGTTTAACGGTCACTGCTGCCGTCGGCCAGAGCAGGCACACCAACGCAAATGCGGCGGTTTGCAGATTCAGTAAACCACTGCCCGCGAGGGTGAACAGCACAATCATCGCCAGCACCCAAAGACCTATCCAGATCCAAAAATCACGGCGTCCAATACGCCCATTAATCGAAAATAACCACTGCTGTAGGGTCATGGAAAATTCCTTATCATCGTCATGCCGCGTAGTTTACCCTGAAGTGGTCTCTTTTTGACAAGCGGGGCGGTTTACCGTTTTAATCATCCCCAGGAAAAAATCTTAGGTGGTGTACATGACGAAATGGCTGACTTTGTGTTTGATTGGGCTTACAGCAGTGACTGTCGGCCAAAAAGCGCTGTCGGCTGAAACGGGCGAATCCACCACCGCGCCTTACCTGCTCTCGGGTTCGCCGACGTTTGATCTGTCCATTAGCCAGTTTCGTGAGAAGTTTAACGCCGATAATCCGGCACTCGCGCTGAACGAATTCCACTCCATCACCACCAGCCGCGATCAGCTGACCCTCACTCGTGCCGCCAGCAAAATTAATGAAAATCTGTACGCCTCTACGGCACTTGAGCGCGGCACGCTAAAGATTAAATCGATGCAGATAACCTGGCTACCGATTCAGGGGCCGGAACAAAAAGCGGCCAAAGAGAAAGCGCTGGAATATATGGGCGCGGTTTTGCGCGTCTTCACTCCTGCGATTACCAAAGCGCAAAGCCGGCAAAAACTGCAGAAACTCCTTTCCGCCGGAAAGAACAAACGCTACTACACCAGCAGTGAAGGGGCGCTTCGCTATGTGGTCGCAGATAACGGCGAAAAGGGTCTGACCTTCGCTGTTGAACCGATTAAGCTGGCCCTGGCTGAGACGCTCGAAAGCAACAATAAATGACAAAAAGCAAAGCCTTTCCAGCGCCGAATCTCTATACTGTTTCACAGACCATGCTGCCCTGAGGGGTGGCCATCTTCCTTAATTCGCTTAAGTAGCGTGGAGAATTCAAATGCGACATCCTTTAGTGATGGGTAACTGGAAACTGAACGGCAGCCGCCACATGGTAAACGAGCTGGTTGCTAACCTGCGTACAGAGCTGAGTGGCGTAACCGGTTGTGGCGTTGCTATCGCGCCGCCGGAAATGTACCTCGACCTGGCCATTCGTGCCGCTGGTGGCAGCCACATCATCGTGGGCGCGCAGAACGTTGACCTGAACCTGTCCGGCGCATTCACTGGTGAAACCTCTGCGGAAATGCTGAAAGATATCGGTGCGAAATACATCATCATCGGTCACTCTGAGCGTCGTACTTACCACAAAGAATCTGACGAACTGATCGCCAAGAAATTCGCCGTGCTGAAAGAGCAGGGTCTGGTACCGGTTCTGTGCATCGGTGAAACCGAAGCAGAAAACGAAGCAGGCAAAACTGAAGAAGTTTGTGCACGTCAGATCGACGCAGTGCTGAAAACTCAGGGCGCAGCAGCATTCGAAGGTGTGGTTATCGCTTACGAACCAGTATGGGCAATTGGTACTGGCAAATCTGCAACTCCTGCGCAGGCTCAGGCAGTTCACAAATTCATCCGTGATCACATTGCTAAAGCAGACGCGAAAGTGGCTGAGCAAGTTATCATTCAGTACGGCGGTTCCGTAAACGCATCTAACGCTGCTGAACTGTTCACCCAGCCGGACATTGACGGCGCGCTGGTTGGCGGTGCCTCTCTGAAAGCTGACGCTTTCGCCGTTATCGTTAAAGCAGCTGAAGCCGCTAAACAGGCTTAATCGCTTCTTAGCGCTGAATATCAGGCCCGGTCGGCATCATCGTCACCGGGCTTTTTTATGGTTCATCACGCCTTACCGCAGGATGCCGCAACGGTGATCCTGGATTTCCTCCGCCGACGCCCGGTTTAGCGTAAGCAGATCGCGTTCAGTCGCCAGCAGGACAAATGTGCCGTCACTCTGCTGCACCATCGCCAGCGCAAATCGCCCCATATGGTCACCGGCTTCCGGTACTTCTTCAGCCAGCATCAGGAACGGGCTTTTCTGTGCCAGCTCCGTTTCTGTCACACGACGAGCCAGATATTGATGGTGGCGCAATCCACCAGGCAGCGGCAGCCAGCGAGAGCTAATCGACTCCATGCTGTTATTCAGCTGCTCGCGTACATCAGGCCGCAGGCAGGAAATATGGATATGAAAATGATTCTGCGTGCGCCCGGTACGCGAGTTTATAGTCAGCGACACGGCGGAATCCGGCACCGGCGAACCGTGACGAGCGCTCATTACCTGACGGTTTTGCCAGGCCTGCCAGAAAAAGTTGGGGGTGTGAGGATTCAGCAATAGCGGGCTTTCGGTGCCATTAATCCGGTACGTCGGCATCAACAGATATTGCAACGGGCCATTACGATCCTTGAATAACACATAGCCGCCCTTCAGGTTCACCGAAGCGCACGGGGCCGGAGACTGGCTCTCCTGTTGATGAGGCACGCACTGGTCGATAACGAAGTGGCGTAAGGCATCCGGATTGCCGGCATGCAGCCAGTACCAGCCGCCTGCGGCCGCACCGACCAGCACGATAACCCCTGTCAAAATCAGATATTTGATGCGCTTCATTTTTCGGTCCCTGTAAAAGCTCTGAAGCGAAAGGGTAGCGCAAAAAGATGACCAAAGAAAAACGACCCCGCAGGGCCGTTATGTTTAACGCCGTTAACGCTGACTGATTTGGTCAAACGTCCCGCCGTTGGAGAAGTGATCTTTCTGCGCTTTTGCCCAGCCGCCAAATTCCTGGTCGATGGTAAACAGTTTCAGTTTCGGGAACTCGGATTCGTATTTTTTCGCCACAGCCGGGTCACGTGGACGATAATAGTTTTTCGCCACGATATCCTGACCTTCCGGGGAATACAGGTACTTCAGATACGCTTCGGCAACCGGACGCGTTCCTTTCTTATCCACCACTTTGTCGACCACGGAAACGGTCGGCTCAGCCAGGATAGATTCGCTCGGGGTGACAATTTCGAACTTGTCTTTGCCCAGTTCGTTGGTCGCCAGCAGCGCTTCGTTTTCCCAGGCAATCAGCACGTCGCCGATCCCGCGTTCAACGAAGGTGTTGGTCGAGCCACGAGCACCGGAATCCAGCACCTCCACGTTCTTATACAGCGCTTTCACAAAGTCCTGAGCTTTGGCCTGGTCGTTGTTGTTGTGATGCAGAGCGTAGCCCCACGCCGCCAGATAGTTCCAGCGCGCGCCGCCGGAGCTTTTCGGGTTCGGCGTAATCACCGACAGGCCCGGCTTCACCAGGTCATTCCAGTCGTGAATTTGTTTCGGGTTGCCTTTGCGCACCAGGAACACGATGGTCGAGGTGTACGGCGCGGAGTTGTCCGGCAGACGTTTGATCCAATTTTTGTCGATACGACCGCGAGCAGCAATGGCATCCACGTCATAGGCCAACGCCAGGGTCGCCACATCGGCCTCAATACCGTTGATAATTGACGTCGCCTGCTTACCGGAACCGCCATGCGACTGACGAATCACCACGTTGTCGCCGGTTTGTTTTTTCCAGTAAGCGCTGAATGCTTTGTTGTAGTTGTCGTACAGCTCGCGTGTTGGATCGTACGATACGTTCAGAAGCTGAATATCTTTTGCCAGAACGCCAGCAGATGCCAGCAGAAGCGTTAACCCGAGGCCTAATTTGTTCATCGACCGCTCTCATTTGTGGTGGTGTGATGAGCGTAGCCTGCCAGAAACAGAACCGATGATTAAAGAATAAAAAAAGATTGGCTATAACGTGAGGATATAAAGCAGGGAAAGCAAAACACCCTTCCGAAGAAGGGTGCTGGGGGAATTTAGACTTCTTCCATGCGGCCCAGGAGCGCCTGCAGACGCTCCTGCCAACCATGCTGCTGTTCTTTCAGTTGGTTGTTTTCACGCTCCAGATCTTCACGACCGTTCTGCGCGTTATGCACTTCCTGCGACAGTGCATTGTTCTTCTCTTTCAGCTCTTCAATTTCCATCTGCAGCAGAGTGATAGTATCAATCGCCTGCTGTACTTTGGATTCCAGTTTCTCAAACACTTCTAATGACATCGTCATACCTCTCCTGAATTTGCAAGGCGTTGAACTCGTCCCGGAACCCCGGCGACGCCTTATCGTAAGTAAGCGCACTGCTATGCATCCGATTGTATGGAGCGCCGCTCTCCCTGTCCAGCGCAAGGGCGCTCAGATCGTGGTTTGCAACACTTTTCAGGCTATACCTGGAGCGTTCGCCGCATATACCTTTAAATTGTTAATCCATTCGTTAAATAAATGATTCTTGCATCAGGTTGACAAGGGTCATAACGCGCATTTTTTCGCGCGCAAACGCTCATTTTATTGACGCAGCACACAGATTTTGATTTCGATATTTCTCGTTTTTGTTCGTTAACGATAAATTAACACTATGCCTACATGGCAACGTGGTCGTCTTCGACCTCCATGTTCACAATAACCATCAATGAATCTTCAGGATCCAATCATGAGCCAAACATCAACCTTAAAAGGCCAGTGCATTGCCGAGTTTCTCGGTACCGGGTTGTTGATCTTCTTCGGTGTTGGATGCGTCGCCGCGCTTAAAGTTGCAGGCGCGAGCTTCGGTCAGTGGGAAATCAGTATTATCTGGGGTTTGGGTGTGGCGATGGCCATTTACCTGACCGCGGGTGTTTCCGGCGCACATCTCAATCCGGCGGTGACCATTGCTCTCTGGCTGTTTGCTTGTTTCGACGGGCGTAAAGTTGTCCCCTTTATCTTTTCTCAATTTGCCGGCGCGTTTTGCGCAGCGGCGTTAGTTTACGGGCTTTATTACAATCTTTTCTACGACTTCGAACACACGCACAATATGGTGCGCGGCAGTGTCGAAAGTCTTGAGCTGGCAGGTATTTTCTCGACTTACCCGAACCCACATATCAATTTTGTGCAGGCCTTCGCGGTAGAAATGGTTATTACCGCTATCCTGATGGGTCTGATTCTTGCGCTCACGGATGACGGTAACGGCGTTCCACGTGGCCCGCTGGCCCCGCTGCTGATCGGCCTTCTGATCGCGATTATCGGCGCATCAATGGGACCTCTGACCGGCTTTGCGATGAATCCGGCGCGTGACCTCGGTCCAAAAACCTTCGCCTGGCTTGCAGGCTGGGGTGAAATGGCCTTTACCGGCGGCAAAGACATTCCGTATTTCGTGGTGCCGCTGCTCGCACCGATCGTCGGCGCATCGCTGGGCGCATTCGGCTATCGTAAGCTGATTGGCCGCAATTTACCGTGCGACGTCTGCGAGGTGGAAGAGAACGAAACCACCGCCAGCACCACGCAACACAAAGCTTCGCTGTAATCTGACTACGGGACTTAGCATTATGACTGACAAAAAATACATCGTTGCACTCGACCAGGGTACAACCAGCTCCCGCGCCGTTGTCATGGATCACGACGCCAATATCGTCAGCGTTTCGCAGCGCGAATTCGAACAAATTTATCCAAAGCCTGGCTGGGTTGAGCACGACCCGATGGAAATCTGGGCTTCCCAAAGTTCCACCCTGATTGAAGTGCTGGCGAAAGCCGACATCAGTTCCGATGAAGTGGCGGCTATCGGCATCACTAACCAGCGTGAAACCGCCATCGTCTGGGATAAAGAAACCGGTAAGCCGATTTACAACGCCATCGTCTGGCAGTGCCGTCGTACGGCGGATATCTGCGAGCAGCTCAAACGTGACGGCATGGAAGACTACGTGCGCAGCACAACCGGGCTGGTGATTGACCCGTACTTCTCCGGCACCAAAGTGAAGTGGATCCTCGACCACGTGGAAGGCGCGCGCGAGCGGGCTAAACGTGGCGAACTGCTGTTCGGTACCGTTGACACCTGGCTTATCTGGCGTATGACTCAGGGTCGTGTACACGTAACCGACTACACCAACGCCTCGCGCACCATGCTGTTCAATATTCACGAACTGGACTGGGACGACAAAATGCTTGAGGCGCTGGATATCCCGCGCGCGATGCTGCCAGAAGTGCGTAAATCATCCGAAGTGTACGGCCAGACCAACATCGGCGGTAAAGGCGGCACGCGTATTCCAATCGCCGGGATCGCTGGTGACCAGCAGGCGGCACTGTTCGGCCAGCTTTGCGTCAAAGAAGGGATGGCGAAAAACACCTATGGCACCGGCTGCTTTATGCTGATGAATACTGGTGAAACCGCCGTCAAATCAGAACACGGCCTGCTGACCACCATCGCTTGTGGCCCGAAAGGCGAAGTGAATTACGCCCTGGAAGGCGCGGTATTCATGGCGGGCGCCTCCATTCAGTGGCTGCGCGACGAAATGAAGCTGATTAACGATGCTTTCGATTCCGAATATTTTGCGACCAAGGTGAACGACACCAACGGCGTATACGTGGTTCCGGCATTTACCGGCCTCGGTGCGCCATACTGGGACCCGTATGCCCGTGGCGCAATATTCGGTCTGACGCGCGGCGTGAACTCGAATCACATTATTCGCGCCACGCTCGAATCCATTGCCTATCAGACTCGCGACGTGCTGGAAGCGATGCAGGCCGACTCCGGTATTCGTCTGCACGCCCTGCGTGTGGATGGCGGTGCAGTTGCCAACAATTTCCTGATGCAGTTCCAGTCAGACATTCTCGGCACGCGCGTTGAGCGTCCGGAAGTGCGTGAAGTCACGGCGCTCGGCGCAGCGTATCTCGCTGGCCTGGCGGTGGGCTTCTGGCAGAATCTGGACGAACTGAAGGAAAAAGCAGTAATCGAACGTGAATTCCGTCCGGGGATTGAAACCACCGAACGTAACTACCGTTACAGCGGCTGGCAGAAAGCGGTGAAACGCGCGATGGCGTGGGAAGATCACGATTAAGCTTAACCGTTAAGCCATAAAAAAGGCCGGGGATTATCCCCCGGCCTTTTTGTTTCTGCCCGATGGCACATCGCTATGCAAACATAGGCAGCAACAGATACAGCTTGATCACCAACGCATTCACGATATCAATAAAGAATGCGCCGACCATTGGCACCACCAGGAATGCCATGTGCGACGGTCCGAAACGTTCGGTGATGGCCTGCATATTGGCAATCGCCGTTGGCGTCGCCCCCAGACCAAATCCACAATGACCCGCCGCCAGCACTGCTGCGTCGTAGTTTTTGCCCATCATGCGATAGGTTACGAACACCGCGTACAGCGCCATCGCTACGGTTTGCACCGCCAGAATTGCCAGCATTGGCAGCGCCAGAGAGGCCAGCTCCCACAGCCTCAGGCTCATCAGCGCCATTGCCAGGAACAGCGACAGTGACACGTTCCCGAGCACCGATACCGCGCGTTCAAACACGCGATAGAAGCCCAGCACCGCCAGACCATTGCTGAGGATAACCCCGACAAACAGCACGCAGACGAAGGTCGGCAGCTCAAACGTGGTGCCCACCAGCAATTGCGCAACGATTTTCCCGACGGTAAGACAGATAGCAATCAGCGCAATGGTTTCAATCAGCACTAAAGACGTGATCATGCGACCCACTTCTGGCTTTTCGAACGCCGTTGGCACTTCCAGATCGTCCGGTTTACCGTCCGGCGTAGAGGAGTGTTTCACCAGGTAACGCGCCACCGGGCCGCCAATCAGGCCACCCAGCACCAGACCAAAGGTCGCACAGGCCATCGCCACTTCGGTGGCATTGGCGAAACCATAACGTTCGACGAACAGCTTACTCCAGGCCGCACCGGTGCCATGACCACCGGAAAGCGTAATCGAACCGGCCAACAGGCCCATCAGCGGGTCCAGCCCCAGCATTTTCGCCATACCAATCCCGATGGCGTTCTGCATCAGCAGCAGCCCTACCACCACAATCAGGAACGTGCCGACCACTTTGCCGCCGGTGCGCAGGCTCGCAAGATTGGCGTTCAGGCCAATGGTGGCAAAGAAGGCCATCATCAGCGGGTCTTTCAGGCTCATATCGAAATCGATTTCCCAGCCCATGCTCTTTTTCAGCACCAGCAGTGCCAGCGCAGCCAGCAGACCACCTGCGACGGGTTCAGGGATTGTGTATTTCTTGAAGAGGGGGACGGTATGGACAAGTTTGCGTCCTAACAGCAACACCAGCGTTGCCGCAACAAGCGTCGATAGCGTATCGAGATGAAACATAGAAGCTCCTTGTTAGCGCATAATCCAATTTTAGCGACGTGAATACCTGTAGTGAATGTTCTCATCGTTATTAGCAGGAGCCGGATTTTACGCAAAACACAGTGAAAAATGACAGAGAAAAATGTCAGGAGCGGTGAAATTTGCGACAAAACGTGCAAAAACAGCATAAAAAACTGAGTAGTTATGCTTCCTTAATATATTGGAAGCAACCGTTTGCTTTTGCCTGGCAGTCCGCTAAAATCCCCCCTTTTCCACCACGGGATCGCCTCTGAAATGTCAGTGAACACTCTCGAAGCTGAAAATGCGCAACCGATTGCGCAATCTCAGAACAGTGAACTAATCTACCGCCTCGAAGACCGCCCACCGCTCGCGCAGACCCTGTTCGCCGCTTTCCAGCACCTGCTGGCGATGTTCGTCGCGGTGATAACCCCGGCCCTGCTGATTTGCCAGGCGCTCGGTTTACCGGCAGAAGATACGCAACACATTATCAGTATGTCGCTGTTTGCTTCAGGTGTCGCATCCGTCATTCAAATAAAAGCGTGGGGACCGGTTGGCTCCGGACTGCTGTCGATTCAGGGCACCAGCTTTAACTTCGTGGCCCCGTTAATTATGGGCGGTACAGCGCTGAAAACCGGCGGCGCGGATGTTCCAACGATGATGGCGGCGCTGTTTGGCACGTTGATGCTGGCAAGCTTTACCGAAATGGCGCTGTCCCGTGTCCTGCACCTGGCGCGCCGCGTAATTACGCCGCTGGTTTCCGGCGTGGTGGTAATGATTATTGGCCTGTCGTTGATTCAGGTTGGCCTGACTTCCATTGGCGGGGGCTACGCCGCAATGGCCGACCACACTTTCGGCGCACCGAAAAACCTGCTGCTGGCGGGTATCGTGCTGGCGATCATTATTGTTCTTAACCGCCAGCGTAACCCGTACCTGCGCATTGCCTCGCTGGTGATCGCGATGGCGGCCGGTTACGCCGCAGCCTGGTTTATGGGTATGCTGCCTGAAACCGCACCGACCAACAGCCCGGTGATTATGGTTCCGACCCCACTCTATTACGGGCTCGGCATCGACTGGAACCTGCTGCTGCCGCTGATGCTGGTGTTCATGATCACCTCTCTGGAAACCATCGGCGACATTACGGCAACGTCTGACGTCTCCGAACAACCGGTCTCCGGCCCGATCTATATGAAACGCCTGAAAGGCGGCGTGCTGGCGAACGGCCTGAACTCCTGCGTATCAGCGATTTTCAACACCTTCCCGAACTCCTGCTTTGGGCAGAACAACGGTGTTATCCAGCTGACTGGCGTCGCTAGCCGCTACGTCGGTTTTGTGGTGGCGCTGATGCTTATCGTGCTCGGCCTGTTCCCTGCGGTGAGCGGTTTCGTACAGCATATTCCTGAGCCGGTTCTCGGCGGCGCGACGCTGGTGATGTTCGGTACCATCGCGGCTTCCGGGGTGCGTATTGTCTCTCGCGAACCGCTGAACCGCCGCGCGATCCTGATTATCGCCCTGTCTTTAGCCGTCGGGCTCGGCGTTTCCCAGCAGCCGATGATCCTGCAATTTGCGCCTGACTGGCTGAAGAACTTACTCTCATCCGGTATCGCCGCAGGCGGCATTACCGCGATTGTTCTGAATCTGGTTTTCCCGCCCGAAAAGAGCTGATCCCCGTCACGGCGGCCTCTTCTGGGGCTGCCGTGAAACCTTATTAAACGAATCCGTCCTTGAGGATTGCGCACAAATCGTGCATAACTCCTTTATGTGCCCTTCACTGGATGGAAGACGATGAAATTTATCGGGAAGCTGTTGCTCTGGCTGCTTATTGCGCTGCTGTTGGTCGTGCTGGTGTTTTACTTTTTGCTGCAAACGCGCTGGGGCGCGCGCGAAGTCAGCGGCTGGATTTCCAGTAATTCGCAATACCACATCGTTTTCGACGCGATGGACCATCGTTTTTCCTCGCCGTCTCACATCCTGCTTAAAAATGTCACTTTTGGTCGCGATGGAAAACCCGCCACGCTGGTTGCCAAAACGGTTGATATTGGCCTGAGTAGTCGTCAGCTCACCGACCCGCTGCACGCCGACACCATTACGTTGCAGGACGGTACCCTGAACCTGTCGCCGTCCGCCGCGCCGTTCCCGTTCGAAGCCGATACGTTGCAACTCAGCAATATGGCGTTGAACAGCCCGGAAACCAACTGGGATCTCAGCGCCCAGCGCGTGACCGGCGGCGTGTCGCCGTGGCTGCCGGAAGCGGGCAACGTGCTCGGGAAGCAGGCGCAAATTCAGATGAGCGCGGGCTCGATGACCCTCAATGACCTTCCTGCGACCAACGTCCTGGTGCAGGGCAATATCGATAACGGCGTGGTGACGCTTAGCACTCTGGGTGCTGATATCGCGCGTGGCTCGCTGACCGGTAACGCCAAACGTAACGCCGACGGCAGCTGGCTGGTCGATAGCCTGCGCCTGACCGACATCCGTATGCAGAGCGACAAATCGCTGACCGATTTCTTCGCGCCGCTAACCACCGTGCCGTCACTGACCATCGGCTCACTGGAAATGACCGACGCGCGCCTGCAAGGCCCGGACTGGGCGATTGCCGATCTGGACCTCAGCCTGCGCGATCTCACCTTAAGAAACGGCGGCTGGAATAGTGACGGCGGGCGTCTGTCGATGAACGCCGACGAATTTATTTATGGCTCGCTGCACCTAATCGACCCTATTTTTAACGCCGCGTTTTCGCCGCAGGGCGTGGCGCTGCGCCAGTTTACCTCGCGCTGGGAAGGCGGAATGGTGCGCACATCCGGCAACTGGTTACGCAACGGCAACGCGCTGGTGCTCGACGACACTGCCATCGCAGGACTGGAATACACACTGCCGGAAAACTGGAAAAAGCTTTGGATGGACCCGCTGCCTGTCTGGCTGCAAAGCGTGACCCTGAGTAAATTCACCGCCAGTCGTAACCTGGTTATCGACATCGACCCGGCGTTCCCGTGGCAAATCACGTCGCTGGACGGCTACGGCGATAACCTGCAGGTGGCGAAAAACGGCAGCTGGGGCGTGTGGCGCGGTAACGCGGCGCTGAATGCGGCGGCCGCGACCTTTAATCGCGTGGACGTGCGTCGTCCTTCTTTGAAGCTGGCGGCGAATGGGTCGACGGTGAATATCACTGAACTGAGCGCGTTTACAGAGAAAGGGATAATTGAAGCAAGCGGGGCGGTGTCTCAGCAGCCACAGCGCCAGACAGCTATCAACCTGAACGGACGCGGCGTGCCGCTGGATATTCTTCAACAGTGGGGCTGGCCGGTATTGCCGATTGGCGGCGACGGTAATCTTCAGCTGCGTGCCAGCGGCAGCGTGCAGGCTAACGCGCCGTTAAAACCGACGGTCAACGCCCAGCTGCATGCGGTAAATATGTCAAAACAGGAAGTGACACAGACGATGAGCAATGGCGAAGTGAGCACGGCGCAGCCAGTGGTGCCAGCGCCAACGGAAGCTGCACCCACGCCTGTTTCACCTCCGGCGCAGTAATTTCACCCTCTCCCTCAAGGAAGAGGGAACGCTGCTATAGTTGCCAAAACGTTAAATACGTCACAAACAAAATGTTACACTGCGCAACTTTCCCACCCAATATGCGCAGGTTCCCATGAGCGAATATACTGAAAATCTTTCCCGCAGTGAGACGTTAATGCGTCCAAACTGGTCTGCGGTTTTTGCCGTGGCGTTTTGCGTTGCCTGCCTGATTACCGTTGAATTTCTACCGGTTAGCCTGCTGACGCCGATGGCTCATGAGCTCGGAATTACCGAAGGCGTCGCCGGGCAATCGGTAACAACCACCGCGTTCGTGGCGATGTTCGCCAGCCTGTTTGTCACCCACGTGATTGGCCGCACCGACCGCCGCTACATTGTCATCCTGTTCTCCGTACTCCTGACGCTCTCCTGCCTGCTGGTGTCTTTTGCCTCTAGCTTTAGCCTGTTACTGCTTGGCCGTGCCTGTCTGGGTCTGGCGCTCGGCGGCTTCTGGGCGATGTCTGCGTCGCTCACTATGCGTCTGGTACCCGCGCGACTGGTACCGAAAGCGTTATCGGTGATTTTTGGCGCGGTCTCCATCGCGCTGGTGATTGCTGCCCCGCTCGGCAGCTTTTTAGGCGGCATTATCGGCTGGCGTAACGTCTTTAACGGCGCGGCGATAATGGGCCTGCTGTGCGTGGTGTGGGTCTGGAAGGCGCTGCCTTCGCTGCCGGGTGAAACCGGACAGAAGGCAAATATGTTCGGGCTATTAAAACGCCCTGGTGTGATGGCGGGTATGACAGCGATTTTCATGGCATTTGCCGGGCAGTTCGCGTTCTTTACCTACATTCGTCCGGTATTTATGTCCCTCGCGGGCTTTGATGTCGATGGCCTGACGCTGGTGCTGCTGAGCTTCGGGATTGCCAGTTTCGTTGGCACCTCGCTGTCAGCGGTGATCCTCAAGCGTTCGGTGAAAATGGCCCTGGCCTGCGCGCCATTAATCCTCGCACTTAGCGCCGCGGTGCTTATCCTGTGGGGAAGTGAGAAAGTCGTGGCCGCGTCGGTGGCGGTTATCTGGGGCTTTGCCTTTGCGCTGGTGCCGGTCGGCTGGTCAACGTGGATCACCCGCTCGCTGTCTGACCAGGCCGAAAAAGCCGGTTCCATTCAGGTGGCGGTGATTCAGCTGGCCAACACCTGTGGTGCTGCCGTGGGCGGCGTGGCACTGGACCATTTCGGTCTGCTGTCTCCGCTGATGTTATCCGGCACGCTGATGCTGTTTACCGCGCTGCTGGTCGCGACAAAAGTACGAATGAAGTAATCCTGCTTGCCCGGATCACATGTCCGGGCACTGAATCTGCCCGATGGCATCCCAGTAGTTCTTCTGGTTATTACGCTCAAGCGCCAGCGTCGCGTCGCGCACGTGGCGCTTGTTGTCTTCGGACGCGAGTATCTTGTTGCCGAACGCGTCATCGCTCATCTTCGCATCTGGGGTACAGGTTTTTTTGACGTCTTTCATCACCTGCAGCTTTTGCTGCTCAAACTGCAACCCTTGCATCGGCGAGCTGGCATAGGCGGCGGGGACGCTCAGACAGGCCAGTAAACTGAGAATTGGCACAGCTTTCATCGTAGATACCTTCTGTTGCAAAATTCATTACCTTTAACTATATGTTCAGGCCGCTGATTGCGCAAACCTGGTGACCAGAAAATATTATTAAATCAGTCAATTATGGATTTTATCGCGCAAAAGAATGATTGACAGCTCAGCATTATCCCAGCCGAGCGTGACGGCGTGAATCGAGCGAAATCAGCACCACCGAGGAGAGGATGAGCAGCGTGCCCAGCCAGTCCGGCAACGCAAAGCTGACGCCCAACAGCAGCACCGATAACAGCGCGCTACTCAGTGGTTCGGCGCAGCTCAGAATGCTGGCCTTCGGGCCGCCAATCATCTGCGCACCCTTCAGATACAGGCTGAACGTCAGCGATGTGCCGATCACCACCAGATAGAAAAACGCCAGCAGCAGATTGCCGCTGATCACGAAATGTAGCCCTTCGCCAGCATAGAACGGCAACAAAAAGGCGCCGCCCAACAACATGCTCCAGCCAACGATCGGCAGCGTGCCGTAGCGCGCAATCAGCGTAGACGGATAAGTGGTATAGAACGCGGCGGCGAAGGCCGAGGCAATTCCCCAGAACACTGCCGCAGGCGAGACAGAAAGCGACGTCGGGCTACCGTGTGTGACCAGCAAAAAGGTGCCTAGCAGTGAGGTCAGAATGGCGGCAAACACCAGCGCCCCGGGCCGCGATTTGCGCACAATGGCAAACCACGCCACGATGATGGTCGGCGATAAAAATTGAAGGACAGTCGCCGTAGCGGCGTTCGATTTTTCGATGGTCATCAGGAAGGTGAGCTGCACCGTTAGCGCGCCCACCAGCGAAAACAGCAGCAGACTCAACGCGTCTTTGCGGTTCTTCAGAATGCGGAAAATGTTATCGCCATGCACGAAGGCCAGCATCAGCAGAATGAATCCTGCAAACAGCAGGCGCACCATAGTTAAAAACTGCGACGACATCTGGCTCTGCTCCATGATGTACTGCGCGCATACGCCGGAACTTCCCCACAGCACGGCGGCTATCAGTACGTTCAGCATTCCTTTCTTGGTCGAGCCCATCTTTTCCTCAACAACCTGATTTCGTTGCCCGGGATGATAGCACAGGGCAAAAAGCAGGCCGACGTGGTCCCCTGTTTTTAGTGATTGAGAAGTTTGTTACCAGACCCAATAATGAGACGGGTTTATGTGAACAAAACGCGGAGACAGGTTATGCACATCGAGGTGACGGAAAAGGTTACTCAGCAGGATCAGGAAGCGTTATTTACCGGTTTACGCGCATACAACAGCCAGTTTATTGATACCAGCAACTGGTTCGAACTGGGCGTCTATGCCCGGGATGAAGACGGCAAAATGCTCGGCGGGCTGATCGGCAAACGAAAAGGCGACTGGCTGTGCATCGACTATCTGTGGGTCAGTGACGCCGCGCGCGGCAAAGGGCTCGGTAGTGAACTGATTCGTGGAGCCGAAAACCGCATCCGCGAATGGGGCTGCAGCCATATGTTGGTGGATACCGCCAGCTTCCAGGCGCTGCCGTTCTATCAGAAATGCGGGTTTACTTTGCATAACACTATCAATGACTTCCCTCATCAGGGAATGCAGCGCCACTACCTGACAAAAGCCCTTTAACCACCAATCCCCTGGTCCATTATCGCCAGCGCGTGACGCACGATAACGTCGGGGGATACGGCTTTCATCCGCTCGTCGGTTCGCAGACGAGAAAACGGCACCAGCACCAGGCTTATCAGCGTCGTTATCAGCAACTCCGGCGCGAGTTCACGGTTGAGCTTGCCCGTTTCCTGCCATTGAGCCACGGTGCTCAACAGCTTATGGTGTTTATCTTCGCCGAAACGCGCCTGCATGTGCTGACGCAGGACCGGCATTTCGCCAATCATCTCCTGCATCCACAACGGCGCAAACCACGCGTGTTGTTCCGCCAGCTCTGCCAGCACCCGCACCATGATGGTTAGGGCTATAACCGGGTCGTCAGAATGCTCCACAAACGCGCTGCTGATGCGGTTGCGCAGCGGCATAAAACGCTCCTCAAGGATCTGATCGATAAGCGCCTCGCGGGAGGTGAAATAGTAATGCAGCATCGCCGGGGTCACGCCGGCTTCTTTGGCGATGGCGTTGAGCGACACCCGGGCGATCCCCTGCCGCGCAAACAGCGTCAGCGCGATATCCATTAGCTGCTCGCGATTGTCGGCTCCGGCCTGCTTTCCACGTGGACGCCCCGGGCGGCGCGGTTTCTCGGAATTATCTTTGCCATTCTGTGCTTTCATTTGCGGGCTGTCCCTTGACCTGAACCATAACTTACATAAATATTAATTAGGTATTTAATTAATTTCAAGTGAGCTTGTTTATGGCGTCTCAAAAGACGACTCAATCGCAGCACGTTCCAGCCACCGGCGTGAAGTCCATCCGCCTGTTATTCAGCGCGCTGTTACTGGTGATGCTGCTGTCAGCGCTGGATCAGACCATCGTCTCGACGGCGTTGCCCACCATTGTGGGCGAACTCGGCGGCCTCGATAAGCTGTCGTGGGTGGTCACCGCCTATATTCTGACGTCCACTATCGTGGTACCGCTGTACGGCAAATTTGGCGACCTGTTTGGGCGCAAGCGGGTGCTGCAAATCGCCATCGTTCTGTTCCTCGTCGGCTCCGCGCTGTGCGGCCTGGCGCAGAACATGACACAGCTGGTGCTGATGCGCGCCCTGCAAGGTCTGGGCGGCGGCGGTTTGATGGTCATCAGCATGGCGGCGGTGGCGGACGTTATCCCTCCTGCCGACCGTGGACGCTATCAGGGCCTGTTCGGCGGGGTCTTTGGCCTTGCAACAGTGATTGGTCCGCTGATCGGCGGCTTCATCGTACAGCACACCTCGTGGCGCTGGATTTTCTACATCAACCTGCCGCTGGGGGTGTTCGCCCTGCTGGTGATCGGCACGGTATTCCACAGCACTAACAAGCGCAGCGAGCATCAGATTGACTGGCTCGGCGCGCTGTATCTCAGCATGGCGCTGCTGTGCATCACGCTGTTCACCACCGAAGGTGGCACCGTGCGCGAATGGAGTGACCCGCAACTGTGGTGCATTCTGGCGTTTGGCCTGGTGGGTATTGCCGGGTTTATCTATGAGGAGCGCCTGGCGTTCGAGCCGATAATTCCGCTGTCGCTGTTCCGCGACCGCAGCTTCCTGTTGTGCAGCCTGATTGGCTTTATCATCGGGATGTCGCTGTTTGGCTCGGTGACCTTCTTGCCGCTCTATTTGCAGGTGGTGAAAAGTGCGACACCAACCGAGGCCGGGCTACAGCTGATCCCGCTGATGGGCGGCCTTCTGGTGACCTCGATTATCAGCGGACGCTTAATCAGCCGCACCGGTAAATACCGCCTGTTCCCCATCGCCGGGACGCTGCTCGGTTTCATCGGGATGCTGCTGCTGACGCGGATCACCATCGATTCGCCAACCTGGCATCTGTATCTGTTTACCGGCGTGCTGGGCATGGGCCTCGGCCTGGTCATGCAGGTGCTGGTACTGGCGGTGCAGAACTCGGTAGCACCGAATCTGTACGGCGTGGCGACGTCCGGCGTAACGCTGTTCCGCTCGATAGGCGGCTCAATTGGCGTGGCGCTGTTTGGCGCGGTCTTTACCCACGTGCTGCAATCGAATCTCACTCGTTTGCTGCCCGAGGGCGCGGAAATCCCTCGCGGGATGAACCCGGTGGCCGTTCACCACTTGCCGGTGGCCGTACGCACCGATTATCTCGATGCCTTCGGGGCCGCCATTCACGCGGCCTTCATGATGGCGGCGTGCATTATGGTGCTGGCGTTTGCGCTGTCATGGTTACTGAAAGAATCACCGCTGAAAAAATCTCACCATTGAGTCGATGTTCACCGGGAAGACAAAACTTCCCGGTTTCGTTCAGATGAATATGTGCCAGGATGTGGAGAACCCGATCCCGCAGGAGTGAATGATGAGTGAACAACGTCCCCCGCTACCCCCGTTTACCCTGGAAAGCGCCATCCATAAAGTGCGTTCCGCCGAAGATGGCTGGAACAGTCGCAATCCGGATAAAGTTGCGCTGGCCTACACCCCTGACAGCAGCTGGCGTAACCGCAGCGAGTTTATCGACGGGCGCGATGCCATCGTCACCTTCCTCGACAACAAGTGGCGCAAAGAGCAGGAATATCGGCTGATCAAGGAGTTGTGGGCCTATACCGACAACCGCATCGCCGTGCGTTTCGCCTACGAATGGCACGACGAGAACGGCACATGGTTCCGCTCCTACGGCAATGAAAACTGGGAATTCGACGACAACGGCCTGATGAGCAAACGCTTCGCCTGCATCAACGACCTGCCGATCAACGAAGAAGATCGCCTGTTTCACTGGCCCCAGGGTCGACGTCCGGACGATCATCCGGGCCTCAGCGCATTGGGCCTGTAACCTCGCGTTCAGTCATAGCGGGGGTTTTTCCCCCGCACACTGACTGCACCTGCCGACAACTCTCGCCTAAAGTAGTGCCTGACATCTCATAATTCTAAAGGATGAAAGGTACGATTATGCGCAAGATGAACACTTCTCTCTGTCTCCTCGCACTTTGCCTCGGCGTTTCGCTGCAGGCCGGTGCTGCTCAGGCCGCGAACGACTGTGGCGTACCGCAACTGACCACCTGCCCGGCTCCGGTTGATGCCAAACTGCCTGACGTGAAAGACATGCTCACCTGGAACCAGCCGCAGCGTGTAATCGGCTTTCGTAACGACTATCGCTCCTACGCCGGAGATGTCTTCAAAGCAGGACACGCGCAGCCAATTCCGGTGATGACGCGTTCATTGAGCGATGCGACCTACCAGTATCAGGGCCAGCGCTACGGTTTACAGGATTACATCAAGCGCAACGACGTGACCGGAATGATGGTCATCAAGGACGGTAAAATCGCCTACCAGTATTACAGCCACGGCAACACGCCAACCACGCTGTGGACCTCGCGATCGGTCGGGAAGTCAGTGGTGTCGACGCTGGTCGGGATCGCAGTGAAAGAGGGCAAAATCGCCTCGCTGGATGATGAAATCGTCAAGTACAACCCCGACGTAAAAGGCACAGCCTGGGAGCACGTCACGGTACGCCAGCTGATGCAGCACACTTCCGGCGTGACGTGGAATGAGGACTACACCAATCCACAGTCTGACTTTGCGAAGCTCACCCAGTGTGAAGCCAACAAAGACACTTACGCCTGTGTGAATGCGCTGGTGAAAGACCCGAAACGTACCACTTACGCCAAACCGGGCGCGGCCTGGTCTTACTCGTCAGGCGGTGCGTGGCTACTTGGCGATACGCTCGAGAAAGCGACCGGCAAATCCCTGGCACAGAACTTACAGGAAAAAATCTGGCAGCCGTACGGCATGGTGCATGACGGCGTGTGGCACAGCTATCAACCGGGCAAACACGACGTTGGCGCACACGGTTTCAACGCCACGTTGGAGGACTGGGGTAAATTCGGCCTGTTTATCATGAACAACGGCGTGCTGCCGGACGGCACGAAAACGCTGCCGGACAACTGGGTGAAAGATGCCCGAACCTGGAATACCGCGGAGAAATCCGTATCGACGGCGCATCCGGACGGCATGTACGGCTACCAGTGGTGGAACAACAGCGTGCCGGTAAACGCTCAAGATGTCAGCCCGAAAGAGGGCCTGTCGAGCCAGGATACAATGTGGGCGCTGGGCATTTTTGGTCAGATTATCGTGGTCAATCCGCAGCAAAAACTGGTGATCGTTCAGTGGTCAGCGTGGCCGAAAGCCGAACCTTCATTCAGCGCTCAACCGCTGGAAGCGTCGCTGATGTATAACGCGATTGCGAATACGCTGAACTAACCTGCAGGCCCGGTCAGCGTAGCGCCACCGGGCGTCACCCCTCACTGCCCGGCGGCGCGCTGGACTGCCGGGCCTACAGGATCAGGCCCTATAGACCCGCTTTATCACCTTTTCGTCTTGCTCATTCCTTTTCGTTTTTATCCTCGCTTCGCCAAACTCGTTATAGTCATTTTTATTCGGAACACATTGTTTTAACGACTGTTTAAAAAGGAACTCTGGCGTGAAACTGACTCTTCCTCATCTCGGCGCCTTGCTGCTGACCGGCTTACTTCTGGCGGGCTGTGATCAAAAAAGCGATACCAGCAAACACATAAAAGTGGGCGTGATTAACGGCGCGGAACAAGACGTGGCCGAAGTGGCGAAGAAAGTCGCCAAAGAAAAATATGGCCTCGATGTGGAGCTGGTTGGGTTTAGCGGCTCGCTGCTGCCAAACGATGCCACCAATGCCGGAGAACTCGATGCCAACGTATTCCAGCATCGTCCGTTCCTGGAGCAAGACAACAAAGCGCACAACTTCCACTTAGTGGCCGTCGGCAATACCTTCGTTTTCCCGATGGCCGGTTATTCCCGCAAAATTAAGTCTGTTTCCGAACTGAAAGACGGCGCGACCATCGCGATTCCAAACGATCCGACCAATCTCGGGCGCGCGTTATTGCTGATGCAAAAAGAGAAACTGATTACCCTCAAACCGGGTAAAGGCCTGCTGCCGACCTCACTCGATATCAGCGACAACCCGCATAAGCTCAACATTATGGAGCTGGAAGGGGCGCAACTGCCACGCGTGCTCGACGACCCGAAGGTCGACGTGGCGATCATCAGCACCACCTATCTGCAACAGACCGGTCTGTCACCGGTGCATGACGGCGTGTTTATCGAAGATAAAAACTCGCCGTATGTGAACATCATTGTCACTCGCAAAGATAACAAAGACGCGGAGAACGTGAAGGAATTTATGCAGTCGTATCAGTCACCGGAAGTGGCAAAAGCGGCAGAGAAAATCTTTAACGGCGGGGCCGTACCTGGCTGGGATTGAGTGAGTCACCGGTAGCGAAATGGGCCAGCGGGATGCTGGCCCGATTTATTTTATTCGCGCTCATTCGCCAAATATCCGCCGAAGGAAGAAATAAGAAAATGACAAGGAAACCAATGGCGCTCGCATGCTGTCTACTGACGACATGAAAGCAAATGCCTAATGAACACCGCCCACCGCCAGAGCGGAAGGCAATAAAAGGACCTAATGATGCAAAAGAAAACCGCAATACTGGCGCTTGCCACAACTCTCGCCTTTGGCGGATTAGCGGGCTGCGACCAGAAAAATGCTTCCACACCTGAAATTGGCGTCGTGGATATAGGCAAAGTTCTGAAGGACTCGGCCATCGGGAAACAGGAAATTGAGCATGGCAAACAGGTTCAGGCCGTGCTTATCAAGGCCAACGATGAAGCGAAGCAAGGTTATGCCGCCCTGTCAGCGGACGAACAGAAAAAGGCGAGTAACGCCGATGCGCAAGTCCTGAATCACCAGTGGATGGCAGAACAAAAAGCCGCGCGTCAGGCCAGCCTGGCAGCCATTGTAAAAGCCGTGGATACCTACCGGCAGGAAAAAAAGCTGGCGCTGATTGTTGATAATCAGAATGTCATTTCCAGCGATGCAAAATTAGATGTCACTGCAGACATCATCACCCGTCTTGAAAAAACACAGGTGACCTACGGTGATTTGCCCACTATCACGGTGAAAAAACCAGAAGCCGCAGAGTCGGAAACGCCAGCAGAGCACGCGCCGAACGAGAACAAATAATCTCCAGCATCTGGCTGGCGAAACGGGGCCCATGTTTCATCCATGAGCCACCCCAAACGCCAGCCCCTTCCTCAAAATATTCGTCGTTATGAACACATATAGCGGTACGGCCCTGGCGGGCATCGGCGCAGATACGTTTGAATATAGTGATTCTTAAACGAATACATCGCACCCGAAAACGGATCGACAATCAGCCAGCCAGGGACGCCGAGGAAAATGAGATTTCCGAACAGATACCAGGGAGTGAGATTCGTGCTCAGCGGCACGATGGACGTGTTGTAGCCATCCTCCGCGAGCGTCAGCGTGTAATTGATTTTGCCAAAATAACTGCCATCCGCTTTCTTCAGCGTAACGGTTTGCGGCGTAATCCCACTGGCGACAATCTGGCCGTCGCTGTCTGAAATAGCAAAGCGAACGTGATCGGGCACGCTATTGATGCGCACCTGTTCTTCATTGTCTCCGACAATAGTGGCGCAGCCTGCAAGCAGTAACGGTAAAAGCAATACGAGTAATTTTTTCATCCTGGCGCTCCATCGGTTAATACAATGAACAGCGACCCAGGCGGGGGAAAACTTAAACGGCGGTGAGAGAACTGGCGGAAGATCACAGGAGTCGAACCTGCCCGGGGCCGCTGGCGGTCCCATCTGGATTTGAAGTCCAGCCGCCTCACCGGAGACGACGACCTTCCGCGCCTCGATTGCTACATGGAGGCGGTGCGCATTATAGCTACTTTCAGGCAGTTACCCCACTCTTTGATCTAATTATTTCCTGATATCTGCGCAGCAAACCACCAAAACCCCAATAAAACCCTACTAAATCAGCCAGTTACATTTATAAACATTAATCTTCCCAACCGCGATCACAGAAAACAAGAAACATAATCCGCTAACGAGATATCGGAATTCCATCGGTGCCGACGATGAATTACAACCATGTAACCGGTTACTGATGTTCGATGACGCTATTGAAGGATAAAAAATGAGTCATGAAGTGTTGTCCGTGAAGGAGAAGATTGGCTACGGCATGGGAGATGCCGCCAGCCATATCATTTTTGATAACGTCATGTTGTACATGATGTTTTTTTATACCGATATTTTTGGTATTCCCGCCGGTTTTGTCGGCACCATGTTTTTGCTCGCCCGCGCGCTTGATGCAATTTCCGACCCTTGCATGGGCCTGCTCGCGGACCGTACCCGCAGCCGCTGGGGCAAATTCCGGCCGTGGATCCTGTTTGGTGCTATTCCCTTTGGTCTCGTGTGCGTGCTGGCCTATAGCTCGCCAGACCTCTCCCACAGCGGCAAACTGATTTACGCCGCCGTCACCTACACCCTGCTCACCCTGCTGTATACCGTGGTCAACATCCCTTACTGCGCGCTGGGCGGGGTGATAACCGACGATCCAACGCAGCGTATCTCCCTGCAGTCCTGGCGCTTCGTACTGGCGACAGCAGGCGGCATGCTCTCCACGGTGCTGATGATGCCGCTGGTGAACCTGATTGGCGGCGACGACAAAGCATTCGGCTTCCAGGGTGGCATTGCGGTACTGTCGGTGGTGGCCTTCCTGATGCTGGCTTTCTGTTTCTTCAATACCAAAGAGCGCATCCAGGTGCCGCCGAGTACCTCGTCGATGCGTGAAGATCTGCGAGATATCTGGCAAAACGACCAATGGCGCATCGTCGGCCTGCTGACCATTCTCAACATCCTCGCGGTCTGCGTGCGCGGCGGCGCGATGATGTACTACGCCACCTGGATTATGGGCTCCGCCGGGCTGTTCACAGCCTTCCTGTGCACTTACTGCGTCGGCAACCTGATTGGCTCCGCGCTGGCGAAACCACTTACCGACTGGAAATGTAAGGTCAGCGTGTTCTGGTGGACCAACGCGGCGCTGACGGTATTAAGCGTGGCGATGTTCTTCGTGCCCATTCAGGCCAATTTCGTGATGTTTGGCTTCATCTTCGTGATTGGCGTGCTCCACCAGCTGGTGACGCCAATCCAGTGGGTCATGATGTCCGACACCGTCGACTATGGCGAATGGTGCAACGGCAAACGCCTGACTGGCATCAGCTTCGCAGGCACATTGTTTGTTCTGAAACTCGGCCTGGCGCTGGGCGGCGCGATGATTGGCTGGATGCTGGCGGCGGGCGGCTACGACGCCACGGCCAAAACCCAAAACAGCGACACCATCAGCATCATTATTGCGCTGTTTACCCTCGTTCCGGCGGCCTGCTATCTGCTGAGCGCCGTTATCGCCAGGCGTTATTACACGCTGAAAACCCCGTATTTACGCAAAATCATGGCGGATATCGCGCAGGGCGCGCGCCGCACTCAGCAAGACTTTGAGCAGGCTCCGGTCAGCAAAGAATTACCGAACTAAGAGGAACAAGGCATGAAAATCAGTGATGGAAACTGGCTCATTCAACCTGGCCTGAATCTAATCCACCCACTGCAGGTGTTCGACGTCGAACAGCAGGGTAACGAAATGGTGGTGTATGCCGCCCCGCGCGACGTGCGTGAGCGCACATGGCAGCTGGATACGCCGCTGTTTACGCTGCGATTTTTCTCCCCGCAGGAAGGCGTGGTGGGCGTTCGCATTGAGCATTTCCAGGGCGCGCTGGATAACGGCCCGCACTACCCGCTGAATGTGCAGCAGGATGTGAAAGTTGAGATGCAAAACACTGCCGAATTTGCCGAGCTGAAAAGCGGCAACCTCAGCGTACGCGTCTCGAAAGGCGAATTCTGGGCGCTGGATTTTCTGCGCAACGGCGTGCGTATCACCGGTAGCCAGGTGAAAAACAACGGTTACGTGCAGGACACCCACAACGATCGTCATTACATGTTTGAACGCCTGGATTTAGGCGTGGGTGAAACCGTCTACGGCCTTGGCGAGCGCTTCACCGCACTGGTGCGCAATGGTCAAACCATCGACACCTGGAACCGCGATGGCGGCACCAGCACCGAACAGTCGTACAAAAACATTCCCTTCTACCTCACCAACCGCGGCTACGGCGTGCTGGTCAATCACCCGGAGTGCGTGTCGTTTGAAGTCGGTTCCGAGAAAGTCTCAAAAGTGCAGTTCAGCGTCGAAAGCGAATATCTCGAATATTTTGTGATTGATGGCCCGACCCCGAAAGACGTCCTGAACCGTTATACGCAATTTACCGGCCGCCCGGCGCTGCCTCCGGCGTGGTCATTCGGCCTGTGGCTGACCACCTCGTTCACCACCAATTACGACGAAGCGACGGTAAACAGCTTTATCGACGGTATGGCCGAGCGCAATCTGCCGCTGCACGTGTTCCATTTCGACTGCTTCTGGATGAAGGCGTTCCAGTGGTGTGATTTCGAGTGGGACCCGGTGACGTTCCCGGACCCGGAAGGAATGATCCGCCGCCTGAAAGCCAAAGGTCTGAAAGTCTGCGTGTGGATTAATCCGTACATCGGGCAGAAATCACCGGTATTTAAGGAACTGAAAGAAAAGGGCTATTTGCTCAAACGCCCGGACGGCTCGCTCTGGCAGTGGGATAAATGGCAGCCTGGGCTGGCGATTTATGATTTCACCAACCCGGAGGCGTGCCAGTGGTATGCCGACAAGCTGAAAGGCCTGGTGGATATCGGCGTCGACTGCTTCAAAACTGATTTCGGCGAGCGCATCCCGACGGATGTCATCTGGCACGACGGCTCTGACCCGCAGAAAATGCACAACCATTACGCGTTCATCTACAACGAACTGGTGTGGAACGTGCTGAAAGAGACGCTGGGCGAGCAGGAAGCGGTGCTGTTTGCGCGCTCGGCTTCCGTCGGCGCACAGCAGTTCCCGGTTCACTGGGGCGGCGACTGCTACGCCAACTACGAATCGATGGCAGAAAGCCTGCGCGGTGGGCTGTCGATCGGTATGTCGGGCTTTGGCTTCTGGAGTCACGATATAGGCGGCTTCGAAAATACCGCTCCAGCGCACGTCTATAAACGCTGGTGTGCGTTTGGCCTGTTGTCGAGCCACAGCCGCCTGCATGGCAGCAAATCCTACCGTGTGCCGTGGGCGTACGATGACGAGTCCTGCGACGTGGTGCGTCATTTCACCGAGCTGAAGTGCCGGATGATGCCGTATCTGTATCGCCAGGCGGCGATCGCCCGCGAAACCGGCACGCCTGTTCTGCGTTCGATGATGCTGGAGTTCCCGGAAGATCCAACCTGTGATTATCTGGACCGTCAGTACATGCTCGGCGATTCGGTTGTGGTGGCACCGGTGTTCAGCGAAGCGGGAGATGTGCAGTTCTGGCTGCCTGAAGGACGCTGGACGCACCTGTGGCACAACGACGAGGTGACGGGCAGCCGCTGGCATAAACAGCAGCATGACGCGCTGAGCTTGCCGGTGTACGTGCGTGACAACACGCTGTTAGCATTAGGCAACAATACTCAGAAGCCGGATTACGCATGGCATGAGGGCACAGCGTTCCAGCTGTTCAGTCTTGAGGACGGGCGCGAAGCGGTCTGTCAGGTGCCTGCGGCCGATGGTACAACCATCTTCACCCTGAAGGCGAAGCGTTCTGGCGGCACCCTAACCGTGGAAGGTACTGGCGAGTCGCGCGACTGGACGCTGTGTCTGCGCAACGTTCAGAACATTGCCAGTGTGCGGGGCGGTTCTCAGTCCGGCAGTGAATGGGGCGTGGTGGTTGCCGCTCAGGGCAATGCCCTGGTGATTACGCTCTGATAGCTCAGGCCTGTTCCCCCGATCTCCTGCGGGTAAGGGGGAACATTTCCGCACCACCTCAGTCTGCCATTTATTTCATTATTGCGAATGAGTGATTCGCTACACACATTATTTTCAGTCTGTCCGTTACAATCCTGCAACACAGTAAAGGGTGGTATATGGAACTGGAAAATATTTTTCGCGATATTAAATTAAGTAAAACCGAAATAACCGTACTGCGCTGTATTCAGAGCGATCCCGAACAATGCCTGCGTGATGGTATTCGCACCGTGGCCGAACGCTGTTACAGCAACCCGTCCTCTATTATCCGCCTGGCCAAAAAAATGAAATTCAGCGGCTGGCTGGAGTTGGTCTATTTCATCAAATTCAATATCACAATGCCGAAACTGGATGTAACGAATGATGTGGACTTTATGAAAATCCATCCACCCGAGCGTTTACCTGAACTATTAAATAGTCTACGCCAGCAGCGTATATTGATTCATGGCAGTGGATTTTCTCAGCTTATTGCGCAATACATTTATAATAAATTTCTGGTCACTGGCGTTAATGCCAGTCTGGCACTGTGGCCAGACTACGAAATTCTGGAACAAAAAAACACGACTCCTTTCGATGCCATCTGGATTATCTCAAAATCAGGTCGTAGTAGTTCAGCCTTAAATTGGATTAAAGCACTCGATGGAAAAGAGACTGACCTTATCTGTTTTACTGGTGATTATCAAAGTCCGTTGGCACAGGCCGCCGATACAGCTCTGATTATTCACGACCCGCAGAAATATGATGATGATATTTACTGGAGTAACCCGTTCTTTGGTTACTGCATTTTAGGATTTGAACATCTGCTCAAACTTTGGTTTCACCAGACGGAGACAGGGGCACCTGTCGATGCCCCTGATGATTGATTACCAGCCTTCGCTGTGAGTATCGTTCAGATACGCCGTCACCAGTTTATTGGCGAGGGACCAGGAGCCGACCAAAGGGTGTGCCATCAGTGCGCGCACCGCAAGCTGACGGTCTCGGTTGAGAATAGCGGCGACAGCCAGCCGCTCATACTCTTTCACACAGGCGATCATGTTTTTCTGCGCGAGGGGAACGTGTTTTGGCGTGACCGGTTTTAATCCGCTTTTACTGAGATCGCAGCTGATTTCAATCACATCATCCGGCAGCAGAAAATCGAGCGTCCCGTTATTGGAAAGTGAAACAACAATCCGTTTACTGGTATCGCTATTAACGGCTTCCAGAATATCCAGCGCCACCCCGGCATAACCGCCAGTGTCAGGCTCTTCAATAAATTGCTGCAACGTAAGCGGTGCCCGGGTATTAAATTTTTCCTGTTGCGACTCGCTCTGCATATAACTGTTTTCACGCTGCAAATAGTGCTTCATCCAGATATCGAATGCTGCCGCTGGGTTGGCTTTCACATCAAGTGTTGCCAGCTCTTCGCGCATTGCCTGGTTGATACGCGCTATCTGTTCACCGCGGGTTTCTGGCGCATTTTGTATCGCACTCAGCGCTTCCTCGCGATAGTAGTAATAATAGAGATACTCATTGAGTAACTGCTTATCGCACTGCTGTACCAGCTCCCGAGAGAAATATTGCATGCAGGTGTGGCTGTATAACGCCGGGCTATTGATCAGTTTTTCGGTGACGTCTTCCCCCCGAACGGTGAAGTTGGTGAACCACGAGAAGTGGTTCAGACCGTAGCATTCCACCTGCAAATCACGCTCGTCGCAGCCAAGAATCGACGGCAGTTCGCGGATCAATTCCGACGGGGCATCGCAAATACCATAAACCCGACGCTTAAATCCGGACTTAATAATCGCCTCGGTCACCAGCCCCGACGGGTTGGTGAAGTTAAACAGTATTGCGTCCGGTGCGGCATGTTCTTCAATCAGGCGGCAATAGTCGAGAATCGCCGGAATCGAGCGCATCGCCATCGCAAAGCCGCCAGCACCGGTGGTTTCCTGCCCGAGCGTGTTGTGTTCAAGGGCCACGCGCTCGTCGTGGATCCGGCTTTCGTCGCCGCCGACACGCAGCGTGGTGATCACGAAACCTGCGCCTTTGAGCGCCGCAACAGGATCGGTCGTCAGGCTGAAATGAATATCCGGTCGAATGGTATTAAACACATAGCGCGCAATCTCCCCGAATACCGCCAGGTTTTGCTCTGAGTTATCAAGGAACACCACCTCCTTTAAGCCAATCCGGTGTGCATTATAAGCCAGTGATTTAGCCAGAAATGCCGAGCGAACCCCGCCGCCACCCAGTACGGTTAATTTCATTACTCCTCCTGATTAATGCGTTGCCAGCCAGGTTTCTACGTGGGTTCGTACTTGTTCAACCCGTACACCATAAATAACCTGAACTTCATTACGGTTTAGTACCACGCCATTTGCGCCAGTACTTTTTAATAAGAGATCATCGACACAGTCCAGATTGCGAATCACCACGCGTAATCGCGTAAAACAGTTGTCGACAGAAATAATATTATCTTTACCACCCAGCCCCTGAATAATGTCATTGGTAATAGCCTGGCTGGTCTCGGATTTATTTTTCATCTTTTCCCGGTAATCCGCTTTGTTATAAAGCTTGACCCCATCATCATCTTCACGGCCCGGGGTTTTCAGATTTAATTTCACTACCAGGGTGCGGAATATCACGTAATAAGCGGCAAATTGTCCGAGACCAATCACGATATACAGCGGCCAGCGGGTTAACGACACCGGCAGTGGAAGATTGTAGATAAGGAATTCAATCAAGCCCGCCGCGCCCCAGGGCCGCACGGTGAAGATATCGCAAATCGCCTGTGAGGCTGCCGTTAGCGTGGCATGGATAACCCACAGCAACGGAGAGATAAACAGGAAGGTAAACTCAATCGGCTCGGTGATGCCGGTCAGCATCGAGGTAATAATCGCCGGAAGCAGTATCGCTTTCGCCAGTTTCTTTTTCTCAGGTTTTGCGGTGTGATAAAACGCCAGCGATGCACCTGCCAGACCGAAAATAGTGGTCATGCCTTGCTGTGAAAAACGTAGCGCCTCGTTCATTACCGGGGTTAAATCCGGGTGACGCATGTAGGCAAGGAAAATGGCCTGTGTCCCGGAAACCGTTTGCCCGTCAACACTCAGTGTGCCGCCAATTTGCGTAAGCTGGAACGGCGACCAGACAAAGTGGTGTAACCCTGTAGGGATCAGGAATTTCTCGAAGAAACCGTAAACAAAGACCCCCGCCACCCCGGCATTTTTCATAAAGCCTGTCAGCGAGGTGATCCCGTGAGTCATAAACGGCCATATCCATGTAAAGGCAATGGCATAAAGAATAATGACTGGCGTCATGGCAATAAGCGTCAACTTCGCGCCGCCGTACATCGATAATGCGCCAGGCAGTTCAATACTCGCGACTTTATTGTGTACCCAGGCGATAGTGCATCCAAGAATAATACCGAGGAATACGCCCATATCCACCACTACAAACCCTAATATTTGGGTTTGACCGGTACCATAATATTCACCGTTAATTTTCTCTGCGAGACGATGGGTAAACTCCAGCCAGGAATGGTTGGCGCCAAGGAACATAATAAAGCACATCACCGAAACTAACGCGACTTCTGTTTTTCTGTCTTTTGCCAGCCCGTAACTGATACCTACACAGAATAATAATCCAAGATTGCTAAACAACGGCCAGAATGTATCGCCTAGTAGCTGCCCTAAATTATGCAGGAAACTGGTTTCAGAAATCAGGGTGGGATTGGTTAATACTGAACTTAGCGCCAGAATTAAACCAATAACGGGTAAAAAGAGGACTGCGCCGATCATTGCTCTGGAGAACATTTGCATATTCTCCAGAATACGTTGACGTATTCCAGACATAATGGCTGTTCCTTTCTTGTAGTAGGTTTTAATTATTGGTTTGCACTTCCAGTGACCACGTTATAACAAGCGCCCGTGCTGAGCGGAACAGGTTTCGGAAAATAGGTACAGATAGCCACAAAATGCGAACAGGTTTCGCAGCCATAGAATGAGGAAATCGAATGACAATCGCCGATGGCAATCGTCATTCATGCGGGTATCAATGCAGCCAGGTTACGCCATCCTGCGGCATAAACAGCAGGTTATAGCGGTGCTGGAACGCGTTGAACTCTGATACGTCCGGCTCCAGTTCACGCAAAAATCCCAGCGCCAAACGAATTTGTGCATCGGTCACCGGGGCGGCGAGACGCGCTTTTTGCAACTGACGGTGCCAGTAGTGAAGATTGGATTCGCTGGCATCGACCACCGCGACCTGCCAGATAAGCAAAACCTGAGCGGCATTCTGCAAATGCGCTTCATTAGGACGGTGCAAATAATGCAGGTACTCTTCACCCGCACGCTTTCCCATCTGATCGATCATCGATTCTACATGCATAGGTGTAATACCAATTCTTTCGCTCAGGCGCTTGATAGCCCGGCGAGAGTCAGAGGTTAATACCCGAAAACCCACCACAAATACCACCACTAAGGTGGCTAACGTCAACCAGATCATGCGCCCTCTCAGCCTTCCTCTGCCCGCACATGATAATGGCATCCATCGCGATGTCGACAGACAAACGCCCCATAAATGTGATTATCACTGAAAGAAAAACAGCCACCGGGCTGTATGCCTCGGTGGCTGCGTTATCCGTCAACGGCAGGGATTATTCAAAAAACAGCCCCAGCTTGTTAAACACGCCCGGATCGCTCTGGTGACGAGTCACCTGAGTGACGTCTTCGAGCTTATCAATTTGGCTAATCATCTGCTCCAGACGCTGATCGTTGTTCACTAATAGCCAAATGCGGCTTTTATCGCTGTTCTGGATCGGTAGACAAAGAATGCCTTCCACGTTAAACGCGCGGCGAGCAAACAGGCCGCAGACGTGGGTCATGACGCCGGGGTGGTTGCGCACGGTGAGTTCCAGAATGACGTTGTCATGAATTGCGTTTTGCATGGTTTATTCCCCCACCATTTCAGTATTCGCGGCACCCGGCGGCACCATTGGCCAGACTTTTTGCTCAGGATCGATACGCACGTGAATCAGCGCCGGTCCCGGACGGGAAATGATTTCCTGCAACGCGGCCTGTGGATCTTCAGCCGTATTCAGGTCGCAGGTTTGCAGGCCAAAGCCCTGCGCAATCTGCATAAAGTTAATCATTCCCGGATAGGTGGCGGCAAAAACGCCCTGCTTGTAGAACAGGCTTTGCTGCTGATGTACCAGCCCCAGCGCCTCGTTGTTCATCAGGATAATTTTTACGTCGAGCTGATTTTCTGCCGCAGTCGCCATTTCCTGAATGTTCATCATCAGGCTGCCGTCGCCGGAGAAACACAATACTTTGCGATGCGGATTCGCGAGCGCCGCACCCACTGCCGCAGGCAGGCCAAAGCCCATTGTGCCCAGCCCGCCGGACGTCAGCCACTGACGTGGACGATTGAGCGGATACGCCTGCGCGGTCCACATCTGATGCTGGCCGACGTCGGTGGTGACAATTGCGTCGTCGTCCACACACGCCGCCACGGCGTTAATCAGACCGTAATGGGTCAGCGGATCGCCCGCTTGCGGAATGGCTGACGGGAATTCCTGTTGCAAATCCGCCACCAGCTGACGCCACTCGGCGCGCGGCTGGGCTTCAACCAACGGGATCAGCTGGTCCAGAACGTCACCCACATCAGCCTGAATTGCCACGTGAGGCTGTTTGATTTTGCCAAGCTCCGCGCGGTCGATATCGACGTGAATGATTTTGGCGTTCGGGCAGAATTGTTCGGTTTTGCCAATCGCCCGGTCATCAAAACGCGCGCCTAAAACAATCAGCAAATCAGCTTCTTGCATTACGTGGTTGGTACTACGTGCGCCATGCATCCCGAGCATCCCTAACGACAGCGGATGCGCTTTAGGCAGCATTCCCAGCGCCATCAGGGTCATGGTGGTCGGCAGATTGGCTTTTTCCGCCAGTTTGCGGATGTGTTCCGGGACGTTAATCACCCCGCCGCCGAGATACAGTACCGGGCGTTTGGCGCTGTTAATCATCGCCGCGGCATCGCGCACATCAGCCAGGTTAAACACCGGGGCTGGCGCTTTACAGCCCGGCATCGGCAGGTCGTCGATATCGATTTCAGCGGTCTGAACATCCTTCGGAATATCCACCCACACCGGGCCTGGACGGCCAGACTGCGCAATGCGAAACGCGTCGCTGATCACCTGCGGCAGTTCGCTGATGTCGCGGACTAAATAGTTGTGTTTGGTGATGGGGATGGAGATGCCGTAGGTGTCCACTTCCTGGAACGCATCGGTACCGATCATCGAGGCAGGAACCTGGCCGGTGATACACACCAGCGGAATGGAGTCGAGGCGCGCATCGGCAATTGCGGTGACCAGGTTGGTCGCACCGGGGCCGCTACAGGCCATACAGACAGCCGGTTTGCCCTGCGTACGCGCCATACCCTGGGCGATAAACCCCGCGCCCTGTTCATGGCGGGCCAGTACGTGACGGATCTGCTTGCTTTGGCTGAGCGCGTCGTACAGCGGTAAAACCGTGCCGCCTGGAATACCCGCCACAATGGTGATGCCCTGACGTTCCAGTAAGTGAACAATCAGCTGTGCGCCGGTAAAACGCTTTGCCTGTGACGTCGTCTTAGATGACGCCGCCTGTGATGACATTGTGCCCGAAGTTGTCATGCTCCAGTCCTTTTCTTGTGGGCCGACTTTCCGGGGGGCTTAAACGAAAAACCCCGCCGGTTTGCGCCGGCGGGGTTTTGGAATCGTGTGTTCCGGACCCTACGGCGCATTGCCGACGACCACCACCACACGCACGACGACCACTGCGGCTGGTTGCGCAGTTGGTAGTAGGTTGATTGCGTTCAGGTTGATGTTCATTAGGGACCATGACGTTGTGTTGTTGACTGGATTTATACAAGCACAGGCGGCGTTGCGCAGCAAGCGCTTTATGATTCACCACAAAAATCTGAGTTGCCGATCACATTTCCTTGCAATACCTCAGAAAACAAAAAACCCCGCCGGAGCGAGGTTTTGTCAGTGGTTTGCGGGTGGTATCCGCGAAGCGCACTGTGTTACGTCAACGGCAAAAGTATACCCGATCGGCGGCGATCGCGCAATTTCGCCCATGGTTTACCGCATTAATGAGTATGAGCCAGCCCAGTGATTTTGTCGACAAAACACCTGTTCATTCATACAGTATATATCTATACTGAAGCTGTTCGCAGTGAGCCATTTGGGGGCCGCATGTTCGACCGGCGCGCAAAAAGTCCTGGCTGAAACGGGTGGTGCCGTCAGCGCCTTAACCCCCAGGAGAGCACACTGTGTTACGTCAACAACACGGCTGATGACAGGCAGCGGAAAGGTAAATCAGCCGGAAGTTCTCCTTACACTACAGGAGAAACGTATGGGTGGAGTGGAACTGGCAGTGTTGGTCCTGAAACTCATGGTTGCGTTGCTGCAACTGCTTGATGCAGTCCTGAAAACCTTCCGGTAATCAGGTTCAGGCCGTACCAAAGAGGGGCGGGCAACCGCCCCTCTTTCAACCGTTCATCGTGCTTTGGCGGTTTTCGCTCTGTCGTTGGTTGATCGCACAGGGAATGTTACAGTCTTGTGACACTTCACTGCAAAGCGCGCCATGACTCTTACCGTATTCTTTGTATTGCTGTTTGCCGCCCTGCTACACGCCAGCTGGAATGCCATCGTCAAAGCGGGGAGCGATAAACTCTACTCCGCCATCAGCGTGAGCGGTTCCGCATCGCTGATAGCCTTTGTGTTGCTGCCCTTCTCTCCACAACCTGCGCTGGCCAGCGCGCCCTGGCTGATTCTCTCCTGCGGTCTACAGGTGGTTTATACCGTTCTGGTCGCAAAAACCTACCAGGTCTCAGACATGAGCCAGACCTACCCACTGATGCGCGGCACCGCGCCGTTGCTGGTGGCGATGGTCAGCCTGTTTTTACCGGGCGAGCAGCTCTCCTCTTTGGCATGGATGGGTATTGGCGTTATCTGCCTGTCGATTTTGGCGATGGCGCTAAATGGGCGCAGTGGCTCAAGAAAAGGGGTGACGCTGGCCCTGATCAACGCCAGCTTCATTGCCAGTTATACGCTGGTCGACGGCACGGGCGTGCGGCTTTCCGGCTCCGCGCTCGGCTATACCTTGTGGACATTTTTGATGAACGGTTTTTGTCTGCTCGGTTGGGCGATGATTTCTCGCCGCCTCGAGGTCTCCCGCTACATGCGACTTCACTGGAAGAAGGGCATTTTTGGCGGGCTCGGCACCATGGGCTCTTATGGTCTGGCGTTGTGGGCAATGACTCAGGCTCCGCTGGCGGTCGTGGCGGCGCTGCGTGAAACCTCAATTCTGTTCGGCGCGGTCATCGCCCTGGTGATCCTCAAAGAACGGGTGACGTGGCTGCGCCTGACCGCTGCCTGCGGGATAGCTCTCGGCGCGATTTTGCTGCGCCTGTCCTGATCCACTCTGGCAACAATTGTTGCCGAATATCGTTTACAAAACCTGCCTGATGCCGCTTCGTCAATCCTTCACCTGTGGTTGTTCTGTCATTTTACTGTGGTAGATTCCTCGCGGACTTTGCTGATTCCGCAGTCACATATTCTTTCTTTTTAACCGTTCACAAAGTAATCATCGAATGAAAAGGCATAAGAACGTCAATTTGCTGCTGATGCTGGTGCTGCTGGTCGCCGTCGGTCAGATGGCGCAAACCATTTATATTCCAGCCATTGCTGACATGGCGCGCGAACTGAACGTGCGTGAAGGTGCGGTCCAAAGCGTCATGGCCGCATATCTACTGACCTACGGTGTGTCGCAATTATTCTACGGTCCGCTTTCAGACCGCGTGGGCCGCCGACCGGTTATCCTCGTCGGCATGACGATTTTTATGCTGGCGACGGTTATTGCCATGACCACGAACAGCCTGACGATGCTGATTGCCGCCAGCGCGCTGCAGGGCATGGGCACCGGCGTGGGCGGCGTCATGGCGCGCACCCTGCCGCGCGACCTGTATGAAGGCACACAGCTGCGCCATGCGAACAGTTTGCTGAACATGGGCATTCTGGTTAGCCCGCTGCTGGCACCGCTGATTGGCGGGATGCTCGATACAGTCTGGAGCTGGCGCGCGTGCTACGGTTTCCTGCTGGTGCTGTGTATGGGCGTGACGCTGAGCATGGCGCGCTGGATGCCGGAAACGCGTCCCCAGGATGCGCCGCCAACCCGCTTTACCACACGTTATAAAACGCTGCTCGGCAACGGGCCGTTCACCTGCTATGTGATGATGCTGATTGGCGGCCTGGCGGGAATTGCAGTGTTCGAAGCTTGCTCCGGCGTGCTGCTGGGTGCAGGGCTTGGGCTGAGCAGTATGGTGGTGAGTATTCTGTTTATTCTGCCGATCCCGGCGGCGTTTTTCGGCGCCTGGTTCGCCGGACGCCAGAACAAGCGCTTCTCCAGCATGATGTGGCAGTCGGTCATTAGCTGTCTGCTGGCGCGGCTGATGATGTGGATCCCAGGCCTCCTCGGGGTGATGAATGTCTGGACGCTGTTGGTCCCTGCGGCGCTATTCTTCTTCGGTGCCGGGATGCTGTTCCCGCTCGCTACCAGCGGCGCAATGGAGCCGTTCCCATTTCTCGCTGGAACAGCCGGAGCTTTGATCGGCGGCTTGCAGAACATCGGTTCCGGTGCGCTGGCCTGGCTTTCCGCGCTGCTCCCGCAAACCGGACAAAGCAGTCTGGGCTTGCTGATGACGCTGATGGGACTGTTGATATTGCTATGCTGGCTGCCGTTGGCTTCACGGTTTAATCAGCATCAGCAGACGATTTAAGACGGAGATAGGCCCGGTAGAGCACAATTGCCGGGCCTGCTGAGTCATTTTAACATCGTCATAATTTCCATTGGCGAACGTTGATGGCGAATTAAGTCGCGCATGACTTTCATGTACGCCGCGGTATAGCTGAAAAAGTCGAGATATCCTTCGCAGAGCGCGCTTTTCCCGCTGGCGTCGCGGTGTTTTGGGCAGTCACCGTTACAAAGGCGCAATGCGTGGCAGGTGCGGCATTCGTTGCTGATGGTCCGCTTTTTGTCGAGGCCAAAATCACGCGCGGCGTCGCTGGCGTTTATGTCGCTCAGCGTTTGATGATGGATATTGCCGAGACGGTACGACGGATAAACGTAGTGATCGCACTGATACACGTCGCCGTTACTTTCCAGCGCAAACGCGTGGCCACAGGTTTCACTCATGGCGCACATTTGTGAGGAAAACCCGTTCCATATGCCAAGCGTTGAATCGAACAGCTGCACAAATATGCGGCCGATATCTTTCCGTACCCACACATCAAACACGCCGCGCAGAAACGCTCCCCACGCATCGGAAGGAACAGAGTGTTCGTCCGGCGTCCGATCATCGTTCATCTCCAGCAGCGGAATGAATTGTATAAACGGCGTCCCAAGCTCACGCAAATAGCGGTACAGCATCTGCGGCTTCGCGCAGTTATGACGGCCCACCACCACCAGCAGGTTAAACTCAACGTTGTGCGCTTTCAGGGTTTCAATGGCGCGCAGCACCCTCTGGTGAGTCGGATTTTCGCTGCGGCTGACGCGCATGGCGTCGTGCATTTCCGCGGGTCCGTCTATCGAGATACCCACCAGCCAACCGTGCGCTTTAAAAAAGCGGCACCATTCATCGTTCAGCAAAATCCCGTTGGTCTGAAAGGCGTTATAGATGCGCTTTTCACCGGCATACCGCTGCTGTAGCGCCACCACGCGGCGGAAAAAATCCACGCCACACAGCGTCGGCTCACCACCCTGCCACGCAAACTGCACATCATCCCCTGGCTGTGCCTCAATCTGCTGGCGAATAAACGCCTCGAGTGTGGCATCGCTCATGTCAGTTTGTTGGGGTTTATCGAGGTAAAAGCAGTAGCGGCAGTGAAGGTTACAGCGCGAACTGGCCGGTTTGGCCATGACGTGACAGCCTGTCATGTGACTCCTTTGATAAACAGCACGATTTGCTTAAGATGCGTTACAGCAAACAATATTGCGAGGGAGAGCACTGCGAGGGAGATCATAAATTTGTCACGTACCGCGCGCGGATGTAAAAAATCAGACGTTTCTTCCGCCATCAAATTCCGCTGCCGGGTATATCGCCAGAGAACGGCAGCCACCAGCGCCAGCACCGCCAACGACAGCCAGAACGGCGTACCCGCGCGATGCCAGCTGTGTTTGACAGCCAGCGCCATCAACGCGCCGTAGCCCAACAGGGTACGTAACCAGGCCAGCGAGGTGCGTTCCGGCTGCAAACCCGGATCGCTTTCGCGACGGGCTTTGCGTTTATCCGGCATAAAACACCAGCAGCATGACTGCCACCGCTACGGCCAGCAGCGCGACGCTGATAATCAGCAGCCCGCGGGTGTAGGGCAAATCCTTTTTCAGGCGCATCGCTTTTTCGTTATTCAGCCAGCGCAGATAGCCGTAAATCGCCAGCACACCCGCAAACAGGCACAGCAAAAGCGCCAACACTTCACGGATGAGCGGCGTCGCGAAGTCGGGCGCCAGCTGATCAAGCCCGACGCCCGCCGCCAGAAAGCCGAGCGCGGTGCGGATCCAGGCCAAAAAGGTGCGCTCATTAGCCAACGAGAAGCGGTAATCCGGCGCTTCACCGAGGCGGGATATTTTCATTTCTGCTCCTTTACGCCTTCGCCCGCTCCCGTGAGAGAGGGCGAAACCGGTCATCAAAACTTCTGCGTTTTCTCTTCCACCTTAACACCCTGAGTGGGCAGGCCGGTATCGTAGTCACGCACCACCGGCGAGTAACCATCTTCCGGCCGCGGGCGGAACGCGCCCATCCAGCGCGGCTGCGCCTGTGTGCGCCACGGACGCAAACTCCACTGATAGGTGCGGAACGGATCGCGAATTTTATCCATGTAATCCAACAGGCTGTCGTGCATCGAATCGCGAATACTGACGTAGTCGGCATCTTCAATCAGGTTGCGCAGTTCATTCGGGTCGCTGTGTCTGTCGTACAGTTCATCCGTAGTAAACAGGTTGAGCACCAGTTTCCAGCGCTCCGTTACCCAGCAGCGCACCGGAATAAAACCGCCGAAGCTGTCGTGTTCGATTTCATAGCGGTTAAATTCCACCATCACCCCACGATCGGCATTGGCGCGCAGTATATTTTCACCAGGCAAAATGTCGGGCTGATGAATGCCCGCCAGCGCCATCATCGTGGGCAGCAAATCAATGTGGCTGACGGGTGTGTTCACCTGCGTCGGTTCCCCGTGCGGAGGCCGCATAATCAGGGGGATGCGGGTGATGTCATCGTACATCGCCGCACCTTTACTGATGAGCTTGTGCGCGCCCATCATTTCGCCGTGATCCGAGGTATAAATCACCCAAGTGTTTTCACGCTGTTCGGCCGTGAGGGCGTTAATCACCCGGCCAATCTGATCGTCGACAAAATCATTGCAGGCAAAATACATTGGATGGTGATAACGGGCATCTTCTCCGACGGGCGAAGGCATCGCTTCCGCCCACAGTCGATGATGCAGCGGTTTGCCATCCAGACTGTCGTGCGCCTTTTCGCCCAAATCGTAGTAAAAGTCCTGATATTTCTCCAGATACTCCACCGGACAGGTGAACGGATGATGCGGCTCGTCGTAGGAGACCACCATCAGGAACGGCTCGTCGCTGCGTGTTGGCTGATGCAGAAAATCAATCGCCCGGTTGCTGATGCGATGCGCCCAGGTGAAGGTTTCATCTATCTGATGCGTCTGTAAATCTTCCACGCTATTCAGCCCATTGCGCCACAGGCTGATCTGCTCTTCGGTCAGTTCTGACAAATAGTTCGCGCCGTCGAACCAGTACTCCGCGTCCCATTCCGGCGGGCACACGCCGGTGCCGAAATAGTCGTGCCCGTCGAGATGCCATTTGCCGATGAAGCAGGTGTGATAGCCCGCATCCTGGAAATAGCGCCCCATGGTGGAGATGTTTTTCCCCGGCGCGACGTTGTTGGTCCACGGCCCGGACTGATTGGCATAAATTCCAGTGAATAGCCCGGCGCGCGCGGGCGTACAGACCGGGGAGCAGGTATAAGCGGAATTAAAGCGGATGCCTTCCGCGGCCAGGCTGTCGATATGTTGCGTATTCAACGGCTTACCGCTGTAACACCCGACCATGTTGGTGGCCTGTGTGTCGGTCATGATGAACAGGAAATTCGGGCGGCTCATGGCTTCTCCTTAATGTCTGAAGCGAAAACGGCAGGCTCAACGCGGCGCGCCTGCCAGCGAGAGAAAATGAGATACACCACCACCGCGGCGGTGATGCCGTAGCTCAGAATGGTCAGCCACTGCACGTGATAGCCACCGAACTGCGCCAGCCCGGAATACACCCCGATCATCGCGAACAGAATGCCCACTGAGGCAATCTTCGCGTTTTTCCACGGCTGCATATCCACCGCAAAGGCATCGTGAAATTTGAACGGCGTGGCGCGGGGTTTAAGGGCACCAATCACCAGCATAACCACCACGTTGATGCAGAAGGTGCAGGCCAGCACGTAGAGGAAATGGATATCGAACTTCACCAGGTAGTTGATGGTGATATAGCTGCATATACCGAGGAACATCGCCACTTTGGCGGCAAGGGCCGGGATGCGCGGGAAGAAAAAGCCCATGATGATGATGGTCACCAGCGGCACGTTGTAGATGCCGTTGAGCTGCTTCATCCAGCTGTAGAGTCCTTGCGGTGCGTTGGCTATCCACGGCGCAACCAGCAATGACAAAACGGCGATGAGCAAACCAAAGCGTCGCCCTACGCGCACAAGCTGATCCGGCTGAGCGTTTTCATTGATGATGCGGCGATAAATCCCCATGCTGAACAACGTGCTGGCGCTGTTGAGAAAACCATTAAAGGTGCTGATCACCGCGCCAAATAACACCGCACCAAAAAAGCCGATCAGCGGCACGGGCAGCACTTTGCTGACCAGCGCCGGATAGGCCATGTCGGCGCTCGGTAAATCCTGGAACAGGTGAAACGCGATAAGCCCAGGCAGCACCAGAATCAGCGGGTCGAGCATTTTTAACACCGCGGTCAGCAGCGCACCTTTTTGCCCTTCAGCAAGGCTTTTCGAGGCCAGCGTGCGCTGAACCATGCCCTGATTGGTGCACCAGTAGAAGGTGTTCACAAGGATAAGCCCGGTGAATGCCGCGCCAATCGGCAGCGGGTCATGACTGCCACCGATGGAGTTCAGCTTTTCGGCGTGTACGGTGGTGAGCCTTTCCAGCCCTTGAAAAAAGCTGCCGCCGCCCATCACGATCAGACCAAAGACTGGCACCATCAGGCCGCCAATCACCAGGCCGATGCCGTTAATTGAATCGGCTATTGCCATTGCGCGCATTCCGCCAACAACCGCGTAGAGAATGCCCGCCACGCCTAACAAAATCACCAGCAGCCAGATCGCCGCGCCCTGAGAAATACCCAGTGAATCGCCGACGTGAAACAGGCTATTGAGCGCCAGCGCGCCGGAGTAGAGGACGATCGGCAGGAAACACACGCCGGTGGCGATGAGAAAACAGAAATCGATGATGATGCGGGTCGTTTTGTCGTACCGCTCTTCGAGAAAATCCGGGATGGTGGCAATGCCGCGTTGCAGGTAGCGCGGCAGGAAAATCAGCGCGAGGAAGATAAGCGTTACCGCGGAGGTGACTTCCCAGCCCATCACCGACATGCCGCTGCGATAGGCCTGGCCGGAAAGCCCCACAAGCTGTTCGGTAGAGAGGTTGGTCAGCATTAACGAGGCAGCAATTATCGGCGCTTTTAACGAACGTCCTGCGAGGAAATATCCTTGTTCTGAACCGGTATCCTGTTTTCGAACTTTCCACCAGGTGATGACGGCAACCAGGAGGGTAAATCCTATAAAGCTCACAATTTGTTGAATGTTCATCATACAGCCCTTTAACGTTTTATTATGCCAGGGTTATGATCCCCTTTATGGGTTGGGCTGATAATTGGTCACCGGCGAAATAAAATGAATGGAAAAACTATTCTTTCAAATGTAAAAAACGAAACCACCTACAATATTCCGCTGGTTCTTGACGAAAATGTGATCTCCAGCGGGATTTCACTTATCTCACTTTGGCATACGCTGGCGGATGAAAGTTATAAGGTAATATGGCCCAGGGATAAGAAAAAACCGCTGATCCCTAACTCGTGGGTCGCCATCTACACCCTTCAGGGCTGCGGCAAACTGCTGTTACGCGACGGCAGTGAAATAACGCTTAACGGTAATTGTGTTATCTTCCTGAATCCGATGGACATTCAGTCTTATCACTGCGAGGGTTTAGTCTGGGAACAATACTGGATGGAATTTATCCCTACAAGCGTGATGGAAATTCCGCTATTACAAACCGGTATAATATATAACGGTGACGTGTTTAATCAGGAATTAGCCGAAGTAGCGTTCATGATCACCCAAAAATCACCGCTTAAAAACAATCTGGCAGTCGCATTTCTCACCAAAATAATATACCAGTGGATTTGTCTTATTTCAGAGAATGGTAAAAAAGATGCAGTTCTTATTCAGATTGAGAAATTACTCTCGATGCTGCATAGCGACCTGCAAAAAAACTGGAGCGTGAAGGAGATGGCGCAAAAGATGCAGTGCAGTGAGCAATATTTGCGGCGTTTGTTTTTACGCTATACCGGTAAAACGCCAAAAGAGTATTACCTCGATGCGCGGCTGGATCTGGCGCATTCATTGCTCAAACAACAGGGGCAGACGGTGGGCAAAGTGGCGGATATGCTTAACTTTTTTGATTCGTTCCACTTCAGCAAAGCGTTCAAGCGCCGCTTCAACCTGACGCCTTCAACGGTTATGAAGGCGCAGGCTGAGTAGCATGGGGGTCAGTGAAGTTCTGGCCAGTATGCCCTATTGGCTTCAATCAGATCATCGAGAATCGCCTTCGCGACGGACGCACTTGGCACCGTTTTAGACAGCGTGATCGCCTGCCACAGTTTCTGATACGAGCGCTGTTCCCAGGCATCAACCACCAATTTTTCAACCGCCACCTGCTGGCACATCAGTCCTTTCTGGAAATGAGGAATATCCCCCACGACCAACGGCTCCGGCCCGTTTTTGCCCACCAGACACGGAATTTCCACCATCGCGTCGGCGTCAAAGTTATGGATAGCGCCATTGTTCGGCACAATAAGCAACATCCGCTCTTGGGTGTTAAAGGCGATGGCTGCCGCTAAATCAACGATATACGACGCGTGTTCGTCGATTTCCAGCTCTCCTGCAGACGATTTACCCGCCTGAATAATGGCATTACAGGAACCAAACACATGCTTCTCACGGTGATCCATCACTTCATTCGCGCGGGTCCGCGCCGGGTTTGAATGCTCAACGACGTAATCCGGGAACAGGTAATATTTCAGATAGGTATTCGGCATGGTATCCGGGTCCAGCGCCTGAACATCCTTCGCTTTGGCGAACGTGTCATTCCAGCTCGCTTCGGTATGCGGATCGTTAGATGGCGGTACATAGCCGAATTTCGCCACATGCTCGCGTAATTTCGGCATTAAATCATTGCCCTCCAGGTCTTCTATCGACGTCCACCAACCAAAGTGATTCAGCCCATAATAGCGCGTGCGCATTTGTTTTCTGTCTTTCAGACCCACGATTTGCGCCATGCGACCTTCGATGCCAATCGGCATATCGCAAATGTTGAGGATTTTGGCGTTCGGACGCAGTCGACGCGTCGCTTCGGCTACAATCGCCGCCGGGTTCGAATAGTTGAGCATCCAGGCGTTGGGTGAATACTGTTCCATATAATCGACCAGCTCCAGCACGCCGCCGATGGAGCGCATGCCATAGGCAATCCCGCCCGGCCCGCAGGTTTCCTGGCCGAGCACACCGTGGCGCAACGGGATTTTTTCGTCCTGCTCACGCATCGGATATTTGCCAACGCGAATATGCGCCATCACAAAATCCACATCGGTAAACGCGGATTTCGGGTCGGTGGTATAGCTAAATTTGATATCCGGTGCCTGCTCCTGAAGGATGATTTTGCAGGCTTCAGCGATGGTTTCCTGACGTGCACCATCGTTGTCATAAAACGTCAGTGCACGCAGCGGCAGGCGATCCTGGTTTGCCAGCAACATCAGGACAATACCGGGGGTAAAGGTGCTGCCGCCACCGGCTACAACGATAGAGAATTTTTTCATGATACTGCCTCCGTCATGGATTTGGTTTCGGTTAAGGATGTGTCATTCATCAGAGTTTCTAGCTGGTCACGCACCACGGGAACATTCAGACCGACAATGACCTGGATCGCATCGCCATGCCGTACAACACCGTGTGCACCCAGCGCTTTGAAAATGTCGTCACTTTGCGTCTGAGACGGGTCGGCAAGGGTGATACGCAGGCGGGTGGCGCAGTTATTGATACTGAGAATATTGCCCGCTCCACCGAGCGCCTCAAGGAAGCCTGCCGCCTGGCCGCGCTGAGTCTCTTTTGCCGCCGAGGCGGGGGTTTGCTGACGCGCCTTGTAGTCGGCCTTGCTGTAGAGTTTGATTTCGCTATCTTCGCGGCCCGGCGTTTTGATGTTGAAGCGCAAGATAAGGGTGCGGAAAACCACGAAATAAATTCCGGTAAAGGCCAGGCCGATGGCGATTTGAGTAAAAATCATCCCCGAGTGGTTATGGAACATCGGGATCCAGTCCAGCGGCAGGATGGTGTCGATTAACCCGCCACCCATATTGCCGGAAACACCCGCGACGAACATGACGGTCGCCATAGTGGCGGCCAGTATTGCGTGCAGGACAAACAGCGGCGGGCAGATAAACAGGAAGGTAAACTCCAGCGGTTCGGTGATCCCCACCAGCACGGCGGTGAGCGCCGCAGGAATAAGCAGACCCGCCACTTTTTTGCGGTTCTGCGGGGCAGCGGTGTAGTACAACGCCATAGCAATCCCCGGCGCGGCAAAGACTTTTGAGTTACCGAACAAGGCAAAGCCTCCTTCCGGGAACAGCGTTTTCAGGGATTCAGTCGACTGACTAAACTCCAGTAAATGCTGAGCCCAATAAACCTGAATCCCACCTTCTATCGCCGCCGGACCAAAAACAAACGGGCCATACACAAAGTGATGCAATCCGGTGGGGATCAACAAGCGTTCCAGGAAGGTATAAAGCCAGACACCCCCAGCCCCGGCGCTACGCAAAAACGCCTGCAGAGACTCAATGCCCATCTGTACTTTCGGCCAGCCTAAAAGCGTGAGCCAGGCGCATGGAATCATCCACTAAAAAAGCGATCATCACCACGAATGATGTGCCCTGGAACGTACCGAGGAATACCGGCAATGGTTTATCAAAATAGCGATTATGGAGACCTGTCACGATGCCTGAAATAACAATCGCACCGATAATACTGGTATCGAGTGTTTTAATTCCGGCGATGGTCGTCAAACCACTTCCGGCTACGGGATCGATGTTAAAATCAACGCCAAAATAATAACCCCAGGTCATCCCCATTGCATTAATAAAATAATTCCAGGTTAAAAAACTGACCATCACCGCCAGACAGGCACGGCCCGGTGCTTGTCTGGCCAGGCCAATCGGCAGACCTACAGCAAAAATAAGCGGCATATTACGAAAAACCGTCCACCCACCTTCTTCAATAATATGCACAACTTGGTGAAAAAGACTATCAGGGGCTGTTAGTGACTCACTGACGAATAAGGGGTTTTGCAACATGATTGCAATACCAACAACAATACCAGCAAAGGGAAATAATAATACAGGGGTGAACATCGCCCCGCCAAAACGTTGAATTTGACTAAGCATTTTCAATCCTTATGTTTTAATCATCAACCCGCCATAAATCATCAAAAAGAAAGTACGCGTTGACAATAAAGCACTCAAACAAACAAACTCTGTTTTTAAAATTTTATTTGTGATGATGCTCATAATTTTAATTTATGAAAGTTGTATAGTTTTCAGCCTCTTTGTATACAGGTTAGAATGGCCCAAACAACAAAGACAAAAAAAATCAATATTTACAAAAAGATAAATACGTAATTGCAACATGTCATGGCAAGAAAAGAGGTCTATTTATGATCTACAAATCCATTGCGAATACGTTACGTATTCGCATAGGCACGGGTGAGTATGCGGTCGGAAGCGCCCTTCCCGGTGAGAATAAACTCGCCGAAGAATTCGGCGTCGCAAGAACGACAATGCGTAAAGCCATCGTTCAGTTAATCGACGCGGGGCTCGTATTCCGCAAAAGTGGCTGTGGTACCTTCATCCTTCATAAAAATGTCTATCCGGATACCAAAAATCTCGCCGGTTTTTTTAAAGCGATGAAAGCATTCAGTGGAAAAATAATTAGCCAGGTCCTTATTTTTCAAATCCAACCCGCAACAGCGGCTATCGCAGCACAATTAGAAATAGCACCGGGTGATACCGTTTTTTACTCAAGAAGAATGCGCTCAGTTAACAACACGCCATTAATGCTTGAAGACAGCTATATGCCTGCACATTTATTCCGCAATCTTTCCGTGTCTCACCTTGAAGGATCAAAATTTCACTATATTGAAAATGAATGTCACATTGAAATCAGTGGGAATTATGAGTGCCTGACACCAGTTCTGGTGGAGCCGGAGGTTGCCATGCTGCTAAACATTAAAGAAAACACACCTATTCTTTGCATCACCTCTCTCACCTATAGCAAGCAAAATGAGTTTGTGAATTATTCTGTGATGTATCGTAATACCAGTGAATATCGATTGGATCATTATATCCAGACGCGTTCCGCGACACATCTTGTTGATAAAGAGGTTTTCAGATGATCTACAAATCTATCGCGGAAAGATTACGCCTGCGCCTGAACTCTTCCGAATTCAGTATCGGTAGCCCATTACCCGCGGAGAAAAAACTGGCAGATGAGTTTGAGGTGGCACGCATGACCATCCGTAAAGCCATTGATTTGCTGGTGACCTGGAGGCTTGTGGAGCGCCGTCATGGCAGCGGCACTTTCGTGACGCGTAAGGACGTTTATCATGAAACGACCAATCTGACCGGGCTGGTGGAAGTGTTGCGTCAGCAGGGAAAAGAGGTCCGAAGCGAGGTGCTCATTTTTGAAGTGATGCCCGCTCCGCCCGCTATCGCCAGCCAGCTACGCATTCAGATAAACGAGCGTATCTATTTTTCACGCCGCGTGCGCTACGTCGACGGTAAGCCGCTGATGCTGGAAGACAGTTATATGCCGGTGAAGCTGTTCCGTAATCTGTCGCTTATTCATCTGGAGGGATCGAAGTTTGATTACATCGAGAATGAGTGCGGGATAACCATCACCGGAAACTATGAAAGCCTGTCGCCGGTGCTGGCTGATAAGCAGCTGGCACAGCAGCTGAATGTGCCGGAACAGACGCTGCTATTACGTATCACCTCACTTTCCTACAGTGATAGCGGCGAGTATCTTAATTATTCCGTTATGTTCAGAAATACCAGCGAATACCAGGTGGATTACCATCTGCGGCGCATCCACCTGGAAAGTCCGTTAACCCATGCCCCAGAATAGCACCGCCAGAAGTTGTGGGGTGATGATGCGCAGGAACATCACCAGCGGATACACCGTGGCGTATGACAGCGCCGCCGCGCCACTGGTGGCATGCAGATTGTTGGCGAAGGCCAGCGCCGGGGGGTCGGTCATCGACCCGGCGAGCATCCCACACAGCGTCAGGTAGTTCATCTTAGCGAGCAGCCGCGCCAGAATGCCGACCGTCAGCAGCGGTACACCGGTGATGACGATGCCGTAGGCAATCCAGCTCAGGCCGTCGCCTTCGGTGAGCGTACGCACAAAATCCCCGCCAGATTTCAGCCCCACTACCGCCAGAAACAGCACAATGCCGAGTTCACGCAGCGCGAGGTTAGCGCTCGGCGGCATAAACCAGTACAGCTTGCCGATGCTGCCGATACGCCCGAGGATCAGCGCCATAATCAGCGGCCCGCCCGCCAAACCAAGCTTCAACGCCACCGGAAACCCTGGAATAAACAGCGGTACGGACCCGAGCAGTACCCCAAGCCCGATGCCAATAAATACCGGCAGCATTTGCACCTGCTGCAATTTTTGCTGAGCGTTACCGACTTCGGCCGCCACCGCGTTAATCGACGCCGGACGCCCTACCAGATTGAGAATGTCGCCAAACTGCAGGCTGGCATTACTGCTGGCGACCAGCTCGATGCCCGCACGATTCAGTCGCGAAATCACGACGTCATAACGCTGTTTAAAGTGAAGGTCGCGGATTTTCTTCCCCAGAACCTTCTCGTTGGTGACGACCACGCGCTCCACTTTGAGGTCGGTTCCGCGCGTTGAAAGCGAGGTTTCCACTTCTTTACCGATCACCAGCTGCGCATTGTGCAAATCCACAGGCTGGCCCACCAGATGCAGTAAATCGCCGACCTGAATCAAGGTGCCCGGCGCTGGCACCATTAGCATGTCGTCGCGCTTGAGCCGCGAACAGATAATGTTGTCGCTATTGAGCACTGGCACGTCCTGAATCGCCAGCGCGTTGAGATTTGGGTTTTCGACGCGGATATTGATGGTGTGCAGATTCGCGTGGCCGTTGCCGACGCTGGAATCAAACTGCTGCGCTTCCTTTTCGACGTTGATACGAAAGAACAGACGAACCAGCCACATGGTCAACAGAATGCCGCAAATCCCAAACGGATAGGCCATCGCGTAGCTCATTCCCATCTGGTCGACGACGTCGAACGGCACGCCAAGATCGCGCAAAATCTGCTGTCCGGCCCCCAGCGCAGGCGTGTTGGTGATAGCGCCGGAGAAAATACCGAGCATCACCGGCAGCGGAATGGCGAACAGTTTGTGCAGTAAAGCCGTGACCACACCGCCAATCAGCACAATGAGAATGGCGAAAAGATTAAGCCGCAGGCCGGAAACCCTTAGCGAGGCGAAAAAACCCGGACCGACCTGGATACCGATGGTGTAGACGAACAGGATCAGGCCAAATTCCTGAATGAAGTGCAGCATGGGGCTGCTGAGCGTGACGCCGGCCTGCTCGACAAAATGGCCAACGATAATGCCGCCGAACAGCACTCCACCGATACCAAACCCAACGCCGCGAATTTTGATATTGCCTATCCACAGCCCTATAACCGCCACCAGCGCCAACACGCTGACGGTCAATGCTATCTCACTCATCGTATTTTCCCTGTGAATAACATTACTGACTGAAGGGATTCTTGCAGAAATCGCGAGGGCTGTATGGATCGTGGCGCACAAAAAAGCCCCGACTGGCGGGGCTTCTGCGGCAATGGACGATTAGCTGTTTAACGCCGGGCGTTCGCTGATAGCGATTCTCTGCGGGGCGATTTCTTCCGGCACGTTGCGGGTCAAATCAATGTGCAGCAGACCGTTGGTGAAGGTCGCGCCAGTGACTTCCATATGTTCCGCCAGCGTGAAGCTCAGATTGAACGCTTGCGTCACCAGACCCTGATGCAGGTAAGAAGGCTCTTTTTCAGGTTTTGTCGGCGTGCCTTTCACCGTCAGGCGTGTGCCCTCAAGCTGCACATCTAATTCGTCCTGACGGAACCCGGCCAGCGCCAGTGTAATGCGATAGTGGTTATCGTCGCTCTTTTCGATGTTATATGGCGGGAAACCCTGAGTTTCACCAGTATTAAGCATCGCATTGGCCAGTTTGTCGAAGCCAATCCACTGACGAAGCATTGGGGTTAAATCGTAATTACGCATGGTATTTCTCCTTCTAAGAAGCGAGTGTGTGCCTGCAAGTTCTGGACTCGCAGTTGCTCCCTTACGGCGAGCATGGGTTTATTGTTGGGCGGCGTATCCCGCCCGTCGGAATTAATTAATTTCGATGCGGCGTGGTTTATTGGCTTCTGGCACCACGCGTTCCAAATCGATATACAGCAGGCCATTCACCAGGTTCGCACCTTTTACGTGAATATTTTCTGCCAGCTGGAATTTGCGCTCGAAGTTACGTTCGGCGATGCCCTGATACAGATAAGAACGTTCTTTTTGTTCGTCAGGGTGAGAGCCTTTCACCACCAGCAGATTGTCCTGAGCGGTAATATCTAGCTCGCTTTCTGCAAAACCTGCGACGGCAATGGCGATGCGATAATGATTTTCGTCCACTAATTCAACATTATACGGAGGATATCCGCCGTTGCTCTGGCTCTGGTTGTTTTCGAGCAGATTAAAAAGACGGTCAAAACCAATCGCGGAACGATACAGCGGGGAAAGATCGTAGTTACGCATAATAAAAAAGCTCCTGAAATCAGCGAGAATTTACAGACCTTCCACAATGGACAGGTCACGCGCCCCGAACACCCCTCAGGCATGTTCGTTATCGGGTCACACTCTTAAAATGGGATCCTTTGAACGTTTATCAAGGCTAACGGTCTTACTTTTTTGCACTTTCGGCTGTAAGGCTTAGACTGGAGTACAGCTTTGGAAAGGAAAATGAGACAAGCGCCACAGAGCGCCGTTTCCGGACTATTTATTTTATCAGCGGGCCGTTATAACCCGATAGAGAGGCATTTCGCGTGCCGACAATGATGATATCGCATGATGAAAAATTTAATTTTGATACCTGTTTTTTACTCAGGGGTGATGGTTCTGGCAGGGTGCTCCAGCGTGATGTCTCACACTGGTGGCAAAGAAGGGACGTATCCTGGAACGCGTGCCAGTGCGGAGATGCTTAGCGATGAAACGACAGGCTGGGGGACCAAATCTCTGGTCGCTCTTGATATGCCGTTGACCGCCGTTGCCGATACGCTGCTGATACCGTGGGACTTGTTCCGCAAAGATAACTCTGTCCGATCTCGGGTTGAAAAGAGCGAGCAGCAAACGCAGGCGATGAACGCCGTTATCCCGCCTGCGGCGATGCCCGCTCCGTAACTCAGCAGCCTGTTTGCGTAACCCATAGCTGACGATAGCCGTGGGTTTCCTGCATCCAGGCAACCACCCGTCCGTTCGGAGAAAAGACCACCGCATCGCCTGACGGCGGATTTTCATGATCGGCCGTCAAAAAGCGAATGTCTCCGCTCTGGGCATCGCACATCGCAATCCTGCCTTCCAGAACAAATCCTAAGCCCTGGCCTGACGGATGCCAGTTAAACGCCGACTGAATTCCGCTGCACTGCGTTAATTGCCGCATTCCACTGCCTTCTGGCGCAATCAGCCACAGTTGCACCACGCCTGCATCATCTCGCATCAGAAACGCAATGCTATTGCCCTGCGGATTACAGCGCACCCAGTGACGCGGCACGTTAACCAGGCCGGGATATGTGCGGTCGTGGGTGAACGTCAGACGACGCTGAACCACTCCGGCAGGCGCCGCGGGCAGACTATTTTCCGTGCCACACAGTGGCGCATCACCCGCTAGCTTCCAGCCCGCTTCGTCCGTGGGCAGTGTGACGATAAACAGCTCTGGCACCTTTTCACCATTCAGCGACAGCGTGTCGCCAATAAAAGCCAGCTGCGTATTGCCCACCCAGCCTTCTTCGTAGGCGCGATTAATCTCATCACTGCCGGGCTGCGGCGTCGGTGTGGTCTGGCTCATCAGAACCGACCAATGACTGCCGGCATATTCGCGCGGATGAAAGCCGTGCGGCGTGACCGGCCCATACGGCGCGGCAACCCCAACATTACGCAAATCCAGAGCCGGATCGCGCTCATGCATGACGTGATCGTTGTAAGTGAAGCTGACCAGCCCGCCATTTGGGCTGTAAACGTGGACGTGGCTTCCGCCGCGCAGCGCACCCGGCGTAAACGGCGGGGTAATATCCATTGCATCAAGATTTTGGGTTTCGCCCTGAAACGTCACCACGCCACGGCGGTGATGGAAATCGTAGTGCCATGAATCATCAGGGTTTTCCGGGCCATGAATAAACACATAACGTTCGTCCTGCGGATGCACCGTTACCACGCCAACATGCGCGCCATCGGGGGCGGTATAAATCACGTCGGTTTCACCGCTGTGGATATTGACGCGCTCAATGGTTTTTCCGCTAAACGACGCGCCGGATGGACGTACATCAAATACCAGCCATTCGCTGTCCGGTGTCCAGGTTTGGGTGTTGGTGAGCTGGTGATGGCGGGAGGTGAAGGTGATTTGTTTCATGAAGATACCCTGATGCGCGTTGGTGACATCAGGGTATAGCAAAGTCTATTTGTTTACATCATTGCAGAACAAACTTCTCAATCGCGTAGGCAACGCCATCTTCCAGGTTAGATTTAGTCACGAAGTTGGCGACTTCTTTCACCGATGGAATGGCGTTTTCCATTGCCACGCCCATACCGGCGTATTCAATCATTGCGATGTCATTTTCCTGATCGCCGAGAGTCATTACCTCTTCCGGCTTGATGCCTAACGCATCGGCCAGAGATTTCACACCAGTGCCTTTATTGACGCGTTTATCGAGGATTTCGAGGAAGTACGGCGCACTTTTCAGCACGGTGTACTTCTCTTTCACTTCCGCCGGAATGCGGGCGATGGCTTTATCGAGAATGGCGGGTTCGTCGATCATCATCACTTTCAGCAGCTGAATATCACGCGCCATGTTTTCCGCTTCGCAGAATACCAGTGGGATGGTGGCGACATAGGATTCATGTACCGTGTAGTAGCTGATGTCACGGTTAGCGGTGTACAGCGTGTTGCGGTCGAGCGCGTGGAAGTGAGAACCCACATCGCGGGAAAGTTGTTCCAGGTAGCGATAATCGTCATAACTCAGCGCCGTTTGCGCCACCGTGCTGCCATCACTGGCTTTCTGAACCAGCGCGCCGTTATAGGTGATGCAGTAATCACCTTCCTGCTCCATGTGCAGCTCTTTCAGGTAGTTATGAACACCTGCATACGGGCGACCGGTACACAGCACCACCTTCACGCCACGCTCACGCGCAGCCGCAATGGCCTGTTTAACCGCCGGAGAAATTGTATGGTCGGGCAGCAGCAATGTTCCGTCCATGTCGATTGCAATGAGTTTGATAGCCATAGGATCCCCGAGATAAGTGAGTTCTTACTCATGCTAACGCGATTTAGCTCAAAAAACAGCAAAAGAGTCGGGGTAAAAGGAGGATAGAGATCGAGGCGGGAATTCCTCTTTTGCAGCAATAAAAAGCCCGGTGGCGCTAGCGCTCACCGGGCTTACGTAATTTGTCGCCCCGGAAAACGTTAACGCCACCGGGAACACCTTACTTAGATATCGATGTTCGCCGCTTTCAGGGCGTTTTCTTCGATAAATGCACGACGCGGTTCAACAGCATCACCCATCAGAGTAGTGAACAGCTGGTCGGCAGCGATTGCATCTTTGACGGTCACGCGCAGCATACGGCGGCTTTCTGGATCCATGGTGGTTTCCCACAGCTGATCCGGGTTCATTTCACCCAGGCCTTTATAACGCTGAATAGACAGACCACGACGGGACTCTTTCACCAGCCATTCCAGCGCCTGTTCGAAGCTGGTAATCGGCTGACGGCGTTCGCCACGTTCGATGAACGCGTCTTCTTCAATCAGACCGCGCAGCTTCTCACCGAGCGTGTACAGACGACGGTATTCACCACCGGTCACAAACTCCTGATCCAGCGGGTAATCAGTGTCCACACCATGAGTACGCACGCGGATGATTGGCTCAAACAGATGCTGCTCAGTGTTCTCACGAACATCAAACTTCCACATGCTGCCGTGCTGCTCATCTTCGTTCAGCTGAGTAATCAGCTGATTTACCCAACGCGTCACTTTTTGTTCATCGCTGAGATCGGCTTCAACCAGCGTTGGCTGATACACCAACTCTTTCAGCAGTGAACGCGGGAAGCGACGTTCCATACGGACAATCATTTTCTGTGCAGCGTTGAATTCTGCCACCAGTTTTTCCAGCGCTTCGCCAGCCAGCGCCGGTGCACTGGCGTTAGTGTGCAGGGTTGCACCATCAAGCGCGATAGAAATCTGATACTGATCCATCGCTTCGTCGTCTTTAATGTACTGTTCCTGCTTGCCTTTTTTCACTTTGTACAGCGGCGGCTGGGCGATATACACGTGGCCGCGCTCTACGATTTCAGGCATCTGACGATAGAAGAAGGTCAACAGCAGCGTACGGATGTGCGAGCCATCGACATCGGCATCGGTCATGATGATGATGCTGTGATAGCGCAGTTTGTCCGGGTTATATTCGTCACGACCAATGCCGCAGCCCAGCGCAGTGATAAGCGTTGCCACTTCCTGCGAGGAGAGCATTTTGTCGAAGCGGGCTTTCTCAACGTTGAGGATTTTACCCTTCAGCGGCAGAATCGCCTGGTTCTTACGGTTACGCCCCTGCTTAGCAGAGCCGCCCGCGGAGTCCCCTTCCACGAGGTACAGTTCGGACAGCGCCGGGTCGCGTTCCTGGCAATCCGCCAGTTTGCCCGGCAGGCCTGCTAAGTCCAGCGCGCCTTTACGACGGGTCATTTCACGGGCTCTACGCGCCGCTTCTCGAGCACGTGCCGCATCGATAATTTTGCCAACAACGATTTTTGCATCAGACGGGTTTTCCAGCAGGTATTCTGCCAGCAATTCGTTCATCTGCTGCTCAACCGCAGTCTTCACTTCGGAAGAAACCAGTTTGTCTTTGGTCTGCGAAGAGAATTTCGGATCGGGTACTTTCACGGAAACAACGGCAATCAGGCCTTCACGGGCATCATCACCGGTGGCGCTGACTTTGGCTTTTTTGCTGTAGCCTTCTTTGTCCATGTAAGCGTTCAGCGTACGGGTCATCGCCGTACGGAAACCGACAAGGTGAGTACCGCCATCGCGCTGTGGAATGTTGTTGGTAAAGCAGTAGATGTTTTCCTGGAAACCATCGTTCCACTGCAGCGCAACTTCAACGCCAATACCGTCTTTCTCGGTGGAGAAATAGAAGATATGCGGGTGAATTGGCGTTTTATTTTTGTTCAGATATTCAACGAACGCTTTGATACCGCCTTCGTAGTGGAAATGATCTTCTTTGCCGTCACGCTTGTCGCGCAGGCGGATAGAAACGCCGGAGTTCAGGAACGATAGCTCGCGCAGACGCTTAGCCAGAATTTCATATTCAAAATCAGTCACGTTGGTGAAGGTTTCGTGGCTTGGCCAGAAACGCACCTGGGTCCCGGTCACATCGGTATCACCGGTCACCGCCAACGGAGCCTGTGGCACACCGTGGACATAAATCTGGTGGTGAACTTTGCCTTCGCGGCGAATCACCAGTTCCAGCTTCTGCGACAGGGCGTTTACAACTGAAACGCCCACGCCGTGCAGACCACCGGACACTTTATAAGAGTTGTCATCGAATTTACCGCCTGCGTGCAGAACAGTCATGATCACTTCCGCCGCAGAAACACCCTCTTCCGGGTGAATGCCGGTCGGAATACCACGGCCATCATCCGTTACGGAAACGGAATTATCGGCGTGGATAGTGACAACGATGTCTTTACAGTGACCCGCGAGCGCTTCGTCGATAGCGTTATCCACAACCTCGAATACCATGTGGTGCAGACCGGTACCGTCATCCGTGTCGCCGATATACATACCCGGGCGCTTACGCACCGCATCCAGCCCTTTCAGGACTTTGATACTGGAGGAGTCATAAGAATTCGACATCAACGTTTCTCGCTCATTTAAACTTGGGTTAATCCGTTATTTTACCTTTTTCCACGCTGAACATCTTCGAATTTTTGTCCGACATGTCCATTACGTGTTCAGCGCTAATAGCGCTGACAAAAACCTGCGACTCAGTCGCTTTGAGCCTGCTTGCCAGCAGACCGCGGCGCTCGTCATCAAGTTCAGAGGCAAAATCATCTATGAGGTACAGGCAGCGCCGCCCGCTTTCACGGGTCAGAAACTCACCTTGCGCCAGACGTAAGGCGCACATCAGCAGTTTGAGCTGCCCGCGCGACAGTGTGTCCTCCACCGGTGCGCCATCGGCACGTATGCGGAAATCCGCTTTGTGCGGGCCGTGGGCGGTGTAGGTCAGCATTCGGTCGCGCTCGAAATTCCGTTCAAGCACCTCTGAATAGTCGGTCTCTTTTTCCCAGCCGCGCTGGAAAGAAAAAGTGAGACTGAATTCAGGAAGAAACTGTTTGCAGGTATCCGCCATATCTTCGGCGATACCCGCACTGTATTCCGCTCGCCATTGACTGATTTGCTCGGCCAGCGGGATAAGTTCCATGTCCCACGGACGCAGCTGCGCGTAGCGGGTTACCTGACGCAATGCAGCGTTACGCTGTTTCAGCAAACGCTTGAGATTGCTCCAGGCGGTAAAGAAACCGGCTTCGTTGTGAAAGCATCCCCAATCGAGGAAGGCTCTTCTGTATTTGGGGCCGCCGTTGAGTAAAGTAAACCCTTCGGGGGTGATGAGCTGCATCGGCATCAGCAGCGCCAGTTCGGCCACCTTGTGACCGTCAGTGCCGTCGATGCGAACTTTGCTGTCGCCCTGTTTGTCTTTGGTGAGGCCAATCGAGATCTCGCGCTCCTGGCCCTGCAGGCGTCCATGTAAGATGAACGATTCCTGCTCGTGGCGAATAACGCGGCCTGGTTGCAAACTGCGAAACGCCCGACCGTGGCCGAGCGTGTAGATGGCTTCCAGTACGCTGGTTTTGCCACTGCCGTTGGCGCCGACCAGAAAGTTAAAGCCAGGAGATAAAGCAAGATCCGCGCTTTCGATGTTGCGGAAATCTTTGATAAGCAAGCGCGTCAGTGACATATCTCAGTACATTAGCCCAGGGGCGTGTGTGGCGCAGTCAGTTCGTCTACCGCCAGCGCGCAGAAAGCGGAGCGTACACGAAGTACGTGAGCATTTCGAGCACTGCCGGGAGGCGAAATGGCAAGTAAACCAGCCCCTTTTCAAATATTACAATCTCATTGGCATAACAACGTAAGCCGCGCTTTGGCTGGCTGCATCTTCAATCTGCACGCTAGATACGGAGTCGGTCAGCAGAATTCGGACGTTTTCGCATTTCAGTGCATTGAGCACATCCAGTACGTAGCTGACGTTGAAGCCGATTTCCATCTCGGTCCCGGCGTAGGTAACGTCCAGAATTTCTTCTGCTTCTTCCTGCTCCGGGTTGTTAGCGGTGATTTTCAGCTGATTTTCGCTGACATACAGACGCACACCGCGGAATTTCTCGTTCGAGAGAATTGCCGCACGGGCAAACGCCTGCTTGAGAATGTCACAGCCCGCATCGAGATGTTTGTCCGGGTTTTTCGGCAACACGCGCCGGTAGTCCGGAAAACGACCATCCACCAGTTTAGAGGTGAAGATGAAATCGCCCACGTGCGCACGGATGTTGTTGCTGCCAATCTGTACACGCATCGGGTTGTCGCCGCCATCGAGCATACGCATCAACTCGATAACGCCTTTACGCGGTACGATCACCGAATGATTCGGCAACGTTTCACCGATAGGCATCGAGCAGACCGCCAGACGGTGGCCGTCGGTCGCGACGGTACGCAGTTCTTCACCTTCGGTTTCGAACAGCATGCCGTTTAAGTAGTAGCGAACGTCCTGATGCGCCATGGAAAACTGGGTCGCTTCAATCAGGCGTTTCATCGTCGCCTGAACCACGGTGAATTCCACTTCGCTTTGCCAGTCGTCGAGGTTCGGGAAATCGGCAGCAGGCAGCGTAGAAAGAGAGAAACGGCTACGGCCAGAGCGCACCAACATGCGGTCACCCTCAAGCTGTACGGCAATTTCAGCCCCTTCTGGCAAGCCACGGCAAATATCGAAGAACTTGCGCGCAGGCACGGTGGTGGCGCCCGGCTCGTGCGGCTGAAGCAGCGCGACGCGTGCGACCATTTCCATTTCAAGGTCGGTTCCGGTCAATGACAAGGAACCGTCTGCAACCTGCAGCAGTAAATTACCCAAAATCGGCAACGTTGGGCGACCACCTAATGGGCCACTTACCTGCTGCAGCGGTTTTAATAAATGTTCACGTTCAACGGTAAATTTCATAGCGTCACGAAGATAATGTTCTGATTAAGTTGGAGAAATCTTCTTTGATGTCATGGCTTTCTTCACGCAACTGCTCGATCTTGCGGCACGCATGCAGCACGGTCGTGTGGTCGCGGCCACCAAACGCATCGCCAATTTCCGGCAGGCTGTGGTTGGTGAGTTCCTTGGCCAGCGCCATCGCCATCTGGCGCGGACGCGCCACAGAGCGGGAACGACGCTTGGACAGCAAATCTGCCACTTTGATCTTATAGTACTCCGCCACCGTCTTCTGAATATTGTCGATGGTGACCAGTTTTTCCTGCAGCGCCAGCAGATCGCGCAGCGCTTCACGCACGAAATCAATGGTAATGGCACGGCCGGTAAAATTGGCATTGGCGATAACGCGGTTCAGTGCGCCTTCAAGTTCACGCACGTTGGAACGCAGGCGCTTGGCAATAAAGAACGCCACTTCGCCCGGCAGACGAATGTCGTTCTCGTCGGCCTTTTTCATCAGGATCGCCACGCGCGTTTCAAGCTCAGGTGGCTCGATCGCAACGGTTAACCCCCAGCCAAAACGGGACTTCAGACGATCTTCAACGCCGTTGATCTCTTTAGGATAGCGATCGGACGTCAGGATTATCTGTTGATTCCCTTCCAGCAGGGCATTGAATGTGTGGAAGAACTCTTCCTGGGATCGTTCTTTATTAGCAAAGAACTGAATATCATCTATTAGCAGGGCATCAACGGAACGGTAGTAACGTTTGAACTCTTCGATGGCGTTGTTCTGCAGGGCTTTGACCATGTCCTGAACAAAACGCTCGGAGTGCATGTACACCACTTTGGCGTTCGGTTTACGGGCAATAATACCGTTACCGACAGCGTGTAACAGGTGCGTTTTACCGAGACCCGTACCGCCATAAAGGAACAATGGGTTGTATGCGCCGCCAGGGTTATCTGCCACCTGACGCGCCGCAGCACGCGCTAACTGGTTCGATTTACCTTCAACGAAGTTATCGAATGTGTGCTTTACGTTTACGTTGGAGCGATAGGACGGTTCTGCCGGCGCGGGAACGTTATCCCAGCCCTGGCGCGCCTGAGGAATGGCACGCGGTGCATGTACCTGCTGAGCATGTGCCTGAACGGCAACCTGCGCGGTTTCTCTCGCGACCTGCGTGGCAGGCCTGGCGCCCACTTCAAACCGCAGTTGCGGGGCGTCGGTACCGCAGAAATCATTCAACAGTCCATTGATATTATTGAGGTATTTATCCCTTACCCAATCAAGCACAAAACGATTTGGTGCATACAATGCCAGCGTGTTATCGCTCAGCTCCGCCTGCAATGGGCGGATCCACATGCTGAATTCTGTGGCTGGTAACTCATCCTGCAATCGGGCAAGACACTGCTGCCAAAGCGAAAGTGACACGGCGGACTCCAATCGAACAAATAAGGGTGAAACAGAATTAATGATTGTTGACACACGTCGGACAGCCCACAGGTCGGTGGGGTGACGTGCGAACCGCTATCAGCGGTTGTTACTCCGGTCAGGATCCAGGATCACGATCGGGACCGCGGATCATAGCCTAAACTGCGCCAGAGATCTCCTGTTTCTCACAGATTCTTCCCGATTTATCCACAGGGAAGATCGAGACCGGCTAAGTGTAATCGATCCTGGCCAGAGTGAGGGGCGATTTCACCCGCATATTGGAAAAATTAATGAGTCGCGACAATTTTTTGCTTAATCGATCTAATAAAGATCCCGGGCGATCCTTGCGCTTTAATTGCCAGGCTTTATAATCCTCCACCCGGTGCGTGTTACTCGCTAACGCGGACCGTTGCCGGTCATTTTGCACGCGAAATCGTGCGGAAATACGCGGGAAATAAGGTAAAGAGAATTGACTCCGGAGTGTACAATTATTACAATCCGGCCTCTTTAATCACCCACACTGAAGCGGAAGTCGTTCGAAACTCGTTCGGGTACACGCAAAAGTCAGTGAATTTATTCAAGTTTAGGTAGAAATCGCCATGAAACGCACTTTTCAACCGTCTGTACTGAAGCGCAACCGTTCACACGGCTTCCGTGCTCGTATGGCTACTAAAAATGGTCGTCAGGTTCTGGCACGTCGTCGTGCTAAATGCCGTTCTCGTCTGACCGTTTCCAAGTAATAAAGCTAACCCCTGAGTGGTTAAGCTAGCTTTTCCCAGGGAGTTACGCTTGTTAACTCCCAATCATTTCACATTCGTCTTCCAGCAGCCGCAACGGGCTGGCACGCCGCAAATCACCATCCTCGGCCGCCTAAATTCGCTGGGGCATCCCCGCATCGGTCTTACTGTCGCCAAGAAAAACGTTAAACGCGCCCATGAACGCAATCGGATTAAACGTCTGACGCGTGAGAGCTTCCGTTTACGTCAGCATGAACTTCCCGCTATGGATTTCGTGGTGTTAGTTAAGAAAGGGGTTGCAGACCTCGACAACCGGGCAATCACGGAAGCGTTGGAAAAATTATGGCGCCGTCACTGTCGCCTGGCTCACGGGTCCTGATAGCCCTTATCCGGGTCTATCAACGCCTGATTAGTCCGCTACTCGGGCCACACTGTCGTTTCACTCCCACCTGTTCACAATACGGAATTGAGGCATTGCGCAGGTTTGGAGTATTAAAAGGCAGTTGGTTGACGGTGAAACGCGTATTAAAATGCCACCCTTTACACCCGGGTGGTGACGATCCCGTCCCACCAGGACCAACAAATACCAGAGAACACTAACGATGGATTCGCAACGCAATCTTCTTATCATCGCTTTGTTGTTCGTGTCTTTCATGATCTGGCAGGCATGGGAGCAGGATAAAAATCCTCAGCCTCAGCAGCAGATTACGCAGACTACGACCACCGCCGCGGGCAGCGCCGCCGACCAGGGCGTTCCGGCCAGTGGCCAGGGAAAACTGATTACGGTGAAAACCGACGTGCTTGAACTCGTCATCAACACCCGTGGGGGTGATGTTGAGCAGGCACTGCTGTTAACTTATCCGAAAACGCAGAATTCTAACGAGCCGTTTAAGTTACTGGACACCTCATCGGACTTTATCTATCAGGCACAGAGCGGTCTGACCGGTCGTGATGGCCCGGATAACCCTGCTAACGGTGCACGTCCACTGTACAACATTGATAAAGATGCGTTTGTTCTGGCTGATGGGCAGAATGAACTGACTATTCCGCTGACTTATACCGATAAAGCCGGCAACACCTTCACCAAAACCTTCACCCTGAAACGCGGTGGATATGCGGTGAACGTGGGCTACAACGTGAAGAACGCCGGTGAGAAACCACTGGAAGTCTCCACCTTCGGCCAGCTGAAACAGTCTATCAATCTGCCACCGGCACTTGATACTAAAGGCGGCGGTCTGTCCACCATGCATACTTTCCGCGGCGCGGCTTACTCCACGCCAGACGAGAAGTATGAGAAGTATAAGTTCGACAAAATCGCCGATAACGAAAACCTGAACATCAGTTCTAAAGGCGGTTGGGTTGCGATGCTGCAGCAGTACTTTGCTACCGCATGGGTACCGAACAACGACGGTTCGAACAACTTCTACACGACTAACCTCGGTAACGGCATTGCTGCTATTGGGTATAAGTCTCAGCCAGTTCTGGTTCAGCCAGGTCAGGCGGCAAACCTTGCCAGCACCCTGTGGGTTGGCCCGGAAATTCAGGACAAAATGGCTGCCGTTGCACCACACCTGGACTTGAGCGTTGACTATGGCTGGTTGTGGTTCATTTCTCAGCCGCTGTTCAAGCTGTTGAAATTTATCCACAGCTTCCTCGGTAACTGGGGCTTCTCCATTATCGTTATCACCTTTATCGTTCGTGGCATCATGTACCCGCTGACCAAAGCGCAGTACACCTCCATGGCGAAGATGCGTATGCTGCAGCCGAAAATTGCGGCGATGCGTGAGCGTCTGGGCGATGACAAACAACGTCAGAGCCAGGAAATGATGGCCCTGTATAAAGCAGAGAAAGTAAACCCGCTCGGCGGCTGCTTCCCTCTGGTTATCCAGATGCCAATCTTCCTTGCGCTGTACTACATGCTGATGGGCTCCGTTGAACTGCGTCATGCGCCGTTTGCACTGTGGATCCATGACTTGTCCGCACAGGACCCGTACTACATCCTGCCGATCCTGATGGGCGTAACGATGTTCTTCATCCAGAAGATGTCGCCGACCACCGTGACCGACCCGATGCAGCAGAAGATCATGACCTTCATGCCGGTCATCTTCACCGCGTTCTTCCTGTGGTTCCCGTCAGGTCTGGTGCTGTACTATATCGTCAGCAACCTGGTGACGATTATCCAGCAGCAGCTGATTTACCGTGGCCTGGAAAAACGTGGTCTGCATAGCCGCGAAAAGAAAAAATCCTGATTCGGTAGGCGTTCGCTAAAATGGAAGGCGGTCAGATGACCGCCTTTTTTATTAGGTATTGAAAGAGACTAACCATGAACCATAACGACACGATTGTTGCCCAGGCCACACCGCCAGGACGCGGCGGCGTGGGTATCCTGCGTATATCTGGCCTGAAGGCACGCGACGTTGCACAGGCGGTATTGGGCAAGCTGCCGAAGCCGCGCTACGCCGATTACCTGCCTTTTCGCGATGTCGAAGGCGCGACGCTGGATCAGGGTATCGCCTTATGGTTTCCGGGGCCGAACTCCTTTACCGGGGAAGACGTGCTGGAGCTTCAGGGACACGGCGGCCCGGTTATCCTCGACTTGCTGCTCAAACGTATTCTGACGCTGCCCGGCGTGCGCATTGCCAACCCGGGTGAGTTTTCCGAACGCGCATTTCTCAACGATAAGCTCGACCTGGCCCAGGCCGAAGCGATTGCCGACCTGATCGACGCTAGCTCCGAACAGGCGGCACGTTCCGCGATGAACTCGCTGCAGGGTGCGTTCTCGGCGCGCGTGAATCATCTGGTGGAAGCGTTGACCCATCTGCGCATTTACGTCGAAGCGGCGATCGATTTCCCGGATGAAGAAATTGATTTCCTCTCCGACGGCAAAATCGAAGCACAGCTCAACACCGTTATCGGCGATCTCGACGCCGTACGTGCCGAGGCGCGTCAGGGCAGCCTGCTGCGAGAAGGTATGAAAGTGGTCATCGCCGGGCGTCCAAACGCCGGTAAATCGAGCCTGCTGAACGCACTGGCCGGCCGCGAAGCTGCGATTGTTACTGATATCGCGGGCACCACTCGCGACGTGTTACGCGAACACATTCATATCGACGGGATGCCGCTGCACATTATCGACACCGCCGGGCTGCGCGATGCCAGCGATGAAGTTGAGCGCATTGGTATTGAGCGTGCCTGGCAGGAAATCGAGCAGGCCGACCGGGTGCTGTTTATGGTCGACAGCACCACCACCAGCGCCGTCGATCCGGCAGAAATCTGGCCGGACTTTATCGCCCGTTTGCCTGCGAATCTGCCAATAACCGTGGTGCGCAATAAAGCGGATATCACTGGTGAAGCGATCGGTCTAAGCGAGGTGAACAGTCACTCACTGGTTCGTCTTTCTGCACGTCAGGGAGAGGGAGTGGACATTCTGCGCAATCATCTCAAGCAGAGCATGGGCTTCGACACTAACATGGAAGGCGGCTTCCTCGCCCGTCGTCGTCATTTGCAGGCGCTGGAAACGGCGGCTGAACATCTGCAACAGGGTAAAGCCCAACTACTGGGCGCCTGGGCGGGTGAACTGCTGGCCGAAGAGCTGCGTCTTTCGCAGCAGGCGTTGAGCGAAATCACCGGGGAATTTACCTCCGATGACCTGCTGGGCCGTATTTTCTCGAGCTTCTGTATCGGAAAATAAGCGCCGCCTGGCGAAGAACGGCTTATTCAAAACCCACCGCATCCGGTGGGTTTTTCCATTAAGGTAAACACCGTTGTCCAAATGGCAACTCGTGTCCCTCCTCAAAGCCCCGTATGCTCGCCGGAATTTCCGTGTGAGGTACTTATGGCCCGCTTTCTGTTCTGCAGTTTCGCTCTTGTTCTACTTTATCCCTCTGGGATCGATATGTATCTCGTCGGTCTGCCCCGCATTGCGGTGGATCTGTCCGCTACAGAAGCCCAACTGCACATCGCGTTTTCGGTCTATTTAGCAGGAATGGCCGCGGCCATGCTGCTGGCCGGTCGTATTGCGGATAAAGCCGGACGCCAGCCGGTCGGGAGAGCCATCCGCGTTCGTGGGAATCGCTCAGCCTTTTGCCATGGCTTATCGATTTTGAAGTACTGTTCACCGATGTACCGCGGCTCTATCTTCGCGAAGATCACCTGCCGTTGCTGGATGAAGTACCCCATCCCCTTTGATGACGCGCAGCTGCAAAAAGTGATGGTGCCCTTTACGCTGATGTGGCATAAGCGCAACGGTCATAATCCCAAGATAATCTGGCTAAAATCGATGATTAAGCAGCTCTACGGTGATGCTTTTCAATCCGGTTTTCTCAGTGGTTAGGCCCTAATTTTGTGAACTCACAGACTATTGCGCCTAAAGAAATGTAAGTATGCTGGCCGATGGCTTTTCAGCGTCGTTATTCCACATTAAAACCTCATCATCCTGGGTAATAATAGGGTTATCTTTCCGAACTCATGACCATTAATCACGGAGCGACATAATGGCAACGCACTTCGCAAGAGGGATCCTTACCGACGGGCATCTGCACTCAGTGCGACTTTCTTCGTCCTGTCACAACGCGGCACGACAACTGCCTCAGCATCGCCGGGCGCGTTATTTAGCCTCCCGGGCGCTGCTCGCAGAGCTGCTGTTTATGCTTTACGGCATCAGCGAACTTCCCGAAATGGTTTTGCGCCCCGATGGCAAACCGATGTTTCGCGACAGCAAACAACCGCATTTCTCCATCGCCTATGCCGGAAATATCGTCGGTGTAGCGCTGACCACCGAAGGCGAATGCGGCCTGGACATGGAGCTGCAGCGTACGACCCGCAGTTTTAACCGCCCCAGCGCACCCGAAAATTACCCTTTCAGCAATAATGAATCGCTGTGGATCAAAAACCAAAACGATCCCAACGAAGCACGAGCGCAGCTGCTGGCCTTGCGCCAGAGCGTTCTCAAGCTGACCGGCGAAACTCAACATGATTCGCAACAGTTGCTTCAACTCCTGCCGGGTTCTGGCCGCCTGCGGGCCGCCAAAATGCTACAAATAGAAGCCATTTGCGATGCAGAAGATGTGCTGGTGTGGTCCATTGCCGCAACGCCTGCGATTGAACGACTGAAGGTCTGGGAGTTCGACAGCAACGCCGGCTGGCGCGGCCTGCCGGATATGCAAATCCGCGCCAGCGAACCCGCGGCACGCCTGATGCGTTTTACCAGTCTGCCTGCGGAAAAAGCACTTATACTGAACTAACTTATCATGATGAAAACTAAAGGAGTAATCATGTCTGATGCGTTGAAAGTGGTGACATTACTGGGAAGCCTGCGCAAAAATTCATTTAACGGTATGGTGGCGCGCACCCTGCCAAACATCGCCCCGGCGGGCATGGCGATTTCCGCCCTGCCGTCGATTGGTGATATTCCGCTGTACGATGCCGACGTTCAGCAAGAGGAAGGTTTTCCGCAGAACGTAGAAGCGCTCGCGGCGCAGATTCGTGAGGCTGACGGCGTGGTGATTGTGACGCCAGAGTATAACTACTCCGTGCCTGGCGGTCTGAAAAATGCTATCGACTGGCTGTCACGTCTGCCAGAACAACCGCTGGCCGGGAAGCCGGTGCTGATCCAGACCAGCTCTATGGGCGCGATTGGCGGTGCACGTTGCCAGTATCATCTGCGTCAGATTCTGGTATTCCTTGATGCGATGGTAATGAACAAACCGGAGTTTATGGGCGGGGTGATTCAGAACAAGGTCGACCCGCAAACGGGTGAAGTGATTGATCAGAGCACGCTCGACCATCTGACAGGTCAGTTGACCGCCTTCGGGGATTATATTCAGCGGGTGAAAAAGTAAATCAGATGAGCGCAACCTGATGCTCCCTCCCACTGGGGCGGGTACGCAAACTAAAAACGGCAACCCTTAGGTTGCCGTTTTACATTTACCTGTTTGCTGTTTATCAGTCGATAAACACAATCTTCAGGACGAACAGCACCGCAACAGCGATGACGCACGGGCTAAGGTCGCGGAAACGTCCGGTACCGATTTTCATCACGCAGTAAGAGATAAAGCCCAGCGCTATCCCTTCGGTAATCGAGAAGCTGAACGGCATCATCACCGCAGTAATAAACGCGGGAACGGCTTCGGTCAGGTCATCCCACTTAACGCGGGCGAGGCTGGACGTCATCAATACGCCGACATAAATCAGTGCGCCTGCAGCAGCGTACGGCGGCACCATGCCAGCCAGCGGCGACAGGAAAATAACCAGCAGGAACAGCAGACCGACAACGACTGCCGTCAGACCGGTACGGCCGCCAACGGACACGCCTGATGAGGATTCAATGTACGCGGTAACGGAGGAAGTACCGATAAACGCGCCGGCAACAGAAGAAATACTGTCAACGAACAGCGCCTGCTTCATGCGCGGGAATTTACCGTTTTCATCGGTCAGGCCCGCTTTGTCAGTCACGCCAATCAGGGTGCCGGAGGAGTCAAACAGGTTGACCAGCATGAAGGAGAAAATCACACCTGCCAGGCCGATGTTAAAGGAACCCGCCAGATCAACATGACCGATAACAGACGTCACATCCGGTGGCGTCGAAACGATACCCGAATAGTGAACATCGCCCAGCGCCCAACCCAGCAAGGTGGTCACTACGATGGAAACCAGCACCGCCGCATGAATGTTACGGGAAGCCAGAATCGCAATGATGAAGAAGCCGAGAATGCCCAGCAGCACGCTGTGAGACGTCAAGTGGCCGATAGACACCAGCGTGTCTTTGTTGGCGACAATCACGCCCGCATTTTTCAGGCCCATCATGCCAATGAACAGGCCGATACCGCTGGTGATCCCCACGCGCAGGCTCATTGGGATATTGGCAATCATCCAGTAGCGTACCCGGAAAATGGTCAGCAACAGCAAACCAATCGCGCCCCAGAAAATCGCGCCCATGCCCACTTGCCACGTCAGGCCCATCGCGCCGACCACGACAAACGCGAAGAAGGCGTTCAGGCCCATCGCGGGTGCCAGCGCAACCGGCAAGTTAGCAAACAGCCCCATCAGGATGCTGCCAAGTGCGGCGATAAGACAGGTGGTAACGAAGACCGCACTGGTATCCATGCCCGCGGCACCCAGAATTTGCGGGTTCACAAAAACGATGTACACCATCGTCAGGAACGTTGTACAACCGGCAATCACTTCTGTGCGTGCCGTCGTTCCGTGCTCGCGCAGTTTAAACACGCGCTGAAGCAGACCCTGACCCGACGTCTGGGTGTTTTGTTGTTGGCTCATCTTCTGGTTCCAAACTAAGGAGGGGAAAATTCGTCGCTATCCTATACCAAAATGCGACAATAGGGAGGTGTACGACACATTTTTTTTCATTGATTTTGCTTATACGGCAACGATTGCGTGGGGCAAATTGTATTACGTAAACGTTAAACTTGTGACAACAGGAAACGGCATGTCCAGTATTGAGGCGGTATTTTTCGACTGCGATGGCACGCTCGTCGACAGTGAAGTGATTTGCTCCCGGGCATATGTCCACATGTTCCGGGAATTCGGCATCACTCTTGAGCTTGAAACGATTTTTAAGCGTTTTAAAGGCGTGAAGCTGTACGAGATTATCGACACCATTAACGCCGAACACGGTGTGAATCTGGTGAAAGAGACGCTGGAACCGGTGTATCGTGCCGAAGTTGCACGGCTGTTCGACAGCGAGCTGGAAGTCATAGCTGGCGCGAATGATTTGCTGGACGCGATGACGGTGCCGATGTGCATCGTCTCCAACGGCCCGGTGAGCAAAATGCAACATTCGCTGGGGAACACGGGTTTGCTGCATCATTTCCCAGACAAACTGTTCAGTGGGTATGACATTCAGGCCTGGAAGCCCGATCCGGCGTTGATGTACCACGCGGCGAAAGCGATGAATGTGGATCCGGTGAACTGCGTGCTGGTGGATGATTCGAGCGCGGGCGCAATGTCCGGCGTGGCGGCGGGGATGGAGGTCTTTTACTTCTGCGCCGATCCGCATAATCAGCCGATCGACCATCCGAAAGTGACGACCTTTTCCTCGCTGGAGGAATTACCGGGGTTGTGGAAAGCGCGAGGCTGGGAGATTACACGCTAATCTCGCTGTATTCTGACCTCTCCTGTGTGGGGAGAGGTCAGGGCAGAAAACTCACTCTTTCGGGTCTTTACCCGCCAGCAGTTTATCCAGCTCGTCGCCACCCACGTGACGAAAATCCTGTCCTTTCACGAAATAAAAGATGTATTCGCAAATGTTCTGGCAACGGTCGCCGATACGCTCGATTGAGCGGGCACAGAACAGCGCGGTCAGCACGCTTGGAATGGTGCGGGAATCTTCCATCATGTAGGTCATCAACTGACGCACAATGCCTTCGTACTCCTGATCGACCTTTTTATCTTCGCGATAGATACGCACCGCTTCATCCAGGTCCATGCGCGCGAACGCATCGAGCACGTCGTGCAGCATTTGCACGGTATGACGGCCCAAAGACTCGAGGCTCACCAACAGGGGCTGATGCTGCTGCGAGAACTTCTCCAGCGCGGTGCGGCAAATTTTGTCCGCCACGTCGCCAATACGTTCCAGCTCGGCAATGGTCTTGATAATAGCCATCACCAGACGCAGATCGCTGGCGGTTGGCTGACGTTTGGCGATGATACGCACACAGGCTTCGTCGATGGCCACTTCCATCATGTTGACCTGTTTGTCGCCGTCGATAACGCGTTTGGCCAGATCCTGATCCTGATTGTGCATCGCGGTGATGGCGTCAGAAAGTTGCTTTTCCACCAGCCCGCCCATGGTCATCACCTGCGTGCGGATATGCTCCAGCTCTGCGTTGAACTGGCCGGAAATGTGTTTATTAAGGTTTAGGTTGTCCATTGTTCCTCCAATTGCCCAAAAGATTTCTGACTGTAGCAAGGCGGCAACTGCACGCATCCCCGAGAGCGTAGATAGCTACGTGACCGGGGTAAGTAAAGGCAGCCAACGCGGATACAGCCTGAAAGATGAAGGGCAAATCAACCGTAGCGGCCAGTAATGTAGTCTTCAGTTTGTTTCTTCGCAGGCTTGGTAAACAGATCGTCGGTATTGCTGAATTCAATCAATTCGCCAAGATACATAAACGCCGTGTGGTCGGAGCAACGCGCCGCCTGCTGCATGTTATGGGTCACGATAACCACGGTGTAATCCTGCTTCAGTTCGGTGATGAGTTCTTCAATGCGCCCGGTAGAAATCGGGTCCAGCGCAGAACACGGCTCATCGAGCAGCAAGACTTCCGGGCGAATAGCGATACCACGCGCGATGCACAGACGCTGCTGCTGACCACCGGAGAGAGAGTACCCGCTCTGGTGCAGCTTATCTTTGGTTTCGTTCCACAATGCGGCTTTGGTCAGCGCCCACTGCACACGCTCGTCCATATCGGCACGTGACAGCTTTTCAAACAGACGTACACCGAAGGCGATGTTGTCATAAATCGACATTGGGAATGGTGTCGGCTTCTGGAACACCATGCCGACTTTGGCGCGCAACAGGGCGATATCCTGGGTATTGGTCAGAATGTTGTCGCCATCCAGTAAAATTTCACCTTCCGCACGCTGCTCTGGATACAGCTCAAACATTTTGTTGAACGTGCGCAGCAGGGTCGATTTACCACACCCTGACGGGCCGATAAACGCGGTGACCTGGTTCTTGGCAATATCCAGGTTGATGTTCTTCAGGGCATGGAATTTGCCGTAGTAAAAGTTCAAATCGCGAACAGCAATTTTTCCCGGGGCGGTATTCACCATACTCATCTCAATCTCTTCCTCATCCGGTGCCGCACGGGGCCGCACCGCAAAAATTTAACCGTGTTTCTGCTTCGCGAAAATGACGCGCGCCAGAATGTTAAGCAACAGTACGCACAGGGTAATGATCAGCACCCCGGCCCAGGCCAGCTGTTGCCATTCGGCAAATGGGCTCATGGCAAATTTGAATATGGTCACCGGCAGGTTGGCAATCGGCTGCATCATGTCGGTGCTCCAGAACTGGTTCGAGAGCGCGGTAAACAGCAGCGGTGCGGTTTCGCCAGCGATACGTGCGACAGCCAGCAGGACGCCGGTCATGATCCCGGAAATCGACGCTTTCAGCGTGATGGCGGAAATCATTTTCCACTTCGGCGTGCCCAGCGCATACGCCGCTTCACGCAGGCTATCCGGAACCAGTTTAAGCATGTTCTCGGTGGTACGAATGACAATCGGCACCTGCAGCAGCGCCAGCGCAATGACGCCAGCCCAACCGGAGAAGTGCTGCATCTTCGCCACAACGATGGTGTAGACGAACAGGCCAACAACGATAGACGGTGCGGAAAGCAGAATGTCGTTGATGAAGCGGATCACTTCGGCAAGCCAGGATTTGCGGCCATACTCCGCCAGCCAAATTCCCGCCATGATGCCCAGCGGCGTCCCGAGCACGGTCGACCACAGGATAAGCAAGCCGCTACCGGCCAGAGCATTCGCCAGACCACCGCCCGCCGTGTTCGGCGGCGGCGTCATTTCGGTGAACAGCGCCAGCGACATCCCGTCAATCCCACGCGTGACCGTCGAGAACAGGATCCACACCAGCCAGAACAGGCCAAACACCATGGTTCCCATCGACAGCGTCAGCGCAATGCGATTTTTGAATCGACGACGCGCCTGCATTTTGCGTCGAGACTCGATGAGCTCCGGCGTGGTTTGCATTTCTAAAGTTGCCATTAGCGTGCCCCCTCGTTTTTCGCGAGGCGTTTAACCATCAGTTTGGAAATGGCCAGAACGATAAAGGTGATAACAAACAGGATCAGGCCGAGTTCCATCAACGCCGAGACGTGCAGCCCGGATTCCGCTTCAGCGAACTCATTGGCGAGAGCTGAGGTAATGCTGTTGCCCGGCATATACAACGACGCGCTGTCGAGCTGGTAGGTGTTACCGATGATGAACGTTACCGCCATCGTTTCACCCAGCGCGCGACCCAGGCCAAGCATCACTCCACCAATTACACCATTTTTGGTGAACGGTAGAACGATACGCCAGATAACTTCCCAGGTGGTGCAGCCGATGCCGTAGGCCGACTCTTTCATCATCACCGGGGTTTGTTCGAACACATCACGCATCACTGCGGCGATGTAAGGAATAATCATGATGGCGAGGATAACCCCCGCGGCCAGCAGGCCGATACCGAACGCCGGGCCAGAGAACAGGGCGCCAACGAAGGGAATGGTAGACAGTACGTTGCCCACCGGCTCCTGGAAGTAGGTCGCAAACAGCGGGGCAAAGATAAACAGGCCCCACATGCCGTAAACGATACTCGGGATAGCGGCTAACAGTTCAATCGCGATACCCAGCGGGCGCTTCAGCCAATTTGGTGCCAACTCCGTCAGGAACAGGGCGATACCGAAACTCACCGGAACGGCAATCAGCAGCGCGATAACGGAGGTCACGATCGTGCCATAAATGGGCACCAGCGCACCGTAGATATCATTCGGTGCATCCCATTCTTTAGTCCACAGGAAGGAGAAACCAAATTTCTGGATGCTCGGCCAGGAAGAAATGATCAGGGAAACAATAATGCCGCCCAGCATCAATAGCACAATCAGCGCCGCCAGTTTTACCAGCACGCCGAAAATGATGTCACCCTTTTTACCCGGTGGGTTAAATGCAGGCTTGGTTGCAGCCATAAATTACTCTTCAGTTAATCACATCTTTACGAATGAGGGCGGGAAGCTCGCGCCACCCGCCATTTTCGTCAGTATACCTAATTAATACAGCGCTTTACCGCTGCTATCTTTTACGTTGGTTTTCCATGCAGCACGTACCTGCTCAACCACACTGTCCGGCAGTGAAGCGTAATCCAGTGCGTTAGCTTCTTTGGCGCCATTTTTGTAGGCCCAGTCGAAGAACTTCAGCACTTCAACACCCTGCTCTGGTTTCTTCTGATCTTTGTGAACCAGAATGAAGGTAGTAGAGGTGATTGGCCACACGTCGTCGCCTTTCTGATTAGTCAGGTCCTGAGCGAAGGATTTGCTCCAGTCAGCGCCTTTAGCGGCGTTGGCAAAGCTCTCTTCGGTCGGGCTTACGGACTTACCGTCAGCGGAAATCAGTTTGGTATACGCCAGGTTGTTCTGCTTAGCGTAAGCGTATTCTACGTAGCCGATTGAGCCTGGAAGACGCTGAACGAAGGCGGCGATGCCGTCATTGCCTTTACCGCCCAGACCGGTCGGCCAGTTAACCGTAGAGCCTGCACCGATTTTCGATTTCCACTCATCGTTCACTTTAGACAGGTAGCTGGTGAACACGTACGAGGTACCGGAACCGTCTGCACGACGAACGACAGCGATGTTCTGAGAAGGCAGTTTCTTGCCTGGGTTCAGCTTAGTAATCGCTTCGTCATCCCACTTCTTGATTTTACCGAGGTAGATATCGCCGAGGGTTTTACCGTCGAGCACCAGCTCACCGGATTTGAAGCCTGGCAGGTTAACCGCCAAAACGACGCCACCGATAACGGTCGGGAACTGGAACAGGCCTTCCTGAGAGAGTTTTTCATCCGTCAGTGGCGCATCGGAAGCACCGAAATCCACAGTGTTGGCAGTAATCTGCTTCACACCGCCGGAGGAACCGATACCCTGATAGTTGACCTTGTTACCGGTCTCTTTCTGGTAGGTATCCGCCCATTTGGCATACACCGGCGCCGGGAAGGTTGCACCAGCACCTGTCAGGCTTGCTGCTGCAAACGCAGAGAAAGCGCTCATCGATAAGGTCGCGGCGACAACAGTTGCGACAGTGGTACGCATAACTTTCATAATGTCTCCTGCAGATTTCGTAAATCGTTGTTTAAGTGGCTACGTTGAGCAAAATAGGACAAACAGGTGACAGTTAAATGTACGAAATATGACAGTTTTATTACGCTGAAAATTTAGCGTAAATATTTGAGTATTTTAGATTAATAATCAAAGCATTAGCTTTGTTTGTGACATTGCCTTGTCAGTAAAATTTTCTTTTTATGACACTGCAAACGTTAGCTGAATATGACAGATTGTCATGTTTATGACGGTGAAATAGAGAAGGAAAAAACCCTGCGGGAGCAGGGTTTTCGGGGATTACTCGACGGTAACCGATTTTGCCAGGTTACGCGGCTGGTCAACGTCGGTGCCTTTGATCAGCGCCACGTGATAGGCCAGCAGTTGCAACGGCACGGTGTAGAAGATTGGCGCGATAACCTCTTCCACATGCGGCATTTCGATGATGTGCATGTTATCGCTGCTGTTGAAACCGGCATCCCGATCGGCGAAGACATACAGCACGCCACCGCGGGCGCGGACTTCTTCGATGTTGGATTTCAGTTTTTCCAGCAGTTCGTTATTCGGTGCCACCACGATAACCGGCATATCCGCGTCGATCAGCGCCAGCGGACCGTGCTTGAGTTCACCTGCCGCATACGCTTCCGCATGAATGTAGGAGATCTCTTTCAGCTTCAGTGCGCCTTCGAGGGCAATAGGGTACTGATCACCACGCCCCAGGAACAGCGCGTGATGCTTGTCGGAGAAATCCTCCGCCAGCGCTTCGATGCGTTTGTCCTGCGAGAGCATTTGCTCGATACGGCTCGGCAGCGCCTGCAAACCGTGCACGATATCCTGCTCAATCGCTGCGTCCTGACCTTTCAGATTTGCCAGTTTAGCCACCAGCATCAGCAGAACGGTCAGCTGCGTAGTGAACGCTTTGGTGGATGCCACACCGATTTCAGTGCCCGCGTTGGTCATCAGCGCCAGATCGGATTCACGCACCAGCGAGGAACCCGCCACGTTACAAATCGCGAGAGAGCCCAGATAGCCCAGCTCTTTTGACAAACGCAGCGCCGCCAGGGTATCCGCCGTCTCGCCAGACTGGGAGAGGGTAATCATCAGGCTGTTGCGGCGTACCGCGGATTTGCGATAGCGGAATTCCGAGGCGATTTCGACATCGCACGGCACGCCTGCCAGCGATTCAAACCAGTAGCGCGACACCATACCTGAGTTGTAAGACGTGCCGCAGGCCACAATCTGAATGTGCTCAACGTTGGCCAGCATTTCGTTGGCGTTCGGTCCCAGCTCGCTGAGATCGACCTGTCCGTGGCTGATGCGCCCGGTCAGAGTATTTTTGATCGCGTTCGGCTGCTCGTAGATCTCTTTTTGCATGTAGTGGCGGTAAATGCCTTTATCACCGGCGTCGTACTGCAAATTAGATTCGATGTCCGGGCGTTTTACCTGCTCGCCGGATTTAGCAAACACGGTCACGCTGCGACGCGTCACTTCTGCGATATCACCTTCTTCGAGGAAGATGAAACGGCGAGTAACTGGCAACAGTGCCAGCTGGTCGGAGGCAATGAAGTTTTCACCCATGCCCAGGCCAATCACCAGTGGGCTACCTGAACGGGCTGCCAGCAGGGTGTGTGGATCGCGGGTATCCATGATCACGGTGCCGTACGCGCCGCGCAGTTGCGGGATAGCGCGCAGCACGGCTTCACGCAGCGTTCCGCCCTGCTCCAGTTCCCAGTGTACGAGGTGAGCAATCACTTCGGTGTCGGTTTCAGAGACGAACACGTAGCCGCGAGACTGGAGCAGTTCGCGCAGCGGTTCGTGGTTTTCGATGATGCCGTTATGCACCACGACGATATGATCGGAAACATGAGGATGGGCGTTGCCTTCTGACGGCTCGCCATGGGTCGCCCAGCGCGTGTGCGCGATACCCGTGCCGCCGTGCAGCGGCTGATCTTCCGCGGCCTGAGACAGCATGTTTACTTTACCGAGGCGACGCAGACGGGTCAGATGCCCCTCGTTGTCGACCACTGCCAGTCCGGCAGAGTCATAACCGCGGTATTCCAGACGACGAAGCCCTTCGAGAAGGATTTCAGCAATATCACGCTGCGCGACTGCGCCAACAATTCCACACATAGTTAGATTTCCTGATATGGCACGATGCCATGCGTTGTCGCTGACCTGTATTTCCGGTTTTTACCGGAGCCCCGAGCCTTGTAGAGAGTGGGGTTATAGTTTTGGTTACTGCTGGTGGGCGGGAGATTATGTTATCTCCTCAACCCCTGTCTGCCTGATGACGGCTTCGCCTTGTCAGGCCTACAAAATCGTAGGGCGGGTTAGCGATGTACACCACCCGCCGCTTGTATTACTTCTTCTTCACCGGGCGCTGCCAGCCTTGCTTATGCACCTGCGGTACACGGCTTAAGACCAGTTCGTTATCAGCCACGTCGCGGGTCACTGTGGTTCCGGCGGCAATCGTCACGCCTTTGCCGATGCTGACCGGGGCCACCAGCTGAGAGTCGGAACCAACAAACACATCATCGCCGATGATGGTTTTGAATTTGTTCGCGCCATCGTAGTTACAGGTGATGGTGCCTGCGCCAATATTTACGTTATCGCCAATTTCAGCGTCGCCGAGATAGCTCAGATGGCCGGCTTTGGAGCCTTTGCCCAGACGCGCTTTTTTCATTTCAACGAAGTTGCCAACGTGTGCGCCTTCCAACAGTTCAGCACCTGGACGCAGACGCGCGAACGGGCCTATGGTGCAAGCGGCATGCAGTTGAGCATCTTCCACCACGCTGTACGGGCTGATTTCGCAGTCGTCGCCGATCACGCTATTTTTAATCACACAGCCCGCGCCAATTTTTACGCGATGGCCGAGCGTGACGTTGCCCTCAAGGATAACGTTAGTATCGATTGAAACGTCGCGCCCGTGAGTGACGCTGCCGCGCAGGTCAAAACGCTGTGGGTCTCGCAGCATGACACCAGCCAGCAGCAACTTTTCAGCCTGCTCGCTTTGGTACACACGTTCCAGACGGGAAAGCTGCAGACGGTTGTTCACGCCCTCCACTTCGCTTAAGCGAGCCGGGTGAACGGCAGCAATTTCGCGCCCTTCCTGGTACGCCATGGCGATGATATCGGTGATGTAGAACTCGCCCTGGGCGTTGTTGTTCTCGAGCTTGCCCAGCCAACGTTTGAGGTCCGCGCCACCGGCAATCAGGATCCCGGTATTGATCTCCTGAATTTCACGCTGTGCATCGGTCGCATCTTTGTGCTCGACAATCCCGGTCACCTGACCATTTTCACGGGTGATTCGCCCGTAACCGGTTGGGTCATCAAGCTTAACGGTCAGCAGACCAATTCCACCCTGCGGTTTCGCCGCACGCAGACGCTCAAGCGTTTCAACAGAGATAAGCGGCACGTCGCCGTACAGCATCATGATGTCTTCATCATCGCCGAAGAACGGCGCCGCCTGCTGCATTGCGTGCCCGGTGCCGAGCTGTTCGGCCTGAAGCACCCAATTCAGGTTGCCTTCGCTGAGGGTTTGTTTCAGCAGTTCACCACCGTGTCCGTAGACCAGGTGAACCTGAGATGCACCTAATTCATCAGCTGCATCAATCACATGCTGAACCATCGGCTTGCCCGCCAGTGTATGCAACACTTTCGGGAGATCGGAATACATGCGAGTTCCTTTGCCAGCGGCAAGGATAACCACGCTCATCGCACTGTTTGACATACGCATCCTGACAGTTATTTGAGTGAGAAGTTAAACCCTTTCACATTGAAATTTCTACATATTTTTCATCATGAAATGAAGTGAGGAGAAATTAGCCACGTGAAAGCTTAAATGGGTTTTATGACACTATTTTCAGCTATCGTAGCGCGGTTTGTCTCGAAAAAAAGACCCAATATCCGAAGATTAGACGCTATGTTGCTGCTTTGATTGTTCTTTTGACACATGAATCAAGAATGTTGTTGAGCTGGAAAACAAAAAGGCCGCCTTTCGGCGACCTTCTTTTATTCTTTTTGTGCAACAAATCAGAGGATTAGAAGCTCAGATTGCTGAACATTGCGATGATTTTATGAAAGCGTTTCATGTTGATTCCTGCATAGCATGCATTGTTATGTGATCTAACTCACAAAACAAAGTCTACGCCGGGTTTTTGAACGATGCAACATTTATGTGACACTTATCACACTTAAGGATTACATCAGAGTACCACCCAATAAAAAAGCCAGCCTGGAAAACCAGACTGGCTTTTATGCTTTCAAGCCGGTGTTACATCGCTTTTTTGGTCAACTCGATAACGCGCAGTTTGGCGATCGCTTTGGCCAGTTCCGCAGACGCCTGAGCGTAATCCACGTCGCCGTGAGAGCTCTTAATGTGCTCTTCCGCTTTGCGTTTCGCTTCCAGAGCTCGCGCTTGGTCGAGATCCTGGCCGCGGATGGCAGTGTCAGCCAGTACGGTTACGTTACCTGGCTGCACTTCCAACACACCGCCGGACAAGTAGATGAACTCTTCATGTCCGTGCTGCTTCACGATGCGAATCATACCAGGCTTAATGGCGGTGAGCAGCGGGGCGTGACCCGGGTAAATACCCAGCTCACCTTCGCTACCCGTTACCTGGATCTTTTCGACCAGACCGGAGAACATTTGGCTCTCCGCGCTGACGACATCCAGGTGATAAGTCATTGCCATGTCACCCTCCGATTAAGGCGTTAAAGTTTTTTAGCTTTCTCGACAGCTTCGTCGATAGTGCCAACCATGTAGAACGCCTGCTCTGGCAGATGGTCATACTCGCCGTCCATGATGCCTTTAAAGCCACGGATGGTATCTTTCAGCGAGACGAACTTGCCCGGAGAACCGGTGAAGACTTCTGCTACGAAGAATGGCTGAGACAGGAAGCGCTGGATCTTACGCGCACGTGCTACAACCAGTTTATCTTCTTCGGAAAGCTCATCCATACCCAGGATTGCGATGATGTCTTTCAATTCCTGGTAACGCTGCAGGATGGACTGAACGCCACGCGCGGTGTCGTAGTGTTCCTGGCCAACAACCAGTGGATCCAGCTGACGGCTGGTGGAATCCAGCGGGTCAACGGCTGGGTAGATACCCAGAGACGCGATCTGACGGCTCAGTACCACGGTTGCATCCAGGTGAGCAAAGGTGGTGGCTGGAGATGGGTCAGTCAAGTCATCCGCAGGTACGTATACCGCCTGAACGGAGGTGATAGAACCGGTTTTGGTTGAAGTGATACGTTCCTGAAGAACGCCCATCTCTTCGGCCAGAGTCGGCTGATAACCTACCGCAGAAGGCATACGACCCAGCAGTGCAGATACTTCTGTACCGGCCAGGGTATAACGATAAATGTTATCGACGAACAGCAGTACGTCACGACCTTCGTCACGGAATTTCTCAGCCATGGTCAGACCGGTCAGAGCAACGCGCAGACGGTTTCCCGGTGGCTCGTTCATCTGGCCGTAAACCAGGGATACTTTATCCAGTACGTTGGAATCGGTCATCTCGTGGTAGAAGTCGTTACCCTCACGAGTACGTTCACCCACGCCCGCAAATACGGAGTAACCGGAGTGTTCGATAGCGATGTTACGGATAAGCTCCATCATGTTTACGGTTTTGCCTACACCGGCACCACCGAACAGACCAACTTTACCACCCTTCGCGAACGGACAAATCAGGTCCATTACTTTGATGCCGGTTTCCAGCAGTTCCTGAGAGCTGGACAGCTCTTCGTAGGAAGGTGCTGCACGGTGAATAGCCCAACGGTCTTCTTCACCGATATCGCCTTTCATGTCGATAGGCTGGCCCAGTACGTTCATGATACGACCGAGCGTTGCTTTACCTACTGGGACTTCGATTGGGTGCTCGAGGTCTTTAACATCCAGACCACGACGCAGACCGTCGGAAGAACCCATGGCGATGGTACGGACGATACCACCACCGAGCTGCTGCTGAACTTCCAGCACCAGGCTCTCGTTACCATTCATAACCTCAAGAGCATCGTACACGCGCGGTACGGCATCCTGAGGGAATTCGACGTCAACCACGGCGCCGATTACCTGGACAATTTTTCCAGTAGCCATCTTGAATCCTCTACGAATTAACCTGGTTATACCGCGGATGCACCACCGACGATTTCGGTGAGTTCCTGAGTAATGCTGGCCTGACGAGCTTTGTTGTATACCAACTGCAGCTCTTTAATCAGGCTGCCGCCATTGTCGGTCGCGGCTTTCATCGCCACCATACGTGCGGCCTGCTCGCTGGCCAGGTTTTCTACCACGCCCTGATAAACCTGAGACTCGACGTAACGGCGCAGCAGGGTGTCCAGCAGCGCTTTCGGATCAGGTTCGTACAGATAATCCCAGGATTTACGCTTCAGATCCTCGTCTTCTGATGCCGGCAGCGGCAGCAGTTGAGTAATGGTCGGAGCCTGAGACATGGTGTTAATAAATTTGTTGCTGACAACGTAAAGCTTGTCCAGACGGCCTTCATCATAGGCCTGCAACATCACTTTTACCGGGCCGATCAGTTCAGACAGGGAAGGGTTATCGCCCATACCTGTTACCTGAGCAACCACGTTACCGCCAACGGAATTAAAGAAAGACACGCCCTTGGAGCCGATCATCGCGAGTTCGCTCTGAACGCCTTTATCGGACCATGCTTTCATATCTGCCAGCAGCCTTTTGAACAAGTTAATGTTCAGGCCACCGCACAGACCACGGTCAGTGGACACCACCAGGTAGCCCACGCGTTTGACTTCGCGTTCTTCCAGGTAAGGGTGCTTATATTCCAGATTACCGGTGGCAAGGTGACCAATCACTTTGCGCATGGTATCAGCATAAGGACGGCTGGCTGCCATGCGTTCCTGCGATTTACGCATTTTGGACGCGGCGACCATTTCCATCGCTTTAGTGATCTTCTGCGTGTTCTGGACGCTTGCGATCTTACTACGTATCTCTTTTGCGCCGGCCATGAGCTTCTCCTCAATGCCTAACGGCCTGCCCTAGGACAGACCGTCAGACGTTACCAGGACTGGGTTGCTTTGAAGGAATCGAGGATGCCTTTCAGCTTGCCTTCGATTTCGTCGTTATAGCCACCGGTCTGGTTGATTTCTTGCATCAGCGGAGCGTGGTCACGGTCGACGTAAGCCAGCAGAGCGGCTTCGAAGCTACCGATTTTCGCCAGTTCCACATCTTCGAGGTAACCGCGTTCAGCCGCGAACAGAACCAAACCCTGCTGTGCTACAGACATTGGGGCATACTGTTTCTGTTTCAGCAGCTCGGTCACTTTCTGACCGTGGCTCAGCTGTTTACGGGTTGCTTCGTCCAGATCGGATGCGAACTGAGAGAACGCAGCCAGTTCACGATACTGCGCCAGAGCGGTACGGATACCACCGGACAGTTTCTTGATGATCTTGGTCTGAGCAGCACCGCCCACACGGGATACGGAGATACCTGGGTTAACTGCCGGACGAATACCGGAGTTAAACAGGTTGGTTTCCAGGAAGATCTGACCATCGGTAATCGAGATTACGTTAGTCGGAACGAACGCAGAAACGTCACCCGCCTGAGTCTCGATGATTGGCAGAGCAGTCAGGGAACCGGTTTTACCTTTAACTTCACCTTTGGTGAAGTTCTCAACGTATTCCGCGTTTACGCGGGATGCGCGCTCCAGCAGACGGGAGTGGAGGTAGAACACGTCGCCTGGGAATGCTTCACGTCCTGGTGGACGACGGAGCAGCAGGGAAACCTGACGGTAAGCAACAGCCTGTTTGGACAGGTCATCGTAAACGATCAGTGCATCTTCACCGCGGTCACGGAAGTATTCGCCCATTGCGCAACCGGCATAGGGTGCCAGGTATTGCAGTGCAGCAGATTCAGACGCGGTCGCCACAACAACGATGGTGTTGGCCAGAGCGTTATGCTCTTCCAGTTTACGCACCACGTTGGAAATGGTGGACGCTTTCTGGCCGATAGCCACGTACACACATTTGATGCCGGAATCGCGCTGGTTGATGATTGCATCGATCGCCATCGCGGTTTTACCGGTCTGACGGTCACCGATGATCAGCTCACGCTGGCCACGGCCGATTGGAATCATCGCATCAACAGATTTATAACCGGTCTGAACAGGCTGGTCGACAGACTGACGCTCGATTACGCCCGGTGCGATAACTTCGATTGGCGAGAAGCCATCGTTATCAACTGGACCTTTACCGTCAATCGGTGCACCCAGGGTGTTCACCACGCGGCCTAACATGCCACGGCCAACCGGCACTTCAAGAATACGGCCAGTACACTTAACCTTCATGCCTTCGGCGAGGTCAGCATACGGACCCATCACAACTGCACCTACGGAGTCGCGCTCCAGGTTCAGTGCGATAGCGTAACGGTTACCCGGCAGGGAAATCATCTCACCCTGCATACAATCGGCCAGGCCGTGGATGCGGATAACACCGTCGCTTACAGAAACAATAGTACCTTCGTTATGAGCCTCGCTCACAACATTGAACTGAGCAATGCGCTGCTTGATCAGTTCGCTGATTTCGGTGGAATTCAGTTGCATGCTCCAGTCCCCTTAAGACTGCAATACGTCTGCAAGGCGTTCAAGACGGCCGCGTACGCTACCATCAATGACCGTATCACCCGTGCGGATGATGACGCCTGCCATTACAGACTTATCGATTTTGCAATTCAGCTTAACTTTGCGTGACAGACGTTTTTCCATCGCGGCAGAGATTTTCGCGAGCTGTTCGTCACTCAGTGCCGTTGCGGAAGTCACTTCGACTTCTGCTGTCGCTTCACTCAGCGCGCGTAAATGCGCGAACTGCTCGAGAACATCCGGGAGCGCCTTCAGACGACCGTTTTCAGCCATAACCCGAATCAGGTTCTGGCCGCTGGCGTCCAGCTGCTCACCACAGATAGCGATAAACGCATCTGCGAGCGTTTCCGGCGCAAGAGCGCCAGAAAGTAACTCTGCCATGTGATCGTTTTTCGTGACCTCGGCGGCAAACGACAGCATATCCTGCCAGCTATCTACGCGTTGGTTTTCGACCGCAAAGTCAAAAGCTGCTTTGGCGTAGGGGCGAGCTACCGTTACAAATTCAGACATCAGCCCCTCCCTCCTTACAGTTCAGCGACAAGTTTATCCACGATGTCGCTGTTAGCAGCTTCATCCACGGAACGTTCGATGATCTTCTCGGCACCAGCAACAGCCAGAATCGCGACCTGCTTGCGAAGTTCTTCGCGAGCACGCTTACGCTCGGCGTCGATTTCAGCCTGCGCCTGGGCAACGATTTTGCTTCGTTCCTGTTCTGCTTCAACCTTCGCTTCGTCCATGATCTGAGAACGGCGTTTGTTTGCCTGTTCAATGATCACCTGGGCTTCCGCTTTGGCTTTTTTCAGCTGGTCGGTCGCGTTGGCCTGTGCAAGGTCCAAATCTTTCTTAGCGCGTTCTGCGGAAGCCAAACCGTCAGAAATTTCTTTCTGACGCTTCTCGATGGCTGCCATTAATGGCGGCCATACGTACTTCATGCAGAACCAGACAAAGAGAATAAACGCGATGGCCTGGCCGAGGATTGTTGCGTTCATGTTCACAGCACAATACCTCTTAAAAATTTAACGGCTACTTACTACGCGACAGCAAACATCACGTACAGACCCAGACCGACAGCGATCATCGGGATAGCATCCACCAGACCCATAACGATAAAGAACTGAGTACGCAGCAGAGGGATCAGATCCGGTTGACGCGCTGCGCCTTCCAGGAATTTACCTCCGAGGATGCCGATACCGATCGCAGCACCGATTGCCGCCAGACCCATCATCACAGCGGCAGCCATGTACAGCAGATCCATATTCAGGTTTTCCATGACAGTCTCCAGTTTGTTTCAGTTAAAACGTAGTAGTGTTGGTAAAGAATCAGTGCTCTTCAGACGCCATCGACAGATAGACGATCGTCAGAACCATGAAGATAAAGGCTTGCAGCGTAATAATCAGGATGTGGAAAATGGCCCAAGGCACATTCAGAATCCACTGTGACCACCACGGCAGAAGGCCCGCGATCAGAATGAAAATCAGCTCACCCGCATACATGTTGCCGAACAGTCGCAGACCGAGAGAAACCGGTTTAGACAGCAGGCTGACGCCTTCCAGGATCAAGTTGACCGGAATAAACGCCCAGTGATTGAACGGCTGCAGGGTAAGCTCTTTAACAAAGCCGCCAACGCCTTTCATTTTGATGCTGTAGAAAATAATTAGGATAAATACGCCCAGCGCCATAGAGAGGGTGATGTTCACGTCCGCAGACGGCACCACGCGCAGAGCAGGCAGGCCAAAAATGTGCTCGCCGATGTAAGGAATAAGGTCGATTGGCAGCAAGTCCATCAGGTTCATCAGGAAGACCCAAACGAACACGGTTAGCGCCAGCGGCGCAATCAGCTTGCTTTTGCCATGGTACATGTCCTTCACGCTGCTATGGACAAAACCGATGATCAATTCGATAGCCGTCTGGAATTTCCCTGGTACACCGCTGGTTGCTCTTTTCGCAACACCGCGGAACATGGCAAGGAACAACAGACCCAGAACCACCGAGAAGAACATGGAGTCAATGTTGAGCGTCCAGAAGGTGGCCGGGGGGTTATGCGGATCCACCAGCGAGAAAGTACGCAGATCAAGCTGAAGGTTATTCAGATGATGACCTATGTATTCCTGCGGCGTCATATTTTCTGAAGCCATGATGCCTTTTACCCTTTGTTGTTGATTACAGCTGGCGCCAGAACTTGTACCACCAGCACCAAAACCCACGTCACTATCAGCGGCAAAAATACCACTTTAACAACCGCCAGCGCCACCGCCAGGAGGGCAAAGGTCAGCAACACCTTGAAGACTTCGCCGAAGGCGAAAGACCAGGCCACTCGGCCTTTGGCTGGTGTATGCGCCTGATGACGCCAGGCAAAAATCATAAACAATGCATTTGGCACGATAACCGCCAATCCTCCACACACTGCGGAGAAGCCCCAGAAGGGGTCTTTGAGGCAAAACAGCAATCCACTTGCCGTTACCGCCAGAAGCTGTATGAACAGAAGCTTACGAGCAACGTTTCTACTCAAGAGCGACACAGACATCACGTTTTACTCCTGCTCCCTTCGAGGTATGCCGCGTGTCGTATAAAACGTTCTTTGACGCTCTGAGTCAAGCTTCAAAAAGCGGACAAATTATACGGTGACGCCCCGTTAATTCAAACAATAAGTAGCGAAAAGGTGAATAAATGTTTAAATTTTTTTCGACAGCACTGTTTTTCAACTTTTCGCGAAAGTGTGAACAATCGGGCAAAACTGCAAACAACGCGAAAAACGGCGCATAAAAGCGTGCATTCGATCACAAAAAAAATATTCTCACGGCTATCGAAAATGCGCATAGAAAAAATTCATAGAATTCATCTTTCTGAATTCAATAACAAAAATAACAGATTATTTTTAAAACAGCCCCATACACCACAAAAACCTTTTATTGACATTTTTAATAAACATTTAACATTCGAATACGGTTAACAATGCCGATTTTTAGCAGGCTGATATTTTCGTGGTTGACTATTTTATCGGGCAAGCAAATATTGAAATGTGAATAAAATGCAAAAAAGCAGTGACCATTACGTTAAATGTAACTGAACGTATCACTGCTTTTACCACCCCGTTTTAACACTTTGTACGTCGGTGAAACTTCACATTATTTGATAAAGATTAAACTTTTGATCGCTTAATTTTGACCAGATGACGCTCACCTTCAAGCTGCGGAACCTTAAGCTGCACAATCTCTTCCACCGTGAATTCCACAGGCAGCTGAGCAATTTCATCTTCAGGCACCAGGCCCTTTAGCGCAAAGAACCGTCCATGCTCGCCTGGCAGGTGGTGACACCAGTTCACCATATCGGTCAGGGACGCAAATGCGCGGCTGATAACACCATCAAATGGCGGTTCTGCCGGGAATTCCTCCACGCGGCTTTGCACAGGAGTAACGTTATCGAGTTTCAGCTCGTGCTGCACCTGGCGCAGGAAGCGTACGCGCTTGCCGAGACTGTCCAGCAGAGTGAATTGCGCCTGCGGCAGGACAATCGCCAGCGGGATCCCCGGTAAACCCGGGCCGGTTCCCACATCAATGAAACGCGTTCCTTGCAAATGAGGTGAAACGATAATGCTGTCGAGAATATGACGCACCAGCATCTCGTTCGGATCGCGTACAGAAGTCAGGTTGTACGCTTTATTCCATTTGTGGAGCAGTTCGACGTAAGCCACCAGCTGTTGTTGCTGGTGATCGGACAACGAAATACCTGCTTCTTCGAGCAGACGAGAGAGTTTGTTAAGCACGGTAAATACCTGTTGGCGATAATTTTCCGGATGGCAGCTTCGCGTTATCCGGCCTACATTGCAGGCCCGGTAAGCGCTGCGCCACCGGGCATAATTCGATAAGTTAAGCGCTGCGGCGCAGCAAGCCCTGCTTTTTCAGCCAGACCAATAGAATGGAAATGGCTGCAGGGGTAACGCCAGAAATGCGTGAAGCCTGACCTATAGAGGAAGGTTTGTGATCGTTAAGCTTGGCGATCACTTCGTTAGACAGTCCTGAAACCTGGCGATAATCAAGTGTAGCAGGCAATATCGTGTTCTCATTGCGTTGCTGCTTCTCGATCTCATCCTGCTGACGGGCGATATAACCTTCGTATTTAACCTGGATCTCCACCTGCTCAGCGGCCTGATGATCGTCCAGACCCGGCGCAAACGGCGACAGCTGAACCAGCTGTTCGTAAGTCATTTCCGGGCGACGCAGCAGGTCTTCTCCGCTGGCTTCACGTGAAAGCGGCGCCGTCAGATGAGCGTTTACTTCTTCGGCAGATGCCGCTATTGGGTTAACCCAGGTCGTTTTCAGACGCTGACGCTCGCGTTCGATGCATTCCAGCTTCTCGTTGTAACGCGCCCAGCGTTCATCATCCACCAGACCCAGCTCGCGACCCTGTTCGGTCAGGCGCAGATCGGCGTTGTCTTCGCGCAGCATCAGGCGATATTCCGCTCGGGAAGTGAACATGCGGTACGGTTCTTTAGTTCCGAGGGTGCAAAGGTCGTCCACCAGTACCCCGAGGTAAGCCTGATCGCGACGCGGTGCCCAACCGTCTTTGTCCGCAGAACAGCGTGCAGCGTTGAGACCGGCCAACAGGCCCTGTGCGGCTGCTTCTTCGTAACCAGTGGTGCCGTTGATCTGTCCTGCAAAGAACAGACCCTGAATGTATTTGCTTTCCAGCGTCGGCTTCAGGTCACGTGGATCAAAGAAATCATATTCAATGGCATAGCCAGGACGCACGATCTTCGCATTTTCCATGCCGTGCATGGAACGGACGATCTGCATCTGCACGTCGAATGGCAGGCTGGTGGAGATACCATTCGGGTAAATTTCGTTGGAGGTCAGCCCTTCCGGCTCAAGGAAAATCTGGTGCTGGTTGCGATCGGCAAAGCGCATCACTTTGTCTTCAATCGACGGGCAATAGCGTGGGCCAATCCCTTCGATGATGCCTGCGTACATTGGGCTACGATCGAGGTTATTGCGAATCACGTCATGGGTTTTTTCGTTGGTATGCGTGATGTAACACGGTACCTGACGTGGGTGCTGTGCCGTATTGCCCATGAACGAGAACACCGGCATCGGGTTGTCGCCATGCTGTTGAGCCAGAACGCTGAAATCGATGGTACGGGCATCAATGCGCGGCGGTGTACCTGTTTTCAGGCGGCTGACGCGCAGCGGCAATTCACGCAGCCGGCGAGACAGTGGGATAGAAGGCGGATCGCCAGCACGGCCACCGCTGTAGTTATCCAGACCAATGTGAATTTTGCCATCGAGGAATGTCCCGACGGTTAACACCACGGCTTTGGCACGGAACTTCAGGCCCATCTGAGTAACTGCGCCCACAACCCGATCGTTTTCGACGATCAGATCTTCAACCGCCTGCTGGAAGAGAGTTAGGTTCGGTTGATTCTCCAGTGCGGTGCGTACGGCCTGCCGATACAACACACGATCGGCCTGAGCACGGGTGGCCCGAACGGCAGGGCCCTTGCTGGCGTTTAGTATCCTAAACTGGATGCCCGCATGGTCGATAGCGTTTGCCATCAGCCCGCCGAGTGCATCCACTTCTTTTACCAGGTGTCCTTTCCCAATGCCGCCAATAGCCGGGTTACAGCTCATCTGTCCCAGCGTGTCGATATTGTGTGTCAACAGCAGGGTTTGCTGACCCATACGTGCAGCGGCCATCGCGGCCTCAGTGCCTGCATGACCCCCGCCAATGATGATGACGTCAAAAGGATCCTGATAAAACATGGTGGTCTGCCTCGCTTGAAAGCGGTTTGAAAAGTGATTGAAGTCCGGGCCGTGGATTCTACTCAACTTTGGCTGTTGGAGAAAGCACCTGGGATCCTGGGTATTTAATAGAAGATCTTTTATTTAGAGATCTGTTTTATTGTGATCTCTTATTAGGATCGCCATTTTCTGTGGATAAGGTGGATCCGGCTTTTGAGATCATAGGCTTAAGAAGGATCACTGCCTGTGAATGATCGGTGATCCTGGTCCGTATAAGCTGGGATCAAAATGAAGGGTTATACACAACTCAAAAACTAACCAAACCTTATGCTTGGGATAACTACCGGTTGATCAGTGCTTTTAACCAGAGTTATACACAAAAAAAACGCCGATCTTTACAAAACTCAGAGCAAATTTATCCAGGATCCGAGCCAAATTTCAGCCGGATCTTCAGGAATATCATGATCGAGGATGTTGATCTTCAGCGTTTCGCCAATCTGTTTGGCTCCGCAGGCGAGCAGTTCGTTATCGATTTTGTCGATCGCCCCGCAGAAAGTGTCATATTCACGGCTGCCAATTCCGACCGAACCAAAACGTACGGCGGAGAGGTCAGGTTTCTCTTCCTTTATTGCTTCATATAAAGGAACAAGATTATCCGGGATGTCACCGGCACCGTGCGTAGAGCTGACCAGCAGCCAGATTCCACCTTTATTCAGATCTTCAAGCAGGGGGCCATGCAGCGTTTCAGTGGAATAACCCGCGTCTTCCAGCTTTTCTGCCAGATGTTCAGCAACGTACTCGGCACCGCCAAGCGTACTACCACTGATCAGTGTAATGTCTGCCATGAAGTCCACCCCATAATTCCTGAGTGACACATTGTACGCTGTGTGTGAGCTGGGATCTACCTGTGGAAAGGTGTGGGATTAAAATGCCCGATCACGGGCGGATGGTCCGCATGATCGGGTTCTGCAGGGAGATAAGCGTCTCGGTGGACTGAATTTCATCGATTGTTTGGATCTTGTTGATAAGTACCTGCTGGAGGGCGTCGATCGAGCGGCACATCACCTTAATAAAGATGCTGTAGTGGCCGGTGGTGTAATACGCCTCGGTGACTTCGTCGAGGCTTTCGAGTCTCGCCAGCGCGGAGGGATAATCTTTCGCGCTTTTCAGAATAATGCCGATAAAACAGCAGACATCGTAGCCGAGCTGTTTCGGGTTCACGTCGATGCGTGCGCCAGTGATTACCCCCGCTTGCTTCATTTTCTCGACGCGCACATGGATAGTGCCGGGGCTGACGCCAAATTGTTTGGCCAGTTCGGCATAGGCGGTACGCGCATTGGCCATTAATGCCTCGAGAATGCCGCGGTCGAGATTGTCGATCTGATAATTTTCCATTGGATTTTCTTATGATGTTTGATGATTCACTCTATTTTAGCGCTTCATTTTGACGAATCAAAACACGAAGCGGCTTTTTGTTTGTTGATTATTGAATTACCCCTGCATTCTGTTGCTTAATCAATGGCAACAGGACAGGAGTAAAAATAATGAAAACCGCTTACATCGCAAAACAACGCCAGATCAGTTTCGTAAAGTCCCATTTTTCCCGTGAGCTCGAAGACAGACTTGGACTCATTGAAGTTCAGGCGCCGATCTTAAGCCGCGTGGGTGATGGCACTCAGGACAACCTTTCTGGTTGCGAAAAAGCGGTACAGGTAAAAGTGAAAAACCTGCCAGACGCCCAGTTTGAGGTGGTTCACTCCCTCGCGAAGTGGAAGCGCCAGACGCTGGGACAACACGACTTCAGCGCGGGCGAAGGGCTCTACACGCACATGAAAGCCCTTCGCCCCGATGAAGACCGCCTCTCGGCTATCCATTCCGTTTACGTTGACCAGTGGGACTGGGAACGCGTAATGGGCGACGGCGAGCGCCACACCGCTACGCTAAAAGCGACGGTTGAAGCCATTTACGCCGGGATCAAAGCCACTGAGGCCGCAGTCAGCAAAGAATTTGGTCTGGCACCGTTCCTGCCAGAACAGATCCACTTTGTGCACAGCGAAGAATTATTGACCCGTTATCCGGGTCTGGATGCCAAAGGCCGCGAGCGCGCCATCGCCAAAGAGTTCGGCGCGGTGTTCCTGATGGGGATTGGCGGCAAATTGTCGGATGGGACACGCCATGACGTGCGTGCGCCGGATTATGATGACTGGAGCACTCAGAGTGAAACCGGGCTGTCTGGCCTCAACGGCGACATTCTGGTGTGGAACCCGGTCCTGGAAGATGCGTTTGAGATCTCATCAATGGGGATCCGCGTGGATGCCGAAGCGCTGAAACGTCAGTTAGCACTCACTGGGGATGACGATCGTCTGCAGCTCGAGTGGCACCAGGCGCTGCTCAAAGGTGAAATGCCGCAGACTGTCGGTGGCGGCATTGGCCAGTCACGTTTGACCATGCTGCTGTTACAACTGCCACATATCGGTCAGGTGCAGTGTGGCGTCTGGCCACAGCAGGTCCGCGATAGCGTTGCCTCTCTGCTGTAATCAGCGTTTCCAGCGGCGCAGCAGTCGGCTGCGCAGCCCGGTATCAAAGCGCCAGATATGATCGAAGATGCGCATGATCCCGGGTTTCCCGTGCTGCGACATCGCCACTGCATGAAAGCGATGCAGATGTTTGCGCTGTAGTTCTCCCACCTTATTCACCACATCGTCCGGCAGCCGCTGGGCGATGAAATCTGAAATGACCACCGCATCGGCATCGGTCCATTCCGGGCCCTGCATCCGCTCGATAATGGCGCGGAAGCAGCTGGCGATATCGGTCCCACCGCGAAAGCGTTGGCTTAAAAAGCGGATCGCCTGTTCCAGGCCCTGCGGGCCAGTCAGCTCGTAGCGCACCACTTCGCTGGCAAAAAGCATAATGAAACAGCGGCGATTGTCTGCCAGTGCGACGCGCATCAGCGCCAGGCAAAATGCCTTTGCACACTGTTCGTTAAATCCACCCATTGAACCTGACGTATCCACGCAGACGATAAACGGTCCGCGCGGTTGTTCGTCGAAATCCTGATGTACCACCGGGCGTTCGCTGAGTTTTTCCCGCCACGCATCGCCGTGCAGTCGGTAAGTGAGCAGTTGCTTCTCCACCAGCCGGCGGTAAAACTCATATTCGAGTTCAGTAATGCCGAGCGTCGCCAGCTCCGGCGGCAGAAGGCGCAGAATGTCGTCGCTTTGTTGCAGGCCGTCGACCTGTTCGGGCACCGTGGCGGGTTCACGTACCAGGGTGCGGAAGGTTTCCATCGGTGAATCTTTTTTCGGTACCGATTTGGCCTCGCGTGAGCGTCCGAGTTGCTCCGCCAGCCGCATCAGCTCCGGTTGTTCGCTGAGGAAATCGCCGTATCTGACAATCAGCTGCCAGTCACCGCGCTTGAGCTGGCCTTCACTCATGTCCCAGAGTCGTCCGGCGGAATTGTCGTTTTCTACAAGTACCGGTTCCAGCTGACCGCTGAGAGTCATGCGCTCCTGCACTTCGCTCAACAGCTGCTCGCGCTCATCTTCCAGCAACTGCTGGTTCAGCGTGGTGGCCTGTACCACCAGACTCAGTCGCCAGCGCTGTAAAAACAGGGTGTGCAGCGCGGCGGTAAAGCTCGCGTTGTTATCCACCAGCTGCTGCGCCTGGGCGGAAAACGGGGAATGGAGTTTCTGCAACAGGGTGAGGATTTGCGGAAGCTGAACGGTAAACTGCGTGGTCGATAGCGTCTGGCTCTGCTGAAAAGCCATCACCTCATCGCTCAAATCCTGTGGAACCTGCGTCTCTTTCAGCCTGCCTTTTAGCGCTTCCCGCCAGCGGGGAATATCTTGTGCGATCGCATTTTTCAGCCGCGGGAATTTTTCAAAAAACAACGCCAGCTGTGGTGAGGCCAGCAGTGCGAGGATCATCTCTTCGATCATCCCTTCCTCGCTGACCGCCAGCATCACATTAAGCGTATCGAGGCTGAGCATTACTGCCGCGCCTGTTTGATCTGCGCCCCGACGTCCTGCAGGCTGGCTTCAATTTTGCCTAACCAGTCACCGTGTATGAACAGGCATTTTTGCTGCTCGCTAAAGCGGGTATGCTGCTGATGCCACTCGTCATCGAGTGCATCCAGCTGCTGTTTGATTTCCCCAGGCATGTTCTCTGGTGTAGCACTGCCCGGCAGGGCCAGACGCGAGCCTTGCAGGCTGACATCCCTAACCAGCAGATGCAGGCTGGTATCCACTTCCAGATTCAGCACCTGGGCAAAGCCGATACCGTTTAGTTTGCCGCGAATTTCGCCGCCTTTCTCCAGCCAGTGCACGAGCGCCGGGCGTTCCAGGGTGACGTGAACCACGTTCATGTCATGCAGCTTCAGCGGCTGCTGTAACAGCAGCGTCAGCGTGGGGGACTGCACCTCATCCGGCAGTTCGTAATGTGGCTTACGGTTGAACATGCCGCCCAGACGCGTGACTTTTAGCGCAGTTTTGTCGCTCTGTTGCTGCTGCAACTGCAGCCGACGCTGGGTTATCGACCCCAGTTTGGTGAGCATCGCCTGCTGCTGCCAGGCGTGCCCGGTCATCAATATGTCGAGCTGTTGCTGCATCAGATTGCGGCTTTCGGCGTCATGCCACAGACAGTCTTTAAGCAGGATAAGATCGATAGGCGCAATGGTGTCGCGGCCGCTGAAAAAGGCGCAAGCCTGCAATAAACGAACAGCCTTTTTCCAGCGCCGATCGGAGACATACGGTGCGTTTGGCATCATGTCGAGCTGCTGGCGCAGCTGATAAACCAACTCGAATACGCTGTCTGATAGCTTCACGCCGCCAATATCTACCTGCCACTGCCTGAATTCTTCGTCCGTCACCTGTAGATTTTCTGGCACCGGGTTGGCACTTTCATCGTGCTGGTTGATGAGCAACGAGCGGAAATTGCTTTTTTCCTGCACTTTGTCGAGCCACAGGCGAATCAGCATACGGTCATATAAGGCTTCGAGGCTGCTGTCGGCTTCCGGCAGTTCGTTAGACGCGGCCACCAGCAGGCGCATCGGGATTTTCTCTTCATGCGCACCGTTGCGAAAGCTGCGTTCGTTAATGGCGGTCAGCAGGGTATTCAGAATCGCCGGGCCCGCTTTCCAGATTTCATCCAGAAACACGATTTCGGCTTCCGGAAGATAGCCTGTGGTTAAACGCTCATAGCGCCCTTCATCTTTTAACGCCTGAATCGACAGCGGGCCAAACACTTCTTCCGGAGTGGAGAAGCGGGTCATCAGGTATTCAAAGGCACGGGCGTGTTGGAAGGCAAATTTGAGGCGGCGGGCGATGAGGCTTTTGGCTATCCCCGGTGGACCGAGCAGAAACACGCTTTCGCCGCTCAGCGCGGCCAGCAGGCACAGACGGATGGCGTGACTACGCTCAAAAAGCCCCTTTTCAAGGGACTGACTGAGTCGGGAAATTCTTTCTGCTAATAAGTGTGATTGCGCCATAATAGAGTGGTGTCCTTCCGCCATTTATCCAGCTATCAAGCGATTATAGCCGTTTGCTGGCGCCGGGTAATAGTGGGAGAAGCCGTCGGCATTTCTTTGAGCAAGGTTAATGAGGAGTCATTTTGGAGTACGATTCTTCTGTTAATCGTGCATACTGTGCGCCTTTTGTGAGCCAGGGATCCGGGTACACATTTGTCTTATTAAACGAAAGACGAGTCTATGAGCACTGATAATAAGCAATCGTTGCCAGCGATCACCCTTGCGGCAATTGGCGTGGTATACGGTGACATTGGTACCAGCCCTCTTTATACACTGAGAGAATGTCTCTCAGGCCAGTTTGGATTTGGCGTAGAACGGGATGCCGTTTTTGGTTTTTTATCCCTGATTTTCTGGCTGCTGATTTTTACCGTTTCCTTGAAATACATCACCTTCGTGATGCGTGCGGATAACGCCGGTGAAGGCGGGATCCTGACGCTGATGTCCCTTGCCGGACGCAACACATCGGCGCGAATGACGTCGGTGCTGGTTATCCTCGGTCTTATCGGCGGCAGTTTCTTCTATGGCGAGGTGGTAATAACTCCGGCCATTTCGGTGATGTCGGCCATTGAAGGTCTCGAAATCATCGCCCCGCAACTTGATAGCTGGATAGTCCCCATCTCTATCGCCGTACTGACCCTGCTGTTTATGATTCAAAAGCACGGTACTGCGCTGGTGGGGAAACTGTTCGCGCCTATCATGCTGATTTGGTTTCTGTTGCTGGCGGTGCTCGGTGCACGCAGTATCATCGACAACCCGGACGTGTTGCATGCGTTGAACCCGTACTGGGCGGTGCACTTCTTCCTTGAATACAAAACGGTTTCCTTTGTGGCGCTGGGGGCGGTCGTTCTGTCGATTACCGGTGTTGAAGCGTTGTATGCGGATATGGGCCACTTCGGTAAATTACCTATTCGTATTGCCTGGTTCACGGTGGTTCTGCCTTCGCTGGTGCTGAACTACTTCGGTCAGGGCGCGCTGTTACTCAAACACCCGGAAGCGATTAAAAACCCATTCTTCCTGCTGGCTCCTGAGTGGGCGCTGATTCCGATGCTGATTATCGCGACCTTCGCGACGGTCATCGCTTCTCAGGCGGTCATTTCCGGCGTGTTCTCCCTGACGCGTCAGGCGGTTCGTCTGGGATATCTGTCGCCGATGCGTATCATTCACACCTCCGAAATGGAATCCGGTCAGATTTACATTCCGTTCATTAACTGGCTGCTGTACGTGTCTGTGGTGCTGGTGATTGTCAGCTTCCAGCACTCCAGCAACCTGGCGGCGGCATACGGGATTGCGGTTACCGGCACCATGGTACTGACCTCGATTCTTGCGACCACCGTGGCGCGTAAAAACTGGCACTGGAACAAGTACTTTGTGTTCGTTATCCTGGTGGCATTCCTGTGTATCGACGTACCGTTGTTCTCGGCGAACCTTGATAAACTGCTCTCTGGCGGTTGGTTGCCGCTGACGCTGGGCCTGGTGATGTTCATGGTGATGACCACCTGGAAGAGCGAACGTTTCCGCCTGCTGCGCCGTATGCATGAGCATGGTAACTCTCTCGAAGCGATGATTGCGTCGCTGGAGAAATCGCCGCCGGTGCGCGTACCAGGTACGGCGGTGTACATGTCCCGTGCGCTGAACGTGATTCCGTTTGCGATGCTGCACAACCTCAAGCACAACAAAGTGCTGCATGAGCGCGTGATCCTTCTGACGCTGCGCACCGAAGATGCGCCGTATGTTCACAACGTGCGTCGTGTGTCTATCGAGCAGCTGTCGCCGTCGTTCTGGCGTGTAGTGGCGAGCTACGGCTGGCGCGAAACGCCAAACGTGGAAGAAGTCTTCCACCGCTGTGGCCTCGAAGGGCTGAGCTGTCGAATGATGGAAACCTCGTTCTTCATGTCGCATGAATCGCTGATTATCGGTAACGACCGGCCGTGGTATCTGCGCCTGCGCGGCAAGCTGTACCTGCTGCTGCAACGCAACGCCCTGCGTGCACCTGACCAGTTTGAAATCCCGCCAAACCGGGTTATCGAACTCGGTACCCAGGTCGAAATATAACTCATCCTCAATAATATGCCCGGCATTCTTGCCGGGTATTTTTTTAGTGGGGCCGGGCAAGCGAAGCGCCACCTGACTACTCTCTGACTTCCTGATAATTTCACTTAGCGAAACGTTTCGATACCGATCACACTTCTGCAACCTGATGGTGGTTTTCTGTACGCTATTGGGATTAGACTTATCTCCAGCGAAACGTTTCGCTAGTGGAGCAGAACGATGAAGAAAGGTACGGTACTCAACGCTGATATTTCCTCGGTCATTTCCCGTCTTGGGCATACCGATACGCTGGTGGTTTGTGACGCAGGCTTGCCTGTCCCACACAGTACACAGCGCATTGATATGGCCTTAACCCAAGGGGTGCCTGGATTTATGCAGGTGCTGGAAGTGGTGACGACCGAAATGCAGGTTGAGACGGCAATTCTCGCCGCGGAAATCAAAACCCACAATCCGCAGCTCCACGAAACGTTGCTCAATCACCTCGAGCAGCTGCAGCAACACCAGGGAAACACCATTGAAATTCGTTACACCACACACGAGCAGTTCAAATTACAAACCGCAGACAGTCAGGCGGTGATTCGCAGCGGGGAATGCTCCCCGTATGCGAATATCATTCTCTGTGCTGGCGTCACTTTCTGAGGCCATCATGGACGCATTACTGCAACTCAAAGGGATCGATAAATCCTTCCCAGGCGTAAAAGCCCTTTCCGGCGCCTCGCTGAACGTTTACTCCGGCCGCGTCATGGCGCTGGTGGGTGAAAACGGCGCCGGTAAATCGACGATGATGAAAGTGCTGACCGGGATCTACACTAAAGATGCCGGCTCGCTACATTGGCTGGGCCAGGAAGCGACCTTTACCGGGCCGAAATCGTCGCAGGAAGCCGGAATCGGCATTATTCATCAGGAACTGAACCTGATCCCGCAGCTGACCATCGCCGAGAACATCTTTTTAGGCCGCGAATTCGTCAACCGCTTCGGCAAAATCGACTGGAAAACCATGTACGCCGAAGCAGACAAACTGCTGGCGAAGCTCAACCTGCGCTTTAAAAGCGACAGGCTGGTGGGTGAACTGTCGATTGGCGATCAGCAGATGGTGGAAATCGCCAAAGTGCTGAGCTTCGAGTCGAAGGTCATCATCATGGATGAACCGACGGACGCGCTGACCGACACCGAAACCGAATCGTTATTCCGCGTCATTCGCGAGCTGAAATCCCAGGGCCGCGGCATCGTTTATATCTCTCACCGAATGAAAGAGATCTTCGAGATTTGTGATGACGTGACCGTGTTCCGTGATGGCCAGTTTATTGCCGAGCGCGAAGTGGTGACGCTCACCGAAGACTCACTGATTGAAATGATGGTCGGGCGCAAGCTCGAAGACCAGTATCCGCGCATCGACAAAATGCCAGGCGACGTGCGTCTGAAGGTCGATAACCTGTGTGGGCCGGGTGTGGAAAATGTCAGCTTCACGCTGCGCAAAGGGGAAATCCTCGGCGTGGCGGGCCTGATGGGAGCCGGGCGTACCGAACTGATGAAAGTCTTGTACGGCGCACTGCCGCGTAGTAGTGGTTACGTTACGCTGGATGGCCATGAAGTGGTGACCAAATCCCCGCAGGACGGTCTGGCCAACGGCATCGTTTATATCTCCGAAGACCGCAAGCGTGACGGCCTGGTGCTGGGCATGTCAGTAAAAGAGAACATGTCGCTGACCGCGCTGCGCTATTTCAGCAAGGCGGGCGGTGGCCTGAAGCATAAAGATGAACAGCAGGCGGTGAGCGATTTCATTCGTCTGTTCAATGTCAAAACGCCGTCGATGGAGCAGGCGATTGGCTTGCTCTCTGGTGGTAATCAGCAAAAAGTGGCGATTGCCCGAGGGCTGATGACGCGCCCGAAGGTGCTTATCCTTGATGAGCCAACGCGTGGTGTGGACGTAGGGGCGAAGAAAGAGATTTATCAGCTGATTAACCAGTTTAAAGCCGATGGCCTGAGCATCATTCTCGTCTCTTCGGAGATGCCGGAAGTGTTAGGCATGAGCGATCGCATCATGGTGATGCACGAAGGGCATCTCGGCGGTGAATTCACACGCGAGCAGGCCACCCAGGAAGTATTGATGGCTGCCGCTGTGGGCAAGCTTAATCGTGTGAATCAGGAGTAAGATAGATGACTACCCAGGCTGTTGCTGGTCGCCGTTATTTCACCAAAGCGTGGCTGTTGGAGCAAAAGTCACTGATCGCTCTGCTGGTGCTGATAGCCGTTGTCTCGACCATGAGTCCGAACTTTTTTACCGTTAATAACCTGTTCAATATCCTGCAACAGACCTCGGTCAACGCCATTATGGCGGTGGGGATGACGCTGGTTATTCTGACTTCCGGTATCGATTTGTCTGTCGGTTCGTTGCTGGCCCTGACCGGAGCGGTTGCGGCGTCGATTGTCGGTATTGAAGTGAATGCGCTGGTGGCCGTCGCGGCTGCGTTGGCCCTAGGTGCGGCGATTGGCGCAGTGACGGGCGTGATTGTCGCCAAAGGCCGCGTGCAGGCATTTATCGCCACCCTGGTGATGATGCTGCTGCTGCGCGGGGTGACGATGGTGTACACCAACGGCAGTCCGGTGAATACGGGCTTTACCGACAATGCCGATGTGTTTGGCTGGTTTGGTATTGGCCGTCCGCTGGGGATCCCGACGCCGGTGTGGATCATGGCGATTGTGTTCCTCGCGGCGTGGTACATGCTGCACCACACCCGTCTGGGTCGCTACATCTACGCGCTGGGCGGTAACGAAGCGGCAACGCGTCTGTCCGGCATCAGCGTCAATAAAGTCAAAATTATCGTTTATTCGCTGTGCGGCATGTTGGCCTCACTGGCGGGGATTATCGAAGTGGCGCGTCTGTCGTCTGCGCAGCCGACGGCCGGTACCGGCTATGAGCTCGACGCGATTGCGGCGGTGGTGCTGGGCGGAACCAGTCTGGCGGGCGGCAAAGGTCGCATTGTTGGGACGCTGATCGGCGCATTGATTCTCGGTTTCCTTAATAATGGTTTGAATTTGTTAGGTGTTTCCTCCTATTACCAGATGATCGTTAAAGCGGTGGTGATATTGCTGGCGGTGCTGGTAGACAACAAAAAGCAGTAATAACTGACATAACAGGACATCTCAGATATGAACATGAAAAAACTGGCTACCCTGGTTTCTGCTGTGGCACTGAGCGCCACCGTAAGTGCTAACGCAATGGCGAAAGACACTATTGCGCTGGTTATCTCAACGCTGAACAACCCGTTCTTCGTTTCCCTGAAAGACGGTGCGCAGAAAGAGGCGGACAAACTGGGCTACAACCTGGTGGTACTGGATTCTCAGAACAACCCGGCGAAAGAGCTGGCGAACGTTCAGGACCTGACCGTACGTGGCACCAAAATTCTGCTGATCAACCCAACCGATTCCGATGCCGTGGGTAACGCCGTGAAAATGGCAAACCAGGCGAAGATCCCTGTGATTACGCTGGACCGTCAGGCGTCTAAAGGCGAAGTGGTGAGCCACATTGCGTCTGATAACGTGCTGGGCGGCAAAATCGCAGGCGACTACATCGCGAAGAAAGCCGGTGAAGGCGCGAAAGTTATTGAACTGCAGGGTATTGCAGGGACGTCTGCTGCTCGCGAGCGTGGCGAAGGTTTCCAGCAGGCCGTTGCGGCGCACAAATTTGATGTACTGGCCAGCCAGCCAGCAGATTTCGACCGTACAAAAGGTCTGAACGTCATGCAAAACCTGTTGACCGCGCATCCGGACGTGAAAGCGGTCTTCGCCCAGAACGATGAAATGGCGCTGGGCGCACTGCGCGCACTGCAGACTGCCGGTAAATCAGATGTGATGGTCGTCGGTTTTGACGGCACTCCGGATGGCGAAAAGGCAGTAAATGATGGCAAACTGGCAGCGACGATTGCACAGCTGCCAGAGCAAATCGGCGCCCAGGGCGTTGACGTTGCTGCTAAGGTGCTGAAAGGTGAGAAGGTTCAGGCCAAATATCCTGTTGACCTGAAGCTGGTCATCAAGCAATAAGTCATCACCGATTCAGGCCAACAAGAGCCTGAGGGGACTATCTAAAAAGAAAAGTGTGGCATGCGCCACCGGAAATCCCGGTGGCGCTCTTTATCGGACACTCATGATTATGAAAACCGCAGGAAATCTCGTCGTCCTTGGCAGTATCAATGCCGATCACATTCTTAACCTTGAATCTTTCCCGCGACCAGGCGAAACCGTGACAGGCAGCCAGTATCAGGTGGCGTTTGGCGGAAAAGGCGCAAATCAGGCCGTCGCCGCCGGACGCAGCGGGGCGAACATCGCTTTTATCGCCTGTACCGGCGATGACGACACCGGAGAACGCGTGCGTAAGCAGCTGGCGAGCGACAATATCGACATTGCGCCAGTGAGCGTAGTAGCGAGTGAATCTACCGGCGTGGCGCTGATTTTCGTTAATGGTGAAGGTGAGAATGTCATCGGTATTCACGCAGGGGCAAACGCCGCGCTGACAACGGAGCGAGTCGCAGAGCAGAAAGAACGTATTGCCCGCGCCGATGCGCTGCTGATGCAGCTGGAATCGCCACTGGAAAGCGTTCTGGCGGCGGCAAAAATAGCGCACGGCAACCAGACGACCGTGGCGCTTAATCCGGCTCCGGCTCGTGAACTGCCGGACGAATTGCTTTCGCTGGTGGACATCATCACTCCTAACGAAACCGAAGCGGAAAAGCTTACGGGCGTGCGAGTCGAAAATGATGAGGATGCCGCAAAAGCGGCGCAGGTGCTGCATGATAAAGGCATCGACATGGTCATTATTACGCTCGGCAGTCGCGGGGTGTGGGCCAGCCAGAGAGGGAACGGCCAGCGCGTGCCGGGCTTTAAAGTGCAGGCCATCGACACAATTGCTGCGGGCGACACCTTTAACGGCGCGCTGATGACGGCGCTACTGGAAGGCACTGAATTACCCGAAGCGTTGCGTTTTGCCCATGCGGCAGCGGCGATTGCCGTGACCCGCAAAGGAGCGCAGCCTTCTGTTCCATGGCGCAAAGAGATCGACGACTTCTTACGTCAGCAGGGGTAACGCTTGGCTACCATGAAGGATGTTGCTCGCCTGGCGGGCGTTTCCACTTCGACGGTCTCTCACGTCATTAATAAAGACCGGTTTGTCAGCGAAAGCATCACCGAAAAGGTGAATGCCGCCATTAAAAGCCTTAACTACGCGCCTTCGGCCCTGGCGCGTAGCCTCAAACTCAACCAGACCCATACTATCGGCATGCTGATCACCGCCAGTACCAATCCGTTTTACTCGGAACTGGTTCGCGGCGTCGAGCGCAGCTGCTTTGAACGCGGCTACAGCCTGGTGCTTTGCAACACCGAAGGCGACGAGCAGCGGATGAACAGTAATCTCGAAACGTTGATGCAAAAGCGCGTCGACGGTTTATTGCTGTTGTGTACCGAAACTCATCAGCCGTCACCGGAAATCGTCCAGCGTTATCCTTCTATACCGACGGTGATGATGGACTGGGCGCCGTTCGACGGTGACAGCGATATTATTCAGGATAACTCTTTGCTTGGCGGGGACATGGCGACGCAGTATCTGATCGACAAAGGTTATCGCCGTATCGCCTGTATTGCCGGGCCGCTGGACAAAACGCCCGCGCGTCTGCGCCTCGAAGGGTATCAGGCAGCGATGGCACGCAGCGGATTGCCGATTGTCGATGGCTACATTATTACCAGCAATTTTGAATTTGGCGGCGGATTAACGGCGATGCAGGCATTGCTGGCGCAGCCGGAACCCCCGCAGGCGGTGTTTGTGGGCAATGACGCGATGGCAGTCGGGGTTTATCAGGCGTTGTACCAGGCGGGGCTTAACATTCCGCGTGATATGGCGGTAGTGGGTTATGACGATATCGAACTGGCGGCCTACATGACGCCGCCGCTGACGACAATCCATCAGCCCAAAGATGAGCTGGGTGAGCTGGCTATCGACGTATTGATTCACCGAATGGCACAGCCCGGGCAGAAACAGCAGCGTGTGCAGCTGACGCCCGAACTGGTGGTGCGCGGTTCGGCCTAAGCTTTCTTGTGCCGCTCTTTAATCAGATTGCGGCCATCTTTCGGTTTTAACAGCATAAAAGTTACCGCGGATACTACCGTCAGAGCACCCATCGTAATAAAGGTATAGTGGAACTGTTCCACGGTGTTGCTGCCGTCGAACCCTTCATAAAAGCGCAGCACTGCGGCGCTGATCGCCACCCCAAGACTAATAGACAGCTGCTGCGTCACGGCCAGCACGCTATTGCCGCTGCTGGCGTTTTCGTCTGTCAGGTCGGCCAGCGTTATGGTGTTCATCGACGTAAACTGCGTCGACATCGCCATTCCCAGTACGAATAAAGGCAGGACCAGCATCCACACCGGCATGGACGGTGACTGCAGCGAGAACTGCGCAATCATCAGGCCGATAAACACCGTTATCCCTACCAGCGTTTTACGATAGCCCAGCCAACGCAGGACCTGCGTCACCGTAGATTTCGCCAGAATCGACCCTAACGCGGTGGGCGCCATCATGCAGCCGGCGATCAGCGCCGGATAACCAAACCCAACCTGCAACATCAACGGCATCAGGAACGGAACGCAGCCGGTACCGAGACGGGTGGCAAGGTTGCCGACAATTCCCACGGAGAAGGTGCGTGTTTTGAACATCGGTAGCGCGATGAGTGGCGTGGGATGACGGCGCGCATGGCGAATATAAGCCAGTAATAGAAGAACACTAATCGTTATGATGGTCAGCGCTATCCACGTCGCGACAATTTTCTCACCGAACAGCTCCATCCCGCTGGAAAACAGAACCAGACTCAGGCCGAACAGCAAGAAGCCGGTCATATCAAATCTGCGGCGTGGCGTGGTGAAATTCGGCATATATTTGCGGGCATATAGCAGTCCGGCGATGCCTATCGGGATGTTAATCAGGAAAATCCAGTGCCAGCTCGCCCAGGTCACCAGCACACCACCCAACACCGGCCCCAGAATTGGGCCGACCAGTCCAGGCATGGTCACGAAGTTCAGAACCGGTAGAAGTTCACTGCGCGGATAGGCTCGTAGCAGTGCCAGGCGGGCGACGGGCATCATCATTGCTCCGCCGACCCCCTGAATCACGCGGAAGATAACCAGCTGCGTTAATGAACCTGACAGGGCGCACGCCAGCGAGCCCAGGGTAAACAGACTCACGGCAATCATAAAGATGCGGCGCGTACCGAAGCGATCGGCCAGCCAGCCGCTGACCGGGATAAGCATCGCCACAGTCAGGGTGTAACTGATAATGGCCGACTGCATCGCCAGTGGGGAGCGGTTAAGGCTATGGGCAATCGCGGGGAGCGCGGTGTTAAGAATGGTGGCATCCAGCGCTTGCATAAAGAAGGCCATCGCCGCAATCCACGGCAAACCGGCCATACTGCGTGATTTCTTCTCGGTCATCTATTGAGTAGCCTGGGTGTTTGGGGCCGTTAACAGTGCCAGGCAAGCCTGCCGGGCACGAGGGCCATCGCTTTCCTGAATGGCATCCACAATGTCCTGGTGGAGACTGAGCTTCACCACTTCGTTTTGCGTGATGGCGGCAAAGTAGGTCTGATAGACAGAATGAAATAATGAAGCAAAAGAGGTCAGAAACGGATTGGAGCTCATTGCATAGATCTGTTCGTGCCAGGCCATATCCACTTCAATCCAGCGCTGACGGTCAAAGTGCCGCTTCAGGTGGACCATATCTTCCATCAATGTATTCAGCCGGGCTTTTTGTTCAGCGCTGCCGAGCGTGGCCGCCAGCAAGCAGGCCTGCGGTTCAAGGCTGCTGCGCATAACGAGGAAGTGCTTCACGACTTCTTCAAAGTTACTTTCCGTGAGCCACCAGGATATCAATTCTTTATCAAGGAAGTTCCAGTCGCTGCGAGGCATCACTCGGGTGCCAATACGCGGTCGCGGCAAAACCATTCCTTTTGCGGTCAGCGTCTTCACCGCTTCACGCACGGCGGTACGGCTTACGCCAAACTGCTCGCCCAACTCCATCTCTCCTGGGAGGATGCACTCCGGCGGGTATTCGCCGGTTAAAATCTTCTGCGCCAGTTTCTCTGCAAGAACCCATGAAATGTTCTTTTGTGCCGCCAGCTGTTGCGCGCTCAAGGACATAGATGCCTTTCCTTCATATCGAATTACCTTTCTAGTATGCCATTCAGAGACAAAATACGGCGGTAAAAACAGCAGATAGAGCAATTAATGGTGCTTTTATGAGTGGTTTGGTGAAAAAAAGGGCGAACGAAAAATTAATTCAAATTTCCTCTTGCCGTCTCGTCAGAACTCCCTATAATGCGCCTCCACTGACACGGAACAACGGCACGCTAGCCGCCGGGTCAGAAGGGTTTCCCAGGAAATCCTGACAGAGAAAAGCGAAAATAATTGCTTGACTCTGAATGAGGAAAACGTATTATACGGGACCTCGAGTTAGCAAGCGAAAGCGCGTAACTCACTGCTCTTTAACAATTTATCAGACAATCTGTGTGGGCACTCAAAGTGACATGGATTCTTAATGTCTCCGGACACTAAATGAATACCAAGTCTTATGAGTGAACATACGTAATTCATTACGAAGTTTAATTCATGAGCATCAAACTTAAATTGAAGAGTTTGATCATGGCTCAGATTGAACGCTGGCGGCAGGCCTAACACATGCAA